>NZ_JAQIRK010000013.1:0-117489 GCF_050600805.1 Klebsiella sp. 141240 | reverse complement strand
GACAAGCGCGCTGTTCAACGCCTGCGGCGTTAGTCCGAGTCCGGGCACCACTATTTAAAGAACCCGCCCAAAAGGCGGTTTTTTGCTTTTCTGCGGCCGGACTCTTCATCGAACTGCGTTCGATTATTCGCCGCAATGCGGCTCACCCCTTCGGGGCCAGCGCGACAAGCGCGCTGTTCAACGTCGACTGCATACCGTAGGCCTGATAAGCGCAGCGCCATCAGGCATTCAATGTCCATCGCTTATGGTATTCTCTAATTATCTCACTTCATCCGACGATATTGACAGCCTTTCCTCTACCCTGAACACGGTTTGTACATGACAAAAATGAACCTGAATGAACTTAACAGCTTTATCACGGTTTACTTCGGGCAGGATTATGACCTTATCGATGATAGTGATGAGATCGCCCCCAAAATTGACGCATTTATCGCCGATAGTCATCTCGCCATGAAGTATGGTCTTATCGCAGACATTGACCTTCTGCTGAAAGAAGCAGATAACCCGGAAGAGGAATTCAGGATGCGCTATGGTTCAGACTTTGACCCTCACCTGTGGGGAACAGATGCCCTTAGCTTCCTGAAACGGGTAAGAGATAGAATTAGTCATTCCCTGAATGAGGCGGAGCCGACAGGCCATCAGTAACCCGCGGCTTCCTCACCACACTATCGGTTTGGTCTGATTCAGCAAGATGTCGCTGAAAACGCTAGCGCCGCGTCGCTTTCTTCTTAGCGGGAAGGCGGAACACTTCCCCATTCGGCTTGGCAATTCCCATACGGTACTGCGTTTCTCTGGCTGCCTTGTGGATGTCAGCAAACTCTTCTTTACGCGCCGGCGGCAGCTTCGCTTTTTTCAGGCATTTATTGCGGTGCATCCTAATCCATTCACGGTCGTTATCATCGACGCACGTCTGCATCACATCCACCCAGCGCGAAGCGGCCCGACGGTACAATCCACGGGCTTCCAGAGACTCGGCAATACTGTCCTTGATCATTCGATAATTTCTCTCACATATGCTAGCTAATTTGCGTATATAAATATAACCACGCCATCCGAAGAAATAATGAAAGAAAACCCCGATAATTTGATCCACGATAAATCTATGCCAGCTCAATATTGAGGACATTTATAATATTAATTGCTGTGTGCATTAAAACTGCCGAAGCAGTAAGTACTTCCAAAGAGCATTTTTATCATATACCGCGGATTATCATCTGAGTTATTCCTGAACTACGGTTATACCTATCAATGATTGATTAAATTAACATAATACCGTTGTTGAGTAGCTTGTAGTAGATACCTTACTCTGTATTCATTTCCCTTTTTATCGCTTCTGCGCGGGACACTCCAGCAGTCTATTTTTAAAGATAAACAAACAGGCCTCATTAAAGTTGGCCAGTCCCAGACGTTCATAAAGCTCAATGCGTTTACGATACAGGCTTTTCACTGAAGTATTAAGCACCCCGGCAATTTGATCCATGGTCATTCCGGCCCTGAGCAAAGTCAACGTCATATGTTCCTGTGGTTTCAGGCTGAAATTCTTGAGCCATTCTCGGGTCAGCCGCTTACTCTTCACATCAAGAAACAGGCTAAATAAATTAGCCATATCCGTAGGCGTCAAAGACATGTTGAGAAACCACTTTAAGCTCAGCAAATGCTCTTCCCGATGGCGCATATCAAGCATAATACAGCAGATACGTTTACCCGCTTCCGCTGCGCCAGGAATAAGATAATCATAAAAACAAAGCGGCGCCCGACTATCCACCAGCACCGAAAACTCCTCGGCATCACTCTCAAAAAGCTTATGCTCAATCGAATGTAACTGGATGATATCTGGAAAGAAAATCCTTACCCCTTCAAAGAGATAGTGATCCTGAGTAACTAAAAACATTGTCGTTGCCACAAATCATCCCTTTAACAATAAAGCAACAAAACCCCTCCAGGGAGAATATGCACAGCGCCTGGTGGCGTGCTGACTATGGCGAGCAAAATAAAGCATGTGTTTGTCGTTTTAGTAAACCTCCAACCTCTCCATCTATAGTGAATGCTCCACTCCACGACTCTTACGTCATTTCCTAATTATCTGCCCTTCGGCTAATTATAAATAAAAAACTCGCACAAAAAAGAAGCTTTTCCACTATTGAGAATTTTTGTCAAAAATCGTCTTAAATATCTACAGCAACAGCCTAACATTATGCATGGAAAAGCAAACCAAAAACATTAAAACAGAATTTCGGACGCACTTTAACTTTTTCCAATTCAGTTAGTTATGCGTAACATCAGACAATTAATTATTGTATAAAAGGACAATTTCCAGATTTATCTTAAAACCACAGGTCTATTATTTGACATATTTTCAGGCAAACATATCAGGTGTACATTAATCGCCACCCCGTTATCGCGAGGAGATATTTTATTACCTTAAATAAGTAATCGCAGCCGCGTACCGTCAGGTAAAAACTCATTACCCCATCCTTTTGCATTCAGCTAAAAGGCCGACGTGTTGTGCAATGGATTCTTGATGGACATATGGTAAATAGTTATGGGAAGATCAACTCGTTTCAATAAGTTATTCTTTTATCGCCGCACGACATTCTCGCTTTCAATTAGTTTATTGTTGTTAACGCCTATTCTGGCTCAGGGGGCTGAGTCGATATATGAACAGCATGTACTACAGGCGCGTGAAGGTAATTACTCTCCTTTTCTCGATTATCTTCAGCAGTATCAGCAACAACATGCCTTGACGCCTGAGCAAGTCGCCGACTGGCTACAAATTGCCTCCTGGGCTGGACGTGATGAAGAAGTTATCCAGGTCTGGCAGCGTTATCAGGTTTATATGGCGCTACCGGCACGCGGTACGGCGGCAGCGGCGCAGGCTTACCGTAATCAAAAACGGTGGTCTTCGGCGCTGGCGCTTTGGGATCAAGCGCTCAGCCAACAGCCGAAGAACGACGATTATCTTATTGGCCGGATTAAAACGCTGGCCGATGCGCGCCATGACGGGCAGGCGCTAAGTGAAGCCCGCCGCTTAGTCGCCACCACACCCAGCGCCGCTCACCTGCAGACGCTCTCCTACGTCTATTTACGTCAGGGAAAAAGCTGGGACCAGCTACTCACCGATATGCGCGCGCAGGAGCTCGCGCCGCAAAACAGAGAGACGCTCAATAGCCTGATTGAAAGCCTGAGCAGCAATCGCATCAATTCGCCTGCGCTGCAATGGTCAGCCAAAACCACCTTAACGCCCGCACAGCAGCGAAAGCTGGAAATGGACGCAGCGGCGGAGTGGGTACGGCTGGCGGACACCCCTGCCCGCGGTGAACGGGAGCGCTTTCGCCTGGCGCAAATGGCGCTCAACCGCTACGACGCGCTGTTCGCCCGCTGGCGTCAGGATCCGCAGGCCGCAGAGGATCTTGCCCGCGCGCGTATTGACCGCCTCGGCGCGCTATACACCCGCGGCTATTACACTCAGGTCATCAGTGAATATCAGTCGCTGACCGCCGCTCAGCAGCCCGTTCCTGACTGGGCCATCGGCTGGGTTATCTCCTCTTATCTTGCGCAACAGAACGTCGGGGCCGCGCAGGCGATCGCCCGCCAACATCCCCTTTATCGCCCTGATCCGCAAGATGATCAGCATGAGTTATTTTACGCGCTGCTGGACAGCGGCCAGTATCAGGCCGCCCGCGACTATCTCGCCAAAGTGACTAACGGTGTTCCCTACACCCGCCGCCTTTACGGCTCGCCGACGCCGCAGCCAAACGACCCGTGGCTGAACGCCCAATCGCTGAAGGTACAGTATTTACTGAGTACTAACGCATTGCCGGAAGCCGAGCGTCTCTCCCGCCGACTGGCCGCTACCGCGCCCGGTAATCAGGGGCTGCGCATTGACTACGCGGCGATACTGCAGGCGCGCGGTTTACCCCGCGCCGCCGAACGGGAACTGAAAGCGGCGGAAGCGTTGGAGCCGTCGAATATTCCCCTCGAACGCCAGCAGGCCTACGTGGCGATGGATCTTCAGGAGTGGCGGCAGATGGAGCTATTAACCGATGACCTGCTGGCGCGCAGCCCTGAAGACCTGAGCACGCAAAAATTAGCTCGCGCTCGCGAGGTGCACCATATGTCGGAATTGCGTCTCAACAGTACTCAGGGGATCCACTCGGATAACCCGGTCAGCGGTAGCCACGACTTTAGCTGGGATGCAGCGATTTACGGCCCGCCAATCGCTGATAACTGGCGGCTTTTCGCCGGTAATCGCTTCGCCAAAGGGAATTTTGATGAAGGAAAAGGCTCCAGCCGCCAGCTCTTTGGCGGCATCGAATGGCGCCCGCGTGATGCCTGGGCTGAACTGGAAATCTCCAACAACAATTTTGCCGGCGACGACAAACCCGGTGCCCGGCTTTCCGCCTGGCAAAGTTTCAACGATCGCTGGCAGATTGGCGGCGAGGTCGAACGCCTGTCGCGCCAGACGCCGCTGCGCGCGCTGCGCAATGGTATCAGCGCCAACCGCGGCGAGGGATGGGTTCGCTGGTATCAAAACGAGCGACGCGAATATCGCTTTAGCGCCGCCGCCAGCCGCTTCTCCGACCACAACCGTCGTCAGGAATACACCTTCACCGGCAAAGAGCGGCTCTGGCAATCGCCAACCATCACGCTCGATCTGGAACCTGGGCTTTCCGCCAGCGCCAACAGCCGGACGGATACCCTGTACTACAACCCGAAACGCGACTTCGCCGCCACCTCGGCGCTGGTCGCCGATCACGTCATGTATCAGCACTACGATACCGTCTGGAGCCAGCAGCTTGCGGCAGGCGGCGGCGCCTACTGGCAAAAAGCATATTCGGCCGGCGCTATCGCCATGCTCGGCTACGGCCAGCGTATTCGCTGGAACAACGTGATCGACACCGGCGTGATGCTGAACTGGGACAAGCGCCCTTACGACGGCAAACGCGAAAGCAATCTCTCCATTGCCCTTGATGCGAATTTACGGTTTTAAGGATAAACATGGTCAACAAAAGTATCCGCATCAGCCTGATGGTTATCGGCTGGCTCCTGATGACCTGCGCGCTTCGCGCAGAGACGATTCCTTTTCTGCCGCCGGACGCGCGGCCGCAACCGGAGGCGAATAAGCCCTGGCCGCATAATAAGTTTTTGGTACTGGCCTATCACGATGTAGAAGACGATGCCGCCGATCAGCGCTATCTGGCGGTGCGTACCAGCGCGCTCAACGATCAAATCGGCTGGCTGCTGCACAATGGTTATAAGGCCATCAGCGTGCAAAATATTCTCGACGCCAACGCGGGGTTAATCACACTGCCGCCGAAGGCATTTCTGCTGAGTTTCGATGATGGCTACAGCAGTTTTTACACCCGGGTCTGGCCGCTGTTAAAAGCCTGGAACGTCCCGGCACTGTGGGCGCCGGTAGGCAGTTGGGTCGATACGCCGGAGCAGAAAAAAGTCGATTTCGGCGGTCTGATGACCCCGCGCGAACGTTTCGCCACCTGGGAGATGGTGCGCGAGCTCGCGCAATCACCGCTGGTTGAAATCGGCGCGCATACCTGGGCTTCGCACTATGGTATTCAGGCCAATCCACAGGGTAGCCGCGAACCGGCGGTTGCCAACCGCTTTTATGATAAGGCCAGTGGGCGCTACGAAAGCGACCAGCAGTTTCACCAGCGCATCGATACCGACGTGCGCAAAGTGAGCGACAAAATCGCCGACGTCACCGGCAAAGCGCCGCGCGCCTGGGTATGGCCCTACGGCGCGGCCAACGGCACATCGCTGGCTATTGCCAAAAATCGCGGCTATCAACTGGCGTTTACCCTAGGCGATGGTCTGGGCGACGTGCGCGATCTGGATAACATTCCCCGTCTGCTTATCTCCGGTAACCCGTCGATCAAGGCCTTCGCCAGCCAGGTGACGCAAATCCAGGAGCGTGAACCGGTTCGGGTGATGCACGTCGATCTCGATTATGTCTACGATAAAGACCCGGCTCAGCAGCGCAAAAATATCGATAAGCTGATCCAGCGCGTCTATGACATGAAAATCACTCACGTTTTCCTACAGGCCTTTTCCGATCCGCTCGGCGACGGCACGGTGAAAGCGCTCTACTTCCCCAACCGCCGCCTGCCGATGCGCGCCGATCTGTTTAATTTCGTCGCCTGGCAATTGCAGACGCGCGGCGGCGCCAAAGTGTATGCGTGGATGCCAGTGCTGGCGTTCGATCTGGACGGTTCGCTACCGCGCGTACAGCGCTGGGATACACAAAGCAACACGCTGCGCCAGGCTACTCACCCCTATGTACGTCTGTCGCCATGGAATAGCCAGGTGCGCGATGAGATCCGCGATATTTATCAGGACCTTGCCCGCTACGCGACCTTTGACGGCGTGCTGTTCCACGACGACGCGGTACTGACGGATTACGAAGATGCCGGCGCCGGGGCGATGGCTGCCTGGCGTGCGGCGGGCCATCGGGAGGATATCGCGCAGATCCGCCAAAACCCCGCCACGCTGCACGCCTGGACGCGATTTAAAAGTCAGACGCTTATCGACTTCACCCGCACGCTCAGCCAGAGCGTGAAAGCGATTCGCGGCCCGCAGGTGAGAACCGCGCGCAATATCTTCGCCCTGCCGATCCTGCAACCGGAAAGCGAGGCCTGGTTCGCGCAGAATCTGGATGATTTTCTGGCGGCCTACGACTGGACGGTGCCGATGGCGATGCCGCTGATGGAATCCGTTCCGGTTGCGGAAAGCGATGCGTGGCTGGCGCGTCTGGTGCGCGCCATCAGCGCCAGGCCGGGCGCACTGAAGAAAACCATTTTTGAGCTACAGGCTAAAGACTGGAGTCTCCCGCAGCAAAACGCCATCCCTGACCAACAGCTGGTCGACTGGATGCGGACATTACAGCTCAACGGCGTCAACAATTACGGCTACTACCCCGACGATTTTCTTAATAATCAGCCTGATATCTCAAAAATCAGGCCCCTGTTTTCATCGTACTGGTATCCCAACAATGACTGATCGCATTATCGCATTTTCGATTTTATGCCTGGTTTTCGGGCTACCGCTGGGCGTGGCCGCCGTTTTCACCGGCGAGTTGATACTGGATTTCGTCTTCTTCTGGCCGCTGTTTATGTCGGTGCTGTGGATAACCGGCGGGCTCTACTTCTGGTTTCAACTGGAACGCCACTGGCCGTGGGGTAAAGAGACGCCGCCGCCGAAACTCGACGGCGATCCGCTGATCTCTATTTTGATTCCCTGCTTTAACGAGGAGAGAAATGCCCGCGAGACCATCGAAGCCGCGCTGGCTCAGCGCTATCGCAACATTGAGGTGATCGCCATCAACGACGGCTCCTCCGACGATACCGCCAGGGTGCTGAATCAACTGGCGGAAGAGTACGACCTGCTGCGGGTGATTCATCTAGCCGAAAATCAGGGGAAAGCGGTAGCGCTGAAAGCCGGCGCTGCCGCCGCGCGTGGGGACTTGCTGGTGTGCATCGACGGCGATGCCCTGCTCGACCGTGATACCGCCGCCTACCTGGTAGCGCCGCTGATTCAGTATCCCCACGTCGGCGCGGTGACCGGCAACCCGCGAATTCGTACCCGCTCGACGCTGATTGGCCGCATTCAGGTCGGCGAATTCTCTTCGATAATCGGGCTGATTAAGCGCACCCAGCGTATTTACGGCCGGGTGTTTACCGTCTCCGGTGTGATTGCCGCTTTTCGTCGCCAGGCGCTGGCGGACGTCGGCTACTGGAGCCCGGATATGATCACCGAAGATATCGATATCAGTTGGAAGCTGCAGCTACGCCATTGGGCGATTTTCTTCGAGCCGCGAGCGCTGTGCTGGATCCTGATGCCGGAGACGCTGAAGGGGCTGTGGAAACAGCGGTTACGCTGGGCGCAAGGCGGCGCCGAGGTTTTTCTGGTCAATCTGCGCCGCCTGTTTCGCTGGGAGCATCACCGGATGTGGCCGCTGTTTCTCGAATATGCCCTCTCCACGCTGTGGGCCTTCGCCTATGCGGTCACCATTTTGCTGTTCATCGCCAGCCATTTTGCCCCGCTGCCGGAGAATCTGACCGTCCGCAGCCTTTTTCCGCCGGAATTTACCGGGCTGCTGCTGGGGGTGATGTGTCTGCTGCAGTTTATCGCCAGTCTGTACATCGAACGGCGCTATGAACGCGGCGTCGCCGGCTCGCTGTTCTGGGTGATCTGGTTTCCGATGGTGTACTGGATGATTGGCCTGTTAACCACCATCGTTGCCTTCCCCAAAGTCATGTTGAAACGTAAACGCGCCAGGGCTCGCTGGGTCAGCCCCGATAGAGGTAAAGGAAGAATGTCATGAACGAACAAACCCTGATCTTAACCGAGCATCGCGTGTTGCCGCGCATCTTTGACGGCGTATTAACCGCTATCGCGTGGGCCGGCTTCGCCTTTTTTCTGTATGCCAATTTGCTGATGCAGTTTACCCAGCACGGTAACGACAGCTGGGACGCGATTATGGCGTCGTTTAATACCGTACTGGTCTATTTACTGGTGGCGGCAATTAACGGCTGGCTGCTGATTTTGTGGTATCAGTACAATCTACGCCGTTATAACGCCCGGCGACACGGCAGCATGGCCTCGCTGCGCCATGAAGAGCTAGCGGAGAGCTTTAATATCGCACCGCAAATCATTTCCGAGATGAGCCAATATAACCTGCTGACGGTATATCACGACCAGATTGGCAGAATCATTGATTTAAAAATCAATCAGAGCGAGGAAGACGAACGCTAACGGAACCACAAAAAAGGCCGCATCGCTTGCGGCCTTTGTGCTTACGGGGCGGTGAAATTAGTTACCGCCGGCTTTCTTAATCGCCGCATCCAGCGAGGCTTTGTCAGCCAGTCCCGGGAAGACGGTAATGGTCGCTTCGGTTGCGCCAGTTGTCGGCATGACAATCACGCCAGGCGTACCGCTTAAGCCAATCTCCTGCGCCAGCTGGTTAATGTTTTCCAGCACCGGTTCGACGTCCGCCGCTTTTTTGGCGTCAAAGTTCACCTTCTTCGCCTGCTGCTGGATGTCCGCCGCCGTCAGTTTGCCTTCGTTATGCCCGGTGGCGTAAACGCCGTTGTGGTAAGTCAGATAGGCTTCTGCCCCTTTCTGCTGATAAATCTGCAGGCCGGTTTTCGCCGCATCCAGCGAAGTTGCCCAGCGGCTGCCGAAAATCGGCCACTCTTTGAAGGCAAAACGGGTTTGCGGATGGTCTTTAATCACCTGCTCCATAACCGGCGCGAGGCGGCTACAGTAGATGCATTGATAATCGAAGAACTCGATAACGGTGACTTTACCGTTAGCCGGGCCGTAGGTTGGCGTGGCCTTATCCTGCGTCAGCTTGTCGGCATTCTTGATTACCGCCTGGGTAGCGGCGCTGGCCTGCTGCTCCGCCTGAATTTGCTGCAGCTTTTGGCTGGCCTGCAATAGCACTTCCGGATGGGCGACCAGGTAATCAGCGGCGATTTTGCCGATACGCGCTTCCTGCTCCGCGGTGAACGTCGCGGCCGGCGCGTCAGCGGCGCTGGCCAGCGCCGGCAGCAGGGAAGCGCCCGCCAGGGCGAGAATAAGTAGATTCTTGATGCCAGACATATTGAAAAGTCCTTACGAAAAGTAGACGGCAGGTGAGCCTAATCGGACAAAATATCATCCTTTAGCGGCGAATCATTGTCAGTCTATGCATTGATTCGTAACTTTATTTGTCAGACGCCTCGATTCCCCCTACGGCCTGAAGGGTGGTCAGGGGCGAAGAACGGGAGTACCCTGCGCCCATCTTTTTTGATCGACATTATTTGCAATACGAGCCAGGCATGAACGAAATATTGAGTCAGTGGGACTTCGCCGTTATTTTGCTACAAATCATCGCCATCGATTTGTTATTAGGCGGCGATAACGCGGTGGTCATCGCCATGGCCTGCCGCAAGTTGCCGGCGCATCTGCGCACCAAAGCCATTGTTATCGGTACTCTCGGCGCGATTATCGCCCGGGTCACGCTGCTGGCGGTGGCGATTTATTTGTTGTCGTTGCCGTGGCTAAAAATCGTCGGCGCGTTACTGCTACTGTGGATTGGCATTAAGCTGGTCGCCAACGAGGAAGAAGAGAGCGATATCAGCAGCTCCAGTAGCCTGTGGCGCACCGCCGTCACCATCACCGTCGCCGATGTGATCATGTCGCTGGATAACGTGCTAGCCGTGGCAGCCGCCGGTAAAGGCCATCTCCTGCTGGTGGCGCTGGGGGTATTAATCAGCATCCCGATTATTGTCGCGGGCAGTAAGCTGGTGTTGGCCATACTGACTCGCTTTCCCTCGGTCGTATTGCTGGGCGGCGCGTTGATTGGCTGGATTGCCGGTTCAATGATGATAACCGACCCGACCTTTGTTCAGCTGTTCCCCAACTCTCCGAATTATCTACATTTTGTTGCCGGGGCCATTGGTGCGGCGCTGGTGCTGCTGGAAGGATGGCGGCGCAACTACCGCTCCGGCACCCCAGAATAATCACTGGATGCCGTCATCCCCGACGGCGTCAAGTTTTTGCCACTTTTCTCCGCCACCCTTTCTCATTTGCCCTACTCTTAATAGAGCCGCCTGATCCAGGGATTCTGTGACCAGATTTTTGAGCATAAATGAGATAACACCATGGAATTAAAGGATTATTATACCATTCTAGGGGTTAAGCCAACGGACGATCTGAAAACCATCAAGACCGCCTACCGCCGTTTGGCTCGTAAATATCACCCCGACGTCAGCAAAGAGCCCGATGCCGAAGCAAAATTCAAGGATCTCGCCGAAGCATGGGAAGTCCTCAAAGACGATCAGCGTCGCGCCGAATATGACCAACTTTGGCAGCACCGCAACGATCCGCAGTTCAACCGCCAACAGCACGCCCACGAACAAAGCTACAGCCAGCAAGACTTCGACGATATCTTCTCCTCGATGTTCGGCCAGCAGGCGCATCACGCCCGCCGCCAGCGCGCCGAGCGCGGCCACGATGTCGAAATCGAAGTGGCGGTGTTCCTCGAAGAAACCCTCGCCGAACAGACTCGTACCATCAGCTACAAGCTGCCGGTCTATAACGTCTTCGGCATGGTTGAGAGTGAAACGCCGAAAACGCTGAATGTGAAAATTCCGGCGGGGGTCAGCGATGGCCAGCGAATTCGCCTGAAAGGTCAGGGGACGCCAGGCGAAAACGGCGGCCCGAATGGCGATCTGTGGCTGGTGATTCACATCGCGCCGCATCCGCTGTTCGACATCAACGGTCATAACCTGGAGATCGTACTGCCGCTGGCGCCGTGGGAAGCCGCGCTGGGGGCGAAAGTCACCGTACCGACGTTAAAAGAGAGCATTCTGCTGACAATTCCGGCGGGTAGCCAGGCGGGACAACGGCTGCGCATCAAGGGCAAAGGGTTGGTAAGCAAAACCCACACCGGCGATTTGTTCGCCGTCATCAAAATCGTTATGCCGCCAAAACCAGATGAAAAAGCGCGTGAGCTCTGGCAGCAGCTCGCCGAAAGCGAAGCCAGCTTCGATCCGCGTAAGACATGGGGGAAAGCCTGATGGCTAAAGTAACAGTGACGTTTACCATCACCGAGTTGTGCCTGCGCACCGGGGTGTCGGAAGAGGAGCTGACGGAGATCGTCGGCTTAGGGATGATTGAGCCGCACCAGCCGCAGGCTGAAACCTGGCTGTTTGACGACAGCGCGGTGACGATTGTGCATCGCGCAGTGCGCCTGCGTAACGAGCTGGAGCTGGACTGGCCGGGGATTGCGGTGGCGTTGACGCTGCTGGATGAAAATGCGCGACTCACCCGCGAAAATCGGCTACTGCAGCAGCGTCTGGCCCGCTTTTTGACCCATAGCTAAGCGGAATTCCCGGGTCGCGGCGTTCCGCCTTACCCGGGCTACAGGTCGCTCACAGCGCAAACGGTAGCCCGGCTGAGCGTAGCGTAAGCCGGGAAATTTCCCGGGTCGCGGCGTTCCGCCTTACCCGGGCTACAGCTCGCTCACGGCGCAAACCGTAGCCCGGCTGCGCGTAGCGAAAGCCGGGAAAAGCGCTTAATCCGGCAGCGAGCCGGCGAGATTACGCGCGGAGACGCTCTCGCTCACCGGCGCTGGCGGCTCGGGCGCCTTAACCGGCGCGGCCGCTGGCGTAGATGCCGCAGCGGAAGAGGCTGGCTGAATCTCAAGAAACGAGGCCAGCATTCTACGCAGCGTCTCCGGTGGCGTATCTTCCGCCAGCAGCGCCGCCAGCATTGACGGCAGCCGGCTATCTACTTCACCCAACGCTAACCCTGCCAGCAGCGCCGTACGCGACATATCCCCGCGATCGCCACGATGATGGGCTTCAATTTTCGCGTCCGCAAAGCGCTCGCTGGCGCTGATATCCGGGCGCAGGTATATCAGAACCTTTCTGCGATCCAGAGTCATAGACGCTCCTTAACCAATAATTTTCAGACCACGCACGAGGGCGAACTGCGGCTCGTCGGCCACCACAAAGCGATCTTCGCGCAGACCCATGCGTTCGCGAATCGCATCGGCAACCAGCGGCGCGCCGCCGCCAATCACGATGGCGTGAGAATAGCCTTTAAAACTATCAATCGCCGTCAGAACGCGAGTCGTCAGGCGTTCGATGCTGTTGGAGATAACCTTTTTCACTTCAGATACCGCATCCGGATCGTTGATGTTATCGGTCAGATACTCTTCGTCGTGGCGGTTGATGATTATCTGATCAACGTTATAACTGGAGGTATCGGTATTCGCCCGCGCCAGCGCCAGCTTAACGGCGTCGGTCACCAGCGATACGCCCAGCTTCGGGTCGCCGTAAATACGCGAAACCGAGGTCATTTGCCCGGCCACCATCGAAATATCCAGCGTGGTGCCGCCGAGGTCGACAATCAGCACCGAATGCGACGGTTTCAGCTCATCGCACAGGCTGATACCCGCCGGAATGGATTCCGGACGCACGGTGACTTTAGTGATATTGAACACCACGCCTTTATTCAGTTTAACTTCGCGCAGCAGGCTCTTTTTCTTACGCTCAATGTTATCAAGACGATATTGCGCATCTTCATCATAAAATTCAGTCAGCGGCAGGGTGACCACAATCTCGACATCCTGCGGTTCGAGGCCGCTGGTCAGCAGAGCATGGTGAACAGCGATGGAGTTCAACGGGCTGTATTGCCAATCAATATTGTTGGTGGGTAACGCATCGGGGGTGATCAGGTCGAAAGAGTACTTTTCATCATCCACGGTGTAGTTAAATGGCTTCCCGGCACCGAAAGTGGCAGACCAGCCGCGCTTGAAACTATTGGGGCTGATATGGGTGAAAGTTTCGCCATCTTGCTCCCACAGCATTTTGATATTGGTTGAACCATCATCGATAAAAATGCGCATCGCATTGCTCCATCACTGAGACAAATAAGAGAAAATGTAAGACCCAAAAAGAGTAGCAAGAGTTAAAAAGCAGCGCAAGAGCACGAAAAAGAGACAATTCTGAGTTTTATTTGAGAAACAATGGAGATTTCAATTAACTCATTGAGTTCAAAGAGAGAACTATAAGAGATAAATAAGAGAACTAAAAGTTTTCATTTCTGTCTATTTTAAACGCTTTTTTTGTGCAAAAAGAGAGCATCCCTCCCCTCTTTCGCCAGCGGTTTTCGCACGCTTTTTACACCTGATTGGGTACCACGATCGGCCGTTCCGGCTCGACGACATTTTCCGGTACCCGACGATATTTATCCAGCAGGTGAATCTGAATACGTCGCAACATATCGCCATTCAGTTTGTAATAGCGGAAATAAAGAAACAGCGTCAGAGCAAAAAAGATCGTCGGCAGCGCAATCATAATCGCCTGCATCCCCAGCAGCGTGTGGGATGATTGCACCACATTCGGCACGTAACCGATGATACCGAGCACGATGGCGATAAACCAGGCCGCAAACGCCGAACCGGCTTTGACCACCAGCGTCTGTACCGAGTAGGCGATACTTTCGCAGCGGATATTCATCGTATATTCGCCGTAGTCAACGGTATCGGCCACCATAATGACCTGCAGCACCCAGAACAGCGCGGTTCCAATATTCAACAACACTCCAGCCAGCGAAATCAGCGCAATGTTGTAAACCCCGCTCAGCGCCATCAGCAACAGTACGCCGCAGCCCAGCACCGGCATGATCGATGCCCCCGCCCACAGAATGCGTCGCGACAGACCTTTCACCAGCCGTGGGAACAGGATTAGCGTCAGCAAATTCGCCGCCCCCGCGTAGGACATGTAATACGGGAACATCTCCGCACTGCCAATCACGTAGGTAAAGTAATAAATCGCGAAGCCGGCAATGATATTCGCCGCCGTGTTATAGGCCAGCGCCATGCCCAACAGGCAGGCCAGCTGATCGTTTTTATAGATGAGCGCCACCATCTGGCGCAGTGAGAGATGGCTGGAATCCTCGCTTACGCCGCTATCCGACGAGTAAACCTCATGGACGTTGCGCAAGGTAACGAGGGTGGAAATTACGAAAAAGGCAATCAGCACCAGGGTAAACATCTGGAAACCGAAGCCGCGATCGGCGCCGCCGACGGCGCTGACAAACGGCAGTGTGACCCCGGCGGTCACAAACCCGGCAAGGCTGGCGAAAAAGCGCGGGTAAGGCACCAGCTGTTCACGTTCGCGTTTATCAAGGGTAATGGTCGGCACCAGCGACCAGAACGGCACATCCATGATGGTATAGGTGAAGCCCCACAGCAGGTAGGTCAGCCACACCCACGCCAGTAGCGCCCCTCCGCTGAAGTGATGGGCGCTGAACAGCATATACAGCACCACCGAGTTGGTGATAGTCCCGATCAGGATCCACGGCTTGAACTTCCCCCATCGCGATCGCGTGCAGTTGACGATCCATCCCATGATCGGATCGGCTATCGCATCGAGGATCCTCGCCACCAGGAACAAGGTGCCAACCACCCCAACCGATAAGCCAACAATATCGGTGTAGTAATACATCAGATACATGTAAACGATACCGATAGCGAAATCTTTACCAAAGGCACCAAATCCGTAGCTGAGCTTTGTTGTCATTGAAATACTCATAGGGTACAGGTCGCTGTCGCCAGCGCCTCCTTTAGCGTTTGATAGAGCATGGCAGGCGCCGCCGGGCCAGATCCCCCGGCGGCATGAGAAAATTAACGGTGCAGCCAGGCCGGCAGCCAGTCGCCGTGGCTGGCGATCAGATCGTCCACCAGCGTGTAGATCTCTTCGATCCCCAGCACCGCGGCGGTGTGCGGATCCATCATCGTGGCGTAATAAACGTAATCGCGATTTTCCGTCAGGATGGCCTCCGTTAGCAGCGTCTGCACGTTGATGTTGGTCTGCATCAGCGCCGCCAGATGCGCCGGCAGCGCGCCTACTTTCGTCGGCTGGATGCCGTTGGCGTCCACCAGGCAAGCAACTTCCACGCAGCAACCCTGCGGCAGGTTGTCGATAAGATTATCGTTGCGCACGTTGCCGTACACCACGCTTGGCTCGCCGGTCCAGATGGCATTCATGATGGTGCTGGCATATTCGCGCGAAGGTTTAACCTCGATACGCTCGCCGCTCTTATAGCTCTCCAGCTCTTTATGCCAGTTGGCCAACTGCTCGACGCAGCGTTTAGGGTACTCATCCAACGGCACTTTATAGCGGGCGATAAGATCGTCGCGCCCCGGCTTGATAAACCATGGCGTGTATTCGGCGAAATGCTCCGACGATTCGGTGACAAAGTAGCCCAGCTTTTTGAACATCTCATAGCGGACGATGTTCTCGCAGCGTGGATTGCCATGCAGGTTCGGCTTCGGCGCCAGTCCTTCGGCGTAGGCCTGCAGCAGGTCGGGATAGATACTGACGTAGCTGCCGTCCGCGAGCTTTTTCTCCAGCGACAGATAGAACGCCATATGGTTAATCCCCGCGCAGCGGTAACGTAAATCCGCCGGGTCGAGGTTAAGGTCGCGCGCCAGCTCTTCCGCTGTGCCTTGCACCGAGTGGCACAGACCCACCTGCTTGATATGCGGGTAGCGGGCGTACATCGCCCAGGTGTTCATCGCCATCGGATTAACGTAGTTAAGCATGGTGGCGTCCGGACAGACCTCGCTCATATCGTCGCAGATAGCCCACAGGTGCGGGATGGTGCGCAGCGCGCGCATAATGCCTCCCGGCCCCAGCGTATCGGCAATGGTCTGCTCAAGGCCGTGGCGTTTACAGACTTCAAAGTCAGTCACGGTGCAGGGCTCGTAGCCGCCAATCTGGAAAGCGACAACAACAAAATCGGCGTTCCGCAAGGCGGTTTTACGATCGCAATGGCAGCTAATTTCGCCATTCGCGCCGACGGAATCCATCAGCTTTCGTACCACGGTATGTGACTCTTCCAGCCGGGTTTCATCGATATCCATCAGCGCGATATGCGCCGATTTCAGCGCCGGGCGCTGGAAAACATCACCGAGAATATTTTTGACGAACACCGTCGAACCGGCGCCGATAAAGGTAATTTTTGGGGCGGACATCGCGCTCTCTCCATCAGGTCATTGAACACTTTCAGAGTGGCATGCCGCTCGCCGCTACGCTGCCCCGTTCCCGCCGGAGCATTCCCGGAAACTCAGATCGGCCATTAAGCGCCACAAAATCTGAGCTTTTGGGAATAGATCGGCTTAAAAGGAGAGAAAACGGGCCGATGATTCCGCTAAGCTGTAATCAGTTCAGGCTAAAAACGCAGCCACTCTGACGATCCAGGAATCCGCCCATGATGGAACACCGCTTCACTTCCCTGCCCCCCGACCCGCACATGTGCAGCAGCGATGAAAAGCACAGCCGCAGCCCGCTGGCGCTCTATTCCGAGTATCAGCGCATGGATATCGAACTGCGCCCCCCGCACGCCATGGCCACCAGCCACTGGCACGGCCAGGTAGAGGTCAACGTGCCGTTCGATGGCGACGTGGAGTACTTGATTAACAATGAAGTAGTGCGCATTGAGAAAGGCTATATCACCCTGTTTTGGGCCTGTACGCCGCATCAGTTGACCCGCCCGGGCGACTGCCAGCAGATGGCAATATTCAACCTGCCGATGCATCTGTTTCTGTCGTGGCCGCTGGATCGCGAACTGATAAACCACGTCACCCACGGGATGGTGATTAAATCTCTTGCCGCCCAGCAGTTAAGCGCTTTTGAAGTACGCCGTTGGCAGCAGGAATTGAATCACGAGAATGAACAGATTCGCCAGTTGGCGATCGATGAAATCGCCCTGATGCTCAAGCGGCTGAGCCTCGCCGGCTGGCAGCCGATTCTGGTCAATAAGACCTCGCGCACGCACAAGAACAGCGTCTCGCGCCACGCGCAATTTTATGTCAGCCAGATGCTGGAATTTATCGCCGCCCATTATGACCAGGCGCTGACCGTCGATGCCGTCGCCGAGCACGTTAAACTCAACCCAAACTACGCGATGGGCGTTTTTCAGCGGGTAATGCAGCAGACCATGAAGCAGTACATCACCGCCATGCGCATCAATCACGTGCGCGCGCTGCTGAGCGACACCGATAAGACCATCCTTGATATCGCCCTCACCGCCGGGTTCCGTTCCAGCAGCCGCTTCTACAGCACCTTTACCCGCTACGTCGGCATGCCGCCGCAGCAGTACCGTAAATTGAGCCAGCAGCGCCGCCACAGCCTCGCGCCGCCGCAGCCATAAAAAATGCCGCTTGGGTCTCCCCAGGCGGCATCGTGAACAGTGAAAAGCGGTTAGTCGTTGATACGCGGGTGCTGCTGTACCAGACGGGCGCGTTTTTCCTGCAGGTCGGCGATTTCCTGATCGATATCTTCGATTTTATGTTCGATGTTATCGTAGTGCTCGCCCAGAATTTCTTTCGCTTCCTGGATATCGGACGCCGCCGGCGTCGCCCCTTTCAGCGGACGGTTAGCGGTCTCTTTCATCGACAGGCCGGTAATCAGGCCAATCACCGCAATCACCATCAGATAGTAAGCCGGCATCATCAGGTTCTGGGTGGTTTCCACCAGCCATGCCGCCAGCGTCGGCGTCAGACCGGCGATCAGCACCGAGATGTTAAAGGCGCTGGCCAGGGCACTGAAACGGATGTGGGTCGGGAACATCGCCGGCAGCGATGAGGCCATCACGCCGATAAAGCAGTTCAGCACCACCGCCAGCAGCAGCAGACCGGCGAAAATCAGGCCAATCACGTTGCTGTTAATCATGATAAAGGCCGGGATAGACAGCGTGAACAGCGCGACGCTACCCACCAGGATAAACGGACGACGGCCAAAACGGTCGCTCAGCATGCCGATAACCGGCTGAACAAACAGCATGCCGACCATGATGGCGATAATAATCAGTACGCCGTGATCTTCCGAGTAGTGCAGGTTATGCGACAGGTAGCTCGGCATATAGGTCAACAGCATGTAGTAGGTCACGTTGGTGGAAATCACCAGGCCAATACAGGTCAGCAGGCTGCGCCAGTGCTTGGTGGCAATCTCTTTAAAGGAGACCTTAGGACCTTCCTGCAGGCCTTCGCGATCGCCCTGTTCAAGGGTATCCACGTGCTGCTGGAACGCCGGGGTCTCTTCCAACGCGTGACGCAGGTACAGGCCGATAATCCCCAGCGGCAGCGCCAGGAAGAACGGGATACGCCAGCCCCAGTCGAGGAAGTTCTCTTCACCCACGACGCTGGAAATCAGTACCACCACGCCTGCGCCCATCACGAAGCCGGCAATCGAACCGAAGTCCAGCCAGCTGCCCATAAACCCGCGTTTACGGTCAGGCGAGTATTCGGCCACGAAGATCGACGCCCCGGTATATTCGCCGCCCACCGAGAAGCCCTGCGCCATTTTACACAGCAGCAGCAGAATCGGCGCCCAGATACCAATAGTGGCATACGACGGAATAAGACCGATACAGAATGTACTTATCGACATAATAACGATGGTGATCGCTAAGATTTTTTGTCGACCGTATTTATCGCCGAGCATCCCGAAGAACAGGCCGCCGAGCGGACGAATCAAGAAGGGAACCGAGAAAGTACCGAGCGCGGCAATCATCTGCACGCTGGGATCGGCATCGGGGAAGAAGACTTTACCAAGGGCATAAGCCACAAAACCATACACACCGAAATCGAACCACTCCATCGCATTACCGAGCGAGGCCGCGGTGATGGCTTTTCGCAACTTACCATCATCGATGATGGTGACATCCCTAAGCGTGATCGGCTTTATTTTTTTCCTTTTAAGCATACTTTTCCTCTGTGCTATCGCCTTGAGCGCACGACTCCTCGCCAAATGACGAGGTCATTCGCGACGTACGTTGGGAGCGGCGAAGTGCTGTGCTCCACATTTCAAGCGTAGCAGGTTTGCCTGCACTGTCTTTCTGACAGAGTGTACAACCGAACCTGTTGACGCCTGCTCTGGCCTTAAATTAATAATTCACTTACCAAATAAGCAGTGACGAATTTACTTACATCCCTTTTTACCCTACCAGCGTTTAAATTTGGGATCAACTTCACGAAAAATTCGCCCAGCTTAATTACAGAGCCAAATAAAATGAATAAGTTCAATCTCTGTTTCGCCGCCGATGTTTATTTATGGACTTTATTAACGTCCATTTTTCAGCATATTCTCCGCAAAGCCAAAATAATTACCCTGCGTTATTTCCTGGAAAAAATACCCGACAAAAGTGCGGAATTGCGCTATAATCAGCCGCACTTTCGGCTAATAGCCGCTATTTAACGGACCAACGTCCTGTTTTTCCCAGTAATCACGAGGAACGCCATGCAACTTCCACACTGCCCAAAATGCCATTCTGAATACACATATGAAGATAACGGCATGTACATCTGCCCGGAATGCGCCCACGAGTGGAACAATGCCGAGCCGGCCGACGACACCGACGCGCTGATCGTAAAAGACGCTAACGGCAACTTACTTGCCGATGGCGACAGCGTGACCGTGGTGAAAGATCTGAAGGTAAAAGGCAGTTCTTCTATGCTGAAAATCGGCACCAAAGTGAAGAATATCCGTCTGGTCGAAGGCGATCACAACATCGACTGCAAAATTGACGGTTTTGGTCCGATGAAGCTGAAATCTGAATTCGTCAAAAAGAACTAATTAATTTTTTTTACGCCAGCGCCATTATTTTTCCGGCGCTGGCGGCAACCTCGCCGGCGCGTCCGAATATCAGCGGCGGATCGCGGCGAAGTTATTTTGCTAATTTCACGAAAATTATTCCCGAATCCTTCCAGCCAAACCGCGCGATCAATTCTCATTTCGTCTCTGCCTTCCCGCCACGCGGCGACGCATTTTCAGAAAAATTCACCCTGCTTTGCCGCCTGGCTTCTTTTGCCCGTCACCAACTACGCTTTATGGGTCATTGATTATCTGAGGTCATGGTTATGTCCCTGAGTCCTTACATTGCTTTTAGCGGCAACTGCGCTGCCGCCATCGCCTTCTATCAGCAGGCGCTGGGGGCGCAGCTTATCCACCAAATCACCTACGGCGAGATGCCGCAGAGCGCCCAGGATGCCGAAGATGGTTGCGCCTCCGGGCAACATCTTGCCGCCGACTGCATCGCCCACGCCAGCCTGCAGGTCGCCGACAGTATTTTGATGTTGAGCGATAGCCCCAGTAGCGACATGGAACATTACGCGGGATTCGTCCTCGTGCTGGAGCCAAAAGATATTGCTGAAGGCAAACACTGGTTTGAGGCGCTGGCCGATGGCGGGCGCATCGAAATGGCGTGGCAGGAGACCTTCTGGGCCCACGGTTTCGGCAAAGTGGTCGATCGCTTCGGCGTGCCGTGGATGGTTAACGTCGTCAAACAACCCTAATCTTCTCCACAGGGCGGCTTCTCCGCCCTGTCATCTCACCGGCATCAACTCTTCATCCTGCGGTCATCGTGACTTAACAGAAATGTAACAAAAACGCGTCAGTATCGGCCCACGCTCAACGGGGATCCCCAAGGTGCTTAGTGAGGCTCGATAACCATGTACTTATCCAGACATCCGACCAGTTACCCCACCCGGTATCAGGAAATTGCCGCCAGGCTTGAACAGGAGCTGCGCCATCACTATCGCTGCGGCGATTATTTGCCTGCGGAACAGCAGCTGGCGGCGCGCTTTGAAGTCAACCGCCACACCCTACGTCGCGCCATCGATCAGCTGGTGGAACGCGGCTGGGTCCAGCGCCGCCAGGGCGTCGGCGTGCTGGTATTGATGCGCCCCATCGACTACCCGCTCAACGCCCAGGCGCGTTTCAGCCAGAATCTGCTGGAACAAGGCAGCCACCCGACCAGCGAGAAACTGCTGTCGGTGCTGCGCCCGGCCAGCAGCCATGTCGCCGAAGCCTTTGGCATTGCCGAAGGTGAAACCGTCATTCATCTGCGCACCCTGCGCCGGGTCAACGGCGTGGCGCTGTGTTTGATTGACCACTACTTCGCCGACCTGCGCTTCTGGCCGGTGCTGCAAACCTTCACCCACGGTTCGCTACACGACCTGCTGCGCGACCAACTCGCCGTCGAACTGACCCGCGTGCGCACCAAAATCAGCGCCCGCCGCGCGCAGGCGAAAGAGAGCAAGCTGCTGGAAATCCCCAATATGGCGCCGCTGCTGTGCGTACGTACGCTCAATAGCCGCGAGGGCGAGACAGTCACGACGGAGTACTCCGTCAGCCTGACCCGCGCCGACATGATTGAATTCACCATGGAGCACTGAATGCACTTCGATACCGCCACCCGCCAGCGCTGGATGTCCGTGCTGGCCCACAGTGAACCGCAGGACCTTCTGGCGCGCATGCAATCGCTGCGGCTGGCGCCGGAGTATGAATTAATTCGCGCCCCGGAAACCGGACTGGTACAGCTCCAGGCGCGCATGGGCGGCATCGGCGATCGCTTCTTTGCCGGCGACGCCACCCTGACCCGCGCCGCCGTACGCCTGGCCGATGGCACCCTCGGCTACAGCTGGATTTTAGGCCGCAATCGCCCACACGCCGAGCGCTGCGCGGCGATCGACGGCCTGCTGCAATCGCCTCACTATTTTCACACCTTAATGGAAACCCTCATTACCCCGCTGGAAGCACAACGCAGCGCGCGCCTTGATGCTCGCCGCGCCGAAGTCAACGCCAGCCGGGTCGACTTCTTTACTCTGGTTCGCGGAGATAACGCATGACATTACAAACCGCCTTTACCCTACCGGTGCAGGATGCCCAACACAGTTTCCGCCGCCTGCTGAAAGCAATGAGCGAGCCGGGAGTGATTGTCTCTCTGCAGCAGCTTCAGCACGGCTGGCAGCCATTGAATATCGCCTCCACCAGCTTGCTGCTGACGCTGGCCGATCACGACACCCCGGTATGGATGGCCGCCGCGCTGCATAACGATCTGGTCAGCCAAAATCTGCGCTTCCATACCGGCGCGACGCTGGTGGAACAGCCGCAGCAGGCGGTATTTGCCGTCGCCTGCGACACCATCAGCGCCGAACAGCTTAATGCCCTTTCCGCCGGTACCGTGGCGGCGCCGGAAACCGGCGTCACGCTGATTGTTCAACTAGCCAGCCTGAGCGGCGGACGCATGCTGCGCCTGACCGGCGCGGGCATTGCCGAGGAGCGAATGATCGCCCCACAGCTGCCAGACTGCATCATCGACGAATTAACCGAACGCCCGCACCCGTTCCCACTGGGCATTGACCTGATCCTGACCTGCGGCGAGCGCCTGCTGGCTATCCCGCGTACCACCCACGTGGAGGTGTGCTAAATGTATGTTGCCGTCAAAGGCGGCGAGAAGGCGATTAGCGCCGCTCACGCTTTGCAAGAGCAGAAACGACGGGGCGATGGACGGCTTCCCGAACTGAGCGTTGACCAGATAAGCGAACAGCTCAGCCTGGCGGTGGACCGGGTGATGACCGAAGGCGGTATTGCCGACCGCGAACTGGCGGCGCTGGCGCTGAAGCAGGCCAGCGGCGATAACGTCGAAGCCATTTTCCTGCTGCGCGCCTACCGCACCACCCTGCCGCGGCTGGCGGTCAGCGAACCGGTTGATACCGCCGGGATGCGCCTCGAGCGCCGGATCTCCGCGGTGTACAAAGATATCCCCGGCGGCCAGTTGCTGGGCCCCACTTACGACTATACCCACCGCCTGCTCGATTTTGCCCTGCTGGCCAACGGCGAACCGCCGTCGGTGCAGAAAGCCGGTAGCGAAACGCAGCCGACGCCGCACGTCTTCAACCTGCTGGCGCAGCAGGGGCTGGCAAAAGCGGAAGCAGACTGCGGCGCGCCGCCTGACGATATCACCCGCACCCCGCCGGTCTATCCCTGCTCGCGCTCCTCAAGGCTGCAGCAACTGGTACGCGGCGATGAAGGCTATTTGCTGGCGCTGGCCTACTCAACCCAGCGCGGCTATGGCCGCAACCATCCGTTTGCCGGCGAGATCCGCAGCGGCTACGTACAGGTGGAAATCGTGCCGGAAGAGCTGGGCTTTAGCGTCAATATTGGCGAGCTGTTGCTGACCGAATGCGAAATGGTCAACGGCTTTGTCGATCCAAAGGATGAGCCGCCGCACTTCACCCGCGGCTACGGCCTGACGTTTGGCATGAGCGAGCGTAAAGCGATGGCCATGGCGCTGGTCGACCGCGCCCTTCAGGCGCCGGAATACGGCGAAGAGATAAGCGGCCCGGCCCAGGACGAAGAGTTCGTGCTGGCGCACGCCGATAACGTTGAAGCCGCCGGCTTCGTCTCGCATCTGAAACTGCCGCACTATGTCGATTTCCAGGCCGAACTGGCGCTGTTGAAACGCCTGCAACGGGAGAACGAACGTGGCTAACCCACTGACTGGCTATAACTTTGCTTATCTTGATGAGCAAACCAAGCGCATGATCCGCCGGGCGATACTGAAAGCGGTGGCCATTCCCGGCTATCAGGTGCCCTTCGGCGGCCGCGAAATGCCGATGCCCTACGGTTGGGGTACCGGCGGGATCCAACTGACCGCCAGCGTTATCGGCGAGAACGACGTACTGAAGGTCATCGATCAGGGCGCCGATGACACCACCAACGCGGTGTCGATCCGCCAGTTCTTTAAACGCGTAACCGGCGTCGCCACCACCGAACGCACCGAAGACGCCACCCTGATCCAGACCCGCCACCGGATCCCGGAAACGCCGCTGGTGGAAGATCAGATCCTGATCTATCAGGTGCCGATCCCGGAGCCGCTGCGCTTTATCGAACCGCGCGAAACCGAAACCCGCACCATGCACGCGCTGGAAGAGTACGGCGTAATGCAGGTGAAGCTGTATGAGGATATCGCTCGCTTCGGCCATATCGCCACCACCTACGCCTATCCGGTGAAGGTGAACGGCCGCTACGTGATGGACCCTTCGCCGATCCCGAAATTCGATAACCCCAAAATGCACATGATGCCGGCGCTGCAGCTGTTCGGCGCCGGGCGCGAAAAACGTATCTACGCGGTGCCGCCCTATACCGCAGTCGAAAGCCTCGATTTCGACGATCACCCGTTTAGCGTGCAGGAGTGGGATGAACCCTGCGCCATTTGCGGTTCGCGTCACAGCTATCTTGACGAAGTGGTGCTGGATGACAGCGGCCAGCGGATGTTTGTCTGCTCCGATACCGACTATTGCCGCCAACAGAGCGAGGCGCAGAAAAAATGAGCCAGCCGTTACTTGCAGTCAATCACCTGACCCATCTCTATGCGCCGGGCAAAGGTTTTAGCGATGTCTCTTTCGAGCTGTGGCCGGGCGAAGTGCTCGGCATCGTGGGCGAATCCGGCTCCGGTAAAACCACGCTGCTGAAAGCGATTTCCGCTCGTCTGGCGCCGCAACAGGGTGAAGTGCGGTATCAACAGCGCTCCCTGTACGCCATGAGCGAAGCCGAACGCCGCCGCCTGCTGCGCACCGAATGGGGCGTCGTGCATCAGCACCCAATGGACGGCCTGCGTCGCCAGGTCTCGGCGGGCGGCAACATCGGCGAACGGCTGATGGCGACCGGCGCCCGCCACTACGGCGACATTCGCGCCACCGCCGAACGCTGGCTGCAGGAGGTGGAGATCCCGCCTTCCCGCATCGACGACCTGCCGACCACCTTTTCCGGCGGCATGCAGCAGCGCTTGCAAATCGCCCGCAACCTCGTGACGCAGCCGAAACTGGTGTTTATGGATGAACCCACCGGCGGGCTGGACGTCTCGGTACAGGCGCGCCTGCTCGATCTCCTGCGCGGGCTGGTGGTGGAGTTAGGGCTGGCGGCGGTGATCGTCACCCACGATCTCGGCGTCGCCCGCCTGCTAGCGAACCGTCTTCTGGTGATGAAACAAGGACAGGTGGTGGAAAGTGGCTTAACCGACCGGGTGCTCGACGATCCGCATCATCCTTACACCCAGCTGCTGGTGTCGTCGGTGTTGCAGAATTGATGCTGTTTTGCCGGATGGCGGCTGCGCCTTAATCCGGCCTACAGGTGCGTTATTCGTAGGCCGGGTAAGCGAAGCGCCACCCGGCACTCCAACCCCGAGAGGGCTAAAATGATCCGCGTTGAAAACATCCATAAAACCTTTGTTCTGCACCAACAGCACGGCGTACGTCTGCCGGTGCTCGCCGACGCTTCGCTCACCGTTAACGCCGGGGAATGCGTGGTGCTGCACGGCCATTCCGGCAGCGGTAAATCGACGCTGCTGCGCTCGCTGTACGCTAACTATCTGCCGGACAGCGGTCATATTCATATCCGCCACGGCGACGAATGGGTAGATCTGGTGACCGCCACGCCGCGCAAGGTGCTGGAAGTGCGTAAAACCACCATCGGCTGGGTCAGCCAATTTTTGCGGGTGATCCCGCGGATATCCGCGCTGGAAGTCGTCATGCAGCCGCTGCTCGACCTAGGTACACCGCGCGAAGAGAGCGCCGCTAAAGCCGCCCGTCTGCTGAGCCATCTCAACGTGCCGGAGCGTTTGTGGCATCTGGCGCCATCCACCTTTTCCGGCGGCGAACAGCAGCGGGTCAACATCGCCCGCGGTTTTGCGGTCGACTATCCGATTTTACTCCTTGATGAACCCACCGCCTCGCTGGATGCCAACAACAGCGCCGCGGTGGTGGCGCTGATCCAGCAGGCTAAAGCCCGCGGCGCGGCCATCGTCGGTATTTTCCATGATGAAACGGTACGCGGTCAGGTCGCCGACCGCCTGCACCCAATGGGTATCACAGTATGATAATCAATAACGTAAAGCTGGTACTGGAAGACGAAACCATCGACGGTTCGCTGGAAGTGCAGGAGGGGCGGATTTACGCCTTTGCCGAAAGCCAGAGCCGGCTGCCCGGCGCCCTCGATGGCGAAGGCGGCTGGCTGCTGCCGGGGCTTATCGAACTCCATACCGATAACCTGGATAAATTCTTCACCCCGCGGCCAAAGGTTGACTGGCCTGCACACTCGGCGATGAGCAGCCACGATGCTTTGATGGTCGCCAGCGGCATCACCACCGTACTCGACGCCGTGGCGATTGGCGACGTGCGCGACGGCGGCGACCGCCTTGAGAATCTGGAAAAGATGATCAACGCGGTGGAAGAGACGCAAAAGCGCGGGCTTAACCGCGCCGAGCATCGCCTGCATCTGCGCTGTGAACTGCCGCACCACACCACTCTGCCGCTGTTTGAAAAGCTGGTCGACCGCGAGCCGGTCACTCTGGTGTCGCTGATGGATCACTCGCCAGGTCAACGCCAGTTCGCCAACCGCGAAAAATATCGCGAATATTATCAGGGTAAATATCAGCTCAGCAGCGAGCAGATGCTACGCTTCGAAGAGGAGCAAATGGCGCTGGCGGCGGCCTGGTCGCAGCCTAATCGCCAGGCTATCGCCGCGATGTGCCGGGAGCGCCAAATCGCTCTCGCCAGCCACGACGACGCCACTCATGAACATGTCGCCGAATCCCACCTGCTTGGCAGCGTGATCGCCGAGTTTCCCACCACATTGGCCGCCGCGCAGGCTTCGCGCCAGCATGGAATGAATGTGTTGATGGGGGCGCCAAATATCGTGCGCGGCGGCTCTCATTCCGGCAATGTCGCCGCGCATAAACTGGCCGCCAGCGGCCTGTTAGATATTCTCTCTTCCGACTACTACCCCGCCAGCCTGCTTGATGCCGCTTTCCGCATCGCCGATAGCGACGACAACGCTTTTACGCTGGCGCAGGCTGTCCGTTTGGTCAGCAAACATCCGGCGCAGGCGCTGGGTCTGCATGACCGCGGCGTCATCGCCGAAGGCAAACGCGCCGATCTGGTGCTGGCGCACCGCCGCGGCGAGCACGTCCATATCGACCACGTCTGGCGTCAGGGAAAGAGGGTCTTTTAATGCCTGGAAAACTGATTTGGCTGGTCGGCCCCTCCGGGTCGGGAAAAGATAGCCTGCTGGCCGCGCTGCGCCAGCGTGAGCATCCGCAACTGCTGGTCGCGCATCGCTACATCACCCGCCCGCACCAGGCGGGCTGCGAGAACCATATTGCGCTGAGCGAGCATGAGTTTTTCACCCGCGCCGAGCGTAATCTTTTCGCGCTAAGCTGGCATGCCAACAATAATTACTATGGCGTCGGCGTGGAGATCGACCTCTGGCTGCATGCCGGTTTTGATGTCGTCGCCAACGGCTCGCGCGCGCATCTGGCGCAGGCACGGGAACGTTACGATGACGTACTGGTACCAATTTGTCTCGAAGTCTCGCCACAGGTATTGCGCCAGCGGCTTGAACAGCGCGGCCGGGAAAATGCCGTGGAAATCGCCCAACGCCTGCAACGCGCCGCGCGTTATAAACCGGCCGACTGCCTGACGTTGAATAACGACGGCAGCCTCGGGCAATCGGTAGAGCGTTTCTTCCAGCTGTTGCGCCAGCACGCCGGGCGTGAAGAGAATCAGCATGCCTGAGGATAAGGTAATACGATGAGCCTGACGATCCGCCTGACCGGCACCGGCGGCGCCCAGCAGGTGCCGGTCTTCGGCTGCGACTGCGCCGCCTGCCAGCGCGCTCGCGTCGATGCGCGCTATCGCCGCCGCCCCTGCAGCGCGGTGGTGCGCTTTAACCATGCGGTCACGCTGCTCGACGCCGGGCTGGCGGATCTGGCGGAACGCCAGCCCGCGGGCAGCTTCCAGCAGATTTTATTGACGCATTACCATATGGACCACGTACAGGGGCTGTTCCCCCTGCGCTGGGGCGTGGGCGATCCGATTGCGGTGTACGGCCCGCCGGATGACATCGGCTGCGACGATCTGTTTAAACATCCCGGCATCCTCGATTTTAGCCACGCCGTTACCCCCTTCACGGTATTTGAACTACAGGGGCTACAGGTCACGCCGCTGCCGTTAATCCATTCGAAGCTGACCTACGGCTATCTGCTGAAGTCGGCGCACAGCCGGGTGGCATGGCTTGCGGATACCGCCGGGCTGCCGGAGAAGACGCTGAAGTTTTTACTTAATAATCAGCCGCAGGTGATTGTCATCGATTGCAGCTACGAGCCCAGGGCGCAGACGCCGCGCAACCACAGCGACTTGAATACCGTGCGCGCACTGAACCAGGTACTTGGCTGCCCGCGGGTGATCCTCACCCATATCAGCCATCAGTTCGACCGCTGGATGATGACTAACCCGCTGCCGAAAGGTTTCGAGGCGGGATACGACGGCATGGAGATCGTGCTGGAGTAACCGGCGTCATGGCAATGGAAAATCAGTAATCGTTGTCGAGACGGCGCTGATCGCTTTCCAACTGGCGGCGATCGCTATCGAGCTGGCGCTGGCGCTCATCCAGCTGGCGACGGCGGTCGTCAAGCTGGCGCTGGCGATCGTTATATTGCTGCTGATTATCCCTACGCTGCTGGCGGCTGCCCTGATAGCTGCCGTCATCGTAGCGTCCGTCGTCATAGCGCCCGTCGTCGTCGTCGGAACGGCTGCTGCCCGGATTGTAGGCATCGTTGATGGCTTGCTGAATATTACCAATAGCGTCATCAATAATATCGGCGTGGGCCAATTGGCTGCTCAGCGCCAGCGTGCAAAAAAACAGAGCGGTTGCGTAACGTTTCATCGGGGCCAGTCTCATCAGGGTACTGGCGGTACCTTAATCAACCGTATGTGCGGCGTGTAGCGGAGGAATCTCAAATCCGCGCCATCGCCGCACGCAACGCCTGCGCCAGCTGCGTACGGGTAAAAGGCTTGCGCAGCCGTTCCACCTCCGGCAACGCCGGGTTATGCGCCGGGCGCAAATCCTGGCCGCTAATCAATAGCAGCGCCACCGCCGGGAAACGGCGTTGCGCTTCGTGAATCACCTCGGCGCCGCTCAGCCCGCCGGGGAGCATTAAATCGCTAATCAACAACGCGATATCCCTGGAGGCCGCCAGCATCTGCAGCGCCTGCTCGCCGCTTTGCGCCTCCAGCGTCAGCCAGCCCAGCTGATGCAACTGCTCGCATAACGTCTGGCGCACATCGGCTTCATCCTCAAGCACCAAAGCCAGCCGCTCGCCGCTCGTTATCGGTTCGCTATCCAACGGTGCTCGTTCATCCTCCGCCGCTGACGTGGCTCGCGGCAGTTGTAAACGTACGGTGGTGCCCTGCCCCGGCGCGCTTTCAATCGCCACACGCCCGCCCGACTGGCGCACAAAACCGTACACCATCGACAGCCCAAGCCCGCTGCCGCTACCGGTCTGTTTGGTGGTAAAGAAGGGCTCGAAGACCTGCGTTTTTATCTCCTGCGACATGCCGCAGCCGTGATCAATCACCTCCAGCGCCACCATATCCTGACGTCGTCCATCGCTACGGGTAACCCGCTGGTTCCAGGTGCGCAGCGCGATAACGCCTGGCCGTCCCTCCATGGCGTCGCGGGCGTTCATCACCAAGTTGATAATCGCGTTTTCCAGTTGCCCGACATCGATCCACGCCGGCCAGGCGGGAGACTGCGCTTCAATTTCGAGACGCAACGATGCGGGGAGCGAATGGCGCATCAGTTCACAGACGTTCTCCAGCAATGGCTGTAGCGCCACCGCCTGCGGGTTCAGCGCCTGTTTACGCGAAAAGGCCAGCAGCCGCTGAGTAAGTAAGGCGCCGCGTTCGGCGGCCTTCAGCGCCCGCGATATCCGCGGCGCATCGCGCTCATCCGGCTGTACCAGTTCGAGGCTGCCGATAATAACCGCCAGCAGGTTGTTAAAATCGTGCGCCAGGCCGCCGGTCAGTTGGCCGACGGCTTTCATTTTTTGGCTATGCAGCAGCGCCTCTTCCAGCCCCTGTCGCTCAATGCGGTCAATTTCCATCTGGGTGGTTTTCTCCCGCAGCAGGCGGGTGGTGTGCTCAAGGGAAGCGGTATTACGGGCGAAAACGTTAAAGGCGCGCGCCAGTTCGCCAAGCTCATCGCGCCGCTGCAGAGCCGGCACCGTCACATTCTGCTCGCCGTGCGCCAGCCGCGACATCGCGCCGGATATCGCGTTCAGATTAAGGCCGAGATTACGATAAATATACCAACCGGCGCAGCCGGTAATCGCCAGCGCCAGCAGCGCGGCCAGCAGGATAAATGTGCTGATGGAGCGCAACTGCTGGTGGCTTTGCGCCGCCCGTGCCTCAGATGCCTGGGCTACTCTGGCAACGTACTGATTAATATCATCATTAAGCAGCGCAACCAGCGCTTTGATATGAAACATATACCAGCCTATCGCCAGATCGCTCTCTTCAAGCTGCGCCGATAGCGGCGCCAGCCGCGCCAACTCGGCGTTGAAATCCGGCAGGATAAACGCCCGCTCTGAATCGCTATCGTTGCGCGGTAAAAAGCGTCTGATGTCATCGAGCTGCAGGACGATTGAACGCGGCGTCGCAGTGTGTATCGCGGCGACGATCAGCCGGTCCATCTCGTTTAAACGCTGAGGATCGATCGCCGGTTTACCCTCGCGATCGTTGAGATCCTGCAAATGACGCAAATAGCTCTGGTTTTGATACAGCGCGCTCAGCAGTTCATTGCGCTGCAGATGGCGACGCTGCCCGCGCTCCAGCATGCCGCCGACGCTCTGCTGCAGCTCGTTGCTGCGGCGAATAATGCTCGCCACCAGCGTCTGTTCCTGCCGTGCCAGCGGCGCCGAGGCCAGTTGTCCAAGAGAATGCTTCAGCGCCTGTTGGGTTTCCAGCAGCCGTTCCGCTTCGCTTTTATACTCCAGCGCGCCTACTACCTGCGACAGCCGTACCGCCGCGGTGGCGACGTTCGCGGTATCACGCGCCAGATTCATACTGCCGCTCATGTCGGTAAGCGTTTGCAGCTGCACCTGCTCCTGCAACTGACTGGCATGGCGAAAACCGAAAATCGCCACTCCGGCGACCATTAACGTCACCGCCACCATCAACAAGTTAAATGACAGCAGGCGACCGCGGGCGCTAACGAAAAAGTACGGATGGCGAGAAGACATGGCGACTCCGGTCAGGCGTTTTCTCCCATCATTCCCGGACTATCGCCGAAGGTGAAGAAAATTTCTCGGCGTAATTGTGATCTGTATTAACTATTCAAAAATATGACAATTATGAATGGCCGATGACATCACTCATTTACGTTGCGGTGATGAAGTGCCGACATCGACAACGCAGCCAGGAGAGCAGGCATGCAGGGAACACCGGTGCTATCCATGCGCAACATCGCCAAAGTTTTCGGCAAGTTTTATGCGCTGAAAGGGGTGGATCTGACGGTCTGGCCCGGCGAGATCCACGCGCTGATGGGCGAAAACGGCGCGGGAAAAAGCACGTTGATGAAGATCCTCGCCGGCGCCTATACCGCCTCCAGCGGCGAGATCCTGATCGACGGACAACCACAGACGATCAGAGGCCCGAAGGATGCGCTGGCGGCAGGGATCACCTTGATCTATCAGGAGATGCAGCTGGCGCCTAACCTCACCGTCGCGGAAAACATTTTCCTCGGCAGCGAGCTTTCCCGCGGCGGTCTGGTACAACGTAAAGAGATGGAGTCCCAGGCGCAGGCGGTTATCGACCGGCTCGGCGCGCAGTTCAAAGCCAGCGACCGGGTGATGAAGCTGACTATCGCCGAACAGCAGCAGGTGGAAATCGCCCGCGCGCTGCATCGCAACAGCCGCATTCTGGTGATGGATGAACCTACCGCCGCCCTCTCCTCGCGGGAAACGCAGCGCCTGTTTGAGCTGATTTTGCGCCTGCGCGATGAAGGGATGGCAATCATCTACATCAGCCACCGCATGGCGGAGGTGTATGAACTCTCCGACCGGGTCAGCGTGCTGCGCGATGGCCAGTATGTCGGCAGCCTCACCCGCGACCACCTTAGCGCCCCCGAATTAGTACGCATGATGGTTGGCCGTCCGCTCAGCGATCTGTTCAATAAAGAGCGCGATATCCCGCGCGGCCAGCCGCGCCTGCGGGTGCAGGATCTCAGCGACGGCGGCAAAGTGCATCCCAGCAGCCTGGTGGTGCACGCCGGGGAAATCGTTGGCCTGGCCGGGCTGGTCGGCGCCGGGCGTTCCGAGCTGGCGCAGCTGATTTTCGGCGTCCGCAAAGCGACGGGCGGGGTGATTGAAATCGACGGCGAACCGGTTGTTATTCACTCGCCGCGCGAAGCGATCGACCTCGGGATCGGCTTTCTGACCGAAAACCGTAAGGAACAGGGTCTATTTCTCGAACTGGCGGCGCAGGAGAACATCACCATGGCGACGCTTGAGCGCGACGCCAATTGGGGGATGCTCGACCGTAAGAAGGCGCAAACCATCTCCGATGACGCCATCCAGCTGCTGAACATCCGCGTCCCACATGCCCAGGTACGCGCCGGCGGGCTTTCCGGCGGCAATCAGCAAAAGCTGCTGATTTCACGCTGGGTGGCGATCGGCCCGCGCATTCTCATTCTGGATGAGCCGACCCGCGGCGTTGACGTCGGCGCCAAAAGCGAGATTTACCGCATCATGAATCAGATGGCCCGCCAGGGCGTCGCCATTTTAATGATCTCCAGCGAATTGCCGGAAATCGTAGGCATGAGCGACCGGGTATACGTGATGCGCGAAGGCGCTATCGCCGGCGAGTTGCAGGTTGGCGAGATTAGTCAGGAAAGCATTATGACGCTGGCGACCGGCGTGAACGATTCTCACCTTAAGGCAGGACAAGCATGAGCATACCGAAAGAGACCTCCGCGCCGGCGGCGAAATCCGCCTCGGCAAAAAAAATGCTGATGGGCGACCTGATGCAAACCGTCGGCATCCTGCCGATTTTAATCCTGATCGTCGCGGTGTTCGGCTTCGTCGCGCCGAATTTCTTTACTGAAAGCAACCTGCTGAATATTACCCGCCAGTCCTCCATCAACATCGTGCTGGCGGCGGGGATGACCTTTATTATTCTGACCGGCGGTATCGATCTGTCGGTGGGGTCAATTCTCGGCACCACCGCGGTTGCGGCGATGGTGGTATCGCTCATCCCACAATTCGCGATGCTGTCGATTCCGGCGGCCCTGATGCTCGGCCTGCTGCTCGGGCTGTTCAACGGCGCGCTGGTGGCCTTCGCCGGACTACCGCCGTTTATTGTCACCCTTGGCACCTACACCGCGCTGCGCGGCGCCGCCTATCTGCTAGCCGACGGCACCACGGTGATCAACTCCGATATTAGTTTTGAATGGATCGGCAATAACTATCTCGGCCCGGTGCCGTGGCTGGTGGTGATTGCGCTGGCGGTCGTGGCGGTGTGCTGGTTTATCCTGCGCCGCACCACCCTCGGTATTCATATTTACGCCGTCGGCGGCAATATGCAGGCGGCGCGGCTGACGGGGATTAAAGTCTGGCTGGTACTGCTGTTCGTCTACGGCATGAGCGGGCTGCTTTCCGGGCTCGGCGGGGTGATGAGCGCCTCCCGGCTGTACAGCGCCAACGGCAACCTCGGCGTCGGCTATGAGCTGGACGCCATTGCCGCGGTGATCCTCGGCGGTACCAGTTTCGTCGGCGGTATCGGCACCATCACCGGTACGCTGGTGGGGGCACTGATTATCGCCACCCTCAACAACGGCATGACGCTGATGGGCGTCTCCTACTTCTGGCAATTGGTGATCAAAGGGGCGGTGATCATCATAGCGGTGCTGATCGACAAATACCGTACCCGACACCACCAAAGTGCATAACAACAACATCTTACCTGCGAGGAAAAGCGAATGCGTTTAAAACCGATAGTGACCGCGCTGTGTGCCGGCGCGCTGCTGGCCGCCTCCCCTTTTGCGTCGGCCAAAGATCTACAAGCGATAGGCGTGACGGTAGGCGACCTCGCCAACCCGTTCTTCGTGCAAATTACCAAGGGGGCCGAGCTGGAAGCGCGCAAGCTGGCGGGGGATAAAGTGAAGGTCACGCTGGTGTCGAGCGGCTACGACCTGGGACAGCAGGTGGCGCAGATAGATAACTTTATCGCCGCCAAAGTCGATATGATCATCCTCAACGCCGCTGATTCAAAAGGTATCGGCCCGGCGGTGAAACGGGCGAAAGAGGCCGGGATCGTGGTGGTGGCGGTTGACGTCGCCGCCGAAGGCGCGGATGCCACCATCACCTCCGATAACACCCAAGCGGGCGCTATGGCCTGTAAATACATTAGCGATCGCCTGAACAACAAAGGCAACGTGGTGATTATTAACGGGCCGCCGGTTTCCGCCGTGCAGAACCGCGTCGAAGGCTGCGAAACCGAATTCAAAAAACATCCGGATATCAAAATCCTCTCCGCCAACCAGAACGCTAAAGGCAGCCGCGAAGGCGGACTGGAGGTGATGACGTCGCTGCTGGCGGCAAATCCGAAGATTGACGGCGTGTTCGCGATTAACGATCCGACGGCGATTGGCGCCGATCTGGCGGCGAAACAGGCGCAACGCAGCGAGTTCTTTATCGTGGGCGTCGACGGCAGCCCGGACGGCGAAGAGGCGCTGAAGCGTAAGAATTCGCTATTCGTCGCCACGCCGGCGCAGGACCCGCAGGTCATGGCGGCGAAGGCGGTGGAAATCGGTTATGACATTTTGCAGGGCAAGCCCGCGCCGACCGCGCCGGTGCTGATCCCGGTGAAGATGATCGATAAAAATAACGTCAGCAGCTATAAGGGCTGGACGGTGAAATAACGCTGCAAAGCGGCTGACGGGTCTCCCCTTAGGCCGCTTTGTCGTTATGGATAACGTCAGCGGAGAAAACGTAGCCCAGCCCGCGCAGGGTTTTAATCAACGTGGGCTGGTGCGGATTGACCTCAATTTTACGCCGCAGGCGCATGATCAGCACATCGATCGTGCGGTCGAATACCTCCATGCTCTCATTATGGGTCAGCGCCAGCAGCTGTTCACGGTTCAGAACCCGGCGGGCGTTTTGCGCCAGCGCCAGCAACAATCCATATTCCCCCTGGGTTAACGCCACGCTCTGCTGCTGGGGATTAAACAGCTCACAACGGCGGGTATCCAGCCGCCAGCCGTTAAACAACAGGCCATGATCTCCGCCCAGTACGAGGCTTTCCGTGCCGATCGCCCCGCTGCGCCGCAGCACCGCCTTGACGCGCGCCACCACTACCCGCGCGTTGAACGGCTTGGCGATGTAATCGTCGGCGCCCATTTCCAGCCCGACCACCACATCCGATTCGCTTCCCAGGCCGGAAAGCATTATCACCGGTAGCTCAGACCGCGTGCGCTGCAGCTGTTGCAACACCAGCAATCCATTGGTATCCGGCAAGATCATATCCAGCAGCGCCAGCGCAATATCTGCGCGCCGGGCGACCGTCGCCAGCGCTTCGCCGCCGTTCTGGCAGGCCACCACCTCGAACGCGTGGGCGCCGAGCACGTCGCTCAGCAGCTCGCAGATCGCAGCGTCATCATCAATCACTAAAATGACCGGTTTCATGGTTTACCTCTGCCTGGCGGGAATAGTGTCAGTCTGGTCGATTGTGCAAGCAGGCGACGACAAATCCATTTTTCGCTGCCGTTTTTATAATCGGCGTCACATCTCCGGGCTTTTCGTCACGTCAAAACTGACGATGACCTGTTTTTCGTCAGCATTTCGCCCAAAAAAGCCGCGTACTATCCGTCAATACCCACAATGAAAACATGGCATAGAAGATGCATAGTGACGGTCGATTGCGCGTCAGCGCTAATTGATTAACTGGAGCAAAACCGATGAAAAAAGTCGTCACGGTTTGCCCGTATTGCGCATCAGGTTGCAAAATCAACCTGGTGGTCGATAACGGCAAAATCGTCCGGGCTGAGGCGGCGCAGGGGAAAACCAATCAGGGAACCCTGTGTCTGAAAGGCTATTATGGCTGGGACTTCATTAACGATACCCAGATCCTGACCCCGCGTCTCAAAACCCCCATGATCCGTCGCCAGCGTGGCGGCAAACTGGAAGCCGTCTCCTGGGATGAGGCGCTCGATTACGTCGCCACCCGCCTTGGCGCCATTAAAGAAAAATATGGCCCGGACGCGATCCAGACCACCGGCTCCTCCCGCGGGACCGGTAATGAAACCAACTACGTGATGCAAAAATTCGCGCGCGCCGTTATTGGCACCAATAACGTCGACTGCTGCGCTCGCGTCTGACACGGCCCTTCGGTTGCAGGTCTGCACCAGTCGGTCGGTAACGGCGCCATGAGTAATGCCATCACGGAGATTGATAACACCGATCTGGTGTTTATATTCGGTTACAACCCGGCGGATTCCCACCCTATCGTGGCGAATCACGTCATTAACGCCAAACGCAACGGGGCGAAAATCATCGTCTGCGACCCGCGCAAAATTGAAACCGCGCGCATCGCCGACATGCACATCGCGCTGAAGAACGGCTCGAATATCGCGCTGCTCAACGCCATTGGCCACGTCATTATTGAAGAGGATCTGTACGATAAATCCTTCGTTGCCAGCCGTTCCGAAGGCTTCGAGGAGTATCGCAAAATCGTCGAAGGCTACACGCCGGAGTCGGTGGAAGAGATAACCGGCGTCAGCGCTCAGGAGATCCGCGCCTGCGCCCGGATGTACGCCAGCGCCAAATCCGCCGCCATCCTGTGGGGCATGGGCGTCACCCAGTTCTACCAGGGCGTGGAGACCGTGCGCTCGCTGACCAGCCTCGCGATCCTTACCGGCAACCTCGGCAAGCCGAGCGTCGGCGTCAACCCGGTACGCGGGCAGAACAACGTCCAGGGCGCCTGCGATATGGGCGCGCTACCGGATACCTATCCGGGCTACCAGTACGTTAAGTTCCCGGAAAACCGCGAGAAGTTCGCCAGAGCCTGGGGCGTCGACAGCCTGCCGGAACATACCGGCTATCGCATCAGCGAGCTGCCGCACCGCGCCGAACACGGTGAAGTCCGCGCGGCGTACATTATGGGCGAGGATCCGCTGCAGACCGATGCCGAGCTTTCCGCGGTGCGCAAGGCGTTTGAACAGCTGGAACTGGTTATCGTTCAGGATATTTTCATGACCAAAACCGCCGCCGCGGCCGACGTCATCCTGCCGTCCACCTCGTGGGGCGAGCACGAAGGCGTGTATACCGCAGCGGACCGCGGCTTCCAGCGCTTCTTTAAAGCGGTGGAGCCGAAGTGGGACCTGAAAACCGACTGGCAGATCATCAGCGAAATCGCCACCCGGATGGGCTATCCGATGCACTACAACAACACCCAGGAGATCTGGGATGAGTTGCGGCATCTGTGCCCGGACTTCTACGGCGCTACCTATGAAAAAATGGGCGAGCTCGGCTATGTCATGTGGCCATGCCGCGATGAGTCCGACGCCGACCAGGGGACGTCGTATCTGTTTAAAGAGAAGTTCGATACCCCGAACGGGCTGGCGCAGTTCTTCACCTGCGACTGGGTCGCGCCGATCGATAAGCTCACCGACGAGTACCCGATGGTGCTCTCAACGGTACGCGAAGTCGGTCACTACTCCTGCCGTTCGATGACCGGCAACTGTGCGGCGCTGGCGGCGCTGGCGGATGAACCGGGCTATGCGCAAATCAACACCGCCGACGCCGAACGGTTAGGCATCGAGGATGAAGCGCTGGTGTGGGTCAATTCGCGTAAGGGGCGCATCATCACCCGCGCGCAGGTCAGCGATCGACCGAATAAAGGCGCGGTGTACATGACCTACCAGTGGTGGATCGGCGCCTGTAACGAGCTGGTGTCGGAGAACCTGAGCCCGATAACCAAAACGCCGGAGTACAAGTACTGCGCGGTTAACGTTGAGCGGATTGCCGATCAGCGCGCGGCGGAGCAGTACGTGATCGACGAGTACAACAAGCTGAAAGCCCGGCTGCGCGAAAGCGCGATGGGTTAAGGTTCAGCGGCCATACCCGATATCCGGGAACCCTCCCCGGTGGCGCTTACGCTTACCGGGGCTACCAACCGAATACCGAACCGTAGCCCGGATAAGGCGCTACGCGCCGCTATCCGGGTATTCACCCCGCTAATTCCCGCCATTTTCTTCTTTTCCGCCTCCCTTTATACTGCGGGGGTCTTCCTTACTGATAATAAAAAAATGAAATACCTCTATTTACTGCTGGCGCTGACAAGCTTCGCCGCAGACGCTGCAGATCCGGGCAGCCAATACCAACAGCAGGCCGAAGCTGGCGACCCGCGCGCGCAGTTTTATCTGGCGGATACCTGGGTTAGCTCCGGCAACTATCAACAGGCTGAATACTGGGCGCAGAAAGCGGCGGCGCAGGGCGATGGCGACGCGCTGGCGCTGCTGGCTCAGCTTAAAATCCGTAATCCGCAGCAGGCCGACTATCAACAGGCCCGACAGCTAGCGGAAAAATCCGTGCAGGCCGGCAGCAAGGCCGGCGAGATTATCCTCGCCCGCGTGCTGGTCAATCAGCAGGCTGGCCCCACCGATTATGCGCACGCCATCAGGCTGCTGCAGGATGCGGCCAAAGATGAAGAGAGCGACTCTGCCGTCGATGCGCAGATGCTGCTGGGGCTTATCTACGCCAGCGGCGTGCTGCCGCCGGAAGATGACCTCAAGGCCGCGCAGTACTTCAAAGGCAGCTCGGCGCTTTCGCGCACCGGCTATGCCGAATACTGGGCTGGGATGATGTTCCAGCAGGGAGAGAAAGGTTTTATCGAACCAAACCCGCAAAAAGCGCTGCATTGGCTTAACGTCAGCTGTCAGGAGGGGTTTGATACCGGATGTGAAGAGTTCGACAGGATAACCAAAGGCTAAAAAAAGCCCGGCGCGAATGGCCGGGCTCTGACGTCTTATTGGGCGGTTTTATCAAACTTGCCCAGCACTTCGCGTTCATACGCCAGCGCTTTCTTGCGATCAAACTTATGTTCCCACTTAGCGATAACCAGCACCGCCAGCGCGTTGCCGACCACGTTCAGCGCGGTACGCGCCATATCGAGGATACGGTCGACGCCGGCAATAAACGCCAGCCCTTCCAGCGGGATCCCCACGCTACCCAGGGTCGCCAGCAGCACCACGAAGGAGACGCCCGGTACGCCCGCGATGCCTTTTGAAGTCACCATCAACGTCAGCACGAGAGTGATTTCCTGCCACAGGGAGAGGTCGATACCGTACAGCTGGGCGATGAAGATCGCCGCGATGCTCTGATATAGCGTCGAACCATCGAGGTTAAAGGAGTAGCCGGTCGGCACCACGAAGCTGGTGATTGAGGCCGGCGCGCCGTAGGCTTCCATTTTCTCAATGATACGCGGCAGCACGCTCTCGGAGCTCGCCGTGGAGTAAGCCAGAATCAGCTCATCTTTGAGGATGCGAATCAGGATCCAGATGCTCAGCCCACATACCCGCGCCACGATACCCAGCACCACCAGCGCGAAGAACAGAATCGCGAAGTAAACCAGGATAACCAGCTTAGCCAGCGGCCACAGCGAAGCGAAGCCGAAGGTGGCGACGGTCACCGAGATCAGGGCAAAGACCCCGACCGGCGCATAGCGCATTACCATGTGCGTCACTTTAAACATGGTTTCGGAGATGGAGCGGAACACGGTCACCAGCGGTTCGCGGTGAGTAGACGGCAGGGAAGAAAGCCCCAGACCGAACAGCACCGAGAAGAAGATAATCGGCAGCATATCGCCTTTCGCCATCGAGGCGACGATATTGGTCGGCACCAGCGACAGGATAGTCCCCATCAGGCCGTGAGCGTGGCTCTGCACCTCTGCGGTGGTGTTCTGATATTTCGAGATATCGACCGCCGCCAGCTGCGACATATCAATGCCGCTGCCCGGTTGGAAGACGTTCGCCAGGGTGATCCCCAGCACAATCGCCACCGTGGTGATCACTTCAAAATAGATAATGGTCTTGGCGCCGATGCGGCCCAGTTGCTTGGCGTCGCCTACACCCGCAATGCCCACCACCAGCGTCGAGATGACAATCGGGACGACAATCATTTTAATCAGGTGGATAAAGATATCGCCCGCCGGGGTCAGGAGGTTTGAGATTAACCAATCACGGCTTTCGGCGTGGTAATGCAGGTAGCTGCCCAGAAGTATGCCAAGCACCAGGGCTAGCAAAATCTGCCAGGCCAGGCTGACTTTTGTTTTTTTCATCACTACTGACTTCCTCAATGAAAGGCACCATTCCGGGAGGTAATGGCACCCACTGAAAGGGGTATGAATTGTGTTGCGTTGCTTTATGGGGTTATTTAACGCGCAATATCAGTATCATTTGCACGGCATGCTGCGCAAGCCTTTAAGAACAGCGCTTTCCTCTGGTTTTCTGCATAAATCCGCCCATTTCAGCGCATTACATTGCATAAGTATTTGTTATAAAAAATATTTAACACATTCAGTTTCTATAAATACAGTAAATGAATTATTTCACTTCAAAGTTTCATTTGATTGAATTTCATTCAGTTTAATCAATGCGTGATCTGCCCCCCAAATAGTAAACAAAGCTCATAAAGCCCCTATTCTTAACGGTTATTTGACATATATTTAACAAGTTAAAGGAGAAAAAAAGCCATGAGCCAAATACATAAACACCCTATTCCCGCAGAGATTGCGGAACATTGCCTGATGAATCCGCAACAGTACCAGGTGAACTACCAACAATCCATCAGCAACCCAGATGCCTTCTGGGGTGAGCAAGGCAAAATCCTCGATTGGATTAAGCCCTACACGCAGGTGAAAAATACCTCTTTCGCCCCGGGAAACATCTCCATTAAATGGTATGAAGATGGCACCCTGAACCTCGCGGCCAACTGTCTCGACCGTCATCTGCACGAGCGCGGCGACCAGACCGCGATCATCTGGGAAGGCGACGACGCCAGCCAGAGCAAAAACATCACTTATCGTCAGCTCCATCGCGATGTTTGCCGTTTTGCCAACGTATTGCTCGATCTGGGCATTAAAAAGGGCGATGTTGTCGCTATCTATATGCCGATGGTGCCGGAAGCCGCCGTCGCCATGCTGGCCTGCGCGCGCATCGGCGCCATCCACTCGGTAATCTTCGGCGGCTTTTCGCCGGAAGCGGTTGCCGGTCGTATTATCGACTCCAGCGCTCGCCTGGTGATCACCTCTGACGAAGGATTACGCGCCGGTCGCGCCATCCCGCTGAAGAAAAACGTCGACGATGCGCTGAAAAATCCGCACGTCACCAGCATCGAGCACGTGGTGGTACTCAAACGCACCGGTGGCAAAATCGACTGGCAGGAAGGTCGCGATCTGTGGTGGAGCGATCTGATTGAAAAAGCGGATGACCAGCATGAAGCGGTGGAAATGAACGCCGAAGACCCGCTCTTTATCCTCTATACCTCCGGTTCAACGGGCAAGCCGAAAGGCGTACTGCACACCACCGGCGGCTATCTGGTGTATGCGGCGACCACCTTCAAATACGTCTTTGATTATCATCCGGGCGATATCTACTGGTGCACCGCCGATGTGGGCTGGGTCACCGGTCACAGCTACCTGCTGTACGGCCCGTTGGCCTGCGGCGCCACCACGCTGATGTTTGAAGGCGTGCCAAACTGGCCGACCCCGGCGCGCATGTGCCAGGTGGTGGACAAACATCAGGTCAATATTCTGTACACCGCGCCGACGGCGATCCGCGCGCTGATGGCGGAAGGCGACAAAGCTATCGAAGGTACCGATCGTTCCTCACTGCGCATTCTCGGCTCGGTCGGCGAGCCGATTAACCCGGAAGCCTGGGAGTGGTACTGGAAGAAGATCGGCAACGAGAAGTGCCCGGTGATGGACACCTGGTGGCAGACCGAAACCGGCGGCTTCATGATTACCCCGCTACCGGGCGCCACCGAGCTGAAAGCCGGTTCCGCCACGCGTCCATTCTTCGGCGTCCAGCCGGTGCTGGTGGACAACGAAGGGACGCCGCTGGAAGGCGCGACCGAGGGCAACCTGGCGATCGCCGACTCCTGGCCTGGCCAGGCGCGTACCCTGTTTGGCGATCATGAACGCTTCGAGCAGACCTACTTCTCGACCTTTAAAAATATGTACTTTAGCGGCGACGGCGCCCGTCGCGACGAAGATGGTTACTACTGGATAACCGGTCGCGTCGATGACGTACTGAACGTCTCCGGCCACCGTCTGGGCACCGCGGAAATTGAATCCGCGCTGGTTTCGCATCCGAAAATCGCCGAAGCGGCGGTGGTCGGCATTCCGCATAACATCAAAGGCCAGGCCATCTACGCTTACGTGACGCTGAATCACGGTGAAGAGCCGACGCCGGAACTGTATGCCGAAGTACGTAACTGGGTGCGCAAAGAGATTGGCCCGCTGGCGACGCCGGATGTACTGCACTGGACCGACTCGTTGCCGAAAACCCGCTCCGGCAAAATCATGCGCCGTATTCTGCGTAAGATTGCCGCTGGCGATACCAGTAATCTCGGGGATACCTCGACGCTGGCCGATCCGGGCGTAGTGGACAAACTGCTCGAAGAGAAGCAGGCCATTGCGATGCCTTCTTAACACGATACCTACCCCCCTCTCCCTCTTAGGAGGGAGAGGTTAAAAACATAAACTCCCCCCAAGGATTCTGTTCAGCAGGAAAGCGGTAAACCAGCGGCTACTCGACGTAATAACGTCGGGCGGGTCACTGTTGCCGACGGATAGCCGATGGATGACATAAGGGTTACCTCTGGAGACGCTAAGATGAATGAACAAATTTGTCAGCGGATAGAAAATAGTGCGCATTTCAGGGAGTTAGTAGCATCACGGCAACGGTTTGCCGCCATTCTGTCAGTCATTATGCTGGTCATTTACGTAGGTTTTATTTTGCTTATCGCCTTCGCGCCAGGCTGGCTGGGAACGCCGCTGCATGAAGGCACCAGCGTCACCCGCGGCATCCCTATTGGCATCGGCGTCATTATCATCTCCTTCGTTCTGACCGGGATTTACGTCTGGCGGGCAAACGGCGAATACGACAAGTTGACCAAAAGCGTGATTAGCGAGGTGCAAGCATCATGAAAAAAGTCCTGACGGCGCTTGCCGCCACGCTCCCTTTCGCCGCCAACGCCGCCGATGCCATTACCGGCGCGGTGCAGCGTCAGCCGACCAACTGGCAGGCGATTATCATGTTCGTGATTTTCGTCGCCTTGACGCTGTATATCACTTACTGGGCGTCAAAACGCGTACGTTCGCGTAGCGATTACTACACCGCAGGCGGCAATATCACCGGTTTCCAGAATGGTCTGGCGATTGCCGGCGACTTTATGTCCGCGGCCTCGTTCCTCGGCATTTCCGCGTTGGTTTACACTTCCGGCTACGACGGTCTGATCTACTCGCTCGGCTTCCTTGTCGGCTGGCCGATTATTCTGTTCCTGATCGCCGAACGCCTGCGTAACCTCGGCCGTTATACCTTTGCCGACGTGGCGTCTTATCGCCTGAAGCAGGGGCCGATCCGCACCCTCTCCGCCTGCGGTTCGCTGGTGGTGGTGGCGCTGTATCTGATCGCGCAGATGGTTGGCGCCGGTAAGCTCATCCAGCTGCTGTTCGGCCTCAACTACCACGTGGCGGTGGTGCTGGTCGGCGTGCTGATGGTGTTGTACGTGCTGTTCGGCGGCATGCTTGCCACCACTTGGGTGCAGATTATCAAAGCGGTCCTGCTGCTGTTCGGCGCCAGCTTTATGGCCTTTATGGTGATGAAGCACGTCGGGTTCAGTTTCAATAATCTGTTCACTGAAGCGATGGCGGTCCACCCGAAAGGGGCGGCGATCATGAGCCCTGGCGGGCTGGTGAAAGACCCGATATCGGCGCTGTCGCTCGGTCTCGGCTTGATGTTCGGTACCGCGGGCCTGCCGCATATTCTGATGCGTTTCTTCACCGTCAGCGACGCCAAAGAAGCGCGTAAGAGCGTGTTCTACGCCACCGGTTTCATGGGTTACTTCTATATCCTGACCTTTATCATCGGCTTTGGCGCGATCATGCTGGTGGGGGCGAATCCGGCGTTTAAAGACGCGGCCGGACAGCTTATCGGCGGCAACAACATGGCGGCGGTACATCTGGCGGATGCCGTCGGCGGTAACCTGTTCCTCGGCTTTATCTCGGCGGTGGCGTTCGCCACAATTCTGGCGGTAGTCGCCGGGCTGACGCTGGCGGGGGCATCGGCGGTCTCTCACGATCTTTACGCTAACGTGTTCCGTAAAGGCGCAACCGAACGTCAGGAGCTGAAAGTATCGAAAATCACCGTGCTGATCCTTGGCGTGGTGGCGATCCTGCTGGGGATTTTGTTCGAAAACCAGAATATCGCCTTCATGGTCGGCCTGGCGTTCTCTATCGCCGCCAGCTGTAACTTCCCGATTATCCTGCTGTCGATGTACTGGTCGAAACTGACCACCCGCGGCGCGATGATTGGCGGCTGGCTCGGCCTGCTGACCGCGGTGATTCTAATGATCCTCGGCCCGACCATATGGGTGCAGATCCTCGGACACGAGAAAGCCGTCTTCCCGTATGAATACCCGGCGCTGTTCTCCATCGCCATCGCGTTCATCGGCATCTGGCTGTTCTCGATTACCGATAACTCCGCCGAAGGGATGCGCGAGCGCGAGCAGTTCCGCGCTCAGTTCATCCGTTCGCAAACCGGTATCGGTATCGAACGCGGTCAGGCGCACTAAGCGTATCAGCCTCTTCCTCGCATTGAGGAAGAGGCTGCAGTTTAGTTATAGGTAAAAGTTATCACCCCGGCCGCATTTGCCGAGCCCGCCGTCACCGTCGCCCCTGTTTTGTAATAATTGGCGGAAAACTGCAACGACTGTATGGCATAGGCGCCACCGGGGCTATCAGGATTAGTAAAGACGGTATAACCGGCATCCGCATCGCTATTGGTCACCGTGGTGCGGCTTGAAGAATACAAGCTGATATCCGTATTCAGCGGTAGAGCCTCGCCATTCAGATTAAGCTGTACGCCAACGCCGGTGGCGACATTGCTATCTGTGGTCAGCGCCATCACCGTGTTATCCGGGTTATCACCGCCCGCTTCCGTCGCCGTCACCCGCATCGATACGTTGGTCCCGGGTTCGCAGGAGAGCGTGACAGATTGCTGGGCGGCGCCCACTTTCGTCGCGGTATTAAACGCCGAGGCGCTGACCGTCCCCATCGCGAAGTTGAGCCCCGAGCTGTTGGTCACGCAGCCCATCGGGATCAGTTGAATCGTGGTGGTGCCGCTGATATGCAAGGGAGAAATACTGGTGGTGCCGATATTATCCTGAACCGATACCCTGGAAATCGGATCGCCAAACGTTAAAGTACTATTGCTGGCGATAGGCCCGCCGGTGGCGACCAACTGTAGTTGATACGCGGGCGAGTAATTGGTTGTCGCGAAGCTATCACCAAATCCCGTAGGCTTGCCCAGATAATAGTTCGCATCGCCAATATAATGCGTTTGATAATCACTGCTAAAATCATTGGTATCGCCACCGTACTCACCAGTGATATTTAGCCAGACTTTCACACGAATACCAACGCCTGAAACCGAGGTGGTATAGATATTATCGCCAATTAGCGTACCCGCATTGTCTGATGCCCACTTAAAAAGCGCGTAGGTTTCACCTTCACAATTTAATAACGTTGTCTGCGCGCGCGTAATTTTGCCGGAGTCATATAAAATAGTACCAGCCGAATAGCTACCGGCATTGACGAGGATTTTCTCCGGCAAATTGGTCATAGAGACGCTGCCATAGTTAATCCCATCACAGGCCCAACCATAAACAGGAAAGATAATAACCAGTAACAGTAAAATGTATTTTTTCATACTCTTCCCTGCATAAATATCATTTATAGGCCACATCAAACGTGGCCGTAAAACCCACTACGCCAGCGCTTATTTTTCCATAGGGTGAATAAATTCGAGCAAGCATATTAAAAGTATGCGTATCAGTGTTATCAAAGGTATAGAGATAGCGTTCGCTGGGGCCTAAGGTTTGTTGGTCGGTTTGGCTAAGCAATTGCATTCCGACGCCGCTGGCGCCATTACTGCCTGTTTGATTACTTTTGTAGATTGAAGGATAAGTATCATCAAAAGATGAACCACTGAATGACAGCGTGACCGACGTTAAGCCCGCAGCACAGTTAGTAAACTCTAATTTAACCGGCGTACTTTGCCCATGGGATCCTGCTTTCCCCGTCAGAGTTTGATAGGACACCGTGCCTAAGTCGATGGTGGTTGACGGTTTAACCGCCACCTCGCAGGAGGGCTCCTCGATACTTCCCGTGACGTTAATATTAAGCGTACTCGACTCATCATATGCCAGCGCGCAAGGCGCGATAAAAAAGCTGCCGGGCAATAAAACAAGGGCGCAAGTTAATATCGAAGTTATTTTTTTAACTTTACTCATTGATTACTCTCAGCGTGATAAGTTAATAACAAACAGCCTGATAGAAAATGATATCCTGGTCCGAAACCTGGCCGCTAAAGTCATAAACTGCCCGACACTGCTCATTGCTACCGCTGCCCCATTTCACAAGCAGCGCACCTTTTTTCTGGAGACCCGTTACATATACCTGCCCGCCATCACCAACAATATTGCTGCGGATATCATTGGCTCGTCCATTATTATTATCCAGAGACACGATGGCGCCAAATGGAACAATTCCAGACTTCGTTTTTAAGGTAATCATTGCCTTATAGCCAATATAGGTATCGTATTTTACTTTCACGATGGCGTTGCGCGTCGGCACCACGGTTCTCACCACGTTATCCACTTCGGCGCCAGTGACCTGCTGCTCATCTAATGACAAGTTGTTGCTATGATAAGGGCGGATATAAGGCACAATAGCGTAACCCGCCGAATCGGTGCTGACGTTCGTTTGACCGCGCACCGTCACATCGCTGACGCCTGGCGTTTCAACCAGCGCCGAGCTTTCCCCCAGAAAACGAGAAAACGTAAGGCCACCTGAATGAGCAACCATGCCGCCACGCAGCGTATAGTTGTAGCGGTTGCTATAGCGATCGTAACCATATCCGGCGGTCACTTCGCCCCTTGATCCTTGATAACCCACGCCAATATTTCCGGAGATACTTTTATCACTGGCGTCATAGCCTTGCTGAACGTTCCAGTTCAGCGAACGATCGGCAAGCATCATCCCGTTAAGACCGACACTGTGCGTGGTATCGCTTTTACGGCCCGCGCTCATACTGTAATTGGCTGACATCGTTTCGCCGAGCGGCACACTCAGCGTGAGTGATACGATAGTGTCGCTGTCTGGATTGCTCTCCCCGCTATCGTCTGTACTTTGGACATTACGGTTGTATGAGTAATTAACAAAGTAAGACACTTTGCCGATAGTACCGCTATAACCAACGCCTAAGGAGGCCATTCTTGAGTTATCCCAATACGTTTCATTGACCAGTGAAAGCGACAGTGAGCCGTAGCCAGATAGCGTTTGCGAAATTGACGCATCAAAACGACCTTTTTTGCGACCGGTTAATGAAGTGCGGTCACTATCAGCGGTAGTCTCATCAATAAAGTCGGCAAAAGAATAATATCCGGAAGTGGAATAGCGATAACCCGCGACGGAAAAACTGGTCCCCGATTGCATAAAACTTTTATTAAAACGCAGGCGATAGGATTGCCCTTTCTCTTTAGTTGCAAAGAGCGAGTTATCGTTATTTTTCATCTCAGCCAAAGAGCCGGAAGCATCCAGAGAAAGAGCGCCAACAACACCGAGATTGAACCCGGTACCTACGAGTATATTCGTATACCGATCTTCAGCTTGCTGAAACCCGGTATAGAGCGTGGCGTTGCTGGAAAGCCCGTAAGCCAAAGTTGACTGGACAAAATTATATTCTTTACCGCCTGAATTGGCCGAGCGGGTCTTACCGCTGCTAAACGTGTAATCCAACTGCCCTTCGCGCTGCAAAATCGCCAATGATGCGTAAGGAACGACGAAACTTTGCTGACTGCCATCTGACTCTTTAATATTGACGTACAAATCGCCAGCGCTACCGGTAGAGTACAGATCTTTTATCTCAAAGGCGCCGGGGGCAACCGTCGTTTTATAAATACTATAGCCGTTTTGATAAACAGAGACTTCGGCCGTTGTCCGCGCAATTCCCTTAATCGTCGGCGCAAAACCATGCAGGCTATCTGGTAGCATTTCTTTGTCCGAACTTAGCTGTAGACCAGTGAAGTTCAAACTGTCGTAAATATCCGAGGCGGTATAGGTATTGCCCATCACCAACTGGCTTTTCAGCCGATGAATATCTCGCGCAAGATAGCTATAAATCGATTCCCACCGGCTGCCATCATCGCTATGGTTAAGCGTGCTGTAGTTGCGTATACGCCACGCTCCCCAATTAATACCTGGCTGCAGGCTGACAAACTGACTCTCCGTCGCGGCGCCGCCATGACGCGGAATGCTACGCTGGCCGGATAGGCTGTAATTGAGTACACCGGCATTGATGCCTTGCTGCCACTGATTTTCCGGCACATAGTCTCTTGGCCGATTCAGTAACGCGGCCTGTGGAATCGAAAAATTAATCCGCTGCTGGGCGAGTTCGACGGTGTACTCCAGCCCCGGAATGGCAGACAGGCGAGCGCATTCCGTTCCCGCGGCAGCAAGCTGCGGGTAACTCTCGGTATTAATTAACCACGTTTTAAGAAGCTCAAGCCGAATGCAAGGTTGAACCGCCATCGCGGCATCGCCGGAATGTTTTTTAAAATCAATAGATTCAGAAGAAACAAATTTATCATTTATATAAACATCCAGGCTATAGCGGCCCGGCGGCACCGCTTCCTGAGAAAAATAGGATAAATCGACAGCAGTTGATTGGCTTTCCGTAACCTCAAGGAGATGGGGATTAAAATATTCACTCGCCTGTACGCTAACGCTCAACGCGGCAGCGGACAGGATTAAAATAATACGGCAGTATATTAACTTCGAACTATTGTACGATCGCAGTGTATTTCTTTCCTGACATACCATAATCATTAATCACGCTCCATGTGATCGATTGTTTCCCTGTCGAGGATAAATTACTTTCAGCTGGTATTTTTAACGTCGTAAACGGGGCGGCAAACCATCCGCCAGAAATATTCCTACCGTTAATGCCAATCTGCGAGAAGTTCATATAAAGTGGTGAGTTGTTCTTTACACTAATAAAGCTTCCCAGGCGCTGCCATTGTAATTTCCCGGCATACATTTCTGGCGAACTGTTTTTAAGCTCAGCGGGACGATAGATAAGTTTTATCTTTGAATTGATAGCAAACTGAACCATATTAGTATCAGGCATATTATTCATTGCCGGAATACCTTTAATGTTAAGCCAAAACATGGATTCACGGTCGGCGGCCAGAGGCTTACCGGAACGCACTATTCGCACGAAACCTTTTTCTCCCGCTTTTAAGCGAAAAAGCGGAGGGGTAATGATAAATGAGTCTTTCGCCGGAGATGTGGCATCCACCAATGAGACCCACGACTGAACAATATCAGAGCTATTATCTTTATTCTCTACAGCTACTTCGGCATTATTTTTTGCACCGTCAAATATCACGCGAGTTGCGCCAACCACTACGCTCGCTTGCGCGCTGGTGATAGATAATAACCCGAAAAATAACAGAAAATATCTCATCTGATTTTATTCCAGGGGAATCAGGATAGATTCCCCTTGCTCCATGAATAATATTAATAGTAAGTCACGTTATAAGTCACAGTGGTTTGTACTGCGCCTTTAGTTGGGTCAGCGCTTCCTGATTTAGCCATTTTTACCGTAAAAGGGATGGTCGCCTCACCAGAGGAGATATCAACATCGGCGCCCTCAACGTTATTTTTGAGTAAATTTCCCGCATTGTCGAAGATAGCAACGGCAACGCCTGATGCCGCTTCCGAGCCTGCCTGGTTTTTAAAATAATCGCTATTAGCGCTGTCTGCTTCACCACCAAATGTTACGCGAGCGATAGTGCTCCCTCCCTCTTCAGTGGTTGGGCAATCAGCCAGCTTAAAGGAAAAGTTTTTCGCCGCACCGTAGGTATAGGCTTTTAAATCTGCAACCGATGCGGTCCCCATGGCAATCGCAGTTACGCCGCCGTCAATGGTTGCGGTGCAGGTTGTATCTGAAACGGTACCGGTGAAGGTAATGGTATTCGGCGCCGCTTGCGTAATAGTAGACAACATACAGGAGGCGGAAATCGCCAGCGCGCTGAATAAATATTTTTTACTGATTTTCATATGAATTCCCATATCCATTGTAAAATGACAATCAATCCGTCAATTGCTTCATGCAGGTATATTAGAGAATGGAATTCAATATTCGCATTACAAATGCGTCATGCAAATAATGATAAGATCAATTTATACCCGTCATACTTCACCACGTGGTCACTCATTGAATCCATTCAATAATAATATCCCACGGAAAAAGAATATCGTGCAGAAAATATTTTTCAATAAGAAGAGCTAACATCACTTATTAGCAGAAATTTATCATCAGGCATCACAAAGCATAAAATCATAAACATCAACAAATTAGATATACACTCAATCAGAAAGAAAATTAATGTATCCTGATGGATTCGGAATAAAGCCTAAACACTTTAAATATTAATTACGCCAAACATCTTATATATACGTAGTTTCTTAACTCATTCTAATATCAGCAGCCTTACCCGCTGTACTTCGGGGTAAAACTGCTGAAGTTCAAAATATCGCCCAGCGCACCAAAGGCGCCGCCAGTACCATCACTACGCCGGAAAGCATCATTACCAGGCTGGCGACCACGCCCTCCTGCTGCCCGAGCTCGTAAGAACGGGCGGTCCCGGCGCCGTGGGACGCCGCGCCAAAGCCGGCTCCTTTCGCCATGCCGGCGCTTATCGACAAGCGTAAGAACAGCACGTCGCCAATCGCCATGCCAAAGACTCCGGTAACCACCACAAACAGCGCCACTAAGTCGGGTTGACCGCCGAGCGGTTTCGCTGCCGCCAGCGCAAACGGCGTGGTCACCGAGCGCACCGCCAGGCTTCGCTGGATCTCATCTGAAAGAGTAAACAGACGCGCCAGCCAGACGGAAGTGGTTACCGCCACCAGCGAAGCCGTCACCACCCCGGCAGTCAACGACATCCAGTGACGCTTGATAATCGCCATGTTGTCATAGACCGGCACGGCGAAGGCGATGGTGGCTGGCCCCAATAGCCACAATAGCCAGTGCGACTCGCCCATATAGCTCTGGTAGGAAATATGACCAAAGACGAGGATCAGCACCAACAATACCGGCGTCAGCACCAGCGGCATCAACGGCAGTTTGTGGAAGCGGCGATAGAGACGCTTATTGGCAAAATAGAGCACGAGGGTGACCGCCAGACACAACACGCTCAGGGTAAAATCACTCATCTTTCAACCTGCTCACTTCGTAGCGATAAACCTTATCCACTACCCACGCCGTGGCGCCCAATACCAGAGTGGTGCTTAGCGCGATGACGAGGAAGATACGCCAGCCGTCCACCATCAGCAGTTGCGCATAGTTAACGACGGCAACCACCGCCGGGACGAAAAATAGCAGCATCTCCGCCAGCAGCCAGCGCGCGCCTGCGCGCACCCAGTTCAGCGGTATCACCCGGCAGACGATAAGCATCAGCAGCATCAACATGCCGACAAGATTGGCCGGAAGCGGGAGATGAAGCCAATTAACCAGATATTCAGCGCAGACAAACAGCCCGGCATAGAGCAGTACCTGAACCGGTACCTGAAGACGTCGCGCCACGAAAGGCGCAACACGTGCTGGCGCGAAGGCCATGAGCGGAATTCCCTAAAAATAAGACAGACGTGAAGTATAGAGAGCCGCCCTTACTGACAGAAATGAATTAAAATCATCACAGGTATAGTCTCAGGGAATAATCATGGATATACGTACGTTGCGATATTTTGTCGAAGTCGTCCGCCAGCAAAGCTTTACCCGCGCGGCGGAGAAGCTCTTCGTCACGCAGCCCACCATCAGCAAGATGCTCAAAAATCTGGAAGACGAGCTCAACTGCACTCTGCTTATCCGTGATGGCCGTAAGCTGTTATTAACCGATACCGGCCGGGTAGTTTTCGAACGCGGGCAGGCGATACTCGGCGAATTCAGCCAGTTAAAAGCCGAGCTCAGCGATATCAACCATCTGAATAAAGGCGTGCTGCGGCTGGGGATCCCGCCGATGGTCGGCATGTTGATGGCTGAGCCCATCAGTCGGTTTCGCCTGCGTTATCCCGGCGTGGAGCTGAAAATTTCCGAGTTCGGCGGGCTGACGGTACAGCAGGCGGTTAGCAACGGCGAGCTCGATCTGGCGATGACCGCGCTACCGGTCGATGAGGCCAGCGGTCTGACCACGCTGTCGCTCTTTAGCCATCCGCTCTGCGTCCTCGTGCCAAAGACGGCGCAGTGGCAGGATATCACCTCGATCTCGCCGCAGAAGCTGGCGCAGCATCCGTTGGTTATCTACAACGAAGATTTTGCCCTCAGCCAGCAGCTGATGCGCCTGTTTGCCGAGCATGACGTGAAGCCGCGTATCGCCGTGCGCAGCGGCCAGTGGGATTTTCTGGCGGCAATGGTGCAGGCGGGCATTGGCGTAGCGATTTTGCCGGAGCCGATTTGCCAGCGGCTGGATGCCGAGGATTTTTACTGGATCCCACTGGAGAGCGAATTACGTTGGGAATTAGGGATGATCTGGCGGGAAGGCGTATATATGTCGCGTAGCGCCCAGGCGTGGCTGGAGTGCAGTAAGTCATTTTGGCTGGAGTAACACCCCGGTGGCGCTAACGCTTACCGGGGCTACATATATACTGTAGGTCGGGTAAGGCGTTAGCCGCCACCCGACAAAAAACGGCACCGCGAGTAGTCCCGATAAGCGTCGCGCTTACCGGGACTTAAGGTTACTGATCTTCGATTAACAGCGCTTCTAACAGGTCGAGATCGTGCAGCAGCTTCTGCAACGTCTCGTTGCTGATTTGCCGCGTCGCGCGCAGGTGGTACAGCTCACCGCGCTCCGAACGTAGCGCCGCCAGACGGAAACGGCGCTCAAGGCTCTCTTCCAGCATCGAGGTTTCGACATCGTTACGCCCATCCACACGGCGACGCAGGTTACCGATGACGCGCGAACTTACCTCGGTCAACAGCTGGTTGTCGATATTCTCTTTGGTATCCGCCGCCAGGCGTTCTTCCATTTTCTGAATCGCGACAATCGCCACATCCGCCGTCGCGGCGCGCGCCAGACGCTCTTCTTTGCGCTGCTGTACGTGGTCGGTAGACTCAATACGCCGCAGCAAAATCGGCAACGCGATGACCCCGACGAACAGGGAGAAAAGAATCACCCCGGCGGCCAGGAAGATAAGCTCGTAACGCGCCGGGAAGACGTTGCCGTCCGGCAGCAGTAGCGGAATCGACAGCACACCGGCGAGAGTAATCGCCCCGCGCACCCCGGCGACGGAGGAGATCAGCAGCTCACGGGTGGTCCAGGAGCCAAACTCCATCGGCTTCTTCTTCAGGAAGCGCTGGCTAAGCTTACGCATCGTCCACAGCCAACCGAAACGCACCAGCATCAGCGCGGCGTAAATCAGCACGATATCGGTGAACAGCATCCAGGTTTCAACGTTAGGATCGGCTTCTGCCGCCACCAGCGAACTCGACAGGATATCCGGTAGCTGCAGACCCAACAGCAGGAACACCATGCCGTTAAACACGAACTCCAGCATTGCCCAGGTGCTGTTGGCGCGCAGGCGCATAGCCAGCGGCGCGGTACGCATCACCCCGGAACGGGTGATGGTCATCCCTGCGGCCACCGCCGCCAGGATCCCGGAGAAACCGATATGTTCGGCAATCAGGTAGGAAGCGAACGGCAGCAGGAACAGCAGCACAATTTGCGTTGCCGGTTCATCGCCGCCCCAGCGGCTGAGGAAACGCATTGAGCGGCCATACAGCCAACTGACCACGAAACCGGCCAGGATGCCGCCAATCGCCACCTTCAGGAACTCAACGGTGGCGCCGCCAATGGTGAACACCATCGTGCCCATTGCCACGGCAACGGCAAATTTTAACGACACCAGGCCCGAAGCGTCGTTCATCAGCGCTTCGCCCTGCAGAATGCCCATGATTTTCTTCGGTATCCGCCCTTCGCCGACAATACCGGACAACGCCACGGCATCGGTCGGCGACAGCACCGCCGCAAGGGCGAATGCCGGAACCAGCGGGATCCCCGGCACAATCCAGTAAATCAGGAAGCCGATACCGACCACGGTGACCACCACCAGCGCCAGCGCCAGGCCGAAGATTTCTCGCCCGTGCTCGATAAACTCGCGGGTCGGCGTTTTCCAGCCGTCGGCAAACAGCAGCGGCGGGATAAACAAAACGAGGAAGAGTTCAGGGTCGAACTCGACGTGCAGACCAAAGGTCGGCCAGGCCAACAGCGCGCCGATGGCGATTTGCATTAACGGTAATGGAACCTGAAAGGGCAGTACGCGTGTAACCACCCCGGAGAGAGAGACCACGAGGGTCATGATGAGTATGGTGAAGAATATTTCCATGTGTTCCCTGTTTGCTGCGTTTTCTTTTTTTACATCCGAGGCGTCATGTCTCGAAATGATACGCTACTCAGATTAACGCAAAAGGAAACAGGATGTGGCTGAAAAATTAAACGGGCGGCCAAAGCCGCCCGTCGTTAGCAGGAAAAGTTAAATCGCCCACCCACCAGCGTAGAAGATGACCAGCGCCGCCGCGATGATCACGGTGCCCGCATTGAGCTTACGCCACTCGCCGGATACCACGCGGCCAATCACCAGCGACGCAAAACCGATCATGATGCCGGTTACGATGTTGCAGGTCAGCACGATGAACACCGCGGTAATCAGCCCCGCCATCGCATCCACGAAGTCATTGAAGTCGATTTTCGCCACGTTGCTCAGCATCAGCAGGCCAACGTACATCAGCGCTGGCGCGGTCGCATAGGCCGGAACCAGATAGGAGAGCGGGGAAAGGAACAGGATAAGCAGAAACAGCACGCCAACGGTGACTGCCGTCAGGCCGGTTTTACCGCCCGCCGCCGTACCGGCCGCCGATTCGATATACACCGCAGCAGGGGCTGCGCCCACCACGCCGGAGAACACGCTGCTCAGGGAGTCGGTAGTCAGCGCTTTGCCGCCGTTGATGATCTGCCCGTCTTTATCCAGCAGGTTAGCCTGGCCGGCGACCGCGCGAATGGTGCCGGTGGCGTCGAATACCGCGGTCATAACCAGCGCCAGCACGCTTGGCAGCACCACCGGGTTCAGCGCGCCGATGATATCGAGGCTGCCAATCAGCGAATTGCCTTTGTCATCGCTCAGCGACGGCATGGCGAAAATCCCGGAGAAGTGGACGTTGGGATCGAAAATCAGCCCGATAATGGAGACCCCGATAATGGTCAGCAGAATACCGCCCGGCACTTTCAGTTTTTCCAGGCCGATAATCACCGCCAGGCCAATCAGCGACATCATCACCGGGAAGCTATCGAAATTGCCCAGCGCCACCGGCAGGCCGTCCAGCGGGTTTTTAATTACCAGGCCGACGCCGTTGGCGGCAATCAGCAGCAGGAACAGGCCGATACCGATGCCGGTTCCGTGCGCCACGCCTTGCGGCAGATTGCGCAGGATCCAGCTACGAATACCGGTGGCGGAGATAATGGTGAACAATACCCCCATCAGGAACACGGCGCCTAATGCCACCGGAATGCTGATGTGTTGTCCCAGCACCAGGCTGAAAGCGGTAAAGGCAGTCAGCGAAATCGCACAGCCGATAGCCAGCGGCAGGTTAGCCCACAGACCCATCACTAATGAACCGACGCCCGCCACCAGGCAGGTCGAGACGAACACCGCTGCCGGCGGAAAACCGGCTTTGCCTAACATTCCCGGCACTACGATGACGGAGTACACCATCGCCAGGAAGGTGGTTAATCCGGCAACGATTTCCTGACGTACGGAGCTGCCGCGAGCTGAAATTTTAAACCAGGCGTCTAAAGAACCGCCGGTACGCGCTGAAGGCGTAGACATAGAAAACTTCCCCTGAAAATTTTGATCGTTCGCTTGCATGCGTGATGGACCATCCACTGCCAGTTAAACGCCATCTCCTTGTGCTGTTTCCCGGCGCCAGGAGGGAGGCTGAGAAAAAGCAAACGTTTAACTCCGCACATACAATGCGATGTATGGAATGTCTTTGCTCCCCCTATCAGCAGGGGAAAAAATGAGCAAAGTAAAAAGGCAAACGATTATCCTGTCTTTAGACGGCCCTTTTCAACTGAAGTTTGTCGTATTTTGCCAAATTTCGCCGCCAAAGCTCAGGAAATAGACAAACGATGCGCAAACGTTATCGTCAATGCGCAAAGCATTAACATTTTTATATGTTTTAATCCGCTTTCAGGCGCATTAACCGCCAGGTAGGGTAAACGGCCCGCCGCGCTCGATAGCATTCAGCCAGCCCGGTCGCGATTCAACCTGTTGCTGCCAGCGGCGGGTGTGCGGCAGGTCTTGAATGCCGCCGCGCGCCAGTAACGCCATCACCGGAAAGCTCATCTGAATATCCGCCATGCTCAGCGCGCCGCCGGCAAACCACGGCTGGCCAGCCAGATGCTGTTCAATATATGCCGCATGGGTCGCCAGCTGTCTATCCAGCCACGCCTTTTGCACCCCTTTGCCCAACGCCCCGCCCAGCGTGCGCATGCCAAGCGGCACCGGCGGTTTGCCGAGGCTGGCGAAGATAAGCTTCATCAACAACAAGGGCATTAACGATCCCTCGGCATAATGGAGCCAAAAGCGATATTGCAGTTTATCTTCCCGCCCCTGCGGCTTCAGCTGCTGGGCGCTATCGTAGGTCTCCTGCAGATATTCCAGAATGGCGCCGGACTCCGCCAGCACTACGCCCTGATCCTCAAGCACCGGCGATTTACCCAACGGGTGAATTTTTTTCAGCTTCGGCGGCGCCTGCATGTTTTTTTCACGCTGGTAGCAGACGACCTGATAGGACAATTGCAGTTCTTCCAACGCCCACAGCACGCGCTGCGAGCGGGATTGGTTGAGGTGATGGACCGTCAACATGGCGCTCTCCTGTTGTTCGTTCAAATTAACTATAGGAACAGGCGGCCAATGACGGAAAAATTTCGGCAACACCAACAGGCAAAATCAGCAGGCTGTGCCACAATTACATTGTCGACGCAATCCGGAACCTCCTTCAACACATTGCGCAATACCTGAGGGGAGTCGACGTCGGGGGAAACCCTCCCGTGAGCCAGCGGGATAATGCGAAAGACAAAGACCGGAAAACAACTAAAGCGCCCTGTTGTGGCGCTTTAGTTTTTTGCAGGTATCACAATTAATCCTCTTCCAGCAGGCGTGCGCCGGTCCCCTCTTCACCCAACTTATCTCCTGGGTTGCGTAATGGGCAATCGCGGCGCGATAAACAACCACAGCCGATGCAGCCGTCGAGTTGATCACGCAGCGCAGTCAGGGTGTGAATACGCCGGTCCAGCTCCTCCCGCCATTGCGACGACAGCTGTTTCCACTCTTTGGCGCTCAGATTATGTCCTTCCGGCAGGACGCCAAATGCCTCGCCGATGGTCGCCAACGGAATGCCAATACGTTGCGCAATCTTGATAATGGCGACCGCTCGCAGTACATCACGGCGATATCGCCGCTGATTGCCGGCATTACGCTGGCTGCGGATAAGCCCTTTACTTTCATAAAAGTGCAGCGCCGAGACGGCGACGCCGGTTCGTTTAGCCACTTCTCCAGGAGAAAGCAGCATTTTGATACGGGCTGATTTCTTTTCCATAAAGCTCTTTACCTCAAGTTAACTTGAGGAATTATACTCGCCGACAGACAAAACGACGAATCGAGAATTGAGAGAGGCCGCTTTATGTCCCATCAGGATATTATCCAAACGCTTATTGAATGGATTGATGAACATATCGATCAACCACTTAACATTGATGTAGTCGCTAAAAAATCGGGATACTCGAAATGGTATCTGCAGCGGATGTTCCGTACCGTTACCCACCAAACGCTGGGTGATTACATTCGTCAGCGCCGGCTACTGCTCGCTGCTGAAGCGCTGAGAACCACGCAGCGTCCTATTTTTGATATTGCGATGGATTTGGGATACGTCTCGCAGCAGACGTTCTCGCGGGTGTTCCGCCGGGAGTTCGATCGCACTCCCAGCGACTACCGTCATCAGATTTCCGCCTGACGACCGTCGTGCGGCGTACGCAGTAAGATCGGGGACTTGGCCAGCCACTGCATAAACTCCTGCGGCGGCATTGCCCTCGCAAAATGCCATCCCTGACAAAACTGTACGCCGCGCTTAAGTAACCAATCCACCTGATCCAGCGTTTCTACCCCTTCGGCGATGGTTTTTAGACGCAGGCTACGCGCCATATCGATGATATGTTCAGCAATCAGATGACTGGTGCTGTTGGTGGTCAGCGTATCGATAAAGGATTTATCAATCTTCAGAATATCGACGTTGAGCGAATAGAGGTTATGCAGGTTGGAATAACCGGTGCCGAAATCATCAATAGCTATCTCGTAGCCCGCCTCGCGGAAAGCCTGAATCACCGGCGTGGTTTTCGGCACATCGATAAATCCCCTTTCGGTGACTTCAATTTTGATTTGCTTCACGCAAACCGCATAGCTGCGCGCTTTCTCAGTAATCTGCGCAATTAACCGCGCGGAATGGAAGTCGGATGCCGAAAGATTAATCGCGATATAGAGCTGCGGATGCCTGGCCAGGTATTCACCAAGATCGTTGAACAACTCGTCAACCACGTAATCTGTTACCTGAGCAATCATGCCTGAGTTTTCCGCCAACGGAATAAACTCCGCCGGGCTCATCACCGGACCGTCAAATCCCGGCCAGCGTAGCAGCGCCTCGGCGCCGACGCAGCGGTTATTCTTGATGTCGATAATAGGTTGGTAATGCAGACAAAGCTGGCGGTGGCTTAACGCTCGCTGCAGCTTATTGCGCGGCGAATGATACTGCTGACGGCTTCGCGACCAGACCATCAGAATCAATATGCTGCAAATAATTCCTAACGGCAGGGTCAAAGTAACCTGATCGTACAGGCTGGCATAATAGCTGGCGCGCGAGGTGGACATGATGACCGCAATCGGCCGAATCGACGAATGGGCGACGGTATAAACCCGGCCATCCTGATTAAAAAAAGCGTCTTCGTGGCGAATAAGACGATGAAGCTCCCTGGCATCAACGTTTTTACTCACGGAGAAAAACATGTTCGTTTTGGTGTCGAAGACGCCGTAGGCTAAATCTTTATCACTGGAAATGACTGAACTATAAGAGAGGGGGTTAACCACCACGGCATAATGCCCGCGCTGCATATAATTCATATCATAGCCGGGATAAAACGGCGTATCGCGATAGTAGTAGATGGAGATGTCGGGATTTCGAGTATAATTCGCCGCGGATATTCTCCAGCCCTCTTCGGGATGGACCGCTGTGGAACAAAGGAAAGTGTTACCGCTCGCGTAAATCAGGTCATCAACGTACAGTAGTCCGCGAACAATATTCAACATGTACTGCTGATGCTGAGGGGAACACATTAACCCGGTAAACTGCATGGCTTTTTCGCGCGCCTGCTCGGATTCATGAATGACCATTTCCGTTTTTTGCAGCGCCAGCTGCGAAAACGATTGCAGTCTATCTGAGATTTCTTCCTTGGCCCTGATTTGCGCAAACCACAACGCCAACACCACCGGCAGTACAACCACCAGTATGATGAAGAATATTCTTAACGCCTTATGCGGCGCGTTACGATTCATTTCCGCTTTTTATCCATGCGATACGCCTCAATCACGGTATAAGGACAAAAACCAGGCATTACCGACTGTTATAAAAAACAGCGAATTTCAGCAACGAACACGTTTATGTAAAAACCTCACACCTAATAATGATGAATCATACTTACTTATAGATGGATCGAGAAACATTCTCGTAATAATTAAGACACTAGCCACTTACTAATTCGGTTTCTCCGTACAATTACTCGTAATAAGTAACAAAACCCGTAGATCAATTATCGGCAGTCCAGGTCCGGTCCTTAACGGCGTCGAAAAACGGCCATCAGACAAGCTGGTACGCATTGCCGCGTAATTAACCACATTCAAAACATGGTTTTTAAATGTCAAAAAAGGTCATTTTTTGTCTGGTGAATAAATCAACAAATGTGATATAGTTCACACAAGTTGATGAAACAGAACTGTCGTTTCATCACTCCCTGAAGTGCCCCCAGATAGCCAGAGCGTCTCATTATTGATAATCGCGCCAGGTTGTCTAAGGCTCCCGAATTTCTTTGAGAGATAGGATAAGTTAATGGCTTCCATTACTACCAGTGTCGTACTTTTGCGCTGGCCCCTGGTGAGCGCGGTATTGATGTTCCTGGCCAGCTCGCTGAATATTCAATTACGTAAAAGCGACTATGCCGGCTTAGCGATTATTTGTAGCTGTCTGGGTCTGGCTGCCGCCTGCTGGTTTGCCACCGGCTTGTTAGGTATCACCATGGTGGATGTCGCCAAAATCTGGGGCAACATTAAAGATGTCATGGTTGAAGTCATGAGTCAGACGCCGCCAGAGTGGCCAATGATGATGACCTGATAAAAAAGCTTCCTGCGGGAAGCTTTTTTATTTTCAGCAACGATGATGTTCTTCTCTACCCAAGCTAATATTGTCCGCATAACATCGGCCGCAGACGCTCGTTCGGGCAGCGCTTAACCGCACAATACGATTGATAAAGACAAGATTCCGGCTCCGCGACCTCGAAATTATACGGACAGGTTGGCCGCTCTCTTAACGTTTCCCACTGTTTATCGTCATAACACGTGATGTTATAAATTTTTAATGAATGATATTGATCATTAATTAAAACTTTAGATGAATAAAGCTTCATGGTTTCGCCAGGAATTAATAAAAGATCGGCTTCATACCAGATAATAAACTTCAGAAACCGCAGCCCCGATATTGACGAGAATGCAACGCCGGTATGCGGGCAGATAAGGGTGTTAAGAATCGTCCATTTCATCTTCCATCCTTGTAAGTAAAATCTGTTACGGGAAATTTAGTGATAGCACTCCAGGCCGTTATCTGCAAGGTGGCTGATTAATATTGTGATATAGACCAAGCCTGATACATCTCGGCTATACCTCTCTTGAAGTAAGCAAACCCGGGCATTCTACGAATTATGTATTAATACTAAAAAAACAAAACCATGCAAAGACTATAACTAACCTTACAATATATTTTAAATAGCAGACAAAAATATCATTTTGATATTCAAGTGGGCGGAATAATCAATTAGCAATCGCAAAATGAAAATATTTTCTAGTATGAGAAGTGCCTCTGTCCTTTGAATTCTCGCAAACAGGCAAATACCACCTACGCCGAGCAGCACACGAGGGAGGTAGATAGAAAAAGGCACAGGGGCGCGTTTGCATTGACTAAAATATAACCATCCCCCTGCAGAGTGCCGCATCATGAACATCTTCGGTTTTCAACGTCGCCTGGCGATGGTTTCCTGCTGCCTTCTCGCCATACTGTTTGCCTTCTCCGCTTCAGCGGCTTCGACGAGTAAAGCGTCGCCGGCGCATAAGGATAAAGCTGAGCTGACCATCGATATGGATCACATCATGCAGCCACGAAAAGGCGATCTTCCCGATATGATCAATCGGCGGGCGATCCGGGTGCTGACAACCTACAGCAAAACGTTCTTTTTTATCGACAAGGGTACCCAACGCGGCGCCACCCACGATCTTTTCATCGCTTTAGAAAAAGATCTCAATAGCAAGCTGGCAAAAGAGAAGAAGCTGAAGCAGAAACACCTCAAAGTGCGGATCGTTTTTATCCCGGTGACGCGGGATAACCTGTTCAAGGCACTGAATGAAGGCAAAGGGGATATCGCCGCCGCCAATCTCACGATTACTTCATCGCGTCAGGAAAAGGTCGCCTTTACCACCCCGCTCTATAGCGATGTCAAAGAACTATTAGTTTCGGGGCCATCATCGCCCGAGGTAAAAAGCCTGGAGCAGCTTTCCGGTAAAACCGTGTTTGTTCGACGCTCATCCAGCTATTACGAAAGTTTGCAGGCGCTTAACGCCCGCTTTGCCAAAGCAGCGCTGCCGCCGGTCATTTTGCAGGAAGCACCTGAAGCGCTCGAGGATGAGGATCTTCTCGAAATGCTCAATGCCGATCTGATACCCCTGATCGTGGTGGATCGCCATAAAGCGATTTTCTGGAAACAGGTGTTTCCAAAAATTCAGGTGCATGACGACATTGTGTTACGAGATGGCGGCGACATCGCCTGGGCGGTCCGCAAAGACAACCCGCAGCTTCTCGCGGTGCTGAATAATTTCGTGAAGAATAATCGTCAAGGCAGCACCCTGGGAAACACGATTCTGCTGCGCTACCTGAAAAGCGCGACCTACGTTAAAAACGCCGCAGCCAACAGAGAGCGCGCTAAGTTTTTGCAGATGGTGGAAATTTTTAGAAAATATGGCGAACGCTATGATGTCGACTGGCTGCTGATGGCCGCCCAGGGATATCAGGAATCGCGGCTCAATCAATCGGTACGCAGCCACGTTGGCGCAATCGGCGTGATGCAGGTCATGCCCGCGACCGGCAAGGAACTAAAAGTTGGCGATATTAAGAAAATCGATCCCAACATTCATGCCGGCGTGAAGTATATGCGCTGGATGATTGATCATTACTATGGCGATCAGCCAATGACGCCGCTTAATAAAGCGCTGTTTTCGTTCGCGTCCTACAATGCGGGCCCGGCGCGTATCGCGCGTCTACGTACGGAAACCCAAAAACGCGGCTTCGATCCGAACATCTGGTTTGGCAACGTTGAGAATCTCGCGGCGGAAAAAATCGGCGCTGAGACGGTGACCTATGTCAGCAATATCTATAAATACTACATTGCCTATCGACTGATAATGGATGATATCGCCCGTAAACAAAAAGCGACCGCCACCCCGCTACCCGAGCCAGGAACAGGTAAGCTTCAACCAGACGCGGCTCCGCCAACCGCTCCTGAAGCTTCGGCCCCGGCAGCCTGAGAGCCTGAAATGAAAAAAGCCCCGAACAATCGGGGCTTTTTGTTGGTTTACTGCACAGGCAGTACGTAATAAGGAAAACCTTAAAACGGGATGTCGTCGTCGAAGTCCATCGGCGGTTCGTTAGATGGCGCTGCCGGGGCCTGCTGCTGCGGACGAGACTGCGCGCCGCCGCTGAACTGGTTGCCGCCCTGCGGCTGCTGAGGCTGACCCCAACCGCCCTGCTGCTGGCCGCCGCCTGCCGGTGCGCCGCCGCCCTGACGGCCGCCCAGCATCTGCATGGTGCCGCCGACGTTTACCACGATTTCAGTGGTGTACTTGTCCTGGCCTGACTGATCGGTCCATTTACGGGTACGCAGCTGGCCTTCGATATAAACCTGAGAACCTTTACGCAGGTATTCGCCCGCGACTTCCGCCAGTTTGCCGAACAGCACAACGCGGTGCCATTCAGTCTGCTCTTTCATTTCGCCGGTTTGCTTATCGCGCCAGGATTCGGAAGTTGCCAGCGTGAAGTTGGCGACAGCGCCGCCACTTGGCATGTAGCGTACTTCCGGGTCCTGCCCCAGGTTACCGACGAGAATCACCTTGTTTACGCCTCTGCTGGCCATGATCGAATCTCCTGAATAATACGTTTTGTATAAGTGTAAACCGGGAATTCTAACACCACAAAGGGGCAATTTGATAGCTGCGAAGCCAATTCCAGAAAACATGCCGCTGCTATGCAAATTTTCACCCTCTTACTGCAGCGCCATTCCAATACTGTATATCCAGACAGGTTAAATTGTGTCATAATTAGCCGTTTCTGCCGTTTGTCCTTTAAGCAAACCAGGCAATCCGTGTATCTACCTACCGGGAAAGGTGAATGGATAAGATCGAAGTTCGGGGCGCCCGCACCCATAATCTCAAAAACATCAACCTCGTCATTCCGCGCGACAAACTTATTGTCGTCACCGGGCTTTCTGGGTCTGGCAAATCCTCACTCGCTTTCGACACCCTGTACGCCGAAGGCCAGCGTCGCTACGTCGAATCGCTCTCCGCCTATGCGCGACAGTTCCTGTCGCTGATGGAGAAACCGGACGTCGATCATATCGAAGGGCTGTCGCCGGCGATTTCTATCGAACAGAAATCGACCTCCCACAACCCGCGTTCGACGGTAGGTACGATTACTGAAATCCATGACTATCTGCGCCTGCTGTACGCCCGCGTCGGCGAACCGCGTTGCCCGGACCACGACGTCCCGCTGGCCGCGCAAACCGTCAGCCAGATGGTCGATAACGTGCTCTCTCAGCCGGAAGGTCAGCGCCTGATGCTGCTGGCGCCCATCATTAAAGAACGTAAAGGCGAGCACACCAAAACGCTGGAGAACCTTGCCAGTCAGGGCTACATCCGCGCGCGGATCGATGGCGAAGTCTGCGATCTTTCGGATCCGCCGAAATTAGAGCTGCAAAAGAAACACACGATCGAAGTGGTTATCGACCGCTTTAAAGTGCGCGACGATCTGGCGCAGCGTCTGGCGGAATCTTTCGAAACCGCGCTGGAGCTCTCCGGCGGCACCGCCATTGTTTCCAACATGGATGACAGTAAAGCGGAAGAACTGCTGTTCTCGGCGAACTTCGCTTGCCCGATTTGCGGCTATAGCATGCGCGAGCTGGAGCCGCGTCTGTTCTCCTTCAACAACCCGGCAGGGGCCTGTCCAACCTGCGACGGCCTTGGCGTTCAACAGTATTTCGATCCCGATCGAGTGATTCAGAATCCAGAGCTCTCGCTGGCTGGCGGCGCCATCCGCGGCTGGGATCGCCGCAACTTCTACTATTTCCAGATGCTGAAGTCGCTGGCGGATCACTATAAGTTTGATGTCGAAGCGCCCTGGGGCACCCTCAGCGCTAATGTGCATAAAGTCGTGTTGTATGGTTCTGGTAAAGAGAATATTGAATTCAAATACATGAACGACCGCGGCGACACGTCAGTACGCCGCCATCCGTTCGAAGGCGTGCTGCACAACATGGAGCGCCGTTACAAAGAGACGGAATCCAGCGCGGTGCGCGAAGAGCTGGCGAAATTCATCAGCAACCGTCCGTGCGCCAGTTGTGAAGGCACACGTCTGCGTCGCGAAGCGCGCCATGTATTTGTGGAAAACACGCCGCTGCCAACCATTTCCGATATGAGCATCGGCCACGCGATGGACTTCTTCAATAACCTGAAGCTGTCTGGCCAGCGGGCGCAAATCGCCGAGAAAGTGCTGAAAGAGATTGGCGATCGCCTGAAGTTCCTCGTCAACGTCGGTCTGAACTACCTGACGCTCTCTCGTTCGGCGGAGACGCTCTCCGGCGGTGAAGCGCAGCGTATTCGTCTGGCGAGCCAGATTGGCGCGGGGCTGGTTGGCGTGATGTACGTGCTGGATGAGCCCTCCATCGGCCTGCACCAGCGTGATAACGAACGCCTGCTCGGTACGCTTATCCACCTGCGTAATCTGGGCAACACGGTCATTGTCGTTGAACATGACGAAGACGCCATTCGCGCCGCCGACCATGTTATCGACATCGGCCCCGGCGCTGGCGTGCACGGCGGCCAGGTGGTGGCCGAAGGGCCGCTGGACGCCATTATGGCGGTACCAGAATCCCTCACCGGGCAGTACATGAGCGGTAAACGCAAAATCGAAGTGCCGAAACAGCGCGTCGCCGCCGATCCGGAAAAAGTGCTGAAGCTCACTGGCGCGCGCGGCAACAACCTCAAGGATGTGACGCTGACGCTGCCTGTCGGCCTGTTTACCTGCATTACCGGCGTTTCCGGTTCCGGTAAATCAACGCTGATTAACGATACCCTGTTCCCCATCGCCCAGCGCCAGTTGAACGGCGCGACGATTGCCGAACCGGCGCCATATCGCGATGTCCAGGGGCTGGAGCACTTCGATAAAGTCATCGATATCGACCAGAGCCCGATTGGCCGCACGCCGCGCTCAAACCCTGCAACCTATACCGGCGTGTTCACGCCGGTGCGCGAACTGTTTGCCGGAGTGCCGGAATCACGTTCACGCGGCTATACGCCGGGCCGCTTCAGTTTTAACGTCCGCGGCGGCCGCTGCGAAGCCTGTCAGGGCGACGGGGTGATCAAGGTTGAGATGCACTTCCTGCCGGATATCTACGTACCGTGCGACCAGTGCAAAGGCAAACGCTATAACCGCGAAACGCTGGAAATTAAGTACAAAGGCAAAACTATCCACGAAGTGCTGGATATGACTATCGAAGAAGCGCGCGAGTTCTTTGATGCCGTTCCGGCGCTGGCGCGTAAGTTGCAAACCCTGATGGATGTTGGCCTGACCTATATTCGTCTTGGCCAGTCGGCAACCACGCTCTCCGGCGGTGAAGCCCAGCGCGTGAAGCTGGCGCGCGAACTATCCAAGCGCGGTACCGGCCAGACGCTGTATATCCTTGATGAACCGACCACCGGTCTGCATTTCGCCGATATCCAGCAGCTGCTGGACGTACTGCATCAGCTGCGCGATCAGGGCAATACCATCGTGGTCATTGAGCACAATCTCGACGTAATTAAAACCGCCGACTGGATTGTCGACCTCGGCCCGGAAGGCGGTAGCGGCGGCGGAGAGATTCTCGTTTCCGGCACGCCGGAAACCGTTGCCGAATGTGAAGCCTCGCACACGGCGCGCTTCCTGAAGCCCTTGCTGAAGTAATCTCTCAGGCCTCTTCCCGCAGTGGAAGAGGCCTCATTTCATCTCATTTCATCTCATTTTTTTACGCTGAGACTTCGTGATTTGCCCGGCGCCTCACTCTGGCGTCTGATAGCCGCTATCGCCCACCGATACCGGGAAAACTATGCGAGTACCACGCCTCATTCCGTTATTTATCATCGCCGCCGCGCTATGTGCGTTAAGCGCCTGCTCGTGGGTTGGCCGCTACAGCGATACGGCCTATCAGCAATTGCTCACACTCAAGCAGTTGCATTTGCAGTTCATCGCCACCGCAGCCACGGATGACGATCAACAATTGACTGATGAAGATGAACAGATTCGCCAGCAGTTTGTGCAGGCGATCGCCCAAAGCGACGCGCTGCGCCAGGAAAACTTCAGGCTACTTGAAGGTAACTATTTACGCGTTTACGCCCATCGCCAGATGCGGGGTGCGCCCTTTACCCCTGCCGAAGCGCAATATTTAACGCGGCAGACCCTTTATCTTTATCAACAGGCTATCGCTGGCGAATGTCAGCGAACAGGGAGGGAATAATGCCGACAACCATGGAGATTCGCGCACTGTTGTCCGCTTGCGCAATTGATAGCGCCGAATGGATGCCAATACTGAATAAAGTACTAGGCGATGAGCAGCGCGAAGTACGCGATAGCGCCATCTTTTTACTGCAGGCATTACAGCAAAAAGCTCAGGGCTGGCTGACCGAAGACGATCTACGGCTACTGCTGGAAGGTCAGCGCGATATTGCCCGCATTCGCGCCAACAACCAGAGCATCGCACGCCAGGCGCAGCTGCAGTCGACGTTATTAAGGCTGTTCGATATCGCGCTGCTGGCGCTGGCAGGCGGGCTATAAGCTACGCTAACTGCCGCCGCTTATCTTCCGGCAGCAGGTCGACCGCCTGCTGATAAGAGGCGTCCACCAGGTAGTAAATCTGCGAATCCGGCAGGGAGCCATCAAGGAAGACCGTGCTCCAGTGAGCTTTATTCAGATGCCTGCTGGGGCGAACATCGCGATGCTGTTCGCGCAGCAGTTCGGCAAGCTCGGGACTCGCTTTAAGCGCAACGGCTGGCCGCTTATCCTCCACTTCTTTCACCATGGCGAATAGCACGTCTGCGACCTTGATTTGCGTCGCTTTCCAGTCGCTATGAACGCTTTGTTCCGCGCCCGGCTTCGCCATGCAGTACTGTAGTAGATCCGATATGGTCATTTTTTATTCTCCCATAAGCGTTGCGACGATATGCCGCGAGCCGCCGTGAATACGATGCTCCCCCAGCCAGATCCCCTGCCAGGTCCCTAACATGACGTTGCCGTTTTGCACCGGCAACATCAGAGAAACGCCCAGCAGCGATGATTTAATGTGCGAGGGCATATCATCAGGACCTTCATAATCGTGTTCATACGGCGCGTTGTCTGGTACGGCGTTGAGAAAATGCTGTTCCATATCAAAACGGACCGTGGGATCGCAGTTCTCATTTAACGTCAGGGAAGCGGAAGTATGCTGGAGTAACAGATGCAGCAGGCCAACCTTGATATTCGAGAGTTCGCGAATTTGACCAATAATTTCATTGGTCACCAGATGGAAACCACGAGATTTCGGGCCTAATGTCAGGGTTTGCTGATGCCACATAAACGACTCCTGTAATGTGTGAATCCTTCTAAGTTTGCAGCAAGAAGCGAAAAGGTAAAACCTCAAACGCTGAAATTCGTACAAAAAAAAGACAGCCTTCGGCTGCCTTTTTCATGTTCAGAAGCGCCGTGTTCCGCACGACTTAATATTCTGAATTCACAATCACCTCTTCCCCTTGCGAGCCGGCCATCGGTAGCGGTTTGTAGGAGGAGTTTGCCGCGCGCAGCACGCGAATTCCGCGCGCATCGGCGTCGCGGGCCGCCGAGATGTCGTTGTCAGAGTCACCGTAGAAGACTTTGATATTCTTCTCCCGTAACCACTGGGTTTTGGTGTTCTGGCCTGGCTTATCGCCGGCAAAAATCACCGGGTTCATATTAGCGCCGGGGATGAGGAAATCATCCTGCAGGGTTTTGGAGACGGTCTCAGTTTTGGTCTGGCTGCGGCCGGTGACGAAGTAAATGCTGTCGCCGCGCTTAATATGCATCGCAATCAGCTGGCGGCCCACTTCTTTCGGCATACTGAACTCGTCCCAGCCGTTATTCATCTTTTCCCAGAACTCGGGGTTCTTCAGATAGGCTTCGCTGCCCGGAGAATAGGTTTTCTGCCCACGCCAGAAACCAGGGCTGGAGAACAGCACGGTATCATCGATATCGAACCCCACCGCCATCGGCGCGCGGCCAAGCAGGCTATTTTCGATTTGCGCTACGGATACCCAATGTATCGGCGCCTGTTCGGCAAGTTTCGCGACATTCGTCCCTTCCCAAATGGGCTGCGGGGTGGAAGCGCGCGCGACAACGGAGCTATTAAGAGCGAACAACAGACAGGTGGCGCTAATGGCCAAAGTTAACTTACGCATATTTATCCCTTCACCCGTCGTACACAGGGCGGCTGAACCTGCGTTACTCAGGATTGCAAATTCAATTCGTTGTTATTTTTAATAATGAGTGAGCTTATAAATGCACCAAGACCTTAACGCCTGCCCACACAGATAGAAAGGATTTTCTGCTCAGATGTCATATAAAAAGAGCATGATCACACTTCGGAGTATATTCGCCCTCGCCTTAACGCTGGCGAGGGCGATTTAGTAAGTGAGTACTTACATTACAACGGCAAACGCCTGAGCCACGCGCTGGACGTTACGCGAGTTAAGTCCTGCCACGCACATCCGGCCGCTGGCAATCAGATAGACGCCAAACTCTTCGCGTAGACGATCCACCTGTGCCGCGCTTAAACCGGTGTAACTAAACATACCGCGCTGCTTCAGCAGGTAGTCAAAGTTCTTGCCGGGAACGGCCTCTTTCAGCGCCTCTACCAGCGTCTGGCGCATCGCCAGGATGCGGGTACGCATCGCTTCCACTTCCGCCAGCCATGAGGCTTTCAGCGCCGAGTCGTTCAATACTGCCGCGACCACCTGCGCGCCAAAATTCGGCGGACTGGAGTAGTTACGACGCACCGTCGCTTTCAACTGGCCCAGCACGCGGCCTGCCGTTTCCGCATCATCGCAGACAATGGACAGACCGCCGACGCGTTCGCCATACAGGGAGAAGATTTTGGAAAACGAGTTGCTGACTAGCATCGGCAGGCCAGCGCTGGCAATCGCGCGGATAGCGTAGGCATCGTCTTCCATACCGGCGCCAAAGCCCTGATAGGCGATATCGAGGAAAGGAATTAAATTGCGTGCTTTCAACACCTTAACGACTTCATCCCACTGCGCGTTGCTCAGATCGGCGCCCGTCGGGTTGTGGCAACACGGATGCAGCAGCACGATATCGCGCTCAGGGAGCGTCTGTAGTTTGGCGAGGAAGGCTTCAAAACGCACGCCGTTGCTCTCATCATCGAACCAGGGGTAAGTACTTACTTCGAATCCAGCCCCTTCAAATATGGCGATGTGGTTTTCCCAGGTCGGGTCGCTAACCCATACGTGCGACTGCGGGAAGTAGCGCTTGAGGAAATCGGCACCAACCTTCAGCGCGCCGGAGCCACCCAGGGTTTGAATTGACGCTACGCGATTTTGTTTCAGCACCGGATGGTCGGCGCCAAATAACAGCGGCGCAATGGCGTGGCGGTAGCTATTGAGCCCTTCCATCGGCAGATACAGCGAAGCGCCGTGCGGCTGAGCATTGAGTTGTGCTTCGGCATCCGCCACGGCCTGTAGTTGCGGAATAATGCCGTCTTCGTTGTAGTACAAACCGATGCTGAGGTTCACTTTGTCACTACGCGGATCTTCTTTGAAACGCTCCATCAAGGAGAGAATGGGGTCGCCGGCGTAGGCGTCAACTTTTTGAAACACGAGATGTATCTCCAGGTTTACGAAAGCAGGTATTTACACAATAAACCGGAAGTTGGGGAAGGTCGAGGGGATGTTGGTAAGTTATCGACAAAGATCGCTGCAAACATGGGCGACGCCGCGCGCCGCCCCTGCTCATTACCCCGATAAGCGTAGCGTAATCGGGGAAATATGCCACTGACCGTAGTTAGTCGAGGTAACGAATTGCCAGCCTGGAGGTCAGTCGGGTGATAAGTTCGTAAGCACTCACTCTCGTTATTTCCGCGATGCGCTCAACGGGGAGCCCCTCTCCCCATAACACAACCGGATCGCCGGATTTATCCTGTGCCTGAGGACCGAGATCGACGCAAATCATATCCATCGCCACGCGACCGACAATCGGCACTTCGCGGCCGTTGACCAGCACCGGCGTGCCGGAGGGCGCGGCGCGCGGATAACCGTCGCCATAACCCATCGCCACTACCCCAAGGCGAGTATCGCGCTCGCTAATCCAGGTGCCGCCATAGCCCACCGGCTCCCCGGCTTTATGCTCGCGCACCGCAATCAGGCTGGAGGTCAGCGACATCACCGGCAGGCAGCCAAAATCCTCACCGGTAGAGTGGTTCTCCAGTGGAGAAACGCCGTAGAGAATGAGGCCCGGCCGCGCCCAGTCGAAATGCGACTGCGGCCACAGCAGGATCCCGCCCGAGGCGGCAATAGAACGCAGCCCCGGTTTCCCTTCGGTAAAGGTGGTGAAAATATCCAGCTGACGCTCGGTCGCGCCGCATTCCGGCTCATCGGCACGGGCGAAATGGCTGACGATATTCACCGGCTGGCGAACATTTTTGCACCGGCTTAGCCGCTGATAAAACGCTTCGGCCTGTTCCGGCAGTACGCCAAGACGATGCATACCGGTATCCAGCTTCATCCAGACGGTAACCGGTTCGGCCAGTTCCGCTTGTTCGAGCGCCGCCAGCTGTTCCGGGCTATGTACCACGGTATGCAGCTGCTGCGCGGAAATCAGCGCCAGATCCGCCGCTTCAAAGAAGCCTTCCAGCAGCAATATCGGTTGGGTAATGCCCCCTTCACGCAGGCGCAGCGCCTCTTCCAGGCGGGCGACGCCGAAGGCGTCGGCGTCGGTCAGCGTTCGCGCGGTCTCAAGGAGGCCGTGTCCGTAGGCGTTCGCTTTCACCACCGCAACCAGTTTGCTGGCAGGAGCCAGTTCACGCAGGCGTTGCAGGTTGTGTCGCAGAGCGCGGCGGTTGATAACTACAGTTGCCGCTTGCATTTGAATTCCTTAAAAAAAGACAGACGGAGGTTTACTCATCGTCATACTGAGGGCCGGCATAATTATCGAAACGCGACCACTGGCCGTTAAAGGTCAGTCGTACCGTACCGATCGGGCCGTTACGTTGTTTACCAATGATAATTTCAGCAATACCTTTTAAATCGCTGTTCTCGTGATAAACCTCATCACGATAGATGAACATGATTAAGTCGGCATCCTGTTCAATAGAGCCGGATTCACGCAGGTCGGAGTTGACCGGACGTTTATCGGCGCGCTGTTCCAGAGAGCGGTTCAACTGCGACAGCGCCACCACCGGCACCTGCAGCTCTTTTGCCAGCGCCTTCAGCGAGCGGGAGATTTCGGCGATCTCCAGAGTACGGTTGTCGGAGAGCGACGGTACGCGCATCAGCTGCAGGTAGTCGATCATGATAAGACCGATACCGCCGTGCTCGCGGGCGATACGGCGGGCGCGCGAACGCACTTCGGTCGGCGTCAGGCCGGAGGAGTCATCGATATAGATATTACGTTTTTCCAGCAAGATACCCATCGTGCCGGAGATCCGCGCCCAGTCTTCATCGTCCAGTTGGCCGGTACGGATACGGGTTTGATCGACGCGCGATAGCGAGGCCAGAGAACGCATCATGATCTGCTCGGATGGCATCTCCAGACTGAAGATCAATACCGGCTTATCTTGCAGCATCGCTGCGTTTTCCACGAGGTTCATCGCAAATGTCGTCTTACCCATCGATGGACGCGCGGCGACGATAATCAGATCCGAAGGCTGTAACCCGGCGGTCTTTTTATTGAGGTCGTCATAGCCGGTATTCACCCCGGTGACGCCATCATGCGGCTGTTGGAACAGCTGTTCAATACGGGCGACGGTGGCATCGAGCACATCGGCGATGTTCTTCGGCCCTTCGTCTTTATTGGCCCGGCTTTCGGCAATTTTAAATACCCGGGATTCCGCCAGATCCAACAGGTCCTCGCTGGTGCGCCCCTGGGGGTCGAAACCGGCTTCGGCGATCTCGTTGGCCACCGAAATCATTTCACGCACCACCGCGCGTTCGCGCACGATGTCGGCATACGCGCTGATGTTCGCCGCGCTTGGCGTATTTTTAGAGAGCTCGGCCAGGTAGGCGAAGCCGCCGACGCTATCCAGTTGCCCCTGACGCTCCAGCGACTCCGCGAGAGTGATCAGGTCAATCGGGCTACCGGACTCTTGCAGGCGCGCCATCTCGGTAAAGATATGACGATGCGGACGGGTATAGAAATCTTCCGACACCACCCTTTCGGCGACGTCGTCCCAGCGCTCGTTATCCAGCATTAAACCGCCCAACACCGACTGTTCCGCTTCAATCGAGTGCGGCGGGACTTTCAACCCGGCGAGCTGCGGATCGCGTTCGCGAGGTTCTGTCTGTGGTTTGTTGAAGGGTTTATTTCCTGCCATAACTTAAGAATTCACCGATACGCAATTGAGCGTGACAGTATAGCGGCAAACGTGTTGCCGCAATAGAACTGCTGTTTTCGGAAAGAGGAATTGATGGATGAACGCTATCATCCATAATGGAAAGCCATCGTAACCAATAGCACCATCGCCACACAGACAAAAATAAAAAATTTTCTGTGATTATTGGACTTTAACGACAACAACATCAAACACACCATCGCTGCCGCTACCACTAACGTCATAACCATCAAGGTAATAATGTAGTCAAAATTATAATTCAGCATAAACGCTCCATGTCCTTCACTCCTGCGCCCGTACAACAGCCGCAAGCTATCCTTGTACGCCTCATCAAATCCGCGGCAATAAAATCCCTCACCTGTGCAGCGGACTGTTAAGCTTATTCAATAACATCAGAACAGCACAGGAGCAAACATGGCAACACGAATTGAATTTCCCGCGCACGGAGGCCCCGAGGTTCTGCATGCGGTCGAGTTTACCCCTAACGATCCTGCCGAGCACGAAATCCAGGTAGAAAACAAAGCTATCGGTATCAACTATATCGACACCTACATCCGCAGCGGCCTGTATCCACCGCCCTCGCTGCCGAGCGGTTTGGGCACTGAAGCCGCCGGTATCGTTACTAAAATCGGCAGCGGCGTTAAACATATCAACGTTGGCGATCGGGTGGTGTATGCCCAGTCCGCGCTTGGCGCTTATAGTTCGGTGCATAACGTGCATGCCGATAAAGCGGCGATTTTGCCGAATGCGATTTCCTTTGAGCAGGCCGCCGCCTCGTTTCTTAAAGGGCTGACCGTCTGGTATCTGCTGCGCAAAACCTATGAAATAAAAGCCAATGAAACCTTCTTGTTCCACGCGGCGGCGGGCGGCGTGGGGCTGATTGCCTGCCAGTGGGCAAAAGCGCTTGGGGCAAAGCTTATCGGCACCGTCGGCAGCGAGCAAAAAGCGCAGCGCGCCCGGCAGGCCGGCGCCTGGGAAACCATTAACTATCGCGAAGAAAATATTGCCGAGCGCGTCAAAGCGCTCACCGGCGGTAAAAAAGTCGCTGTGGTTTACGATTCCGTAGGTAAAGATACCTGGGAAGCCTCGCTCGATTGTCTTCAGCGGCGTGGTCTGATGGTCAGCTTCGGCAATTCATCTGGCCCGGTAACCGGCGTGAATTTGGGTATCCTCAATCAGAAAGGCTCACTGTATGTGACCCGCCCTTCTCTGCAAGGCTACATCACCAACCGGGAAGAGCTGACGGAAGCCAGCAACGAGCTATTTTCGCTGATCGCCAGCGGCGTGATCAAAGTCGATGTGGCGGATAATCAGAAATACGCCCTGCGTGACGCCAGACGCGCGCATGAGATCCTGGAAAGCCGGGTGACCGAGGGATCGAGCCTGCTGCTACCGTAACGGGATGAGATCGCCGGAAAAGTTTAGGGCCTCCCGAAGGAGGCCCTGACTTTTTTTGTTCGGCTGTATGTAGGGTACAGCGCGATGAATTCGTTATCGCGCTAATAGTGACAGATTTAATACGCAATGCCTACGCTGTTTTATGCAAAATTACTCAGGTTGTGACACACCGCTCAATCCCCAAAATGATGGCTTAGTAGCGCCAGCGATCTTCGCGGCGATAGCGGGTTGTGGTCGGCGATTTTATCGCCCGAATGACCCATACGACGGCCACCGCCAGCAGCAACCAGGGTAGCAGCTTAAACATTAATGCGAACAGGCCGCCAAAGAACATCAGCGCGGTGGCGACGACCAACGCGGCAATAATGCCAAGCAGCGAGATGCCGGTGACCAGCAACATGACAAAAAAGCCAATAACAAATAAGAGTTCCAGCATGGTCTTCTCCCGAAATAAATAACCAGATAGCTGATTGGCTATTTCAAGAATCGTGCCAGATATAACTCATTGAATTAAAACAAAACGCCCCACAGCAGTGCTGTAGGGCGTGGCGAAATAGACCAGTTTTTAGCGAAAAGTTTAACGCTTATCGGCAACCAGCTTCAGCGCGTGCTCCAGCACGTTAATATCGGCGCCCGCTTTGTGGGCGTTTTCGCTGAGATAGCGGCGCCACTGACGCGCGCCGGGGATCCCCTGGAACAATCCCAGCATATGGCGGGTGATATGGCCAAGATAGGTACCGCTGCTGAGCTCTCGCTCGATATAGGGATACATTGCGCGCACCACCGCCACCGGATCGGCATCCGCGCCGTCGACGCCGAAAATCTCGCGATCCACAGAAGCCAGAATGCCCGGGTTTTGATAGGCTTCGCGCCCCACCATCACGCCGTCCATATGCTCAAGCTGCTGTTTAGCCTCTGCCAGAGATTTAATTCCGCCGTTAATCGCCATCGTCAGATGCGGAAAATCACGTTTCAGTTGCCAGACGCGCGGATAATCCAGCGGCGGGATTTCGCGGTTCTCTTTCGGACTCAGGCCGGAAAGCCAGGCTTTACGCGCGTGAATGATGAACATTTCACACTCGCCTTTGCCGGAAACGGTCTCTATGAAATCGCAGAGGAATTCATAGCTATCCCGATCGTCAATCCCGATACGGGTTTTTACCGTAACCGGAATCGACACCACGTCGCGCATCGCTTTGATGCAGTCCGCCACCAGCGCGGCATTGCCCATCAGACAGGCGCCAAACATCCCGTTTTGCACGCGGTCAGAGGGGCAACCTACATTGAGGTTAATCTCATCATAGCCGCGCGCCTCGGCGAGCTTCGCGCATTGCGCTAACGCCGCAGGATCGCTACCGCCCAACTGCAGCGCTACCGGATGTTCTTCTTCGCTATAGGCCAGGTAGTCGCCTTTACCGTGAATTATCGCGCCGGTGGTGACCATTTCGGTGTACAGCAGAGTATGGCGCGACAGCAGACGCAGGAAGTAGCGGCAATGTCTGTCGGTCCAATCGAGCATGGGCGCGATAGAAAAACGGTGGGCGGCAAAAGCGGTAGACGTGGATTCTGGCATCATGGCGAATAAATAAGCATCCGGGTAAAAAGGGGCGCTACTATAGCACAAACACAAACCACGGCGCATAGCGTCGAACGCCACGCACCATGGTGAAAATGTGGCCTATATTTTACGCGGTTTACCGTCGTGCGGGCCAAAAAACTGCGGAGGATGATCTACCCAGCGGTCCTGGCGAGTCGCGGCATAACCCGGGTTCAACGGATAGTAAATACGGTTGTGCTTTTTATTCGCTTCGCCAACGACCAGCAGCCGCACCTCCTGCTCGGTATTATTCAGGAAGGTATGACATACGCCAGTTCCCGCCGGAAAACCAACGCTATCGCCCGGCTCCAGCTTCCATAGATAGCCATTGATCCAGACTTCCGGAAAACCTTCCAGCACATAGATAAACTCTTCTTCATCGCTTTCCGCATGCGGATATGAGGTTCTTCGTCCCGGCGGTAAGCGTTCATGATGGATGCCCAGCCGATTTAGCCGCAGGCCGCGGGCAAGAGGCGCGCCAATAGAAAAAAACTCGTGACTATCGGGGTAGGTGGAATCATCCGCACCTTCCAGTTCGCGCCAATGTCGAATGCAATCAGGTCGTTTCATCGTTTTCTCCCGAAAATGAGATACATCAGGTATAGCAAAGCTTGCAGGATCTCGGCGTTTTACCTGGTTCGTGATAAAGTAACAGTTTCAACATCACGCAACCAGAGGATGCTCATGGATAACACCACTTCGCAAGAAATGTTAGCGCAGGCTGAAAAGCTTTGCGTGCAACGTGGCGTACGCCTGACCCCGCAGCGTCTGGAAGTGTTGCGTCTGATGAGCCTGCAGCAAGGGGCGATTAGCGCCTACGATCTGCTGGATCTGCTGCGTGAAAAAGAGCCGCAGGCGAAGCCGCCGACGGTCTATCGCGCGCTGGAGTTTCTGCTGGAGCAAGGTTTTGTGCACAAAGTGGAATCGACCAACAGCTATGTGCTGTGCCACCTTTTCGATCAGCCCACCCACAGTTCGGCGATGTTTATCTGCGATCGCTGCGGCGTGGTCAAAGAAGAGTGTGCGGAAGGCGTAGAAGATATCATGCATACGCTGGCGGCCAGAATGGGCTTTGCTCTACGGCATAATGTGATTGAAGCGCATGGGTTGTGCGCGGCCTGCGTGGAAGTCGAAGCCTGCAGCGCCCGCGAACACTGCCATCACGATCATACTATCCAGATTAAAAAGAAAGCCCGCTGAGTCGGGCGACGTCAGCGGGAAGCTACGGCATATCGCTATGCCGTTAGACAGGCATAAACAGGGGGTCAAAACAGAATTCGCTACCAGCGCGTATCGTTCTTACGCTCCCAGTCAGACACCTCTTTTTCGGCCTGATCTTTCGCATAGCCGTAGCGTTCCTGAATTTTACCGACTAGCTGATCGCGCTTCCCTTCAATGACCGTCATATCGTCATCGGTCAGTTTACCCCACTGTTCCTTGGCTTTACCTTTCAACTGTTTCCAGTTACCGCTGATTTCGTCTTTATTCATCATTACGTCCTCATGATTCGGTGGGTTAACAGCCCGTTTTGTTCCGGACATGGTAATAACTATAGATGACAATGCTGACGACGATTCGTTATTCGGAATTTTTAACCATCATGCCGATTGAAAACGCTGGGGGAATTTTCCCGGCTCGCGCTGCGCTCAGCCGGGATACTTACATTCAGGAGGGTGAATTAAACCAGGTGCCACGCTGCCAGTGGCGGCGCCAGATGAGCGCCAGCGAAATTCCACGCAGCGCGAGGAACACCGCCAGCGCCAGCCATAGGCCGTGGTTGCCGAGCATGGGCACAGAGAGCAACGTTACCGCAAACCCCGCGGCGGCTACCGCCATGCTATTACGCATCTCCGCGCCGCGCGTCGCGCCAATAAACATGCCATCCAGCAGATAACACCAGACGCCAATCACCGGCAGGATCATCTGCCAGAACAGATAGCGGTCTGCCAGCTGCTGCAATGATGGGATAGAGGTCAATAGCGCGACGATATGCTCACCCGCCAAGCTATAGATCAGCGCGAACGCCAGCGCGACCATTCCCGATTGCCGACAGGCCGCGCGCCAGACTTCCAGCAGTTGGCTACCGTCACGCGCGCCGTAGGCCTGCCCGGAATGGGCTTCGACGGCATAGGCAAAACCGTCCAGCGCGTATGCGGTAAAGGTCAGCATGGTCATCAGTACCGCATTGACCGCCACCACGTCGCTGCCAAGACGGGCGCCGAAGACGGTGATGGCGCCAAAGCAGAGCTGCAGCAGCAGCGAGCGCAGCATGATGTCGCGGTTAAGCGCCAGCAGGCGCCGCATATTGCCGCGCCACGCCTCCTTCAACATGGCAAACGTCACGCCACGCAGCGCCAGCACCCGTTTCGCCATCAGCAGGCCGATGATAAAGGTGGCGTATTCCGACAGCGCCGTCGCCAGCGCCGCCCCCTGCACGTTCATATGCAACCCCATCACCAACCACAGATCGAGCACGATATTCAGCAAGTTGCCGACCACCAGCAGGATGACCGGGGCGCGAGCGTACTGCACGCCAAGCAGCCACCCTAACAGCACCAGGTTGGCCAACGACGCCGGGGCGCTGAGCCAGCGGATTTCCAGGAACCGCCTGGCCTGTTCCAGTACCGCCTCGCTGCCGCCGACGATATGCAGCGCGAGGTCAATGAGCGGCATGCGGAACAGAACGATGAGCAGCCCGGCGGCCAGCGCCAGGATCAGCGGTTGCACCAGCGCGCGCGCCAGGCGCTGCGGATCTTTGGCGCCATAGGCCTGAGCGGTTAAGCCAGTGGTGCTCATTCGCAGGAACAGCAGCAGCATAAAGAGGAAACTGGTCGCCGTCGCGCCGACGGCGACGCCGCCAAGATAGACGGGACTATCGAGATGGCCGACAACGGCAGTATCGACCAGCCCAAGCAGCGGAACGGTAATGTTAGAGAAAATCATCGGTAGCGCGAGGCGCCACATTGCTTTATCGGCGGCGTTGAGCAGCATGAAGAGGGACCAGACAGAGGAGGAACATCGCAGCGTCATGCATCATGATGACGCTGCGTTAGGACGGGAGTTACAGCCACTCACCGTTACGGATCACGCCGACGGCCAGACCTTCAATGGTGAAGCTCTGCTGGCGCAGATCGACGACGATTGGGGAAAACTCGCTGTTTTCCGGCAGCAGTTCAACGACGTTGCCCTGCTTTTTCAGACGTTTTACGGTGACTTCTTCATCGATACGCGCGACGACGACCTGGCCGTTACGCACGTCCTGAGTTTTATGCACCGCCAGCAGATCGCCGTCGAGGATACCGATGTCTTTCATCGACATCCCGCTAACGCGCAGCAGGAAGTCGGCATTCGGTTTAAACATCGCTGGATCAACCTGGTAGTGACCTTCAATATGCTGCTGCGCCAGCAGCGGCTCGCCCGCGGCGACGCGGCCAATCAGCGGCAGGCCATGTTCTTCTTCCGTCAGCAGACGAATGCCGCGTGAAGCGCCGGAGACGATTTCAATCGCGCCTTTACGCGCCAGCGCTTTGAGGTGTTCTTCCGCCGCGTTCGGGGAACGGAACCCCAAGCGCTGAGCAATTTCCGCACGCGTCGGCGGCATGCCCGTTTGGCTGATGTGATCCCGGATGAGATCAAACACCTCTTGCTGCCTGGTCGTTAACGCTTTCATTCCGCCCCCTGGGTGTATATACAGTTATGCTGTGAGTATATACAGCTAATGGTGATTTTGGAACCACATATCATATAAAAATCAGGAGATTCTTTGCGTTTTGCGAGCGTTGCCGACAAGACTTAGCGGTAATGCGACCACAAAAGCATAGTCCAGGTGATCAACGCGATGATTATCGCCAGCAGTACCGCCGCCGAGCCCATATCCTTGGCGCGCCCGGAAAGCTCATGATGCTCAGGCCCGATTCGGTCAACCACCGCTTCAATCGCGCTGTTTAGAATTTCGACTATCATCACTAACAGGACCGAGCCAATGAGCAGGACTCGCGTAATGACATCGACATCCAGCCAGCAGGCTATCGCCACGGCCACAATAGCGGCGACGCCTTCCTGGCGGAAAGCGGCTTCGTTCACCCACGCCGCGCGGAAACCTTTCCAGGAATAACCTGCTGCTTTAATGATTCTGGTTAACCCAGTGGTATTATTGGCCATCAAAAAGAACCTTTTAATGTAAATGACGTCGCTGAGTGTACGTGTTTGCCGTGTGACAACGGAAATTTTGTACGCTTTCTGTTATTCTTGCCGCGCATTTGCATGATTAACCAGAGGCTTCACATCGTTTATGTCCGGCTGGCAACGAATTTACTATAAATTACTGAATTTACCATTACGGGTGCTGGTAAAAAGCAAGTCTATTCCGGCAGAACCTGCTCAGGAATTAGGGCTCGATACCTCGCGTCCGATAATGTACGTCTTGCCTTATAACTCCAAGGCGGACCTGCTGACCCTGCGCGCCCAGTGCCTGGCGCATGATTTACCCGACCCTTTTGAACCGCTGGAAATCGACGGCACACTGCTGCCGCGCTACGTTTTCATCCACGGCGGTCCGCGCGTGTTTACCTACTACACGCCGAAAGAAGAGTCCATCAAGCTTTTCCACGACTACCTGGATCTGCACCGTAATCATCCCGACCTCGACGTGCAAATGGTACCGGTGTCGGTCATGTTCGGCCGCGCGCCGGGTCGTGAAAAAGGCGAAGAGAATCCGCCGCTGCGGATGCTTAACGGTATTCAGAAATTCTTCGCCGTCTCCTGGCTTGGCCGCGATAGCTTCGTGCGTTTCTCGCCTTCTGTCTCTCTGCGCCGCATGGCGGATGAGCACGGGACCGATAAAATCATCGCCCAGAAGCTGGCCCGCGTGGCGCGTATGCACTTCGCCCGTCAACGTCTGGCCGCCGTCGGCCCGCGCCTCCCTGCCCGCCAGGATCTGTTCAACAAGCTGCTGGCATCGAAAGCTATCGCCCGCGCGGTAGAAGATGAAGCGCGCAGCAAGAAGATTTCTCACGAGAAGGCCCAGCAGAACGCCATCGCGCTGATGGAAGAGATTGCCGCTAACTTCTCTTATGAAATGATCCGCCTGACTGACCGTATTCTGGGCTTTACCTGGAACCGTCTGTATCAGGGGATTAACGTGCATAACGCCGAGCGCGTACGCCAGCTGGCGCATGACGGCCATGAGATTGTCTATGTGCCCTGTCACCGTAGCCACATGGACTACCTGCTGCTCTCTTATGTGCTTTATCATCAGGGGCTGGTGCCGCCGCATATCGCCGCCGGCATAAACCTCAACTTCTGGCCGGCCGGGCCGATTTTCCGCCGCCTGGGCGCTTTCTTTATTCGCCGTACCTTTAAGGGCAACAAGCTCTACTCCACGGTATTCCGCGAATATCTTGGCGAGCTGTTCAGCCGTGGTTATTCGGTGGAATACTTTGTCGAAGGCGGGCGTTCCCGTACCGGCCGCCTGCTGGATCCGAAAACCGGCACCCTGTCGATGACTATCCAGGCGATGCTGCGCGGCGGTAGCCGCCCCATCACCCTGGTACCGATTTATATCGGCTACGAGCACGTGATGGAAGTCGGTACCTACGCCAAAGAGCTGCGCGGCGCGACAAAAGAAAAAGAGAGCCTGCCGCAGATGGTGCGCGGCCTCAGCAAGCTGCGTAATCTCGGCCAGGGCTACGTTAACTTCGGCGAGCCGCTGCCGCTGATGACCTACCTCAATCAGCACGTGCCGGAATGGCGCGAAGCCATCGATCCTATAGAAGCCGTCCGCCCTTCCTGGCTGACGCCGACGGTGAATAATATCGCCGCCGATCTGATGGTGCGCATCAACAATGCCGGGGCGGCCAACGCCATGAACCTGTGCTGTACGGCGCTTCTGGCGTCGCGTCAGCGTTCTTTGACCCGTGAGCAGCTGACCCAGCAGTTGGATTGCTACCTCGACCTGCTGCGTAACGTGCCGTACTCCACCGATTCGACCGCGCCGACGGCTTCCGCCAGCGAGCTTATCGACCACGCGCTGCAGATGAACAAGTTCGAAGTCGAGAAAGACACCATCGGCGATATCATCATCCTGCCGCGCGAGCAGGCGGTGCTGATGACCTACTATCGCAACAACATCGCCCATATGCTGGTGATGCCGTCGCTGCTGGCCGCTATCGTGACCCAGCATCGCCGCATCTCCCGTAGCGAAGTGCTGCGTCATGTCGAGATGTTCTATCCGTTCCTGAAAGCCGAGCTGTTCCTGCGCTGGGAAAAAGCAGAACTGGCGGGCGTTATCGATGCGCTGATGGCGGAAATGCAGCGTCAGGGCCTGGTGGTCCTGAATGGCGATGAGATGAGCGTCAACCCGGCGCACTCTCGTTCCCTGCAGCTATTGGCCGCCGGCGCGCGCGAGACGTTACAGCGCTACGCGATCACCTTCTGGCTGTTGAGCGCCAACCCGTCCATCAACCGCAGTACGCTGGAAAAAGAGAGCCGCACCATGGCGCAGCGTCTGTCGGTACTGCACGGTATCAACGCGCCGGAGTTCTTCGATAAGGCGGTGTTCAGTACCCTGGTGCTGACCCTGCGTGACGAAGGCTACATCAGCGATACCGGCGATGCCGAGCCGGCAGAGACCCTGAAGGTCTACCAGATGCTGGCGGATTTGATTACGTCAGATGTACGTTTGACGATTGAGAGCGCCGCTCAGGACGACGCATAATATTGCGGCTTCTGTTCCCCGGCTCGCGGCGCGAGTCGGGGAAAGAAGGATTTACTGCAGGTAACTCATCGCCAGACCGAGAAACAGCACCAGCCCAACGTAGTTATTATTCATAAACGCTTTGAAGCAGTTATCGCGTTCGCGCTTGAAGATAAGCTTCTGCTGCCAGACAAACAATCCTGCCGCAATAAACAGCGACCAGTAGAATTCCCAGTTCAGCCCATTCAGCCAGCCCACCGCGCCCATCAATACCAGCACGGCAACCTGCAGAATACCGATAATCAAACGATCGTTTTCACCGAACAGGATCGCCGTCGACTTAATGCCAATTTTGACATCATCGTCGCGATCGACCATCGCATACTGGGTATCGTAAGCGACCGCCCACAGAATATTAGCGAGGAACATCAGCCAGCAGCTGAGCGGCAGCGCTTCACTCACCGCCGAGAAAGCCATCGGGATCGACCAGCCAAAGGCTGCGCCCAGCACCACCTGCGGCAGATGGGTATAGCGCTTCATAAAAGGATAAACCCAGGCTAGCGCCAGCGCCGCGACCGACAGCAGGATGGTCATGGTATTGAGCGTCAGCACCAGCAGGAAGGAGAGCCCTACCAGCACCGCGAATAATATCCGCGCTTCTTTTTCCGTGACCTCGCCACTTGGTAGCGGGCGACGAGCCGTACGCTTAACGTGACCATCAAATTTACGGTCGGCATAGTCATTCACCACGCAGCCGGCGGCGCGCATCAACCAGACGCCAGCGACAAACACCGCCAGAATCCACAACGGCGGCACCCCGGGTGACGCCACCCATAACGCCCACAGCGTCGGCCACAGCAGCAATAGCGCGCCGATTGGTTTGTCAGTACGCATCAGGCGGTGAAACGCCAACAGCTTATTCTGCGTCAGACTCCACTCCATTTTCTCTTCCTCTTAATACAATGGCGATGCAGGCAGAAAAAGCTCTGTCAGCAGCAGCGGTTTGCCGCTCAGCCGGAGACGGGAACGTCGCCCCCACAGCTGTGCACTACGACCAATCTCAATAAAATCACGGGTTAACGTCGACGATGTAAACAGATACCGGCCCAGCGGCGTCTGCCCCAGCTGCTGCAGGGCTAATTCCGGGCCGCATAGCGTCGATTCCGGCACGAGGGTACGACCGGCAAGCCAGGGTTCGCCATCGGCGCAAAGAATGATCTCCCGGAGCCAATAACGCGCTTCTTCCGGCAGCAGGGATTCTTCGCCAGCCAGCGCGTCGCGCCCGACGAAACCTTCGTTAATCATGGTCACGGTGACCTTTTTCCCTTGTTGCTCAAAGCGTTTGGTCATTGAGTCTTCCAGCAACAGCCAGTCGCGCAGCGGCGCGTCCAGCTCGGGTATGGCGGCAAAATAGCGCAGCGCACGCAGTTGCGTAAGCGCAGGATGTGGCATGCCTGATTCTCCGGTACAAAACGTGCAGGCATTGTATCGCAGAATAGCGTTTTGAGGGCGGGCAAACGTCAATATACGATCATCCGCGCAACAGGCATGCAACAGTTGCCGCTGCGCGATAAAAAAAAGTGCGTCCAGGCGGACGCACCTAAAGGCTGTGCCTAAACATCAGCATTGTGGGGAGACGGTCACCCCTTGCCTTTTACACTGCTGATAAAGGTGGAACGAGCAGATTTCGAGCCGAGGCGCTCAGCTTCGTTCATCAATTTCAGGGCTTTGTCGATATCGCCTTGTTTCACCGCTTTCTTGATACCGTTGTTGAAGTAGGTTTCGGTATCGTCAAGCATCGGTTCGCTTTTCGCCGCTGGGGCGGCAGCAGCCGGCGCGACAACAGGCGCAGCGGCCGGGGCGTTATAGACCGGCGCCGCGGTATTGCCGACGGTCACCGGGCCAGGGCCGGAAGATCCAAACAGCGGGCCCACCAGCACGCTGGAACTCGAAGACGTTTTCACCTTCAGGCTCAAGGTGCCGTCAGTGGTATGTTTAGCGATCGGATCCGGAATGTCCGGCACCGCGTTACCGGTGCCTTTCGCGTAGGCTTTCGCCGGGTCGATTAATTTAGTGGTCTGCTGCAGATCCTGAGGAGTGGTAAACACCAGCACATAAATTTTCTGCTGTCCCAGCGCCGGCGTCAGGCGCATTACTCCTTCCAGGCGGTCGGCGCTCATTACGCCCGGCTCCAGATAGGTAAAATAGCTGCTCGGGAAGAAGGCGGACGGCGTCATGCTCTGATCGAGGATCAGCACGTTTGGCGCGTAGACGCTGGTCTGTTTGTCGACTTCGCTGGTCAGCGTCAGGGTTAACTCGCCGATATTGGCCGGTACGCTATAGGCCACCACCGGCCCGGCGATACCGGGGACATTCAACGTTTGTCCGGCGATCGCCACTTTGGAGGTTTGGGTTTTCGATTGATCGACCGGCGTCCAGGTCAACTGCTGCAGCGAGGAAGCCGGGATTGACGGCGCGGCAGAGGTATTCTGCGGCACGAAATTGACATCAGCAAAACTGACTGCGGGTACGCTGGCCAGCAGGCCGGCGGACAGGCAGAGGGCAACGAGACTTTTCTTCATATTCATTGTTATCACCTCAATTCCTATGGCCGAGCGTTAGCCAGGCAATAGCGCGCTGGGCCGAAAACAGAGGGGCTGCCGCCCCTCTTTACTCATCATGATGCGGATTGCATTACCACCAGATTTCCATCTGGGCGCCGAAGGTCCACTCATCGTTGTCGCCGCGGCTGGAAGTGTTGATGCCGGTACCAGAGGTATCGCGCATGGCAACACCGCTATCGGTGTAACCCCACTTCTCATCCCACTTCGCGTAGGTGGCGAACAGACGAATTGCCGGACGGGACCAGATGCTGTCGCCCGCCTGCCACTGTTGCGCCAGGGTGATTTTGTACTGGTTGTTGCTGTCGCCGGTTTTCTGCGATTTGACGTTGTCGTAGCCGACTTCCAACAGGGTGCTCATGATCGGCGTCCATTTGTACATAGGACGTACGCCGACGGTCCACCATTTGGTACCGTTGTTGTTGTCCAGGTTGACGTCCTGGTACATGGCGACGTACATCATGTCCCAATCGTCCGCCAGAGAGACCGCGCCGTGGTCAAGCACACGCCACATGGAACCATCGTTATTGATGCTGCCGCCCTGCGGTACGCCTTTACCGTTGGAGGTCATGGCGTCGGTCGCGTACTGCAGAACAAACTTGTTGTAGCCTTTCAGGATGCTCTGGGTATGTTCAGCGGTGAACATCCAGCCATCTTTCGATGCATCCGGCTGCAGGTAGTAGTCATCCGGCACGTTGGTGTGACCATAGTCCACGCCCAGCTCCAGCGTACCGCCCGGGTTGGTTTCCATCTGCGCTAAACGCACGTCGAAGACGTCGTTCGGTACCAGATGATCGTAAACGCGTTCGCCAGTCAGCGGATCGCGGTCAGCATAGGTTGCCGAGCCGCCGGATTCAGAAGAACGAGTGGCGGCCAGAGAGAGTTTACCGAAGCCCAGATCGATGTTTTCGATACCGGCGCCAGGACCGGAAATATCCCAGTAGTAGAAGTCGATCATGTGAACGTCATGACGCTGATAGAAGCGCTTACCGGCCCACAGGGTTGATCCCGGCAGCCAGTCGATCAGGTTTTTACCCTGCACGTTAACTTCACGGAAGGCCGGGCTGGTAGATTCCCAGTCGTTCTGCTGCGATACCGAGTAGGCAACGTTGGTATCGAAGTAGAAGCTCTTATCGCCCTCTTTCCACACTTCCTGGCCCAGTTTCAGTTCAGCGTAAGTTTCACATTCGTTACCGAGACGGTATTTACTTTGAGCGCCGGTGGCCTGGAAGCACTGCTGTTCGCCGCCGCTGCCGGTCCAGCCAATACCGGAACGGGCGTAACCGTGGAAATCGACAGCCAGCGCCTGGGCAGACATCACGCCCGCCGCAACGGCTACCGCCAGTGGAAGTTTGCGCAGAGTAATCATCATTCTATCTCCTGAGATCATTGCTTTTCTTTGAACACTTCCCCGTCGGCCGCCGCATCGTTGGCTGCGCGCTGGGTTCGCGTCTTCTTTTAATGGGGAACCTTATACGCCCGGCTCTTTATGCAACCGACGACAAGCGGTGCCATCCTCACGGAATAAATGGCAGCGCTCCGGCGGCAAACCGATGGCGAATGTGGCTCCCTCTTCTACCAACACCACGTCATTCTGGCGGTACACCAGGTTCTGACGGATGGCGGGGATCTGGATATGAATTTGCGTTTCGTGACCAAGCTGTTCGACCACCTGCACTTCGCCCTCGAGGGTGACATCGGCGATGTCGCTCGGCAGCAGGTGTTCAGGGCGGATACCCAAAGACATATTGGCGCCGACCTGAACGTGAGCGCTGTCTACCGGCAGCCAGACCTGCTGGCGGTTCGGTAGTTCGACCTGTACCTGTTCGATGGCGGTCGCGGTGACTTTGACCGGCAGGAAGTTCATCTTCGGCGAACCAATAAAGCCCGCGACAAAGCGGTCTGCCGGATAGTGATAGAGTTCCAGCGGTTTCCCGACCTGCGCGACGCGGCCGGCATCCAGCACCACGATTTTGTCGGCCAGGGTCATGGCTTCCACCTGATCGTGGGTGACGTAAATCATCGTGCGGCCAAGGCGCTTATGCAGACGGGAGATTTCGATACGCATCTGCACGCGCAGTGCGGCATCAAGGTTGGACAGGGGTTCATCAAGCAGGAAAACCCGCGGCTCGGCGACCAGGGTACGGCCAATGGCCACGCGCTGACGCTGGCCGCCGGAGAGCGCTTTCGGCTTACGCTCCAGCAGGTGCGCCAGCTGTAACACTTCGGCGACCTGAGTCACGCGCTGGTTAATCACCTCTTTTTTCGCCCCGGCCAGCTTCAGGCCAAAAGACATGTTTTCGGCAACGGAAAGGTGGGGATAGAGCGCATAAGACTGGAATACCATGCCGATACCGCGCTCGGCGGGCGGCACATCGTTCATTCGGGTATCGCCAATAAACAGATCGCCGCTGGTGACCGTTTCCAGTCCGGCAATCATACGCAGCAGGGTGGATTTGCCGCAGCCCGACGGTCCTACAAACACGACGAACTCCCCATCCTGGATCTCGAGATTGATATCTTTAGATACCACCACGTCGCCCCAGGCTTTCGTTACATTTCGTAGCTGTACGCTCGCCATGCCCTTCTCCCTTCGTTACAACCTGTCACTTAAAGACACATTCAAGATGGGCTGACTATGCGGCATTCATTGCGTTGGCAAATCCTCCACCCCCCGGGTTTTTGATGGGGGAGGAGACGGGAGGATGAGAAATTTCCTCTCGCCGCCGGAAGTTCCCGGCAAAGGGTCATTTCGTGATCGAAGCGACAAAAACGGTGGCTTTTTTATGTGCTCCAGGGCCCATTACCGGCATTTCTGCAATGCGGATCACATAAACGGCGGGCGGGGCGTAGACATAGGGAGGATGGAAAGAGGTTGTTAAAAAAGGAAACTCATCAGCGTTAAACCACTCAAGTGTATCCACGAGCACATCACCAAATAGGACGGGTATATGAAAATCAAAACTGGCGCTCGCATCCTCGCGCTGTCTGCATTGACGACGATGATGTTTTCCGCCTCTGCCCTCGCAAAAATTGAAGAAGGTAAGCTGGTTATCTGGATTAACGGCGATAAAGGCTATAACGGCCTCGCTGAAGTGGGTAAAAAGTTCGAAAAAGATACCGGCATTAAAGTTTCCGTAGAACATCCGGATAAGCTGGAAGAGAAGTTTCCGCAGGTTGCGGCGACCGGCGACGGCCCGGATATCATCTTCTGGGCGCATGACCGTTTTGGCGGCTACGCGCAGTCCGGTCTGCTGGCGGAAATCACCCCGGATAAAGCGTTCCAGGACAAACTCTATCCGTTCACCTGGGATGCCGTACGCTACAACGGCAAACTGATCGCTTACCCGGTGGCAGTGGAAGCCCTGTCGCTGATTTATAACAAAGACCTGGTCCCGAACCCGCCGAAAACCTGGGAAGAGATCCCTGCGCTGGATAAAGAGCTGAAGGCGAAAGGTAAGAGCGCGCTGATGTTCAACCTGCAAGAACCGTACTTCACCTGGCCGCTGATTGCCGCCGATGGCGGATACGCGTTTAAGTTTGAAAACGGCAAATACGACGTGAAAAACGTCGGCGTCGATAGCGCCGGGGCAAAAGCCGGTCTGACCTTCCTGGTCGACCTCATCAAGAATAAACACATGAATGCCGACACCGACTACTCCATCGCGGAAGCGGCGTTCAACAAAGGCGAAACCGCGATGACCATCAACGGTCCGTGGGCGTGGTCGAACATCGACAAAGGTAAGGTTAACTACGGCGTTACTCTGCTGCCGACCTTCAAAGGCAAACCGTCTAAACCATTCGTTGGCGTACTGAGCGCCGGGATTAACGCCGCCAGCCCGAATAAAGAACTGGCGAAAGAGTTTCTTGAAAACTACCTGATGACCGATCAGGGCCTGGAATCGGTGAACAACGATAAACCGCTGGGCGCCGTGGCGCTGAAATCCTTCCAGGAGAAGCTGGAAAAAGACCCGCGTATCGCCGCCACCATGGCTAACGCGCAGAAAGGCGAAATCATGCCGAACATTCCGCAGATGTCTGCATTCTGGTATGCCGTCCGTACCGCGGTTATCAACGCCGCAAGCGGCCGTCAGACCGTCGATGCCGCACTGAAGGATGCACAGGGCCGTATCACCAAGTAATACCGTCGCACACGTGCCGGATGGCGGCATAAATGCCTTATCCGGCCTACGCACCCAGTAGGTCTGATAAGCGCAGCGCCATCAGGCACTTTTGTCGACAGATATTTAACGTTGTAGAGGATGATCCCCATGGATGCCGTTAAAAAGAAACACTGGTGGCAAAGCCCGCAACTCACATGGTCTGTGATTGGTTTGCTGTGCCTGCTGGTGGGTTACCTTGTTGTTTTAATGTACGCCCAGGGGGAGTACCTGTTCGCCATCATGACGCTGATTTTAAGCTCGGTTGGCCTGTATATTTTTTCTAATCGCAAGGCTTACGCCTGGCGCTATGTTTATCCGGGTCTCGCCGGGATGGGGCTGTTTGTTCTGTTTCCGCTGATCTGTACCATTGCCATCGCCTTCACTAACTACAGCAGCACCAACCAGCTCACCTTCGAACGCGCCCAGCAGGTACTGATGGACCGTTCTTTCCAGGCCGGCAAAGCCTATAACTTCTCACTCTACCCGGCGGGCGATGAGTGGCAGTTGGCGCTGACGGACGGTGAAAGCGGTAAAAATTATCTCTCCGAAGCCTTTAAATTTGGCGGTGAGCAGAAGCTGGCGTTAAAAGAAGCCGATGTCCTGCCGCAAGGCGAACGCGCGAATTTACGCGTAATCACCCAGAACCGCGCCGCGCTGAACCAACTGACCGCCGTGCTGCCGGATGAAAGCAAAGTGATTATGAGTTCACTGCGCCAGTTCTCCGGTACCCAACCGCTGTACGCGCTGGCCAACGACGGCACGCTCACTAACAACCAAAGCGGCGTAAAATATCGCCCTAACGCCGACATCGGCTTTTATCAATCCATCAATGCCGATGGCAGCTGGGGCAATGAGAAGCTGAGCCCGGGTTATACCGTTACCATCGGCTGGGATAACTTCACCCGCGTTTTCCAGGATGAAGGGATCCAGAAACCGTTCTTCGCCATTTTCGTCTGGACCGTGGTGTTCTCGGTGCTGACGGTGATTTTGACCGTCGCCGTGGGAATGGTGCTGGCCTGCCTGGTGCAGTGGGAAGCGTTGAAGGGCAAAGCGATTTACCGCGTGTTGTTGATTCTGCCGTATGCAGTGCCGTCATTTATCTCAATACTGATTTTCAAAGGGCTGTTTAACCAGAGCTTTGGTGAAATCAACATGATGCTGAGCGCGCTGTTCGGCATTAAACCAGCCTGGTTTAGCGACCCAACCACCGCACGCACGATGATCATCATCGTCAACACCTGGCTGGGCTACCCGTACATGATGATTCTGTGCATGGGGCTGCTGAAGGCGATTCCGGACGATCTGTACGAGGCGTCGGCGATGGATGGCGCGGGCCCGTTCCAGAACTTCTTTAAAATTACGCTACCGCTGCTGATCAAACCGCTCACGCCGCTGATGATTGCCAGCTTCGCCTTTAACTTTAACAACTTCGTGCTGATTCAACTGTTAACCAACGGTGGCCCGGACCGTCTCGGCACCACCACGCCGGCCGGTTATACCGACCTGCTGGTGAGCTACACCTATCGTATCGCCTTTGAAGGCGGCGGCGGTCAGGACTTCGGCCTGGCGGCGGCTATCGCCACGCTTATCTTCCTGCTGGTTGGGGCGTTAGCGATTGTGAATCTGAAAGCCACGCGCATGAAGTTTGATTAAGGGAGATAACGACAATGGCTATGGTCCAACCCAAATCGCAGAAGCTACGTTTATTTACCACGCATCTCCTGCTACTGATTTTTATCGCCGCGATTATGTTTCCGCTGCTGATGGTTATCGCTATCTCGCTGCGCGAAGGCAACTTCGCGACCGGCAGTCTGATCCCGGATACCATCTCATGGGAGCACTGGCGTCTGGCATTAGGCTTCAGCGTCGAACACGCCGATGGCCGGGTAACGCCGCCGCCGTTCCCGGTACTGCTTTGGCTGTGGAACTCAATTAAGGTCGCCGGGATTACCGCGATCGGCATCGTCGCCCTCTCCACCACCTGCGCTTACGCTTTCGCCCGTATGCGCTTCCCGGGTAAAGCGACGCTGCTCAAAGGGATGCTGATTTTCCAGATGTTCCCGGCGGTGCTGTCGCTGGTGGCGCTGTATGCGTTGTTCGACCGCCTCGGTCAATATCTGCCTTTCGTCGGCCTCAACACTCACGGCGGGGTGATCTTCGCCTATATGGGCGGTATCGCGCTGCACGTCTGGACAATTAAGGGCTACTTCGAAACTATCGATGGCTCACTGGAAGAAGCGGCCGCGTTGGATGGCGCCACTCCATGGCAGGCTTTCCGCCTGGTGCTGCTGCCGCTGTCGGTACCGATTCTGGCGGTCGTGTTTATTCTGTCGTTCATCGCCGCGATTACCGAAGTGCCGGTGGCCTCGTTGCTGCTACGCGATGTAAACAGCTATACCCTGGCTGTCGGGATGCAGCAGTATCTCAATCCGCAGAACTACCTGTGGGGTGACTTCGCCGCCGCGGCAGTACTGTCGGCGATTCCGATTACCGTCGTCTTCCTGCTGGCTCAGCGCTGGTTGGTTAACGGCCTGACGGCGGGCGGGGTGAAAGGTTAAGTTTCATCATGTTAGTCCCTTGTTTTATCGCCCCAAATTTCAGAGAGGGTGGGATGTGGTACGCGACCCCAACCGGGTACGGCAGCCCACCTCTCCCTGAAAAAGTAGGGCAAATGCCACTGCAATCCTCTACTGGACCCTACATAAATTTCATTTGTGATTGTCGGTCAAGCGGCCCTGGAGGCCGCTTTTTTTATTCCCGTTTCAGACGGTTGGAATTACACAACCACAGGGTAATCACCAGGATAAGGATCGCCGCAGAGTAAATCAGCACCGCCATCGGCGACTCATGGTCGACGATAATAAGCCGCACAATCGCGGTAATACCGATATAGACGAAATAACGCAGCGGGAAGTGAAAACCGGACTCAAAGTATTTCACAATCAGCGCGATAAACTCGAAGTAGAGAAAATAGACCACCAGCCCTTCAACCAGCTTGTACTTACTCACCGGCTCCGGCGTAAACAGCACGTGCGCCAGATGCAGGGTCTCCTTTCCCAGGAACACCACCAGAATGATTCCCAGACACAGCAGCGCCAGGTTCAGCACGGCCTGCATGGCCTTCGCAACAAAATTAACCAGCGGACGATATACCGACGGCATAGTGACACCTCAAATGCATGAACGTTGTTGATCTGTATAGCGCAAAAGTGTGATCCAGATCTACTTCGCTTTGCGAGCAGCATCGGTCCTTCAACGCGGTAAATGCAACTAAGAGAAAATTTTACTTCCCGCAACGCTGTGAGCAAGTTAACCAAATCATCCGTTACGCTTAGGACAAAACCAAATAACCAACTGAAATTTAAAATATTTACCATTTGAAACAGTTATATCTTAAAACCTGCCACAAGATAAAATTTTTCTCTAATCCGCATTATTTATATGGCTATTAGGGTAAGATTTTTCTCATCCTTTGTCTTAGCATTATCGCAGTTGAATAAAATTTAATTTTGGACATTAAATCATTATGGACTCCGATAACGCTTCCCTGTACGTAAAATGGCTCAAACAAGAAGTTGCCCCGGCTTTAGGTTGTACTGAACCTGTCGCTATTTCCTTCGCTGCCGCCTACGCCGCACAATATTTAGAAAACCCTTGTACTAACATTAGCGGTTTTATTTCCGCCAATCTCTATAAAAACGCGATGGGCGTCACTATTCCCGGCACCACCGTTTGCGGTGTAGCGCTGGCCGCCGCAATTGGCGCATTTGGCGGCAACCCGCAAAAGGGATTAAAAACGCTGGAAGATATCACCCCGCTACACGTCGAAATGGCGCAGAAACTGATCGCCAATCATGCCGTTGATATTGCCGTCGAAGAGACCCCGGACTTTATTCATCTGGATCTAACTCTCTCAGATGACGAGAATACCTGCCGCGTCGTGGTGAAAGGAACCCACACCAACGTGGTCGAGCTTTATATTAATGGCCAGCCGCAACCACTAAGCGAAAAACAGAATGCGCGCGCCCGGCACGAAACGCTGCCCAATTTTTCGCTACAGCAGGCTTACGAATTTATTAATAGCGCCGACTTTAATGATATTCGCTTTATTCTTGAAGCCGCGCGCTTAAACTCCGCGCTGGCGGCAGAAGGCAAAACCAAAAAATATGGCCTGAACATTAACGGTACCTTTTCTGACGCCGTGAAAAACGGCCTGATGAGCAACGATCTGTTAAGCAAGGTGATCATCAACACCGTCGCCGCTTCAGATGCCCGCATGGGCGGCGCGCCGGTGGTCGCAATGTCTAACTTCGGTTCGGGTAATCAGGGCATTACGGCAACCATGCCGGTAGTGGTGGTTGCAGAGCATCTCGGCGTCGATGAAGAGACCCTGGCGCGCGCTTTGTCTCTATCTCATCTCACCGCCATCTCAATTCATTCTCGTTATACGCGCTTATCTGCGCTATGCGCGGCCTCAACCGCCGCCATGGGCGCCGCCGCCGGGATGGCCTGGCTGTTTACCCGCGATATCAACACCATTAATACCGCGATTATTAATATGGTCAGCGATATTACCGGCATGATTTGTGATGGCGCCTCTAATAGCTGTGCGATGAAAGTCTCGTCCGTGGTATCCAGCGCGTTTAAGGCGGTACTGATGGCGATGCAAAATAGCTGCGCTGGCGCCAATGATGGTATTGTCTGCGCCGATGTCGAGCAGACTATTAATAACCTGTGCCGCCTGGTGATTAAACCAATGACCCTCACCGATAAAGAAATTATTAGCATTATGGTCGCTAAATAATAATATTTAACGGGCCTGAATATTCAGGCCCTGATTAACCTACCCTACCCACATTATTATTTATAAATTAGCAGGTATAGCAGATGAATAAAAAAGTCATCTTCCGTGGCGCCAGCGCCATTATGCCGCTGTGCATCGGCGACTTTCCATTTTCATTTATTGTCGGCGCATTAAGCGTCAGCGCCGGAATGAGCGTCTGGCAGAGTACGGCGTGGTCGGCGATTGTTATTGCCGGTTCCGCGCAAATGCTGGCATTAAATATGCTAAAAACCGGCGCCACGCTCGGGGTTATTATATTCACCACATTAATAATTAACCTACGTCACGTACTGTACAGCGCCTCTATTTCCGGTACCGTCCGTGAAGCATCGTTCTTTAAAAAATGCTTTATGTCCTACGCGCTGACCGATGAAGTGTACGCCACCACCGTCAAAGAGATGGAAGGCAATAAGCAGGATAAGTATCTGTTTTATGGCTCGGCGATGATCACCTTCTGGGCGATTTGGGTACTGGCCGATTTCCTCGGCGCGCTGGTCGGCGCTTCCTTCCCGAATATTGAAAAGTATGGTCTGGATTTCGCCATGGTCGCCGCCTTTATCGCCATCGTGGTGCCGCAAATAAAAAGCCAGGCCTGTACCGTCGCCGCCGTGGTGGCCGCCGTCTCCGGCGTGCTGTTGGTCATCCTGCCCTACTCCCTGGGTATTGTCGTCGCCTCAGTACTTGGCGTGCTCGCCGGGCTGTGCGTCGACCTGGCTGAAGAACGTAAACAGGCAGCGATTGCCGAATCCGACATGCCGCTCGTGGAGGCGCTGGAACATGAATAATAGCTACTTTATCGCCCTGACTTTGGGTATGGCCGCCGTGACCTTCCTGATCCGATTTTCGTTTATCGGCCTGGCCGGAAAAATCCAGATGTCCGAGCGGGTGACGAAAACGCTGCGCTTCGTCCCGGTCACCGTCCTGCCGGCCATTATCACCATTCAGATCCTTAGCGTGAATTCCAGCATGGAGTTCGACTTAAAGAATCCGAAGGTGATCGCCGCCATTATCTGCACGCTCGCCAGCTTCCGTTTAGGCCTGGTGTGGGTGGTGGTGAGCGGCGTCGGCTCGCTGGTGTTGTTGAATTATTTTATGCAACCGTTTGAAGGATAAACCGTATGATTATTACCACCGCTGACGCGCCTGCCGCTATCCTTCCCCACCGTTTTTCGCCGTTCCTCATTGCTCATTTTGCAGGCACTATACGATGAGATCCGAACGAGGAATGCAGCATGTCGAATAAGCCAAATATTCCCCCTTTTACGCTTCGCGATACCGGCGTTCGCAACGTCATCTGCGGCGAAAACGTGGTCATATACCAGCCCGCCAACCTCTATGATTGCCAGCTCGGCGATAATGTCTTCGTCGGGCCGTTCGTCGAGATTCAGGGGCACACGCGCATCGGTGCGGACAGCAAAATCCAGTCCCACAGTTTTATCTGCGAGTACGTCACCATCGGCCAACGTTGTTTTATCGGCCACGGCGTGATGTTCGCCAACGACATGTTCCGCGATGGCAAACCGAATGCCGACCGCGACAGTTGGGGGCGCATTGAAATCGGCAATGACGTGTCTATCGGCAGCGGCGCCACCATTCTGGCGGTGAGTATCTGCGATGGCGTGGTCATCGGCGCCGGGAGCGTGGTGACAAAATCCATCACCGAGAAAGGCGTTTGGGCGGGCAACCCGGCGAGGCTGCTGCGGCGGCTATAAATAAAAATGCCGACCCGAGGGTCGGCATTAAGGTTTAATTGCGCAGCGCTTATGCGCGCCAGGCTTTATAACGGTTAATCAGACCGTTGGTAGAGCTGTCGTGGCTGCTAACGTCCGCGCCATCTTTCAGTTCCGGCAGGATGCGGTTAGCCAGCTGTTTACCCAGCTCAACGCCCCACTGATCGAAGGTGAAGATGTTGAGGATCGCGCCCTGGGTGAAGATTTTGTGCTCATACAGCGCAATCAATGCGCCCAAGCTGAACGGGGTGATCTCACGCAGCAGGATGGAGTTGGTCGGACGGTTGCCTTCGAACACTTTGAACGGCACCACGTGCTCAAGCTGAGCCGGGTCTTTACCCTGATCGCGATATTCCTGCTCAACCACTTCGCGAGATTTACCAAAGGCCAGCGCTTCGGTCTGGGCGAAGAAGTTAGACAGCAGTTTCTGATGGTGGTCAGACAGCGGGTTATGGGTGATAGCCGGGGCGATGAAATCGCACGGTACCATTTTGGTGCCCTGGTGGATCAGCTGATAGAACGCGTGCTGGCCGTTAGTCCCCGGCTCGCCCCAGATGATTGGGCCAGTCTGGTAATCCACAACGTTGCCGTTACGGTCAACGTACTTACCGTTGGATTCCATGTTGCCCTGCTGGAAGTAAGCGGCAAAGCGGTGCATGTACTGATCGTACGGCAGAATCGCTTCGGTTTCGGCGCCGAAGAAGTTGTTGTACCAGATGCCAATCAGCGCCAGCAGTACCGGCAGGTTTTTCTCAGCCGGGGTGGTGGAGAAGTGTTTGTCCATGGCGTGGGCGCCGGACAGCAGCTGGACGAAGTTATCGAAGCCAACGGACAGAATGATAGACAGGCCGATGGCGGACCACAGGGAGTAACGACCGCCAACCCAGTCCCAGAATTCAAACATGTTAGCCGTATCGATGCCGAACTCGCCAACCGCTTTACCGTTGGTGGAGAGCGCCGCGAAGTGTTTCGCCACGTGTTTCTCGTCGCCCGCGGTCGCCAGGAACCAGTCACGCGCGCTGTGGGCGTTGGTCATGGTTTCTTGAGTGGTGAAGGTTTTAGAAGCCACCAGGAAAAGCGTGGTTTCCGGATTCACCGCTTTCAGCACTTCGGCGATATGAGTGCCGTCAACGTTAGAAACGAAGTGCATGTTGAGATGGTTTTTATACGGGCGCAGCGCTTCGGTCACCATGAACGGGCCGAGGTCTGAACCGCCGATACCGATGTTCACCACGTCGGTGATCGGTTTACCGGTGTAGCCTTTCCAGCTACCGGAGATAATCGCTTCGGAGAAGGCTTTCATCTTCTCCAGTACAGCGTTGACTTCCGGCATCACATCTTTGCCGTCAACCACAATTGGCGTATTGCTGCGGTTGCGCAGCGCGACGTGCAGTACCGCGCGGTCTTCGGTACGGTTAATTTTTTCGCCGGAGAACATCGACTTGATAGCGCCGGCCAGATCGGTCTCTTTCGCCAGATCCTGCAGCTTAGACAGCGTCTCTTCAGTGATGCGGTTCTTGGAGAAGTCCACCAGCATCAGATCGTCAAAAGTAGCGGAGAATTTAGAGAAACGATCGCTATCTTTGGCGAAAAGCTCGCTGATAGTGACGTCTTTCATTTCATCGAAGTGTTTCTGTAATGCCTGCCATGCAGCTGTCTGCGTTGGGTTGATATTTTTCATTAGCAATACTCTTCTGATTTGAAAAATGTGACTTCGGTCGATTGTAGCCTCAGCGGCGGAAAATTGTGATGATTTTTGTGTTATGCCGTTGACGGGGGTCAGAAATAGGGTAAAGAGCTCCCATATTATAGCGATCATTAGGCTTTTTTCTGTTATCCGCCGATGCATGAAAAATCCGCATAACCCTGTCGTTGACATACCCGTCCGGAAGCCTTTATATAGCTGAACTGCCTACGGAACCGTAGGTATGTATTGCTCGCGCATTTCACGCTACAGCGAAGAGTATCGTTGGGGGGTATAATGACCAGTCTCTCCCCAGGCATAGTGAAAGACGTCAGTAATTGCCAGAAGAGGTGCGTTGCCCAGGTAACCGTATTGGAGGAACCAGTCCGGGGAAAATACGTGAGGGGGAGCAACGCCGAGGCGCACAGGCATCTGGTTAAGTCTGTCGCCGGCCACAGGGGCTGAATCCCCTGGGTTGTCACCAGAAGCGTTCGCAGTCGGGCGTTTCATACTCGCGAACCGATGCGCGTCATCGGCGAACGGGTCTACAAGGTGGAGCACTTCTGGGTGACATCGTAGTTTGTTTATCGCTCTGCGCCCACCCTACTTTTCGCTCTTCCCTTGTGCCATGGCTGAGTTAATTTGGCCTGGCTTATTAAGACATTTTGTAGCGCTCCGGTTATTTCCAGCCCGAACCAGGAGCGGTTGTTCAGGAATCGTTTTAATAAGTCAGGCCCCCTGACACGAGGTTGTTATGACAGATTTAGTTGTTGCTAAGTTCGGCGGCACCAGCGTGGCCGATTTCGACGCGATGAATCGTAGCGTCGACGTCGCGCTGCTGGATGCGAATACCCGCGTAGTGGTGTTATCCGCATCGGCTGGCGTTACCAATATCTTAGTTGCTTTAGCGGCAGGGCTGGAACCCACCGAACGTTTCGCTAAGCTCGATGAAATGCGCCAAATCCAGTTCAATATTCTGGAGCGTTTACGTTATCCCAACGTTATTCGCGAAGAGATCGAGCGTCTGCTGGAAAACATTACTACCCTGGCGGAAGCCGCCTCGCTGGCCAGCTCGGAAGCCTTGACCGATGAACTGGTGAGCCACGGCGAACTGATGTCCACCTTACTGTTCGTTGAGATCCTACGCGAGCGTGGTATTGCGGCGCAGTGGTTCGACGTACGTAAAGTGATGCGCACCAACGATCGTTTCGGCCGCGCCGAACCAGATATCGCCGCGCTGGCGGAACTGACGCAGCAACAACTCACGCCACGGCTGGAAGAAGGCCTGGTGATTACCCAGGGCTTTATCGGCAGTGAAGCCAAAGGCCGCACCACCACCCTTGGCCGCGGCGGCAGCGACTACACCGCCGCGCTGCTCGGCGAAGCCTTAAACGCCAGCCGTGTCGATATCTGGACCGATGTCCCTGGGATCTACACAACCGATCCGCGCGTCGCGCCAGCGGCGAAACGCATCGATGTGATCGCTTTCGCTGAAGCCGCGGAGATGGCCACGTTCGGGGCCAAGGTATTGCATCCGGCCACCCTGCTGCCGGCCGTACGTAGCGATATCCCGGTATTCGTCGGCTCCAGCAAAGAACCTAAAGCCGGCGGCACGATGGTCTGTCATAAAACCGAAAATCCACCGCTGTTCCGCGCGCTGGCGCTGCGTCGTCGTCAAACGCTGCTGACCCTGCACAGCCTGCATATGCTGCACTCCCGCGGCTTCCTTGCAGAAGTGTTCGGTATTCTGGCGCGGCATAATATTTCCGTCGATCTGATCACCACCTCGGAAGTGAGTATTGCGCTGACCATGGACACCACCGGTTCAACCTCCGCTGGCGACACTCTGCTCACCCAGGCGCTGCTGACCGAGCTCTCTTCGCTGTGCCGCGTCGAAGTGGAAGAAAATCTGGCGCTGGTCGCCCTGATCGGCAACGAGCTATCGAAAGCCTGCGGCGTCGGTAAAGAGGTGTTTGGCGTACTGGAACCGTTCAATATCCGCATGATCTGTTACGGCGCATCCAGCCACAACCTGTGCTTCCTGGTGCCTGGCGACGACGCGGAGAAAGTGGTGCAGAAGCTGCATCATAATTTGTTTGAATAATATTCTTTTGCGCGATAAAAAATACCTATAGCCGGGCTCGAACCCGGCTTTTTTATAACAACACCAACACAACAAACACTGTCGCAAGGAATACACTATGCTCGCCACGCTTACGCGGCTGTTCCCGTTATGGGCGCTGCTGCTCTCCGTATTGGCTTATTACACGCCAACCACTTTTACCCCTATCGGCCCGTGGGTCACCACGCTGCTGATGCTGATTATGTTCGGCATGGGCGTCCATTTGAAGCTGGACGATTTTAAGCGCGTGCTGTCACGACCGGCGCCGGTCGCAGCGGGAATTTTTCTGCATTACCTGGTGATGCCGCTCGCCGCCTGGATACTGGCGCTGCTGTTCCACATGCCGCCAGAGCTCTCCGCCGGGATGGTGCTGGTCGGCAGCGTCGCCAGCGGAACCGCTTCCAACGTCATGATCTATCTGGCGAAAGGCGATGTCGCGCTGTCGGTAACTATCTCTTCCGTTTCTACGCTAGTTGGCGTGGTCGCCACGCCGCTTCTGACGCGCCTGTACGTTGATGCGCACATTCAGGTCGATGTGATGGGTATGCTGCTAAGCATCCTGCAAATCGTGGTGATCCCAATCGGCCTCGGTCTGATTGTTCATCACCTGTTGCCAAAAGTGGTGAAGGCGGTGGAGCCGTTCCTTCCCGCCTTCTCCATGCTGTGCATTCTGGCGATTATCAGCGCCGTGGTCGCCGGTTCGGCATCGCATATCGCCTCGGTTGGCCTGGTAGTCATCGTGGCGGTCATTCTGCATAACGCCATCGGCCTGCTCGGCGGCTACTGGGGCGGGCGCCTGTTCGGTTTTGATGAATCCACCTGCCGCACTCTGGCTATCGAAGTGGGTATGCAGAACTCTGGCCTCGCCGCGGCCCTCGGGAAAATTTACTTCGGCCCGCTGGCCGCCCTGCCCGGCGCGCTGTTCTCGGTATGGCATAACCTTTCCGGCTCGCTGCTGGCGGGTTACTGGTCCGGTAAGCCGACAACCAAAAAAGGCAACCAGCGCTAATCGTATACGTCCGGGCAAATGCCCGGACGTGTCTTCCCTCCCCTTGCATTCTCGCAAGGGTCAGCTATCGGTAATTCACCTATTGCCGTACACTGGACTCTCTGGTCTGATTGAGGGCACCACCATGGCACTCCCCCGCATTACACAAAAAGAGATGACCGAGCGCGAACAGCGCGAATTGAAAACGCTGTTGGACCGCGCGCGTATCGCGCACGGCCGCCCGCTGAGCAATGCGGAAACGAACAGCGTAAAAAAGGAATATATCGATAAGCTGATGGCGCTGCGCGAAGCGGAAGCGAAGAAAGCCCGCCAGGCGAAAAAACAGCAGGCTTACAAAGTAGACAAAGAGGCGACATTTTCGTGGTCGGCGAATACGCCGACCCGCGGCAGGCGTTAGCGGCCTTTCTTTTTACGTCCCGGCTGAGCGAAACGTTTACCGTTCGAGGCCGGGCGGCCTTTATCGTTGGTTTTTTCCATCTTCACCACCGGGCGCTTGATCCCGGCGGTCGCCGCTTTGGCCTTCGGTTTAGCTTTTGGCTTCGCTTCGGAAGAGGAGTTTTCAATCAGCTTGAACAGGTCGATCAGCTCATCATCGGTTAAATCGCGCCACTCACCCAGGGGAATGCCCGTCAGGCTAACGTTCATAATGCGCGTCCGCTCCAGCTTCGTGACTTCATAGCCGAAATGCTCACACATGCGGCGGATCTGACGGTTTAACCCCTGAACCAGCGTAATGCGGAACACGAACGGCGCTTCTTTCTTGACCTTACATTTCTTGGTCACGGTACCGAGAATCGGTACGCCCGCTCCCATGCCCCGAATGAATTCATCGGTAACCGGTTTATCAACGGTGACCAGATACTCTTTTTCGTGGTCGTTGCCAGCGCGCAGGATTTTGTTCACCAGATCGCCGTGGTTGGTCAGGAAAATTAACCCCTGGGAGTCTTTATCGAGACGGCCAATCGGGAACACGCGTTTACTGTGGTTCACGAAGTCGACGATATTATCGCGCTCGCCATCTTCGGTGGTGCTGACAATACCTACCGGCTTATTCAGCGCAATCAACACCAAATCATCGGCTTCTCGCGGCTCAATCAGCTGACCGTTCACTTTCACCACATCGCCAGGCTTCACCTGATCGCCAATGGCGGCGCGCTTGCCGTTGATAAAGACGTTGCCTTGTTCAATAAAGCGGTCCGCTTCGCGGCGCGAGCAAATCCCGCTTTCGCTGATGTATTTGTTTAAACGAGTAGATGAGTCGGTCAGCATAGTTTCTCCTTTGACAGCGAAATATACCTCACCTTACTGGCGATAAAAAACAGGGATGGCGTTATTCATTACCCCATTGATTGAGGAAATTGGCGATATCGTCGATACGCTGTTCGGCAATGCCTGCTTCACGGGCCATCTCCTGCTGCGCTTCCTCGCTGATCTCCTCGTTATTCATTAAGCGCGTAATCAGCAGTTGAAAGTAATGCGCCAGACAATCGCGCTCGGACTCTTTTACCGCTTCTGCGCACTCCGTTGAGTACTCATCCACGATGTCATAATATTTCAGCGGTATTTCATTGTTCATAGGTCGTCTCCGGGGGAGTTAGCGTCTGCGTTTTTCGGCCCCGATAATAACATTCAGCTTGCCTGCACCGTGAGCCATATCAGCGCCCCGACGCCGGGCCAATGATAGAATCTGCGCCAAATGACATGCTTACACAGGATGAAAAGATGGAACTGCTGTTACTGAGTAACTCTACGCTGCCGGGCAAAGCCTGGATGGAACATGCGCTGCCGCTGATTGCCGGCCAGGTCAAAGGCCGCCGTTCGGCGGTATTTATTCCCTTCGCCGGGGTGACGCAAAGCTGGGATGATTACACCGCCAAAGCCGCCGCAGTCATGGCGCCGATGGGCGTCAGCGTGACCGGTATCCACAGTGTCGCCGACCCTATCGCCGCCATTGAAAGTACCGAGATGGTCATCGTCGGCGGCGGAAACACCTTCCAGCTTCTGAAAGAGTGTCGCAGCCGCGGGCTGCTGGCGCCGATTGTCGATGTCGTCAAACGCGGGGCGTTGTATATCGGCTGGAGCGCGGGATCTAACCTCGCCTGCCCGACCATTCGCACCACCAACGATATGCCGATTGTCGATCCTCAGGGGTTTGACGCGTTAGGGCTGTTCCCGCTGCAGATTAATCCACACTTCACCAACGCGCTGCCGACCGGGCATCAGGGTGAGACCCGTGAGCAACGTATTCGCGAATTGCTGGTCGTGGCGCCGGAATTAACGGTGATTGGCCTGCCGGAGGGGAACTGGATTCAGGTCAGCGACGGACACGCCACGCTCGGCGGCCCGAACCCGACGCTGTTGTTCAAAGCAGGAGAAGAAGCGGTAACCCTGGCTGCGGGCCACCGTTTCTAGGCTGGTTGGCGAACATTACCCGGATAGCGGCGCGTTGCGCCTTATCCGGGTTACCCTGCGTACATTCAGCTAATAATCATCCCGCTCGTCGTCTTCATCCGGCTGCTCCATCACGCTATAGGCAACAGCGCAGAACAGCGAGTTCAGACGCTTCATATCGCCCAACAGCGCCAGATGCAACGTACTGGTTTCGATACTCTGCACGTTTTGCTGATGCAGGCGGTCAACGTGCGCGTGCGAGTAACGGCGGTTAAGAATACGAAAACGGTGCTTACTGCGGCGCAACCGACGGGCGCTCGGCACGTCGCCGGAAAAGAAGACCGACATTGCCAGCTGCAGGTTACTGAGCAGTAGCTCGTATAACGCATCCAACTCTTTTAACCCCTCGACGGAAAATGCGCGCCGCGCCGCCAGAGATTTATCGGCGATTTCGCTGCCCATTCGCTCGACGATGTCAGACGCCTGCTCCAGGTTGAGCGACATCTCGATAATTTCCGCCCAGCGGCGAGACTCCTCTTCCGCCAGCTCGTCCTTCGGCATCCGCGCCAGATAAAGCTTAATCGCCGTATACAGAACGTTGATATCGTCCGCCATCCGTCGCAGCTCTTTCTCTTCGCGCGGCTCGCCGTGCATCACCTTGCGCAGGCTTTCCAGCATCTGCTCCATGGCGTCGCCGATACGCAGGGTCTCACGGGCGGCATTGGCCAACGCCAGCGCCGGCGTATCCAGCGCCGAGGGATCCAGATGCTTCGGCTTGAGATGGTTATCCAGCTCCGGCTCATCGCGGATCAGGCGTTTACACAGGTTCGCCATCGGCCCGGCGAATGGCACCATCGCCACGCAGCGAATCAGGTTGTAGAAGACGTGGAAGTAGATGACCAGCTCCGACTCTTCCAGCGGCAATTTGTGCATGACATCCGCCAGTACGTGCACAAATGGCAAAATTATCAAGCTCCCCACCAGCTTGAACAGCAGGCTGCCGAGCGCCACCCGCCGCGCCGCCGCATTGGCGCCGCTGTTGTTGAGCATCGCCAGCAGGCCTGAGCCGAGGTTAGCGCCGATGACCAGGCATAGCGCCACCGGGAAAGAGATCACCCCGGTGCCGGTTAACGTTGCGGTCAGCAGCACGGCCGCCAGGCTGGAGTAACTGATAATGGCGAACACGGCGCCAATCAGCGCATCCAGCATGATATCGCCGGTCAGCGAGGCGAAAATCACCTGGACGCCGTTGGCCTGGGTAATCGGATGCACCGCCTGGACGATGAGCTCCAGCGCCAGTAGGATAAGCCCAAGACCGATACCGACCCGCCCAAGCTGACCCGCGCGGGTCTGTTTACGCCCGAGGAAGAAAATAACGCCGATAAATATCAGCAGCGGCGATAGCCAGGAGAGGTCGAAGGTCAGTACCCTCGCCATCAGCGCCGTCCCCACATCCGCACCCAGCACCATGACCAGCGCTGGCGCCAGCGCGACCAGATCCTGGGCCACAAACGACGTCACCAGCATGGTGGTGGCGTTACTGCTCTGCACCAGCGCGGTGACGCCAATCCCCGCACAAAAGGCGAGCGGTTTTTTCTCCACGCTACTGCTGAGCACGGTACGCAGGCGCGCGCCAAAGACGCGCATCACGCCAGTACGCACAATATGGGTCCCCCACACCAGTAGGGCTACGGCGGAAAGTAGGTGTAGCAGCGTTAACACAGAATCAGCTTCTCCTTATCGTTATAAGTGTTCCTGAGGTTTAAACCTCCCTTCAGTATAAGGGGTTAACTTCAATAAAGAGACAAGGCGCTCAAAGAGCGCCCTGTCTGACTGCTGGCAAAGAAGGAAAAAGCGTGGTTTTTCCTTCTTTGTGGTTATCAGCCGAAAATCAATAAATTGATTTTCCATGTTTTTTATCTGGCGCAATCGGTAAGTCCAACGGTTGCATGAGGATTGTCATCAACCTCAAGGCGCTCAAAGAGCGCCCTGTTTGTTGTAACGAAACATATTTCGTTAGTCAGCATCATAGCCGAGGTTAGGTGCAAGCCAACGCTCAACTTCCGCCGCCGTCATCCCTTTACGCAGGGCGTAATCTTCCACCTGGTCGCGCTGGATCTGCGCTACGGCGAAGTACTTACTATCAGGATGGCTGAAGTACCAGCCGGAAACCGATGCGCCAGGCCACATGGCGAAGGACTCGGTGAGCTTCATGCCGGTATGCGCTTCCACATCCAACAGTTCCCAGATGGTCGCTTTCTCGGTGTGTTCCGGGCAGGCCGGGTAACCGGGCGCCGGGCGGATCCCCTGGTAGTTTTCGCGGATCAGCTCTTCATTGCTGAGGTTCTCATTGGCCGCATAGCCCCAGTAAACCTTACGCACCTTCTCATGCAGATACTCGGCGAAGGCTTCCGCCAGGCGGTCGGCGATGGCTTTGACCATGATCTTGTTATAGTCGTCGTGCTGCGCTTCATAGGCTTCCGCCAGCGCGTCTTCTTCCAGCCCGCCGGTCACCGCGAAAGCCCCGATATAGTCCGCTTTACCGCTCAGCTTCGGTGCGACAAAATCGGCGAGGCAGTAGTTCGCGAAGCCGACTTTTTCGGTTTGCTGGCGCAGGTGATGGCTGACCGTCAGCACGTGGGTGCGGGTTTCATCACGATAGATTTCCACGTCGTCGCCAACGCGGTTGGCCGGGAACAACCCGACCACGCCGCGCGGGTTGAGCGTTTTTTCGGCGCTGAGTTTATCCAGCAAATCGTTGGCGTCTTTAAACAGGCGTTGCGCCTCTTCACCCACCACTTCATCTTCCAGGATACGCGGATATTTACCCGCCAGCGACCAGGTCATAAAGAACGGCGTCCAGTCGATGTAGTTACGCAACGTTTCAATGCTGGCTTCCACCTCCTGCACGCCCAGACGGTGGGCTACCGGCGGCGTGTAGCTCTCCCAGTCAAACGCCAGATCGTTTTCCCGCGCCGCCTGCAGAGTCACAGGCGGCGTGCGCGGCTTTTTGCGCCCGTGCTGAATACGCACCGTTTCATACTCTTTACGCGTACGGGCGACAAAATCATCGCGCTGGGTTGCCGACAGCAGGGCTGAGACCACCCCTACGGTACGCGAGGCGTTCTGCACGTAGACCGTCGGGCCACTGTAGTTCTGTTCGATTTTCACCGCGGTATGGGCTTTCGAGGTCGTCGCCCCGCCAATCAGCAGCGGGATGGTGAAGCCCTGACGCTCCATCTCTTTCGCCACGTTGACCATTTCGTCCAGCGACGGCGTGATAAGCCCGGAGAGGCCAATCAGATCGGCGTTTTCTTCGCGCGCGGTACGCAGGATTTTCTCTGCCGGCACCATCACGCCGAGATCGATAATTTCGTAGTTGTTGCACTGCAGCACTACACCGACGATGTTTTTACCAATATCGTGCACATCGCCTTTCACGGTGGCGATCACCATCTTACCGTTGCTGGAGCCCTGTTCTTTGCTGGCTTCGATGTAAGGTTCGAGGTAGGCCACCGCCTGTTTCATCACCCGCGCGGATTTTACCACCTGCGGCAGGAACATTTTGCCTTCGCCGAACAGGTCGCCGACCACGTTCATGCCGTCCATCAGCGGCCCTTCAATCACCTCAATCGGCCGTTCGGCCTGCTGGCGCGCCTCTTCCGTATCCTGCTCGATAAATTCGGTAATCCCTTTGACCAGCGAGTATTCAAGACGTTTTTTCACGTCCCAGCTGCGCCATTCCGCCTGCTGAGCGTTAGCGCCGTCGTCCACTTTGCTGCCGCGATATTTTTCCGCCAGCTCAAGCAATCTTTCGGTGCTGTCATCGCGGCGGTTAAGAATCACATCTTCAACCGCGTCGCGCAGCTCGCCCGGCAGATCGTCGTATATCGCCAGTTGGCCAGCATTGACGATGCCCATGTCCATACCGTTGCGGATAGCGTAGTAGAGGAAGACGGCGTGGATCGCTTCACGTACCGGATCGTTACCGCGGAACGAGAACGACACGTTGGAGACGCCGCCGGAAATCAGCGCATGCGGCAGCTCGCGTTTAATGTCTTCGCAGGCGCCGATAAAGTCCTGAGCGTAGTTATTGTGCTCTTCAATACCGGTGGCGACGGCAAAAATGTTGGGGTCGAAGATAATATCTTCCGGCGGGAAGCCGACCTCTTCGGTGAGGATTTTGTAGGCGCGACGGCAAATTTCGATTTTGCGCTCGCGGGTATCGGCCTGGCCCACTTCATCAAAGGCCATGACCACCATTGCCGCGCCGTAGCGGCGAACCAGCTTAGCGTGATGAATAAAGAGTTCGACGCCCTCTTTCATCGAGATCGAGTTAACGATGCCCTTGCCCTGAATACACTTGAGCCCTTTTTCGATGACTTCCCACTTGGAGGAGTCGATCATAATCGGCACGCGGGCAATATCCGGTTCACCCGCTATCAGGTTGAGGAAACGCACCATCGCCGCTTCGGCATCGAGCATCCCCTCATCCATGTTGATATCGATAATCTGCGCGCCGCTTTCCACCTGCTGACGCGCCACGTCCAGCGCTTCGCTGTATTTCTCTTCTTTGATTAAGCGCTTAAATTTAGCGGAGCCGGTAACGTTGGTCCGCTCGCCCACGTTGACGAACAAACTATCGTCGCCGATGTTCAGCGGCTCCAGGCCCGACAGACGGCAGGCAACCGGGAGTTCAGGCAGCTGGCGCGGCGGCAAGCCCTCTACCGCCCGGCTCATGGCGGCGATATGTTCCGGGGTGGTGCCGCAACAGCCGCCGACAATATTAAGGAAACCTGCCTGCGCCCATTCGCGAATTTGCGCCGCCATGGTGTCGGCATCCAAATCATATTCGCCGAAGGCGTTCGGCAGGCCGGCGTTCGGGTGCGCGGTAACGTAGCATTCGGCGATCCGCGAAAGCTCCTGCACGTACTGGCGCAGCTCATCTGGCCCCAGCGCGCAGTTCAGGCCGAAGGTCAGGGCATCGGCGTGGCGCAGCGAATTATAGAACGCTTCGGTCGTCTGCCCGGACAGTGTACGTCCGGAGGCATCGGTGATAGTGCCGGAAATCATAATCGGCAGCTCGACGCCAAGCGCCTCAAATTCTTCTTTGACCGCGAAAATCGCCGCTTTGGCGTTCAGGGTGTCAAAGACCGTTTCAATCAGAATGAGATCCGAGCCGCCTTCCACCAGTGCTTTGGTGGATTCACGATAGGCGGCCACCAGCTGATCGAACGTAATATTCCGAAATGCCGGATCGTTGACGTCCGGAGAAATAGAAGCGGTGCGGTTGGTCGGCCCGAGCACCCCCGCCACATAGCGCGGTTTTTCCGGCGTACGCGCGGTCCATGCATCGGCGCTGGCGCGAGCCAACTTCGCGGCGGCAAAGTTGATTTCTGCCGACAGGGATTCCATCTGGTAATCCGCCATCGCGATGGTTGTCGAGTTGAAGGTGTTGGTCTCGATAATGTCCGCGCCGGCGGCGAAATAGGCGTCGTGGATCTCGCGGATGACCTCAGGCTTGCTGAGCACCAGCAGGTCGTTATTGCCTTTCAGGTCGCACGGCCAATCGGCAAAGCGTTCGCCGCGGAAATCCTGCTCACTCAGACGATAGCCCTGGATCATGGTGCCCATGCCCCCGTCCAGAACCAGAATGCGTTCTCTTAACTGCTGATGTAATTGTTCTACTTTGTTACTCACACAGACTCCCGACAGCGCTCAACTCAGACCAAAAAGCCAACAAACCATACTGGCATAAACCAACCTGCCGGAAAAGGAAACCTGCAGCAACATGAGACAAGTTCAACTTCACTCCTCCGATCAGTCTGGTTGTGATTGCATTATCGCCAAATAAAACGAAAATCATTTCCACGATACAGAAAAAAGGAGTTCATCATGGCTACCCCGGTTCCCGCCAAACGCGGCAGAAAACCCGCCGCTGCCGCCCCTGCAGCTCAGGCTGGCGGGCAAGTGCAGTCGCTTACCCGCGGTCTGAAACTGCTTGAATGGATTTCTGAATCGCATAGCAGCGTCGCGCTCACCGAACTGGCGCAGCAGGCGGGGCTACCTAACTCCACCACCCATCGTCTGCTTACCACCATGCAGCAGCTCGGTTTTGTGCGCCAGGTCGGCGAGCTGGGGCACTGGGCGATTGGCGCGCATGCGTTTGTCGTCGGCAGCAGCTTCCTGCAAAGCCGCAATCTGCTGGCCATCGTCCATCCTATTCTGCGCCAGCTGATGGAAGATTCCGGCGAAACGGTCAACCTGGCGGTACTGGATAAAAGCGATCATCAGGCGATTATCATCGACCAGGTGCAATGTACGCAGCTGATGCGCATGTCGGCGCCGATTGGCGGCAAATTGCCGATGCACGCGTCAGGCGCCGGAAAAGCGTTTCTGTCGCAGTTGAGCGAAGAAGAGGTCACCACGCTGCTACATCGGAAAGGGCTGCATGCTTACACCCACGCCACCCTGGTTTCTCCGGTACATTTAAAAGAGGATTTGGCCCAGACGCGTAAACGCGGCTATTCATTTGATGATGAAGAACATGCGCTGGGGCTGCGCTGTATCGCTTCCTGCATTTACGACGAACACCGCGAGCCGTTCGCCGCAATCTCCATCTCCGGGCCGATTTCACGCATGACCGATGATCGGGTGACCGAGCTTGGCGCGCTTGTCATTAAGGCCGCCAAGGAAGTCACGTTGGCATACGGCGGGGTTAAATAATAAAAATGCCCCAGAGGGGCATTTTAAGTAGGCCTGATAAGCGTAGCGCCATCAGGCAGATCGGCGCACCTTGCCGGATGGCGGCGTAAACGCCTTATCCGGCCTACTGTCGGCGCCATAGCGCACGCTAAAACGCTGCTTACGCCGATAAGCGTAAACATCTTCCACGTGCCCGTTTTTAATTCGCGTCTGTAATTCGCGCCAGTAATCGGCACGCAGCAAATCCGCGTGCATCTCCTCCAGTAGCGGCCCGATTCGCGGATCGGCGCACAGCCAGTGGCGAAACTCTTCCGGGAAGACATCGCCTGGGGACACGCTATACCAGGGTTCACTGGCCAGCTCATCTTCCGGATAGCGCGGCGGCGGAATGTCGCGGAAATTCACCTCGGTCATATAGCAAATTTCATCGTAATCGTAGAATACCACCCGTCCGTGGCGCGTGACGCCGAAGTTTTTGAACAGCATGTCGCCGGGGAAGATATTGGCGGCCGCCAGTTGGCGAATGGCATTACCGTACTCTTCTACCGCGTCGCGCAGCGCCTGGCCTTCCACCTGCTCCAGCCAGATATTGAGCGGCACCATCCGTCGTTCAATATAAAGATGACTGATGGCAATGCGATCGCCGAGGTCGGTCAACTTATTCCCCGCTTCCGCCTGCAACAGCGCCATCAGCTCGGGCGCAATTTGTCGCTTATCGAGCACAAAGTTTTCAAATTCCTGAGTATCCGCCATTCGCCCGACGCGGTCGTGTTCTTTGACCAGCTGATAGCAGGCACGAACGTGGGCGGCGGTCATCTCTTTTTGCGGCGAAAAGCGGTCTTTAATCACCTTAAATACCCGGTCGAATCCCGGCAGGGTAAAGACCAACATCACCATCCCACGGATGCCCGGCGCTTCGATAAACTGCTCATCGCTGCGGGTAACATAGTGCAGGTACTCGCGATAACTTTCCGTTTTAGCATGCTTCTGACAGCCAATCGCCATATACAGCTCGGCGGTAGTTTTTCCCGGCAGAATCTCGCGCAGCCATTCAACCAGCGCCGCGGGCAGCGGCGCGTAGACCATGAAATAGGAGCGGGCGAAACCAAAGACGATACTCGCCTCGGCGTGGGTCGTCAGGCAGGTATCAACAAATAGCTCTCCGTCATCGCTACGATGTATCGGCAGCAGGAACGGCAGCGTCGCCATCGGCGTAACCAGTTTACCTACCAGCCAGGCGGCTTTATTACGATAAAACAGCTCATTCGCCACCTGCAGATGCGACTGCGACAACAGTTCTCCACCGAGAGCTTCACGTAAATGACTGACGATATAACCGATATCACGCCCTTTGTTTTGCCACGGCAGGCGCAGCGGCAAATCGGCAAGCAGGTTATGCATCAGGTATTCCCAGCCGCGTTCGGGATAAAAGTCCTTCGCCAGCGGTCGCGAAATCGTGCGAAAACGACGTTCCGGCTGGGAGCTAAAAATAAAGAGCCGCTCGGGGGTCAGCGAGCGGTGGTCAAACAGTCGGCAGTAGACCGAGTTGAAAAAGCTCTCCGCAATTTCAAAGCGAGGGTAATCCGGCAACAGTTGGGTGTACTGCTGTTTCACCCGCAGAAGAAAATCGACGTCGGTACTTTTCCCTTCGGTAATGCAGCGCAGCTGTTCTACCACCAGACCCACGTGGTGATCGTAGAGGTGGATACGCTGCTTCATCGCCTGCTGCACGGCGTGCCAGTCCGCTTGTTCGAAGCGCTGCTGTGCGCCGGAAGTGACTTCCAGAAAACGCCCGTACTGGGCGTCGAATCCCTGTAAAATGGTTTGGGCAATCAGTAGTTCCAGGCCACGCGTCATCGCTTTCCCCCATCCGGCACAACATCATGCCGGATGGCGCGTTAGCTTATCCGGCCTACACTTTTGTAGGCCCGGTAAGCGCAGCGCCACCGGGCATTGCTTAAAACTGTGATTCTTCGGTCGAGCCGGTCAGCGCCGTTACCGACGAGGTCCCCCCCTGGATAATGGTGGTCACTTTGTCGAAGTACCCGGTGCCCACTTCCTGCTGATGCGAGACGAAGGTGTAGCCTTCCGGCCCGGCGGCAAACTCCGGCTGCTGAACCTTTTCGACATAGTGACGCATGCCTTCGCCCTGCGCGTAGGCGTGAGCCAGGTCGAACATGTTGAACCACATGCTGTGGATACCCGCCAGGGTAATGAACTGGAATTTATAGCCCATATCCGACAGCTGCTGCTGGAAGCTGGCGATGGTTTTATCGTCGAGATTTTTCTTCCAGTTAAAAGATGGCGAGCAGTTATAGGCCAGCAGCTTGCCCGGGAAGCGGGCGTGGATCGCCTCGGCAAAACGGCGTGCCTGTTCAATGTCCGGTTTGGAGGTTTCACACCATACCAGGTCAGCGTAAGGGGCGTAGGCCAGGCCGCGGCTGATTGCCTGTTCGATTCCGGCATGGGTGCGATAAAAACCTTCGCTGGTGCGATCGCCGGAGATAAACTCGCGATCGTAAGGATCGCAATCCGAGGTAATCAGGTCAGCGGCATCGGCGTCGGTACGGGCGATAAGCAGCGTCGGCACGCCCATCACATCCGCCGCCAGGCGCGCGGCGACCAGCTTCTGAATCGCCTCTTGTGTCGGCACCAGCACCTTGCCGCCCATATGTCCGCACTTCTTCACCGACGCCAGCTGATCTTCGAAATGCACGGCCGCTGCACCGGCCGCAATCATCGATTTCATCAGCTCAAAGGCGTTCAGCACGCCGCCAAAACCGGCTTCCGCATCGGCGACGATCGGCAGGAAATAGTCGATAAAACGCGGATCGTGCGGCTCAATCCCCGCCGCCCACTGGATCTGATCGGCGCGACGGAAGGTGTTATTGATCCGATCAACCACCGACGGCACCGAGTTAGCCGGGTACAACGATTGATCCGGGTACATACTGGAGGCCAGGTTGGCGTCGGCGGCGACCTGCCAGCCAGACAAGTAGATGGCTTCAATGCCCGCCTTCGCCTGCTGCAGCGCCTGACCGCCGGTTAACGCGCCAAGGCTGTTGATATAACCCTTTTTCGCTTCACCATGCAGCAGACGCCACATTTTCGCCGCGCCAAGCTGCGCCAGCGTGCATTCCGGGTTCACCGAGCCGCGTAACTTCACCACCTCTTCCGCGCTGTATGGGCGGGTAATGCCTTCCCAGCGCGGGTTCGTCCACTCTTTATTTAATTCTTCGATTTGTTGGGTACGGGTTTTCATGTGCAGATGCTCCATATTGTGATGGGGTGAATTACGCCAACAGGCGGTAACCTGGCAGAGTCAGGAAGTCGATCAGTTCGTCGGAAGTGGTGATTTGCTCCATCAGCCGCGCCGCATCGTCAAAGCGACCGTGGCTGAAGCGGTGTTCCCCCAACTCTTCCTGAATCACCATCAGCTCTTCAGCCAGCCACTGGCGGAACAGCGCCTTGGTAACCGGTGTGCCGTCATTCAGGGTTTTCTGGTGATGGATCCACTGCCAGATAGAGGTACGCGAAATCTCAGCCGTCGCCGCATCTTCCATCAGGCCGTAAATCGGTACGCAACCGTTGCCGGAGATCCAGGCCTCAATGTACTGCACCGCTACGCGGATATTGGCGCGCATGCCGGCTTCAGTACGCTCGCCCTCGCAGGGAGCCAGCAGCTGCTCGGCTGTAATCGGCGCGTCGTCATTGCGGGTAACAAACAGCTGGTTAGGATGTTCACCCAGTACGCGGTTAAAGACGTTCATCGCCGTATCCGCAAGGCCCGGATGCGCAATCCAGGTGCCATCGTGGCCATTGTTGGCCTCCAGCTCTTTATCGGCGGTGACTTTATTTAGCACCTGACGATTGCGTTCGGCATCTTTGCTCGGGATAAACGCCGCCATACCGCCCATCGCGAAGGCGCCGCGCTTATGGCAAGTCTTAATCAGCAGGCGTGAATAGGCGCTCAGGAAAGGTTTATCCATCGTCACCACCTGGCGATCCGGCAGGACACGGTCGGGGTGATTTTTCAGCGTCTTGATATAACTGAAGATATAGTCCCAGCGCCCGCAGTTCAGGCCAACAATATGGTCGCGCAGCGCATGCAGGATTTCATCCATCTGGAATACTGCCGGCAGCGTCTCAATCAGCAACGTGGCCTTAATGGTGCCCCGCGGCAGCTCAAAACGATCCTCGGTGAAACTGAAGACTTTGCTCCACCATGCCGCCTCTTGCCAGGACTGGGTTTTCGGCAGATAGAAATAGGGGCCGCTCCCTTTCGCCAGTAGCGCCTGGTAGTTGTGGAAGAAATAGAGCGCAAAATCGAACAAACTGCCGGGAATCGCCTCACCACGCCAGGTAACGTGCTTCTCCGGCAGATGCAGGCCGCGAACGCGGCAGACCAGTACCGCGGGATCGGGCTGCAACTGATAAATTTTCCCCGCTTCGTTGGTGTAGCTGATGGTGCCATTGACCGCATCGCGCAGATTGATTTGGCCATCAATCACTTTGTGCCAATCCGGCGCCAGCGAGTCTTCGAAATCAGCCATAAAGACTTTAACGTTAGCATTCAGGGCGTTAATTACCATCTTGCGTTCAACCGGACCGGTGATTTCTACGCGGCGGTCCTGCAAATCGGCCGGAATACCGCGTATCTTCCAGTCACCATTACGAATGGAAGCCGTTTCCGAAATAAAATCAGGAAGATTACCACCATCAATGGCCTGCTGTTGCAGGACGCGTGCCGCCAACAGCTGATTACGCTCAGGCATAAAACGGCTCACCAGTTCCGTCAGGAACTCCACCGCTTCCGCAGTCAGAATTTGCTTCTCCTGCTCGCCATAAGGCTGGCTGAAGGCCAGTTCATCGGTCATTGTCGCCTGGTGCGTCATTGTGCAGCTCCTCTTGGTTGATCCTGGTAGCGCGAGCGAAAGATCGTTGTCTGCTTTTCGCTCAGCACAATTAAGACTACTCAAGAATTTTTCAAAATCAAAAACAATTTCCATTTTTAATTTAAAATCAATTCAACACTTTGATAACAAAGAAATTAAAGTTTAAATAGAAGGGGAAGTGATTTTCGGAAATAAAAAAGGCACCCTAAGGTGCCTGAGGCGAGATGCTGAAACGCTTTAGGATCGTACGCGCTGGTAGATTAATCCAGCGTTGGATTCATATGACGCAGATCGTATGGTGTGATTTGGTAGACGTAATAGTTAAGCCAGTTAGCAAATAGGAGATTGCCATGGCTGCGCCAGGTCGCCCGCGGTTTATTGTTTGGATCGTTATTCGGGAAGTAGTTGTCCGGAAGCTGTGGCGCTAAACCAGCCTCCAGATCGCGGAAGTATTCACTTGCCAGGGTATGCGGATCGTATTCAGGGTGACCGGTAACAAAAGCGATACGTTTATCTTTGCTGGCGAAAAGATAGGCATCGCCATCTTCGGTTTCAGCAAGAATGTCGAGGTCGGTGTAATCACGAATCAGCCCGGCCGGGAAGTCGGCATAGCGCGAATGAGGCGCAAGGAAGGTGTCATCAAACCCGCGAGTCAGCAGCGCATGCGGGTGCAAAATATGGTGTTCATAAACGCCAGAGATCTTTTCGGTACGAGTTTGCTTGGGGATACCATAAAGAATATTCAGCGCCGCCTGTACCGCCCAACAGACAAATAGTGTTGACGTGACGTGATCCTTAGCCCACTCCAGTACCTGTTTGATCTGTGGCCAGTAGGCGACATCGTTAAATTCAACCAGCCCCAACGGCGCGCCGGTAACAATAAGACCATCGAAGTTCTGCTCGCGAATGTCGTCAAAGTTGCAGTAAAAGTTATTCAGATGCTCCGTCGGCGTATTACGCGACTCACGCGCATCGATGCGTAGCAGTTGGATATCGACCTGTAGCGGCGAGTTCGACAGCAGCCGCAGGAACTGATTCTCCGTCTCGATCTTCTTTGGCATTAGATTGAGAATTAACACCTTCAGCGGGCGGATTTCCTGAGTGGTGGCACGCGATGTCGTCATCACGAAGACGTTTTCATCGCGCAAGAAATTGACGGCCGGTAGCTCGTCCTGCACCCGAATTGGCATAGCTGTATCACCCCATTACATACGTATAAACGTTTAGACATCCAGATAGCTGACAATAACCAGGAATAAGCAAAATGTCGAGTCTGCAAGTGGAAGGTGAGAAAGTTTCAAGGAGGATTTAAAAGGTTGGATCTCACGCAGGCAGTGCAGGCCGGGGAAGTATTGATATGGTCGCTTTCCCCGGGGGCGGCGCGAGGCGCCTTTCCCGGGCTACTGGTTGCTACGCGGTCTGTAGCCCCGGTAAGCGCAGCGCCACCGGGGAGATGGCGGCGCGTCTGGCCGCAAAACACAAAAACAAAAGGCCCAGTCTTCCGACTGAGCCTTTCGTTTTATTTGATGCCTGGCAGTTCCCTACTCTCACATGGGGAGACCCCACACTACCATCGGCGCTACGGCGTTTCACTTCTGAGTTCGGCATGGGGTCAGGTGGGACCACCGCGCTATCGCCGCCAGGCAAATTCTGTTTACCAGCCCGTCATAACGACGCACTGATTAATCTGTATCAGGCTGAAAATCATCTCAAATCGCCAAAACATCTTCGGCGTTGTAAGGTTAAGCCTCACGGTTCATTAGTATCGGTTAGCTCAACGTATCGCTACGCTTACACACCCGACCTATCA
>NZ_JAQIRK010000012.1:0-154448 GCF_050600805.1 Klebsiella sp. 141240 | reverse complement strand
CAGAAAATTGAGAAGTGGGTGATTAGCTCAGCTGGGAGAGCACCTCCCTTACAAGGAGGGGGTCGGCGGTTCGATCCCGTCATCACCCACCACTTTCTCGCCAGCTGGATTTTCTGTCAAAATGTGAAGTACCGAAGTGGGTGATTAGCTCAGCTGGGAGAGCACCTCCCTTACAAGGAGGGGGTCGGCGGTTCGATCCCGTCATCACCCACCACTTCGGGTCGTTAGCTCAGTTGGTAGAGCAGTTGACTTTTAATCAATTGGTCGCAGGTTCGAATCCTGCACGACCCACCAATGTAAAAAGGCGCCCTAAAGGCGCCTTTTTGCTATGCGCAGAACTTTAAGATTCGAACCTGCAGCAGGTTCGGGTCGAACGCAGTGAGACAACGGCGCCGCTTGCGGCGACGGCCCGTAGGGCGAGGCGAAGCCGAGTCATCCTGCACGACCCACCAATGTAAAAAGGCGCCCTAAAGGCGCCTTTTTACTATGCGCAGAACTCAGCGCTCAGGCAAAAAACTTCAGCGCTGATACAGCGGGTCCTCAATTCTGGCTGATGTCAGGTTTGCGCCCTCTTCTCGCACGATTTCCCACAGCGCCTGCGCCGCGGTCGACAGCGAACGGTTTTTTCGCTGCGCCAGCATCAATTGGCGTTCCACAACCGGGGTTAATCTTTTTATCTGCAAACGGCTGCCCTGCGGCAAGGGTAAAGCCAGCGCCGGCAGTACGCTAATACCAATCCCCGATTCCACCATCGGGAACAGCGTCGCCGGATGACCAATCTCCTGCACGATATCGGCTTTGATAGCGAAACGCGCCAGCGCGGCATCAATCAGCGGCCGACTGCCGGAAGCATAGTCCTGCAATACCAGCCTCTCCCCTTGCAACTCCTGCCAGTTGACCGATGACTGCCGGGAAAAGCGGTGATCCTCACGACATAACAACAGAAAAGGTTCCGCCAATACGGACTCGCACTGCAAGTCTGCCGCCGTCCCCGGATCGATAACGATACCAAAATCAACCTCTCCCTGACGGATACTTTCCAGCACCCACTGCTGCGGCCTGTCATGCAGTACGAAATCAATATCCGGATAGCGGCGATTGCTATGAGCGATGCATTGCGGGATCAGATGCGCCGAGATGGTCTGGCTGGCGGCGACGCGCACGGTCCCCGTCAGCTGCTGCCCTACCCGCCCCGCTTCGCGCAGGGTCACATGGAGTTCATCAAGCAAACGCTCAAGCTTGCCCGCCAGCTGATGGCCTGCTTCGGTGAGCATCACTTCACGCGTCGTTCTGTCTAGCAAACGTACGCCGGTCTGGTGCTCCAGTTCCTTAACGCTATGGCTCACTGCCGACTGGCTAAGACCAATAATTTCCCCGGCACGGCTAAAACTGCGCGCCCTGGCGACGGTGACAAAGACCTTTAACTGACGTAACGAATAATTCATCTGTTTTATTCATGAATAGATGCAATAAATCAATTTTATTTCTCAAAACAAAGAAAGCACAATAGCGGCATCGAATTTCAGGAGCGTTTATGAAACTTTTCCGCATTCTTGATCCATTTACACTGACATTGATCACCGTGGTTCTGCTGGCCTCGTTCTTCCCGGCGCGCGGCGAATTCGTCCCTTTCGTCGAGCATCTCACCACCGCCGCCATCGCGCTGTTATTCTTTATGCACGGCGCCAAGCTGTCGCGTGAAGCCATTATCGCCGGTGGCAGCCACTGGCGTTTACACCTGTGGGTGATGTGCAGCACCTTTATTGTTTTTCCGGTTCTGGGGGTTCTGTTTGCGTGGTGGGCGCCGATTAAGGTCGACCCGATGCTCTATAGCGGTTTTATTTACCTTTGCATATTGCCGGCGACCGTACAGTCAGCAATTGCCTTTACTTCGCTCGCCGGCGGTAACGTCGCCGCGGCGGTCTGTTCCGCTTCAGCATCAAGTCTGCTCGGTATTTTTGTTTCGCCATTGCTGGTAGGGCTGCTAATGCATTTGCATGGCGCTGGCGGCGATCTGGAACAGGTCGGTAAGATTATGCTGCAACTGCTGCTGCCGTTTGTTCTTGGACACTTGTCGCGCCCGTGGATCGGTAGCTGGGTGGCGAAACATAAAAAATGGATTGGCAAAACCGATCAGACCTCGATCTTGCTGGTGGTCTACTCAGCCTTCAGCGAAGCCGTCGTCAATGGAATCTGGCACAAAGTGGGCGTGGGATCGCTGCTGTTTATCGTCGTTGTCAGCCTGGTGCTGTTGGCTATTGTCATCGCGATCAACGTTTTTGTCGCCCGCCGCTGCGGCTTTAGCAAGCCGGATGAAATTACCATCGTCTTCTGCGGCTCGAAAAAGAGCCTGGCGAACGGGATACCGATGGCGAATATCCTGTTCCCGGCATCGATTCTGGGGATAATGGTGCTGCCGCTAATGATCTTCCATCAGATCCAACTGATGGTCTGCGCCGTGCTGGCTCGTCGCTATAAAGCGCAAACAGACGCCCAACAGGCGCAGGAGAAATCCCGCGCTACGGCAGGTTAACGCGGTTGCTTCAGGGGCTGCACCAGTTGCGTCAGCCCCTCGGTCTTGATTAATAAGGTCAACGCCATCAGCTCGCCGAGATGCCCGGCAGGGAATTGATCCTTACGGGCAAACCACAGCAAATACTCTTCCGGGACGTCGATCAAACGGCGCCCCTTATATTTGCCAAATGGCATCTCGGTATTAGCAATCTCGATGAGCTGCGCTTTATCCACGTTATTCTCCCAGCAGGCGCATCATTTCGGCTTCGTCGATAACCTCAATGCCTAACTCCTGCGCCTTCGCAAGCTTAGAGCCCGCCGCTTCGCCGGCAATCACCAGATCGGTTTTCTTCGACACGCTGCCGGCGACTTTCGCCCCCATCGCGACCAGCCGCGCTTTGGCTTCATCGCGCGACAGCTGGCTCAGGCTACCGGTTAATACCACGGTTTTACCAGCAAACGGACTGTCAATTTCTTCCGCCTTCACCACCACCGGCGCCGGCCAGCGGACGCCTTCAGCGCGCAGTTGCGCGATGACCTCGCGGTTGCTCTCTTCGGCGAAGAAGTTAAAAGTATGCGTGGCGACGACAATCCCGACGTCAGGCACCTTCTGCAGTTCCTCAATTGAAGCCTGTTCCAGCGCTTCAATTGTGCCAAAATGCGCCGCCAGTCCCGCGGCGGTCGCCTCACCGACTTCGCGAATACCTAACGCATACAGGAAGCGGGCGAAAGTCGTCTCTTTCGCTTTCTCCAGCGCGTTGACCACGTTTTGCGCCGATTTAGGCCCCATGCGATCCAGCCCGGTTAGTTTGCCCGCGCTGAGACGGAACAGATCGGCTGGCGTATGGACGTACTCTTTCTCAACCAACTGATCGATGATTTTATCGCCCATACCGTCGACATCCAGCGCCCGTCGGGAGACGAAGTGCTTCAGCGCTTCTTTACGCTGTGCGCCGCAGATAAGCCCGCCGGTACAGCGCGCCACCGCTTCCCCTTCCACGCGTTCAACATCGGAATGACATACCGGGCAATGGGTTGGGAAGATGATTTCACGCGTATGTTCCGGGCGTTCAGAAAGCACTACGTTGACGACCTGCGGGATCACGTCCCCCGCGCGGCGAATCACCACTTTGTCGCCAATACGCAGACCTAAACGTTCGATTTCGTCGGCGTTATGCAGGGTGGCGTTACTGACCAGAACCCCGGCCACGTGCACCGGTTCAAGGCGCGCTACCGGCGTAATCGCCCCGGTACGGCCAACCTGGAATTCCACATCGTTGACAAAAGTCATCTGCTCCTGGGCCGGGAATTTAAAGGCTACCGCCCAGCGCGGGGCGCGGGCGACGAAACCAAGCTGCTCCTGCAGCGCCAGCGAATCGACTTTAATTACCACGCCGTCAATATCAAAACCAAGTTTCGGACGATCTTCTTCAACCTGGCGATAGTAAGTGAGCACTTCCTCTGGAGAATGACACAGCTTCACGCGGTCGCTCACCGGTAGCCCCCACTGTTTAAACTGCTGCAGACGCGCAGAGTGGCTGGCCGGCAGTTCGCCGCCTTCCAGCACGCCAACGCCGTAGCAGAAGAAAGTAAGCGGTCGCTTCGCGGTAATACGCGGGTCCAACTGGCGCAACGAGCCCGCAGCGGCATTGCGCGGGTTAGCAAACACTTTACCGCCGGTGCGGCGGGCTTCTTCATTAATTTTTTCAAATCCAGCCTGCGGCAGGAACACTTCTCCGCGCACTTCCAGACGCGCCGGGATATTGTCGCCGCGTAGCTTCAACGGAATAGCGCGAATGGTGCGCACGTTGGAGGTAATATCCTCGCCGGTGGTGCCATCGCCACGGGTCGCCGCCTGCATCAGCACGCCGTTTTCATAGAGGATGCTGACCGCCAGGCCATCGAGCTTGAGCTCGCAGCACCAGGTCAGATCCGCCGTATCGCTTAAACGGTCCTGCACGCGTTTGTTAAAGGCGAGGAAACTCTCTTCATCAAAGACGTTATCCAGCGATAGCATTGGCACTTCATGGCGAATCTGGCTAAAAGAGGCCAATGGCGCCGCGCCAACGCGCTGGGTTGGCGAGTCAGGGGTAATCAGTTCAGGATGTTGCGCTTCGAGTTCGCGCAGTTCGCGCATCAGCCGGTCATATTCCGCATCGGGAATCTCCGGGGTGTCCATAACATGATACAGATATTCATGATGGCGAAGGGTGGTTCGCAGTTCAGTCAGTTTTTGTTCGATTGGTTCCATATCGCACCATCAATGATAAAAAACCCCCGACGGGCGGGGGTTCAGATTAAGCAGACGACACGCTAGCGCGTAGAAATCAGGCGTTAGCCTCTTTTACTTCGCGAATACGATCCTGGTACTCACGCAGTTTCTGCGGCGTCATCATCCGACGCTGGTCGTCAAGCACCACGCCGCCAACTTCATCGGCGATGTACTGCGCCGACTGCAGCATCAGTTTAAAGTTTTGCAGCTCGTCGCCAAACGACGGCACCTGCATAAAGATAGTCACGCCCGGCGTGGTCATATCCACCATCGCATCCGGATTAAAGGTGCCAGGTTTAACCATGTTCGCCAGGCTGAACAATACCTGTCCGCTACCGTCCGGGCTTAAATGACGATGGAAAATATTCATATCGCCAAACTTAAAGCCGGCCTGCTGGATGCTGTTGATCAGCAATTCACCATTAAGCTGCGAACCGTGATGCGCGGCGACGTTCATCACGATGACCGTCTCTTTGCGCTCTTTTGGCTGCGGCGCGGCGGCGGGCTGCTGAGGTTCAGCGGCTGGCGCAACAGGCGCCTGTTGCGGCTGCGGCGCGGCTGGCTGTTGAACCGGCGCAGGTTGTTGAGCAACAGGTTGTTGGACTGGCGCCGGCTGTTGCGCTACAGGCTGCTGCGGCGCAGGCTGCACCGGCTGCTGATATTGCGGCGGTACCGGCTGCGGCTGATGAACCGGCTGCGCTGGATGTACCGGCTGAGCAGGGGCAACATGATGCGGCGGCTGGGCCTGCGGCTGCGGAGCAACAGGCTGCTGCGGGCGCGGCGCGTGCGGCGGCGCCTGATGAACCGGCTCGTCCTGACGCACAGGCTGCTGCACCTGACGCTCGTACGGAGGCTGATACTGGTGTTGCGGCGCCTGACGAGGTGCTTCTTGCTCCCCATATGCGCCATTCGGGGCGTGATTAACCCGGTGAACGCGAACTTCACCTACGCCTTCAACATCGTCATCAAAGTCATCGCCTTCCGATGTTTCATCGTCGCGAGACTTCATACGTTTCAGTGGGCGATCGCGGAACATCGAGGAACGCTCTTTACGGCTGGTCCAGAAACCATGTACCAGTAAAGCGATTATGGCGATCGCGCCAACAATGATTAATATCAGACGCAAATCCTGCATCATTATATTCTCTGTTGTTCTAACACCTTGCCACCACGGCAAACATTTACTCACTAAGAGTATTTGCCGATTACATCAAGTGCAAGTGCGTCTGCCCCTTTCACCCCATAAAGATGAACTAAATCGTGCTTTTTGCTGTTTTTTCGAACATTTCCTAACTGGTTATTGTCTGGCAACCCGATAAAATAAGCGGGCATTCACACTGAATGTTAAAAAAGGAGCATCGCCTGACTATGGTTTCATCATCCGCAACTACCCCACGTAGCGGCGTCTACTATTTTTCACAAGGCTGGAAACTCATCAGGCTGCCAGGGATCCGACGTTTCGTGTTCCTGCCTTTATTAGTTAACGTGATTCTGATGGGCGGCGCGTTCTGGTGGCTGTTTACCCGTCTCGATAGCTGGATCCCTTCATTAATGAGCTATGTGCCTGAATGGCTTCAGTGGTTAAACTACCTGCTGTGGCCGGTGGCGGTTATCTCTATTTTGTTGGTATTTGGTTACTTCTTTTCGACCATCGCCAACTGGATTGCCGCGCCGTTTAGCGGCCTGCTGGCGGAACAGCTCGAAGCGCGGCTGACCGGCGCGACGCCGCCGGACGTTGGCGTATTCGGCATTATGAAAGATGTCCCGCGCATTATGAAACGCGAATGGCAAAAGTTTGCCTGGTACCTGCCGCGCGCCATCGTTCTGTTGCTGCTGTACTTTATCCCCGGCATTGGTCAAACCGTCGCGCCGGTACTGTGGTTCCTGTTTAGCGCCTGGATGCTGGCCATTCAGTACTGCGACTATCCGTTCGATAACCATAAAGTGCCGTTTAAAACCATGCGCGAGGCGCTGCGCTCGCGGAAGGTCATTAACATGCAGTTTGGCGCGCTGACCAGCCTGTTCACCATGATCCCGGTTCTCAACCTGGTGATTTTGCCAGTCGCTATCTGCGGCGCGACGGCGATGTGGGTGGATTGCTACCGCGATAAGCACGCGATGTGGAAATAGCGCGCTTAGCTGTCTCTTTCGGGGCGGTTCACGCCGCCCCTTATTTCCGTCTTATTCCTTCTTGCTCATCATTATTTCCCTTCAGCATATAGATATGCTAAATCCTTACTTCCGGATATTGTTTAAGCGGGTATGCTGAAGCCGTACCCCCAAATTTCATACAGTTAAGGACGGGCCATGAGTAAGATTTTTGAAGACAACTCCCTGACAATCGGTCATACGCCGCTGGTACGACTGAACCGCATCGGTAATGGCCGAATCCTGGCCAAGGTAGAATCTCGTAACCCGAGCTTTAGCGTTAAATGCCGTATCGGCGCCAATATGATTTGGGATGCTGAAAAGCGCGGCGTACTGAAACCGGGTGTGGAACTGGTTGAACCAACCAGCGGCAACACCGGTATTGCCCTTGCCTACGTCGCCGCCGCTCGCGGCTACAAACTGACGCTGACCATGCCGGAAACCATGAGCGTGGAACGCCGCAAGCTGCTGAAAGCGCTGGGCGCTAACCTGGTGCTGACCGAAGGCGCGAAAGGCATGAAAGGCGCCATCCAGAAGGCGGAAGAGATTGTCGCCAGCGACCCGGAAAAGTATCTGCTGCTGCAGCAGTTCAGTAACCCGGCGAACCCGGAAATTCACGAAAAAACCACCGGCCCGGAAATCTGGGAAGACACCGATGGCCAGGTTGACGTCTTTATTTCCGGCGTCGGTACCGGCGGTACTCTGACCGGTGTTTCTCGTTATATTAAAGGCACGAAAGGCAAAAAAGATCTGGTTACCGTCGCCGTTGAGCCGACCGACTCGCCGGTTATCACTCAGGCGCTGGCTGGCGAAGAGCTGAAACCTGGCCCGCACAAAATTCAGGGCATCGGCGCCGGCTTTATCCCGGGCAACCTCGACCTGAAACTGGTCGATAAAGTGGTCGCTATTACCAATGAAGAGGCTATCTCCACCGCCCGTCGCCTGATGGAAGAAGAAGGCATTCTGGCCGGTATCTCTTCCGGCGCGGCTGTCGCCGCGGCGTTAAAGCTGCAGGAAGATGAAGCCTTTACCAATAAGAATATTGTGGTTATCCTACCGTCTTCCGGTGAGCGTTATTTAAGCACGGCGCTGTTCGCAGATCTCTTCACCGAGAAAGAATTGCAACAGTAGTGCCAGTTTGTAAAAACCGTGTAAAAAAGCACCTTTTCGGGTGCTTTTTTGTGGCATACGTCAAAGTTTTACCCCTCCTGGCATTGATTCACCTCGTAGGGTCTGGTATTTAACCAGCACATTTATTTTGAAGCGCGAAATTATTCAGATTTGGATTTCCGCAGGCTGAATCGATTTTATGATTTGGTTCAAGTCTTCCTTTCGCGGCATAATGTTTAATGAAGTGCTAGACGTCAACGGACTTAAGGTCCTCTCAGCGGTTTCGCTGCTGACGCCTTAGCCACACACGTAACGCCGGCGCTAACAATACAGGCTAAAGTTTGGTCGTTAGGCTAGACTTTAGGTCCACAACACTAAACCTATAAGTTGGGGAAATATAATGTTCCAGCAAGAAGTTACCATTACCGCTCCGAACGGTCTGCACACCCGCCCTGCTGCTCAGTTTGTTAAAGAAGCGAAAGGCTTCACTTCTGAGATCACTGTAACCTCCAACGGCAAAAGCGCCAGCGCAAAAAGCCTGTTCAAACTGCAAACTCTGGGCCTGACTCAGGGTACCGTTGTGACCATCTCCGCTGAAGGCGAAGATGAGCAAAAAGCAGTTGAGCATCTGGTTAAACTGATGGCTGAACTCGAGTAAGTTCACGGGTTCTTTTTAATATCAGTCACAAGTAAGGTAGGGTTATGATTTCAGGCATTTTAGCATCCCCGGGTATCGCTTTCGGCAAGGCTCTCCTGCTGAAAGAAGATGAAATTGTCATCGACCGGAAGAAAATTTCTGCCGATAAGGTTGATCAGGAAGTTGAACGTTTCCTGAACGGCCGCACCAAGGCCTCCGCCCAGCTGGAGGTCATCAAAACCAAAGCTGGTGAAACTTTCGGTGAAGAAAAAGAAGCCATCTTCGAAGGGCATATTATGCTGCTGGAAGATGAGGAGCTTGAGCAGGAAATCATAGCCCTGATTAAAGATAAGCACATGACTGCCGATGCGGCAGCCAATGAAGTTATCGAAGGTCAGGCAACTGCACTGGAAGAGCTGGATGATGAATACCTGAAAGAGCGTGCCGCTGACGTACGCGACATCGGTAAACGTCTGCTGCGCAACATTCTGGGCCTGGCAATCATCGATCTGAGCGCTATCGCGGATGAAGTCATCCTCGTTGCCGCCGATCTGACCCCGTCGGAAACCGCACAGCTGAACCTGAATAAGGTGCTGGGTTTCATCACCGACGCGGGCGGCCGTACTTCCCACACCTCTATCATGGCGCGCTCCCTTGAACTGCCGGCAATCGTCGGTACCGGAAGCGTCACCTCCCAGGTGAAAAACGGCGACTATCTGATTCTTGATGCGGTTAACAACCAGGTTCTGGTTAACCCAAGCAACGAAAAAATCGAAGAGCTGCGTGCGCTGCAGGCGCAGGTTGCTGAAGAAAAAGCAGAACTGGCGAAACTGAAAGATCTGCCGGCCATCACTCTCGACGGTCATCAGGTTGAAGTTTGCGCTAACATCGGTACCGTTCGCGACGTAGACGGCGCTGAGCGCAACGGCGCGGAAGGCGTAGGCCTGTACCGTACTGAATTCCTGTTCATGGACCGCGATTCTCTGCCGACTGAAGAAGAACAGTTCGCAGCCTATAAAGCGGTGGCTGAAGCGTGCGGCTCACAGGCCGTTATCGTTCGCACCATGGACATCGGCGGCGATAAAGAGCTGCCGTACATGAACTTCCCGAAAGAAGAGAACCCGTTCCTCGGTTGGCGCGCCGTGCGTATCGCGATGGATCGTAAAGAGATCCTCCGCGACCAGGTTCGCGCTATCCTGCGTGCCTCCGCTTTCGGTAAACTGCGCATCATGTTCCCGATGATCATCTCTGTTGAAGAAGTGCGCGCACTGAAGAAAGAGATTGAGATCTACAAACAGGAACTGCGTGACGAAGGTAAAGCTTTTGACGAATCGATTGAGATCGGCGTGATGGTGGAAACCCCGGCGGCCGCGACCATTGCTCGTCATTTAGCCAAAGAAGTTGATTTCTTTAGTATCGGAACCAATGATTTAACGCAATATACTCTGGCAGTTGACCGTGGTAATGATATGATCTCGCATCTTTACCAGCCGATGTCACCGTCTGTGCTGACTCTGATCAAGCAAGTTATTGATGCTTCTCATGCAGAAGGCAAATGGACTGGTATGTGTGGTGAGCTTGCGGGCGATGAACGTGCTACACTTCTGTTGCTGGGTATGGGGCTGGACGAATTCTCTATGAGCGCCATTTCCATCCCGCGCATCAAGAAGATTATTCGTAACACGAACTTCGAAGATGCGAAAGTATTAGCAGAGCAGGCTCTTGCTCAACCGACGACGGACGAGTTAATGACGCTGGTTAACAAGTTCATTGAAGAAAAAACAATCTGCTAATCCACGAGATGCGCGGCCCAAATTACTGCTTAGGAGAAGATCATGGGTTTGTTCGATAAACTGAAATCTCTGGTTTCTGATGACAAAAAAGACACCGGAACTATTGAGATTGTTGCTCCGCTCTCTGGCGAGATCGTCAACATCGAAGACGTGCCGGATGTGGTTTTTGCGGAGAAAATTGTGGGTGATGGCATTGCCATCAAACCTACTGGCAACAAAATGGTTGCGCCGGTAGAGGGTACCATCGGTAAAATTTTTGAAACCAACCATGCTTTCTCTATTGAATCCGATAGCGGCATTGAGCTGTTTGTTCACTTCGGTATCGATACCGTTGAACTGAAAGGCGAAGGCTTCAAGCGCATCGCTGAAGAAGGTCAGCGCGTGAAAGTCGGCGACCCGGTTATCGAATTCGATCTGCCGCTGCTGGAAGAAAAAGCCAAGTCTACCCTGACTCCGGTTGTTATCTCCAACATGGACGAGATCAAAGAGCTGATCAAACTGTCCGGTAGCGTCACCGTTGGTGAAACTCCGGTTATCCGCATCAAGAAGTAATTCTTGCTTGCCGAGAAAATGGCGCCTGAAGGCGCCATTTTTTTATGCCGGCCGGTAGCACTTTTCACTCGCCAGGATCTTCATCCCCTGCGGGCTACTTTCCAGAATACGCCGTTCGCTATCCGCGACCCATAGCTCGCACTGGTAGCCAGGATCGCTTTCAAACAACGACCTCGCCCTACAGGCATCTTCCAGCGCGTTCATTCCCGTCGTCTCATAATGGCCGACGGTTCTTCCCTCCCTGCGTACCACTAACCGATAGCTATGCATCGTTATTGCGCTCCAGACGGCGGTAAAATGAGTTCATCGCAGCCCTGACTCTCGGTCCAGGTCATTACCGCCAGCACGCGCTGAGCGGCGGCGCGCGTAGCGTCGCCCAACGGCATGTCGCGTACCAGGTTGCTGATGAGTTCGGCGCAGAACAGATCGCCGGTGCCTTTAAGGTCAGTTTCGACGCGAGGATGGACGACCACTTCGACCGCGTCGTCGGTGACAACCAGCACGTTAATAGTCGAAGCATCCAGTCCAGGTGCGCTGGTAATCACCACCCACTTTAGCGTATCGGAAAGCAGACTTCGCGCGGCGACCACCGCTTCCTGCTGGTTGTGGCACGGCATGCCGCTGAGGGTTTCGAGCTCGAACAGATTTGGCGTGATACCCCGCGCCAGCGGCAACAGGTGGCGGCGATAAGCCTCGGGGATCTCCGCTTTTACGTAGATGCCGCTATCCACATCGCCAATCACCGGGTCAACCAGAATACAGAGGTCGGGATGGTGCACGCGGATCCGCTGCAGCCACTGCGCCAGCAGCGCAATTTGCCCGGCGCTGCCCATATACCCGGTGGTTACCGCCCGCAGTTCGCGAAGCGCATCACGCTCCTCCAGCGCCCGCAGATAGCCGCTAAACCACTCTTCCGGGATCACTCCACCGTAGAAAGTATCGTAATGTGGGGTATTGCTGAATAACACCGTCGGCACCGCCATCACCCGTAATTCATGCTGCTTGATTGCCGGTACCGCGATACTGTTGCCAACGCTGCCGTATACCACCTGCGATTGCACCGCCACAATATCAACCTCCAGCGCCCGGCTGTGGTCGTTAAAGAGCACGGACTGTATTTCGTCTTGCTGACTCATCCTTTCTCCCCCCGCTGGACAGCGGGTCATACTCTGATTATCATTCGTCCTATGCTAAAATTCATTTTGTCATAGGTCAATAATGTTCACCGGAAAAACCGCAAGCGAGATTTTCGATAACATCCGTCATCTGGTGCAGAGCGGCGCGTTGCAACCCGGCGAGGCGCTGCCGCCGGTGCGCGAACTGGCAGGCGAACTGGCAGTCAACCGCAATACGGTGGCGGCGGCCTACAAGCGGCTGGTGACTTCAGGGCTCGCCGTCAGTCAGGGGCGCAACGGCACGGCCATTAAGGCGCGCAATACGCTTAATGCGGTCGAGGGCGGCGATCCAACGACATCGCTGATTGATATTTCCGGCGGCAATCCGGATCCACGATGTCTGCCGGATATTGGCCGTTTTCTTCCGCAGCTGGCGCAGACCCCGCACTTATATGGCGATGCCGCCGTTGAGCCACGGCTGGCTGTCTGGGCCCGGGAGTGGGTCAGTCGCGATATCGGCCAGGAATTTGACATCAACTTGACCAGCGGCGCGATTGACGCCCTGGAACGCCTGCTCTGCGCGCTGCTGCTACCCGGCGACAGCGTCGCGGTAGAAGACCCCTGCTTTCTGAGCAGCATCAATATGCTGCGTTACGCCGGTTTCCAGCCCAGCCCTGTCGCCGTCGACGGTGAAGGCATGAACCCGGAGCGGCTTGAAGAAGCCCTGCGCAACGGCGCACGCGCGGTAATACTGACTCCACGCGCCCACAACCCGACCGGCTGCAGTTTGACGCCGGAGCGCGCAGAAGCGATTCGCACCGTGCTCGCCCGCTATCCGCAGACGCTGGCGATTGTTGACGATCACTTCGCCCTGCTTTCAGCGACACGCTGGCACAATCCGCTACCCGAAGGCATTCAGCGTTGGGCGCTGGTGCGCTCAATGTCTAAAACCCTGGGCCCGGATTTGCGGCTGGCGATAGTCGCCAGCGACCCGACAACCTCGGCGGCGCTGCGCCTGCGCCTGAACGCCGGTAGCCAGTGGGTCAGCCATTTACTGCAAGAGCTGGCGTTCGCCTGCCTGAATGATAGCGCTTTTGCCGCTTCTCTGACTGCGAGCCAGCGCCATTATCAGCAGCAAAATCAGCGGCTCACCGTCGCGTTGGCCCACCACGGCGTTGGCGATTATCCGCCTGGCGATGGTCTTAATTTCTGGCTGCCGCTATCAACCGCCAGCCAGCCGCTGGCGTTGCGTCTGGCGCGGGCCGGTTGGCTGGTGCGTGAAGGTGAAGCCTTTGGCGTGAAAACACCGTCGCACGGTCTGCGCCTGTCGCTGGGCGCCTTAACCGAGGCGCAAATTGAACAACTTGCACACGATTTATCGCTGGTCTTACCTTGTTAAACACGGGAGTTGTTATGCGGATCCACTTTATCGTCCATGAAGTTTTTGAAGCGCCCGGCGCCTATCTGCGCTGGGTTAACGCGCGCGGCTATCAGGCCAGCTGGTCGCGGGTTTATGCAGGGGATCCGCTGCCGGCGAGTGCCGAGGGTTTTGATATGCTGGTGGTACTTGGCGGCCCGCAATCACCACGCACCACGCTTGCCGAGTGCCCATGGTTTGATGCCCATGCCGAGAAAAACCTGATTGCCCAGGCGATTGCCGCCGGGCGTATCGTGGTCGGGATTTGTCTCGGATCGCAGCTCATCGGCGAAGCGCTGGGGGCGCCGGTGATGCAAAGCCCGGAAAAAGAGATTGGCCACTATCCTATCATCCTGACCACCGCCGGACTGCAGGATGACAACATCGCCCATTTCGGCTCATCGGTGGTAGTCGGTCACTGGCACAACGATATGCCGGGCCTGACGCCTGCGGCGGAAGTCCTGGCTTCCAGCGAAGGGTGCCCGCGGCAAATCGTCAAATATAGCGATCGGGTCTACGGTTTTCAGTGCCATATGGAGTTTGACGCGGAGGTCATCGAGTTATTAATTACCCACTCGCAACATGAACTTGCCGCCGCAAAAGGCAGGCGCTTTATTCGCAGCGAAGATGAAATGAGGCAATGGGATTATCGCGAGATGAATCAAAAACTATGGGCGTTTCTGGATAAGCTGGTAGCGAAATACGCACTTTAGTTAACCGGCCCCCATGCCTGGCATCGGGGCCGTGATAGCGCGTTTAGATACCCGCCCCCTGGCTGAAGTGTTCTTCGCCGAACACGCCGGTTGAGAGATAGCGATCGCCGCGATCGCAGATGATCGCCACCACCACCGCGCCCGGATTGGCGCAAGCAATACGCAACGCCCCGGCAACCGCGCCGCCGGAACTGACGCCACAGAAGATCCCTTCCTGTACGGCCAGCTGGCGCATCGTGTTTTCCGCATCCTGCTGGTGGATATCCAGTACCTCATCGACCAACGAGGCATTAAAAATGCCCGGCATATATTCCTGCGGCCAACGACGGATCCCCGGAATGCTGCTGCCCTCTTCCGGCTGCAGCCCAATGATGCTTACCGGCTTCGCCTGTTCGCGCAGAAAACGCGATACGCCGGTAATCGTACCGGTGGTGCCCATGCTGGAAACAAAGTGGGTAATACGCCCGTCCGTCTGGCGCCAGATCTCCGGGCCGGTGGTGGTGTAATGAGCGTAAGGGTTATCGGGATTGTTAAACTGATCCAATAGTTTACCCTCGCCACGCTCGGCCATCGCGGCGGCCAGATCGCGAGCACCCTCCATCCCCTGCTCTTTGGTGACCAGAATCAATTCAGCGCCGTAGGCGCGCATCGCGGCACGGCGCTCCTGGCTCATGTTGTCCGGCATCAGCAGTTTCATCTGATAGCCTTTTAACGCCGCAATCATCGCCAGCGCGATACCGGTATTACCGCTGGTCGCCTCGATCAATACATCGCCGGGTTTAATTTCACCGCGCTTTTCCGCTTCGACAATCATCGATAGCGCAGCGCGATCTTTTACCGAGCCCGCCGGGTTGTTGCCCTCAAGCTTAAGCCAAATTTCGCTGCCGTTGTCCGGCCCCAGACGTTGTAATTTCACCAGCGGCGTGTTGCCGATTGTTTGTTCTAATGTGTTCACTTCAGCTGTCCAATAAAAAGCCCGGCCGCGTCATGCGCTCCGGGCTGTCAGCCGGGGCAGCGCAACGCCGCCCGGCAAAAGCACGTGGATTTAAGCTATCAGGCCGACTCTGCCAGAGCAAGTTCGCCGCGCGGTTCGATGCGCTCGGTTCCGTTATACAGGCGCGCATTCTGCAAGCCGACAAACAGGCGTTCGCCGCGGGACGGGGCCTCATCGCCCGCCAGCACCACGCTCAGCGGTTCGTCATACCACCCAAGAGGCTGGACGACTAATTGGGTGTAGTGCCCCTTCGGACTGGCTTCCAGCACCTGCACCGGCAACGGCGAATCCAGGCTGGTACGGCGGCTGATATCTACTTCCCACGGTCGCAGGAACAGATCGACCGGCCCCTGGTATGCCGGGGTATAGCCTAAAGGCCAGCGGTGGGCGCCGACGTGGAACTGGCCGCCGCGAATGGTGCCCTGCAGGCGGTTAACTTCGCCCATAAACTCGAGCACAAAACGGGTCGAAGGTTCACGCCAGACGCGTTCAGGCGCATCGGCCTGTTCGATGTTGCCCTGGCTCATTACCACTACCCGATCGGCGACTTCCATCGCCTCTTCCTGGTCGTGGGTAACAAACACGCTGGTGAATTTTAATTCTTCATGCAGCTGGCGCAGCCAGCGGCGCAGTTCTTTACGCACCTGCGCATCCAGCGCGCCAAAGGGTTCATCCAGCAGCAGAATTTGCGGCTCGACCGCCAGCGCGCGCGCTAACGCCACGCGCTGCTTCTGGCCGCCGGAAAGCTGCGCCGGATAACGGTCGGCAAGATGGGCCAGTTGCACCATCTCCAACAGTTTGGTCACCTTGGCTTTAATCGCCGCCGCATTGGGACGCTCACGGCGCGGCAGCACGGTCAGGCCAAAGGCGATGTTATCGAATACCGTCATATGTCGAAACAGCGCATAGTGCTGGAAAACAAAGCCCACTTTACGATCGCGGGCGTGCATTCGGCTCACGTCGGTACCGTGAAAACGGATATGGCCGCTGGATTGATGCTCCAGCCCGGCGATAATCCGCAATAAGGTGGTTTTACCGGAGCCGGACGGCCCCAACAGCGCAACCATTTGCCCGGAAGGGATATCCAGCGAGATATCATTCAGCACCTGGGTGCGACCAAACGATTTCTTAATATTGGCAATCTCAATGCTCATGATTTCCCTCCTGTTGCGCGCGTTTTTCCTGATTGGCCAGACGCCATTGCAACATACTCTTTAAAAACAGGGTCAAAATAGCCATTAACGTCAGCAGGGCCGCGGCGGTAAACGAACCGACGGTGTTGTAGTCCTGCTGCAGTAGTTCAATTTGCAGCGGCAGCGACAACGTTTCGCCGCGGATCGAGCCGGAAACGACCGACACCGCGCCGAATTCGCCAATCGCGCGGGCGTTGGTTAACACCACGCCGTACAGCAGCGCCCAGCGAATATTGGGTAGCGTCACCCGACGGAACATCTGCCAACCGGAAGCGCCGAGCAGGATCGCCGCTTCATCTTCGTTGCTCCCCTGGCTCATCATCACCGGCACCAGCTCGCGGACCACAAACGGACAGGTGACGAAGATAGTCGCCAGCACCATGCCCGGCCAGGCGAACATGATCTGCAGGTTGTGCTCATCAAGCCAGCCGCCGAGTGGGCCGTTGGAGCCGTAAAACAGCAAATAAACCAGACCTGCCACCACCGGCGAGACGGCGAACGGGATATCCAGCATCGTCAGCAGCAGCTGGCGGCCAGGGAAGGTAAAGCGCGTCACCAGCCAGGCCAGCAGCGTACCGAACACCAGATTCACCGGCACGGTAATCAACGCGATCATCACCGTCAGCCAGATGGCGTGCAGCATGTCCGGGTTGGCCAGATTTTCCAGCACCGGCATTAACCCTTTACTGAAAGCCTGGACAAAAATATAAATCATCGGCACCACGAGGATGAAGGCGGATACCAGCATCCCGACGCCGATCAGAAACCATTTGCCCCAGTTGATCCGGGGCGCGTCATAGCGCTTCAATTGAGTAACTTCCGCCATTAGTGACCTACCACGCGTCGACCAAAGCGACTCTGCAGAGTGTTGATGGAGAACAGCAGCAGCAGCGACGCCGCGAGGATCACCGAGGCAATCGCGCTCGCCGCCGGGTAATCAAACTCCTGCAAACGAATGAAAATCATCAGCGAAGTCACTTCCGTTTTCCACGCGATGTTGCCGGCGATAAAAATCACCGCGCCGAACTCGCCAAGGCTGCGGGTAAACGACAGCGCAATCCCCGCCAGCAGAGCCGGCGACAGCTCCGGCAGCACCACTTTGCGGAAACTCTGTAAGCGCGTCGCGCCGAGGGTTTCCGCCGCCTCTTCATATTCCGGCCCTAACTCTTCCAGCACCGGCTGCACGGTACGCACCACAAACGGAATACTGGTAAAGGCCATCGCCACCGCGATGCCAAGCCAGGTATAGGTCACTTTGATATCAAACTTCGCCAGCCATTCGCCGTACAAGCCATTTACCGAGAACAGCGAGGCCAGCGTCAGGCCGGCCACCGCCGTTGGCAGCGCGAACGGCAGATCCATCAGGGCATCCAGCAAGGTACGGCCCGGGAAACGATAGCGGGTAAGGATCCACGCCATCAGCAGGCCAAACACGCCGTTAAAAATTGACGCCACAAAAGCAGACAGTAGCGTGACTTTATAGGCAGCGACCACCTGCGGGTTGGTAATCACCTCCCAATACTGCGCCCAGCTCATCTGCGCCAGCTGCATTACCAGTGCGCTGAGCGGCAACAGTAAAATCAGGCACACAAACAGCAGGCTGGTGCCAAGGCTCAGGGTAAAGCCCGGCAGCACGCGCTTGGACGACACAGCCAACATTACTGACGCCCCGCTGCCAGCAGTTTGTCCAGCTCACCGCCGCTGACGAAGTGGGTTTTCATCACTTCAGGCCAGCTGCCGAACTGGTCTTCCACGCGGAACAGTTCGGTCTGCGGGAATTTATCTTTCAGCGACGCCATCACTTTCGGGTCGTTCACGCGATAGTAGTAATCGGTGATGATGGTCTGCGCCTGCGGACTATAGAGATAGTTCAGGTAGGCTTTCGCCGCTTTTTCAGTACCGTTGGCCTTAACGTTTTTGTCTACCCACGCTACCGGGAATTCGGCGAGGATATTGACCTTCGGCACAACGACTTCAAACCCCTGCGCTTCATACTGTTTACGGATGTTGTTAACTTCCGATTCAAAAGTAATCAGCACATCGCCTAGCCCGCGCTCGACGAAGGTGGTGGTCGCGCCGCGACCGCCGGTATCGAATACCTCGACGTTCTTCAGGAACTGGGTCATGAACTGTTCGGTTTTGGCTTTATCGCCGCCATCGGCTTTGTCCGCCGCCCCCCAGGCCGCAAGATAGGTATAACGCGCGTTACCGGAAGTTTTAGGATTCGGGAAAATCAGCTTCACGTCGGAACGCACCAGATCGTTCCAGTCATGAATATTTTTGGGATTGCCCTTACGCACCAGGAAAGCCATGGTCGAATAGAACGGCGAGCTGTTATTCGGCAGACGGCTCTGCCAGTCTGCCGGGATCAGGTTGCCTTTATCATGCAGAATCTGGACGTCCGTCACCTGGTTATAGGTCACGACGTCAGCCTTCAGGCCTTGCAGAATCGCCAACGCCTGCTTGGAGGAACCCGCATGGGACTGCTTGATGGTCAGCTTATCGCCGCCGTTTTCTTTTGCCCACTGCTGCTCAAAAGGCGGATTAAGGGCGGCGAACAGCTCGCGGGAAACATCATAGGAACTGTTCAGCAGTTCAGTCGCCTGCGCCTGCGCCACCAGCAGCATGGAAGCCGCCAGCGCCAGATATCCTTTTTTCAGTGATTTAACGGCCATTGCGCACCCTTATCAAAAATGATCATTTACTGATGATCATCATATTTATAACGAGTACGAAAGGAGTAACGGTTTTATATACCGTTTGGCGATTTGGAAGTAGAAAAGAGAATAAGCAACTGGCAAAGCTTTGCTGAAAGCGGCTCGCAGATTCGACGTGTCATTGTGACAAACGGCAGCCAGGCGTGCACTGTGTTTATATGAAAAATACACAGATATTTGCTCGTCAGCTCAGACGTAGCTTAACGCCAACAGAACGTCGACTATGGTACTTACTGCGCAACCGCCGTTTTGCTTGCTATAAGTTTCGCCGCCAGCATCCCGTTGGTCCCTACATTCTCGATTTTGCCTGCTGCGCAACACGGCTGGCGATCGAACTGGACGGCGGTCAGCACGATGAGAGGCGCGTCTACGATGTTCGCCGCACCCGCTGGCTACAGAGCCAGGGATGGCGGGTTTTACGCTTCTGGAATAATGAGTTTGAAGAGTATGAAGATGCGGTGATGGAGAGAATACTTGAAGCGCTTGAGTCGCCGATGCCCTCACCCCGCCCCTCTCCCTGAGGGAGAGGGAGAAAGAGAGTCCACCGTGCCGTCCCCTCTCCCCATTGGGGAGAGGGTTAGGGTGAGGGGAAAAATTACAGCGCCTGGATACGCTCCATCGACGGCGCGAAGTAATAACCGCCGGTCACCGGTTTTGTAAAGCGCAGCATCGCATCACGCTTACCGTCGGTATCGCCGAACATGCTCAGCAGCTGTTGCTCAATGTTATACAGGCGCGCGCAGTAGGCGCAGAAGTACAGGCCGTTAGTGCCGCTGGCGGTACCGTACGGCAGGCTCTGGCGGACGATTTTCAGGCCTTTGCCATCTTCTTTTAAGTCCACGCGGCTCAGGTGCGAAGTAATCGGGCGCTCGTCGCCGTCGATCTCTTCGTTGGCGTCTTTGGTACGGCCAATCATCATCTCCTGATCCGGCACGCTCATGCGGTTCAGTTGCTTAAGATTGTGCTCCCAGCGCTGCACGAATACGTAGCTGCCGCCCGCGTCAACGCCGTCTTTAATCACCGCGACTTCACGGCGGGTTTCTTCGCCTGCCGGGTTTTCGGTGCCGTCGACAAAGCCGCTCAGATCGCGTTCTTCCACCCAGCGGAAACCGTGAATTTCTTCTTTCACTTCAATGGCGTCGCCGAAAGCGGCCACCGCCGCCTGGGCGACGGAAAAGTTCACTTCATGACGGGCGGATAAAATATGAATCAACACGTCATACTGCGTGGATGGCGCCAGCCCTTTACCGTAAACCGGAAAATCTTTTAACTCTTCCGCGCCTTCACCGCCGCTCAGCTGACGCCAGACGGTATTGCCGAAAGCGACCACCGCGCCGAGTTTGGCGTCAGGGAATTTAGCCTGGAAGGTGGCCACGTTATCGACAAAAATTTTGCTCGCTTCGCGCAGGGCGTTAACGTCCCCTTTGACATTGGCTTCAATCCAAATCGCCGCGCGGCAATGTTCCGGCAAAATGCCGCTCTGAACCTGAGACATCGCTCCTCCTGAAATGATGCAACCACAACGCTATCGCGTTGCTAACGCGCCATTGTAACCGTTTTTATCCGCCCACGTGTCTCTTCAGATCAAATTAGCGACGCCAGATAATTTTGCTGACTTTCCAGTTCTTCAGGGTATCGTCGGACGGCATCAGTTCATCCGGGCCGCTCCAGTGGCCGGTAAAGGCGTAGCTGATGTGCTGGCTCCCTGCGGCTTTACATTCCACCACCGCGCCGTTATCAGGAGCGCCTTTCTCGCAGTTGCCAAACGCTTTGCTGTACAGTTCTCTAAACGGGGTACCGATTTTCACGCCGCTGGCGGCGGGAATTGCGCTATCGCGCACGTCAATGCGGCTCACCGTACCGCCATCGCCGTTGATGGTCAGCGCCAACTTGTCATCCTTTAGCGCTTCAAAATAGTGAACGATTTTGCCATCCGTGGTTTTCATTCCGCTGCGCAGACGGTAGCTGCCGCCGAGGGCGTCGCTAATCGCCTGTTCATTCAACGGCGTCGACGCCGTCAGTTTACCCACGCCCTGCTCGGTGACCTCGTTAGAGGAACCAAACCAGTTCCACGGATAGGCAGCCGACCAGTTCACCGCGCTCATCGTTGAGCAGCCGGTTAGCGCTAGCGGAAGCGCTAGCGGAAGCGCGCAGAGCATTAGACGTAGCGATTTCATAACTCAATCCTTTCTGATTAATTCAACGCATGTTGGAGTACGCGATCGGCAAAAAGTGCCATTAAAGCGCTTCAAGGCGAAAACAGGCATGCAACCTGCGGCTGGTTATCAGCCACCATAGCGCATAAATATCGGCCGCCAGCAGGGCGATGGTCAGCGCGGAAGGCGCCTCGCCGGTTAGCCACAGCCACGGCTGCCAGGCCAGCAATAGCGCCTGCGAGGCAATCAGCAGCCAACGCATCAGCGGCCAGAGCCGCGGGAAACGCTGACGCTGACCGCTCAACAAAAACGCCGCTACCGCCGGTACGCCGGGCAGTAACCCCAGCCAGAAGTTATCGTGATCGGGATAGAACAGGCTCAGCAGCGCATCTCCCTGCTGGCGGGAGGCGCCGGCCATAACGAACAGTACCCAGGTGCGCGCCTGCAGCAACAGAACGCCCCAAAACAACAGCGGCAGCCGTAAACGGCCCTGGGTATCATAATCGGCAGGAATAAATTCAGTATTCTTCATCTTCAATCAGGCGTTTACCGAGGGTGAGTACATCCGAGTGCTCGTAACCGAGACGCTCATACATCCCCTGCACCACTTCGTTATCGTCACGCACCATAATTGAAATTTTCGGGCAGCCGCGGGCGATCAGCTTCTTTTCCAGCCGATTGAGCAGCGCATTAGCGATACCGCGGCCACGGTATTCCGGATGTACGCCAAGATAGTAAGCGGAACCGCGGTGACCGTCGTAACCGCCCATTACCGTCCCTACCACTTCACCGTTCACTTCAGCGACCAGAAACAAGCTCACGTCGTGGTTGAGCTTACGCTCGATATCCATTTCCGGATCGTTCCATGGGCGCAGAAGATCGCAGCGCTCCCAAAGGGTGATCACTTCTTCGAAATCCTGCTGGCGAAAAACGCGAATCTCCATGGTATTCCCCACCATTTACGGTTAAAAACAGTGATTATGGCGCGAATATGACTGATAGCCAATATCAGGCGAAATCATCGGCAAAAAATGGCATAATATGGCTTTGTCATGTATTGAAATGAAAAGTAAAACAATTCTTATTTTGAGTGGTCGTAACGGGAAACGCGATACGATATAACATTGGACATCACTTGTTTACAATTCAGGCCGAATGAGCACTTTTAAACCATTAAAAATACTTGCTTCGCGCCGTCAGGTGCTGAAGGCAGGACTGGCTGCGATGACGCTAACCGGCGTTGCTTCCCAAGCCAAAGCCAAAGAACAGCCGCTAAAAACTTCCAATGGACACAGCAAACCCGTCGCAAAGAAAGCAGGCAGCAAGCGCCTGGTGATGCTTGACCCCGGTCATGGCGGCATCGATACGGGGGCAATTGGCCACAACGGTTCGAAAGAAAAACACGTCGTGCTGGCCATTGCCAAAAATGTGCGCAGCATTTTACGCAGCAACGGCATCGATGCCCGTCTGACGCGTAGCGGCGATACCTTTATTCCGCTGTACGATCGCGTTGAGATTGCCCACCAGCACGGCGCCGATCTGTTTATGTCGATTCACGCCGACGGCTTTACCAACCCGAGTGCGGCCGGCGCCTCCGTCTTTGCGCTCTCCAACCGCGGCGCCAGTAGCGCCATGGCGAAATATCTCTCCGAGCGCGAAAACCGCGCCGATGAGGTTGCCGGTAAAAAAGCGACGGATAAGGACCATCTGCTGCAGCAGGTATTGTTCGATTTGGTGCAAACCGACACCATTAAGAACAGCCTGACGCTTGGCTCGCATATTCTGAAAAAGATTAAGCCGGTGCATAAGCTGCACAGCCGCAATACAGAGCAGGCGGCCTTTGTGGTGCTGAAGTCCCCTTCTATTCCCTCGGTGCTGGTCGAAACGTCGTTCATTACCAACCCAAATGAAGAGAAGCTACTCGGCACAACCGCGTTTCGCCAGAAGATTGCTAACGCTATTGCTTCCGGCATTATTAGTTATTTCCACTGGTTCGATAACCAGAAAGCGCATTCGAAGAGACGTTAATGAAACCCGATGTACAGCAGGTCAAAGCCTTCCTTCTTCAGCTGCAGGATGCCATTTGCGCCAAACTCTCCGCCGTTGACGGCAAGGATTTTGTTGAAGATAGCTGGCAGCGTGAAGGCGGCGGCGGCGGACGCAGCCGGGTTTTACGTGACGGCGGCATCTTTGAGCAGGCCGGAGTTAATTTTTCTCACGTCCACGGCGATGCGATGCCCGCCTCTGCCACCGCCCACCGCCCGGAACTGGCCGGGCGCAGCTTTGAAGCAATGGGTGTTTCGCTGGTGGTGCATCCGCGCAACCCCTATGTGCCGACCAGCCACGCTAACGTTCGCTTTTTTATTGCCGAGAAGCCCGGCGCCGATCCGGTGTGGTGGTTCGGCGGCGGTTTTGATTTAACGCCTTATTACGGATTTGAAGAAGACGCCATCCACTGGCATCGTACCGCCCGCGATTTGTGCCTGCCGTACGGCGACGAGGTCTATCCGCGCTATAAAAAGTGGTGCGATGATTACTTCTTCCTTAAGCACCGCAATGAGCAGCGCGGCATTGGCGGCCTGTTCTTTGATGATTTAAATACGCCGGATTTCGACCACTGCTTCGCCTTTATGCAGGCGGTGGGCAACGGCTTTACCGACGCTTACCTGCCGATCGTTGAGCGCCGAAAAACCACGCCTTATGGCGAACGCGAACGCGATTTCCAGCTTTATCGCCGCGGGCGTTATGTGGAATTCAATCTGGTGTGGGATCGCGGCACGCTGTTTGGCCTGCAGACCGGCGGGCGTACGGAGTCTATTCTGATGTCGATGCCGCCCCTGGTGCGCTGGGAGTATGACTACCACCCGCAAGAAGGCAGCCCGGAAGCCGCATTGAGCGAGTTTATTAAAGTCAAAGAGTGGATCTAATTTAGGTCTTCTGAGACAAAAAAGCCCCGGCATACCGGGGCTTACTTTTTTATTGTGCTTATAGCGGCTGGGTCTGCGCTTCCACGACCGCCAGCGCCACCATATTGACGATACGGCGCACGGAGGCAATAGGCGTCAGAATATGCACCGGCTTAGCGATACCCATCAGTACCGGCCCGACGGTGACCCCTTCCGAACTGGAGACGCGCAGCAGGTTGTAGCTGATACGCGCGGCTTCCATATTCGGCATCACCAGAATATTAGCCGCCCCTTTCAGCGGGCTATCCGGCATACGGTCATTACGGATGCTTTCGACCAGTGCGGCGTCGCCGTGCATTTCGCCGTCAATCATCAGATCCGGCGCGCTCGCTTTCACCAATTCCAGCGTTTTGCGCATTTTGCTGGCGGACGGGCAATCAGCTGAACCGAAGTTAGAGTGCGACAGCAGCGCCACGCGCGGTTCGATACCAAAACGACGCACGCTTTCCGCCGCCATCAGGGTGATCTCCGCCAGCTCTTCCGGCGATGGATCGTGATTGACGTAGGTGTCGGCGATAAAGGTGTTGCCGCTTGGCAGCAGCAGCGCATTCATCGCCCCGGCGGTGCTGACGCCGTCGCGGAAGCCAAACAGCGGCTGAACCACGCGATAGTGCTCATGATAATCGCCGATGGTTCCGCAGATCATCGCATCCGCCTCACCGCGATGAACCATAATCGCGCCAATGACCGAAGTGTTGCTAATGACCGCCCGCTGCGCCTGCTCCTGGGTAATGCCGCGGCGCTTCATCAGCTGATAGTACTCGCTCCAGTACTCTTTAAAGCGCGGATCGGATTCATTATTGACGATTTCAAAGTCCACGCCCGGTTTGATCTGCAGACCCAGTTTCTGGATGCGCATTTCAATCACGCTCGGACGACCGATGAGGATTGGCTTCGCCAGCCCCAGAGATACCAGCTCCTGCGTAGCGTGCAGCACGCGGGTCTCCTCACCTTCCGCCAGCACCACGCGCTTCGGCTCTTTGCGCGCCTGGGAGAAGATCGGCTTCATAAACAGGTTGGTTTTATAAACGAACTCGCTCAGCTTCTCGATGTAGGCATCGAAGTCGGCAATCGGCCGCGTCGCCACGCCGGATTCCATCGCCGCTTTAGCGACCGCTGGGGCGATCTTGACGATCAGACGCGGATCGAACGGTTTCGGAATAATGTACTCCGGGCCAAAGCTGAGGTCCTGGTCGCCATAGGCGGAAGCCACGACTTCGCTCTGTTCGGCATGCGCCAGCTCGGCGATAGCATGAACCGCCGCCAGCTTCATCTCTTCGTTTATCGCCGTCGCGCCGACATCCAGCGCGCCGCGGAAGATGAACGGGAAGCACAGCACGTTGTTGACCTGGTTTGGATAGTCGGAACGGCCGGTACAAATAATCACGTCGTCGCGCACTTCCTTCGCCAGCGGCGGCAGGATTTCCGGCTCCGGGTTCGCCAGCGCGAGGATCAGCGGCGAGCGCGCCATCTTCTTGACCATCTCCGGAGTCAGAACTTTCGGCCCGGAGCAGCCGAGGAAAATGTCCGCGCCATCGATGACATCGTCGAGGGTACGTTTCCCGTCGTCCTCCACCGCGTAGGCCGCTTTGGTTTCCGCCATGTTGGCTTCGCGGTCTTTATAGATAACGCCTTTCGAGTCGCAGACCACGATATTGTGTTTCTGCATTCCCAGCGCCACCAGCAGGTTCATACAGGCGATAGCCGCCGCTCCCGCGCCGGAGACCACCATCCGCACATCGGAGAGATTCTTCTCCACCACCCGCAGACCGTTGAGAATTGCCGCGGTACTGATAATCGCCGTACCGTGCTGATCGTCGTGGAACACCGGAATATTCATGCGTTCACGCAGTTTCTGCTCAATATAGAAACATTCCGGCGCTTTAATATCTTCGAGGTTGATGCCGCCAAATGTCGGCTCCAGGGCGGCAACGACATTAATGAATTTGTCAGGATCCAGCTCATCGACTTCAATATCAAACACATCAATGCCGGCGAATTTCTTAAACAGAACGCCCTTTCCTTCCATTACCGGTTTTCCGGCCAGCGCGCCGATATTGCCTAAACCGAGGACGGCGGTACCGTTAGAGACCACCGCCACGAGGTTGCCGCGAGCGGTATATTTGTAAGCGGCCAAAGGATCCTTCTCAATTTCCAGGCACGGCGCGGCAACGCCCGGCGAATATGCCAGCGCCAGATCGCGTTGGGTCGCCAGAGGTTTAGTCGGCGACACCTGAATTTTCCCGGGCACCGGGAACTCGTGGAAATCGAGGGCGCTTTGTTTCAACTGCTCATCCATTTTATGGTTCCTTTCACGTATCGAATCGTAGGGGGTGAAGCGTGATGGCGAGCCGTCGGCCCGCCTTAAGGCGATGCTTAGTATCGCGCCTGACGGCGGTTTAAACTTTGAAGGCCGCCATACTCTTGCCATCACAAAGGTCTGGTTGTTATCAATTTATAATATTTATGTAACCTAGTTTCACGGTCAATGATAGCCCCGTCTGCTATGCTTTTTAGTTATGTACCTCATCACCATCTCTACCGCATAACGACAAGAACTCATGCAACTTATTGTTCCAGGAGTACTTTTTAATGAATCAGCTAGACAGTATCAAACAGTTCACCACCGTGGTCGCCGACAGCGGCGACATTGAATCTATCCGCCACTATCAGCCGGAAGATGCCACCACCAATCCTTCGCTGCTCTTAAAGGCTGCCGGACTGGAAAACTACGCCGGGCTTATCGATGATGCCCTCGCCTGGGCTGCAAAACAGGGCGGCAACCGCGAGACGCAGGTCGCCAATGCCTGCGATAAACTGGCGGTCAATTTTGGTGCGGAAATACTCAAAAGCATCCCAGGGCGCGTCTCCACCGAAGTCGATGCCCGTCTCTCCTTCAATCGTGAAAAAAGTATCGAGAAAGCGCGCCATCTGGTCACTCTCTATCAGGAAATGGGGATCGATAAGTCGCGGATCCTGATCAAACTGGCCTCCACCTGGGAGGGGATCCGCGCCGCGGAGGTGCTGGAAAAAGAAGGGATCCACTGCAACCTGACGCTGTTGTTCTCATTCGCCCAGGCTCGCGCCTGCGCCGAAGCCGGCGTGTTTCTGATTTCGCCCTTCGTCGGGCGTATTTACGACTGGTATCAGGCGCGTCAGCCGTTAGAGCCTTACGTGGTTGATGAAGACCCGGGGGTGAAATCGGTGCGCAATATCTACGACTATTTCAAACTTCATAAGTACAACACCATCGTGATGGGCGCCAGCTTCCGCCGTACCGAACAAATCCTCGCGCTGGTCGGCTGCGACCGCCTCACCATCTCCCCGGCCTTGTTACAAGAGCTGCAGGCCAGCGACGCGCCGGTAATACGCAAACTCATCCCCGCTCATCAGATACTTCCGCGCCCGGTTCCGCTAAGCGAAGCGGAATTCCGCTGGGAGCATAACCAGGATCCGATGGCGGTAGAAAAGCTGGCGGAAGGTATTCGCCAGTTCGCCGTCGATCAACGCAAACTGGAAGATCTGCTAGCAGCAAAACTGTCATCCTTTGTCACGGAGTAAACGACTATGTCCCGAAGAGAGCTTGCTAACGCCATTCGCGCCCTGAGCATGGACGCCGTCCAGAAAGCCAATTCCGGTCACCCCGGCGCTCCGATGGGGATGGCGGATATCGCCGAAGTGCTGTGGAACGATTTTCTCAAGCACAACCCGGTAAATCCGCACTGGTACGATCGCGATCGTTTCATTTTGTCTAACGGCCATGCTTCGATGCTGCTGTATAGCCTGCTGCATTTGACCGGCTACGATCTGCCGATGAATGAGCTGAAAAACTTCCGCCAGCTGCATTCGAAAACGCCGGGCCACCCGGAACATGGCTATACCCCCGGCGTGGAAACCACCACCGGGCCGCTCGGCCAGGGGCTGGCTAACGCCGTCGGGATGGCTATCGCCGAACGCACGCTGGCGGCGCAGTTTAACCGTCCCGGCCACGACATCGTCGATCACTACACTTGGGTGTTTATGGGCGATGGCTGTCTGATGGAGGGGATTTCACACGAGGCCAGTTCGCTGGCGGGCACCCTGGGGTTAGGCAAGCTGATCGGGTTCTACGATCACAACGGTATCTCTATTGACGGCCACGTTGAAGGCTGGTTCACCGACGATACCGCCGAGCGCTTTCGCGCCTACCACTGGCACGTGATTGGTGATATCGACGGTCACGATCCGCAGGCGGTGAAGCAGGCAATCCAGCAAGCGCAGGCGGTAACAGACAAACCCTCGCTGATTATTTGCCGCACCATAATTGGCTTTGGTTCACCGAATAAAGCCGGTTCCGAAGAGTCGCACGGCGCGGCATTGGGGGAAAAAGAGGTCGCGCTGGCCCGCGAACAGCTGGGCTGGAAATATCCGCCGTTTGAAATTCCGAAAGAAATTTATCAGGGCTGGGATGCGCGACCGCGCGGCGAGAAAGCAGAACATGCGTGGAATGAAAAATTCGCCGCTTACCAGCAGCAGTATCCAGAACTGGCGGCTGAACTGAAACGCCGCATGGAAGGTGAGCTCCCGGCTGACTGGCAAAAAACGGCCCACGATTATGTGGCGAAGCTACAGTCGGAACCGGCGAAAATCGCCAGCCGTAAGGCTTCGCAAAATGCGCTTAACGCCTACGGCCCGGATTTGCCTGAGCTGCTCGGTGGTTCCGCCGACCTGGCGCCCAGTAACCTGACGATCTGGTCCGGCTCTAAGTCGATCAAAGAGGATCAGGCGGGTAATTATATCCACTACGGCGTACGCGAATTCGGTATGACCGCGGTAGCTAACGGCATCGCCCTGCACGGCGGTTTTATTCCCTATACCTCGACTTTCCTGATGTTCGTCGAATACGCGCGCAACGCCGCGCGCATGGCGGCGCTGATGAAAGCGCACCAGATTATGGTCTACACCCATGATTCAATCGGCCTTGGCGAAGACGGCCCAACGCATCAGGCGGTGGAGCAACTGGCAAGCCTGCGGCTGACGCCCAATTTTAGTACCTGGCGGCCGTGCGATCAGGTGGAAACCGCCGTCGCCTGGCAGGCGGCCATCGAGCGCAATGACGGCCCTACCGCGTTAATCCTTTCGCGACAGAATCTGGCTCAAATGGCCCGTACGCCGGAACAGGTGCAGGAAATTGCGCGCGGCGGTTACGTTCTGAAGGATGCGGGCGGCAAGCCGGATCTCATCCTTATCGCCACCGGTTCGGAAGTCGAGATTACCGTTCAGGCGGCGGAGACGCTGCTGGCCAGCGGCGTAAACGTGCGGGTGGTGTCGCTGCCTTCCACCGACGTTTTCGATGCTCAGGATGAGGCCTGGCGCGAGTCGGTGCTGCCTTCCGATGTTAGCGCCCGCGTCGCTATCGAAGCCGGTATTGCCGACTACTGGTATAAATATGTCGGCCTGAAAGGCGCAATTGTTGGTATGACCCGCTACGGGGAATCGGCGCCCGCCGACAAGCTGTTCCCGTTCTTCGGCTTTACCGCTGAACATATTGTCGAAGTCAGCCGCAAAGTGCTTAACGGGTGATCCATAGTGTGGGCCAGGCGTCTGGGCCCTGCCAGTTATCGCACTGCGGTTGCTGAGCGTAGCGGGTCAAATTGAACCGCTGGCCGTCATAACGCCAGCGGGTTTGGATCCCGCAATCACCCGGCGCGCGGCCTTTATCGAAGGTCACCAGTTCATGACGCTGCTCGTCAAAGCTGGCGTTAATCAACTCAATATCGCGCGGCGCATTGCCGGGCGGCTGGAAAGGCAGCGCCAGGCGCACCTGGCGGGAGAGATGCGGCGTTTTGCGCGACACCAGCCACGCCAGCCAGACGGTGTTGTAGGCGCCCGCTTCGCAACTAGTCATCAGCAGAACTTTCTCATCGGTCAGCGCGGTGACGCGGATTTCCCGGCGGAAAGGATCCAGCGAACAGGGACTGGCATTCATCCGCTCATTGCCATAATCGATAAGCTCATTAAGTTCGTCGCGGCTAAGCGGCGATTGCGCCACTTCCGCCTGGCCGACGGTTCGCAATGCCGGCGCTGGCGGTACGCTGAGCGGTGGTTCTTCACCTTTGCCGACCCACGCGGTTTCGCTGCCGACCCGCTTTTGCCGATTATCAATAAATAGCAGCGCGGCCTTGAGGCCCTTTAATGAAATACTTTGCAGACCGTTTTGCAGGGTAATTTCTTTCCCCTCCTGGGCCTGCTGCAGGAAAGCGTCGATGCTGACGCTATCGCTGGTTTTAATTAGCTTATCGGCAATCTGCCAATGTTTACCGTCAAAATGCAGCGGTTTTTCATCTAGCTGCAGCCGCGGGCCGATGGCCGCCAGCGCGGCAACCGGATTACCAACGCCGCCAAGTTCGATGCGCAAAGCGGCATCAGTGGCCGCTCCCGCGCTGCGGCTTAGCGTCATCACCAATCCATGATGCAGCCCGACATTACGCGTGACGCAATAATTTTGATTGTTGCAGGTGACAAGCCAGTCTCCAAACAGCTGCTGGGCTGGCGCCGCCCACGCCAACGATGTCGGCAGAAAACCGAAAAAAAGCAGTATTAAAACCCGATAAAGCATGAGCGGCACAATCCCGAAGTATGACTGACAGAGTGATTTCTAATTCATCATTATCATCAGCACTGGCGGGGTTTTGCTCAATCAGATTTATCAGAGATCCCGCGACATCAGGCCGGAATTTTGTAGGTATTGCAGCAGGATCACCGCTTTGCCATCCTGGATTTCACCGTTGGCGACCATCTCCAGCGCCCGGACGAACGGCAGTTCCAGCACCTCAATATCTTCATCATCCACGCCGCCGCCCCGGTTAGCGCGCTGCGCTTCGCTGTATTCGGCGATAAAAAAGTGAATCAGCTCGGTCACGCCGCCGGGCGACATATAAAGTTCGAAGACCTTGCGCGCCTCGCCGACCTGATAGCCGGTCTCCTCGATCGCCTCCTTGCGGATACATACCTCTGGCGCGTCGTTATCCAGCAGTCCGGCGCAGGTTTCAATCAGCATGCCATCCGGGTTGCCGTTAACCCAGGTGGCGACGCGGAACTGGCGCACCAGTACCACGCTCTGCTTGTTGGGGTTGTAAAGCAGAACCGTGGCGCCGTTGCCGCGATCGTACACTTCGCGTTTGTGACGCACGACGCTGCCGTCGCGGCGCGTCAACTCATAGGTCATGTTGCGCAGCAGAAAATAGTTTTCGGAGAGAATTTTATCTTTAATGACGTGGATATTAAGTGACATGCAAACTCCGCAGCGTGAAATAACCCGGTCATACTACGCCGCGGAGCCTGCTTTGTCGTTAGTGCGTCAGTGCGGAAGCGACGCCCAGGTAGTCCATGATCCCCTGCGCGGCATGCCGCCCTTCCGCCATCGCCGTCACCACCAAATCCGCGCCGCGTACCGCGTCGCCGCCGGCGAAGACCTTCTGATTACTGGTCTGGTAACGATAGCGGCTCTCCACGTTCGCCTTGATCCGCCCGCGGCTATCCAGCTGTACCCCTGCGGCTTCCAGCCACGGCATCGAATGCGGGTGGAAACCAAACGCCATAATGACCGCGTCGGCAGGCATGACAAATTCGCTGCCGGGGATCGGCGACGGGCTGCGACGCCCCTGTGCGTCAGGTTCGCCAAGCTGGGTGCGCAGAAAACGCACGCCGCTGACCCGGCCGTCCTCGCCGAGCTCAAGGGTGATCGGCTGAACATTGAATTCAAAGCTCGCCCCCTCTTCCCGGGCATTTTTGACCTCTTTTTTCGACCCCGGCATATTGGCTTCATCACGACGATAAGCGCAGGTGACCTGTTGCGCGCCGTGGCGCAGCGCGGTACGCACGCAGTCCATCGCCGTATCGCCGCCCCCCAGCACGACAACCTTCAGCCCGGCGGTATCGATATAAGGCTCATCGGCCAGCGCCTCCAGCCCCATCACCTGTTTGGTGTTGGCAATAAGGAACGGCAGCGCCTCATACACGCCCGGCGCCTCCTCGTTGGGCAGATCGGCTTTCATCGAGCGATAGGTACCGGCGCCGACGAAAACCGCGTCATAATCTGCAAGCAGTTGAGCGAGTTTGATGTCTTTTCCCACCTCGCAGTTCAGTTCAAAGCGGATGCCCATCTGGCTGAAAATCTCGCGCCGACGCGCCAGCAATGATTTATCCAGTTTGAAAGGCGGAATGCCGAAAGTCAGCAGGCCGCCGATTTCCGGGTGGCGATCGAACACCACCGCCGCCACGCCGCTACGCGCCAGAAGGTCGGCGCAGGCCAGGCCCGCAGGCCCGGCGCCGATGATGGCAACCTTCTTGCCGCTGGCTTTTACTGCCGAAAGGTCCGGGCGCCAGCCGCCGGCCAGCGCCTGGTCGGAGATATAGCGTTCGATATTGCCGATCGTCACCGAGCCGCTCTCATCGCGCAGCGTGCAGGCCCCCTCGCACAGACGATCCTGCGGGCAGACGCGACCGGTGATTTCCGGCAGGCAATTGGTTTGATGGGAAAGCTCAACGGCGCTGGCGATGTCGCCGGCTTTTACCCGCTCGATCCACTGCGGAATATGGTTATGCAGCGGACAGGTCCACTCGCAGATGCTGCGATCGCCGCATTTCAGACAGCGTTGCGTTTCCCGCTGCGCCTGCGCGGCGCTGAACGGCAAATAGATTTCGCCAAAGTGCTGTTTACGCGCGTCAGCCGCCAGTTTATCCGCCTCGCCGCGGGCGGGCGTGGCCGCCATCTGGCTGGCTTTATCGCCGGTAGTCGGCGCTAAGGCGGTCAAAGTCCGATGTTGCCATGACGCCGCATCCGCTCGCGCCGCCCGCAGGCGCCGCGCTTTCGCCATCTCGCTTAACGCGGAATCGGTCGCCAACTGTAATGCCTGCGCCGGACAATTTTGCACGCAGGCCGGCCCGGCGTCGCGCTCATGGCATAAGTCGCATTTATGCGCGGTTGCTCTGCCGTCTGACGTGACGACGATTTGCATCACGCCAAAGGGGCAAGCCACCACGCAGGATTTACAGCCAATACATTTTTCTCCATGCACTAATACGCTGTCATCCTGCTGGCTAATGGCGCCGTTAGGGCAGCTACGCACGCAGGGCGCGCCTTCACAGTGACGACAGGTTACCGCGTTACGCTGGCTCTGGTTTTTAATAACGCTAATGCGCGGCAAAAAGCGCTGTGGGGTCAAGACATGTTGTTCGCCATTATGCGCCAGCACGCAGGCCACTTCGCAGCCCCTGCATCCGATGCATTTGCGACTATCGCTCATAATAAAATGGTTCATACATCCTTCCGGCTTATCGCTAATAACCCCTCATTTAGTATGACTGTTTATTACCCGACATCATGACCGCGGGACAATGGTCATTTGCCCAGAAATCGGCTTTTCTCGCCAGAATCCGGTTTAGATCAAAAATATTGACCTGAATGAAATTTTGTTTCATTTAGCTGAGCAATAATAGGCGGCTTTGGCGGAATGACAGAAAAGACGTGATAAGCGCATATAAATTCAGAGAGGAGCGGCAGACGTTTCTTTACGCTCTCATAAAAGACACATGATAAATTACACTATCTCCTTAATTTCTCCACGATTGCCTGCGGGGTTATCTATAAAGTATCACAGGCTGCGCAATAACAAAAAATGTACACAATGAGGTCCTGATTCCGATGGCGAATTTCTTTATCGATCGCCCCATCTTTGCCTGGGTTTTGGCTATTCTGTTGGTCCTGACCGGCACGCTGGCAATTTTGTCGCTCCCCGTAGAACAATATCCGGATTTGGCGCCGCCTAACGTCCGAGTCACGGCGAATTATCCCGGCGCCTCGGCGCAAACGCTGGAGAATACCGTCACCCAGGTTATCGAACAAAACATGACCGGCCTTGATAACCTCATGTACATGTCATCGCAGAGTAGCGCCACCGGTCAGGCAACGGTTACCCTGAGCTTTACCGCCGGTACCGATCCGGATGAAGCCGTGCAGCAGGTACAAAACCAGCTGCAATCGGCAATGCGAAAACTGCCGCAGGCGGTACAGAATCAGGGGGTAACGGTACGCAAAACCGGCGACACCAACATTCTGACTCTTGCGTTTGTCTCTACCGACGGCAGCATGGATAAGCAGGATATTGCTGACTACGTCGCCAGTAACGTGCAGGATCCTCTAAGCCGCGTCAACGGCGTCGGCGATATCGACGCCTACGGTTCGCAGTACTCAATGCGTATCTGGCTCGATCCGGCGAAACTCAACAGCTATCAGATGACGGCGAAAGATGTGACTGACGCCATCGAATCGCAGAACGCGCAGATTGCCGTCGGCCAGTTGGGCGGTACGCCGTCGGTTGATAAGCAGGCGCTGAACGCCACCATCAACTCGCAATCGCTGCTGCAAACGCCGCAGCAGTTCCGCGATATTACCCTGCGCGTTAATCAGGATGGTTCGGAAGTCACGCTGGGCGACGTCGCCAGCGTCGAAATGGGCGCAGAAAAATATGATTATCTGAGCCGCTATAATCGTCAGGCCGCTTCGGGACTGGGGATTAAGCTCGCCTCTGGCGCCAACGAAATGGCCACCGCCGAGCGCGTTATCGCCCGTCTTGATGAACTGTCGCAATATTTTCCGCACGGGCTGCAGTATAAAGTCGCCTACGAGACCACCTCTTTTGTAAAAGCCTCGATTACCGATGTAGTGAAAACGCTGCTGGAGGCGATTCTGCTGGTGTTCCTGGTCATGTATTTGTTCTTGCAGAACTTCCGCGCGACCCTGATCCCGACCATCGCCGTGCCGGTAGTATTGATGGGCACCTTCGCGGTGCTCTACGCCTGCGGTTACAGTATTAACACCCTGACGATGTTCGCGACGGTGCTGGCTATCGGACTGCTGGTCGATGATGCCATCGTCGTGGTTGAAAACGTCGAGCGCATTATGAGCGAAGAAGGTCTTTCGCCGCGTGAAGCGACGCGAAAATCGATGAAACAGATCCAGGGGGCGCTGGTCGGTATCGCTATGGTGCTATCGGCGGTATTCGTCCCCATGGCCTTCTTCGGCGGCACCACCGGCGCCATTTACCGCCAGTTCTCCATTACCATCGTTTCAGCAATGGTGCTGTCGGTGCTGGTAGCGATGATCCTCACCCCGGCGCTGTGCGCCACGCTGTTAAAACCGATTCATAAAGGCGAGGTGCATGGTCAAAAAGGGTTCTTCGGCTGGTTTAACCGCACCTTCAACCGCAGCGCCAGCCGCTATGAAACTTTCGTGGGCAAAATTCTCCACCGCTCGCTGCGCTGGATTTTGATTTATGTCCTGCTGCTCGGCGGCATGGTGCTGCTGTTCCTGCATCTGCCGACCTCATTCCTGCCGCTGGAAGACCGCGGTATGTTCACCACCTCGATACAGCTCCCGAGCGGTTCCACCCAACAGCAGACGCTGAAGGTGGTGCAGAAAGCGGAAGATTATTTCCTCAATAACGAGAAGAGTAACGTCGAGTCGGTATTTGCAACCGTCGGCTCCGGCCCCGGCGGCAACGGCCAGAACGTTGCTCGTATGTTTGTGCGCCTGAAAGACTGGGACCAACGCGACCCAACCACTGGCTCCTCATTCGCTATCATTGAGCGCGCGACCAAGGCTTTCAACAAAATTAAAGAAGCGCGCGTCTTTGCCAGCAGCCCGCCGGCCATCAGCGGTCTCGGCAGCTCCGCCGGCTTCGATATGGAGCTTGAAGACCACGCTGGTAACGGCCACGAGGCGTTGATGTCAGCGCGCGATAAGCTGCTGGAGCTGGCGGCGAACAACGACCAGCTCACCCGCGTGCGCCACAACGGCCTGGACGACAGCCCGCAGCTACAGGTTGATATCGACCAGCGTAAAGCCCAGGCGCTGGGAGTCTCCATTGATGATATTAACGATACGCTACAGACCGCCTGGGGTTCGAGCTACGTAAACGACTTTATGGATCGCGGACGCGTGAAGAAGGTCTACGTCCAGGCGGCGGCGAAATATCGCATGCTGCCGGACGATATCAATTTGTGGTATGTGCGTAACAACAGCGGCACCATGGTACCGTTCTCCGCCTTCGCCACCTCGCGTTGGGAAACAGGTTCGCCGCGCCTCGAACGTTACAATGGCTACTCAGCGGTCGAGATCGTTGGCGAAGCTGCGCCTGGCGTCAGCACCGGAACCGCCATGACCATTATGGAAGAGTTAGCCAAACAGCTCCCGAACGGTTTCGGCCTGGAATGGACAGCGATGTCCTATCAGGAGCGTTTGTCTGGCGCTCAGGCGCCTGCCCTGTATGCCATTTCTCTGCTGGTGGTCTTCCTGTGTCTGGCGGCGCTATATGAAAGCTGGTCGGTACCGTTCTCGGTGATGCTGGTGGTGCCGCTGGGGGTTATCGGCGCGCTGCTGGCGACCTGGATGCGCGGCCTGGAAAACGATGTCTACTTCCAGGTAGGTCTGTTGACGGTCATCGGCCTGTCGGCCAAGAACGCCATCCTGATTGTTGAGTTCGCCAACGAACTCAACCAGAAAGGTGAAGATCTGCTGACCGCCACGCTATCGGCCTGCCGCCAGCGTCTACGCCCGATACTGATGACCTCACTGGCGTTTATCTTTGGCGTGCTACCAATGGCCACCAGTACCGGCGCGGGCTCCGGCAGCCAGCACGCTGTTGGTACCGGCGTCATGGGCGGCATGATCTCCGCCACCGTGCTGGCCATCTTCTTTGTACCGCTGTTCTTCGTGTTGGTACGCCGCCGCTTCCCGCTGAAAGAGAGGCCGGAATAAACCGTCAAATAACAGAAAAGGCGACTGTCACAGTCGCCTTTTTCATGGGTCAAACATTGTCTTCAGTACCGACAAAGCCAGATTTTATTTACGCAGCATATCTTCGATAAAATCTTTCCAGTTCCCCAGTTCATGTTCAATCATAATAGCCTCTCTTATTATTATGGCGATTTTAGATAATTTCCCCGCTCAGGAGAAGTTCGTCCGATCTATCGCTCTAATCGCTTTTCTTGTCGCCACAAGCCTTGAATACTCTGGCTTGCGGCTACCATAAGCCGGTTCATGTAAATTTAATGTGACATGGAGCAACATTACGCAACATTTTGTTAATATCAGAATTCCTGTAATTCATTATCTTAGTCTGCCGAGAAAAAGAACAAATTTTAATCAGACAAGGCTGAAAAGTTATATTTATCCTGCCGATTCACGTATTATTTAACAAAGCTTATATATTCGGAAAAAACTGAGAAACATATTCTTTTAACGTGAAGGTTTAATTATGTTGACCATGTACGGCATCAAAAACTGCGACACCATTAAAAAGGCCCGCCGCTGGCTGGAAGCCCATCAGATAGACTATCGCTTCCACGATTATCGTGTTGACGGACTGGACCGCGAATTGCTGAATACCTTTATTGCCGAATTAGGCTGGGAAGCGCTGCTTAACACCCGCGGCACCACCTGGCGCAAACTCGATGAATCGGTCCGCACTGGGATCGATAATGCCGATGCGGCGGCGGCGTTGATGCTGGAAATGCCGGCAATTATCAAACGCCCATTGCTCTGCGCGCCCGGTCAGCCTATGCTGCTGGGCTTTAGCGAAGCAAACTACGAAAAATTTATTAACGAGGTGTAGTCTATGTCTTGCCCGGTCATTGAGCTGGCTCAGCAGCTTATTCGCCGCCCTTCCCTTAGCCCCAATGATGCGGGATGCCAGGCGTTAATGATTGAACGCCTGCGGGCGATCGGCTTTACCGTTGAAGCGATGGACTTCGGCGATACGCAAAATTTCTGGGCCTGGCGTGGACAGGGTGAAACGCTGGCCTTTGCCGGCCATACCGATGTGGTGCCGGCAGGCGACGCCGACCGCTGGATCAATCCGCCGTTTGAACCGACTATCCGCGATGGCATGCTGTTTGGCCGCGGCGCGGCGGATATGAAAGGGTCGCTGGCGGCGATGGTTGTCGCCGCCGAGCGCTTTGTCGCGCAGTACCCGAATCACAAAGGCCGTCTGGCGTTTCTCATCACCTCTGATGAAGAGGCCAGCGCCACCCACGGCACGGTAAAAGTGGTCGAAGCGCTGATGGCGCGTAACGAGCGTCTTGATTACTGCCTGGTCGGCGAACCCTCGAGTACCGAAGTGGTTGGCGATGTCGTGAAAAACGGCCGTCGCGGTTCACTCACCTGTAACCTGACGATTCACGGCGTCCAGGGCCACGTCGCTTATCCGCACCTCGCCGATAACCCGGTACACCGCGCGGCGCCGATGCTGGCGGAGCTGGTGGCTATCGAATGGGATAAAGGCAACGAATACTTCCCGCCAACCAGCATGCAAATCGCCAACGTGCAGTCCGGCACCGGCAGTAACAACGTCATCCCTGGCGATATGTTCGTTCAGTTCAACTTCCGTTTCAGCACCGAGCTGACCGACGAGATGATCAAGGCGCGCATCATCGCGCTGCTGGAAAAATATCAGCTGCGCTATACCGTCGAATGGTGGCTTTCCGGCCAGCCATTCCTGACCGGTCGCGGCAATCTTGTCGATGCGGTCGTGAACGCCATTGAGCACTATAATGAAGTAAAACCGCAGTTGCTAACCACCGGCGGTACCTCTGACGGACGCTTTATCGCCCGCATGGGCGCGCAGGTAGTTGAACTGGGCCCGGTGAATGCGACCATTCATAAAATTAATGAATGCGTCAACGCCGCCGACCTGCAGCTGCTGGCGCGGATGTATCAACGCATCATGGAACAACTGGTCGCCTGACGACAATAACGATTACCCCGCAGCGCCGCTGCGGGGTAAAAAGAGGACACAGCATGGAATGGCTTATCAACCACTGGTGGATTCTGGTGTTAGTATTTTTAGTCGGGGTAATGATCAACGTGATTAAAGATCTTAATCGCGTCGACCCGAAAAAGTATCTCGACAACAAACCGGATCTGCCGCCGCATCGCGACTTCAATAGCAAGTGGGATGACGACGACGACTGGCCGAACAAAGACCAGCCGAAGAAGTAAACCTGCGCTCCCCGTCATCGCGCGGGCTGGATGCATTCCCGGGTAGCGGCTGACGCCTTACCCGGGCTACGGCCCGTACCATTGCGAACTGAAACTGCCGGTGTTGGCGGCCTCAAAATTCCCCGGTGGCGCTGCCGCTTACCGGGGCTACAGCGCTGTGCGATTTGGTAGCCCGGAGAAGGCGCAACGCGCCGCGTCCGGGAAAACCCTTATAAAAGTTGTAAACCGATAACAGTATTTACCTAAACCAGCCGACGTTGTACCGCGGAGCCACTACAGCATTTCGATTATATCGTCATCTTTCGGCGTACCGCCGCTTAACGCTTCATCAAAATAGTGCTTCGGTACGGTATAACGCAGCCGATCGAGGGCAAACTGCATGCTGCGATCATCAATGGCATGTCCGAGATCTTCAACGATATCCAGCGTAACATCTCCCCCCAGCTCCTGCAGCCGCTCCTGCGCGGAAACCGCCCACGCCAGATCGATCACCCGATCCTCGCCGCCGTGGATCAGATGCACGGTGGTTTGCGTAGTCGCCGTTTGCGGCAACGTCGCGTAACGGCCGTTAAAGGCAATCACCCGTGACGCCAGCCCTGGCTCGGCTTTAATACTCTCAAGCGACATAATCGCACCCTGCGAAAAACCGATCAGCGCCGTTGCCTGCGGGCCTAAACCGCTCTGTTTTTGCCAGTAGCGCACCGTTTCAATAAAGGTCGGCATAATGGCATCGATGCGTTGCTGACGATTCTCTTCCGTCACGCCTTGCACCGAAAACCACTGGCGTGCCGGCGCCGGACCGCAGGGTTCTGCGCCACCAATACTGACAATAAGCGCATTGGGAAATTGCGGCGCAAACCAGCTACCTATTTGCCCCATCGAAACCTGATTATCGCCCACGCCATGAAACAGCAGCAGCAACTGTTGCGCAGGCGTCGCCGGGCTCTGAACAATAAAGTGATCGTGTTTCATGGTTGTCTCCTGATGTCTCAGATAAACAGGAATCTGGCTCCTGGTTGATGCAAGGCAGTTTACGCCGCGCAGGGAATATGACCATGCCATTTAACTGAATGAGTTAGTTAAAAAAATTGCAGCTTTCTGACCCACTCTTCCAGCTGTTGCGCGCGGGCAGGATCGAGTCCCGCCATGGCCGCCGCCGCCTCTTCCCGCAGTCGCGCCAGTAGCGCCTTTCGGCCGGATAAACCAAGGTTTGCGCACAGCGTTGCCTCATCCTGCTGCGCTAATCGCGCACGAAGCGCCACTAACGGCAGCGGCGTCGCCTGTAAGAGCCGGTTCAGACTCCCGACCGCCGTCAACAGCGGACGATGCGCAAAGGCAAAACCGGCGACCTCCAGCCAGTCCTCCTCAGTAAGCATAGTTGTTTCATCCGCCGTCACCGGAGCGCGTTCATCACGCCACTGACTTAGCCAGCGCTCATCCCGCGCCAGCCGTTGATGTTCACGCCAGGCCAACTGCCGCCCCTCTTCGCTGAGCGGATAAAGCGCCATCGCCGTATAACAGCCGCTGCTCGCCTCGCGATGCGTTCCCATACGCGCCAGCAGAAACCCGCAGCGCTGCCAGAAGCGCCATAGTTCAGGGGTAAAACCAAAGCTGACGGAGAGATAGTCACACCCATGCGTCTGCTTGACGGCATGGGCGATTAAACGCTGCCCCAGCCCTTCGCGCTGGCGCGCTGGATGTACGGCAATACGGCTGACGCGTCTGCCGGTCAGCGTCGCCGCCAGCGGGCTACCGCCGTGCGCGGCCAATGACTGGGCCACAAGATTGCCGCGCGGGCGGCGATATCCGGCCCAGACGGCGCGGCTAAGCTCAGGTTCGAGACCGCCCTCTTCCACCAGCCACACCGCGCCAGCGACGCCATCCGCGCAGCGAGCCACGGTAAAGTGCTGGCCCGGCGCATCCATCATCCTGCGCAAATCTAGCGGCGAAGTGCGGTAATGCGCGCCGGAAAGCAGTTGATAAGCCTCTGATGGGCGCGAGGGCTGTTCGCGCCAGGCACGCTGGCTTAACGTCTCCAGCTGCGGTTCCCCGTGCGGCGCCTGGAGAAACGCCTCATCGTTAAACAACAATAGCCGATCGATAACCGACTCCAGCGGGCAACCCGGCGCCCAGCGAATCGGCGACGACAGATGATACCGCCGTAGCGTTGGGAAACTGGCGCAGAACTTCAACAAGAAGCCACGACCGGTCCCCTCATAGCCCTGAACCGTCGTCGTTAACAGCGTATGGGGAAAACGCGCCGTCAGCTGGCGTAGCGTCGGCGCCGGGATAGCGGCGGCCTCATCGACCACCAGCCAGTCGGCTTTTGCGTCGCTTGCCAGCAGCGCATCAGGCGCCATAAAGCGCATCTTCTGTCCCGCAAAAGCGGCGATGACCGCTGTCGCGTCGCGCGTTGGCGCGGTGACGATGGCGGAACCAGCTAGCTGATGAATCAACATTCCCGCCAGCGCAGATTTACCGCGCCCGCGCCCGGCGGTGACGGCGGCAATGTGTGGGGGCGACGACGTCAGCGAAGTGAGAATAGCGGCCTGTTCGGCCTGCGGGTAACCATCGGCAGCATGCCAGTGCCTGCGCGGCACCGCCTCCGGCAACCGTAAGCCGTAGCCCTGTCGCCACAGGGCGACCTCAGGATCCGCGTTAAAGAGTTGAAGACAACGGTGGACAAAGTTAGGGGTGGCGATCGGTTCAGACGTATCGCTCCAGCGCAGCGAATCGCCATCCGCCTGCTCAGGCCAGCGGGCAAAATCCGGCGCCAGGAGCACTAACCAGCTGCCGGCGCGCAGCGTGCCGGCAAGCGCGGCAAAAGCCGCCACGTCAAAACCGTGGCGAGCGTCGAAAAAGGCATGCTGAAATTCGCGCCCGAGCAGCGTTTTCAGCGCGCCCGGCGCCACGCAGGGTTCCTGCTGCGGCAACGCGCCGACCCATAGACTATCGCCGTCCAGCCGCTCTCGCAGCTCAACGGCCTGCGCCAGACACCAATGTTCGTCGCCGCTGAGCACCAGCAGGCGACGAATACCCTCGCGCGCCATCTGCGCGGTCAGGTCAAGCAGCGTTTCCATCGGCAAACGTTAGCGAAGCGCGCTGCCGAAGGTATTACACTGCGCAGGGTCGCCGCTATCGAAACCGCGTTTGAACCACGTATAGCGCTGCTGGGAAGTCCCATGGGTGAAACTATCCGGCACCACGCGGCCCTGGCTCTGCTCCTGCAGACGATCGTCGCCGATGGCCTCAGCGGCATTGAGCGCCTCCTGCAGATCGCCGGTTTCCATCACATCCTGTTTCTGCATGTTATTGCCCCAGACGCCCGCAAAGCAGTCTGCCTGCAGCTCCATTTTCACCGACAGGCGGTTCACTTCGGTCTGCGAAGCCTGCTGCTGCATCTGACGGACCTTAGGTTCAATGCCGAGCAGCTTCTGCACATGGTGGCCGACTTCGTGCGCAATCACGTAGCCCTGCGCAAAGTCGCCGTCAGCGCCGAGTTTGTTTTTCATCTCGTCATAGAATGACAGGTCGATATAGACCGTGCTGTCCGCCGGGCAGTAGAACGGCCCCATCACCGATTGGCCGGTGCCGCAACCGGTACGGGTCGCGCCGCGATACATCACCAGCTTCGGCTGAACATATTGCCGCCCCATCTTTTCGAAAATAGGCCCCCAGGTGTCTTCGGTGGTGGCCAGAATAACGGAGGTGAACTTCGCCGCTTCGTCATCCTTCGGGCTGATGGAACGCTGGGTGGAGGTTTGCTGCTGCGGCATCGGTTCGCCGGTCAGCATGCCGGTTAAATCCACGCCATAATAACCCGCCACCAGAACGATAATCAGTAGGACGATGCCGCCTTTACCGCTTGGAATGCGGAAACCGCCACCACCGCCGCCCAGCGGCGAACCTGAATCACTACGTCTGTCTTCCACGTTGTCGCTTTCACGACGCCCTTGCCAGCGCATAAGCACCTCTATTCCATCATGTTACGAATATGAGAGATCGTAGGCGGTTCAGCGGAGGATTACCACAGGAAACAACGAATAAGAGTGCCGGAAGAGACGATTTCTTCCGGCGCGGAGGGGATTAGTCGAGCTTGACGCCCAGACGATGGGCCACTTCTTCGTAAGCTTCGATCAGGCCGCCGAGGCTCTGGCGGAAGCGGTCTTTGTCCATTTTATCGAGGGTGTTTTTATCCCACAGACGGCTGCCGTCAGGAGAGAATTCATCGCCAAGCACCACTTCACCTTTGAACAGACCAAACTCCAGCTTGAAGTCGACCAGAATCAGACCGGCATCATCAAACAGCTTGCTGAGTACGTCGTTCGCTTTGTAGCTGAGCTCCTTCATGCGCGCCAGGTTTTCTTTATTCACCCAGCCGAACGTCTCACAGTAGGATTCGTTGACCATCGGGTCGTGCATGGCGTCGTTTTTCAGGAACAAATCGAACAACGGCGGAGTCAGTTCGATACCTTCTTCAATACCCAGGCGTTTCACCAGCGAACCCGCAGCGCGGTTACGAATCACGCATTCAACCGGCACCATATCCAGCTTTTTCACCAGGCATTCAGTATCGGAAAGCAGCGCTTCCATTTGGGTCGGGATACCGGCTTCTTCCAGCTTGCTCATAATGAAATGGTTGAATTTGTTATTCACCATGCCTTTACGATCGAACTGCTCGATGCGGGCGCCATCCCCTGCTGACGTATCGTTACGGAATTCAAGTACCAGCAGATCCGGGTTTTCGGTGCTGTATACCGTTTTCGCTTTGCCACGATACAACTCAGCTTGCTTTTTCATCTTTCACCACTCCAGTGATATTAAGCCAAAAAATTACCTTTCCGCCCGTAGGCAAAATCAGGCAAATTACCGGACTTTGCGGCTACGCACACGTTTGCGTCACTATACATTAAAAAGGGCCGGATTGCTCCAGCCCTTTTTATTACTTGTTAAATGCAGCCTGGAATACGGCTACCAGGGCGTCATTTTGCGACTGCGTCAGGGTATGGCCTTTCGGGTCGATGAACTGCAGACTACTGCGGTTATCGAGATCGCCGACCTGCAGTTTATAGTCGCCAGAGACCAACTGCGGATCGCTTGCGCCCAGTTCCTGCCAGCTGCTGTCAGACAGCGGCTTGTAAGTTACCGCCATGCTGCCCTGGGAGCGAGTGCTGTCGGTCACCTTCATGCCCACTTTTTCAAGCGTGGCCGGCAGTTTCTGCCATACCATGTTGAATGGCGCGCGCACCACCAGCATCGGCAAGCCGGTGTCATCCGCCGCGCTCTGCACGTCAAAGGTCGCGCCAGCGCTTCTCTGCGCCGCATTCTGCGCATTGGTGGCGTTGGAATCAAGACCGGAGGAGATAACGTTCAGCATCGAGGTGCTGTAGCGCTGCAGAGAAGCCGGGTCAGACACGGGCTTGCCCGCCTGCTCCAGGTTCACGAGCTTCACCACCACCGCCTGCTGATAGCCCTGCGGCTTAACGGAGATTTGATAACGGCCACGGTACTGCTGGTCTTCATCAAGGCGGTTCCACTCTACCCAATCGGTATTCAGCGTCTGGCCTGCATCGTCACGCTTGGTGATGGTGTAGTTTTTCGCCTGTACGATGCTGACAACCTGCGCCCATAAAGAACCGCTACGGCTATTTTCAACCATCAGGGTGGAAGTGTCGCCGTTAAACTGGGTACGCGCGCCGCTGACCAGGGCTAACGCCTGAGCCGGAGGACGAATGTCCAGCGCTTTACCTACCGCACCGGTGCTGGCGGCAACCGGAATGTTGTAGTCGCCAGTCTGCAGCGGCAGGATCATCCCCGCCGGGGCGTGAAGTTCACTGAGCGGCGCGGCATCTAAATAAGCCTCGTCGCCGCTAACCTGACGCTTATAGCGCGAGTCAGAACTACAGGCCGCGAGGAGTAAAACCAGCGAAACACCCGCAACCTTCGCCAGGCGCGACTTCTGTACTGAGTAAGCCATCAAATCTCCCTAAACTCTACAGCAAACCGGCATGCTTCAGCGCTGCGGTAACCGCTTTCGTACCCGTTTCGGTAATCGGCGTCATCGGCAGGCGCAGCGTGTCGGTCGCTACAAGTCCCAACGCCTTACAAGCCCATTTGACTGGGATCGGGTTGGGTTCGACAAATAATTTTGTATGCAGCGGCATCAGACGCTGGTTAATCGCGCGAGCTTCCGCGAATTGACCCGCCATCGCCAGTCGGCACATGTCCGCCATTTCACGGGCGGCGACGTTCGCCGTGACGGAAATGACGCCGACGCCGCCGAGCTGGATAAAGTCCATGCCGGTCGCGTCATCGCCGCTCAGCAGAATAAAGTCGTCTGAAACCAGCTCTTTGATCTGGTGAACGCGACTTAAGTTCCCTGTTGCTTCCTTAATACCGACAATATTTTTAATTTCCGCCAGGCGACCAACGGTTTCCGGCAGCATATCGCAACCGGTACGGGACGGCACATTATACAGAATTTGCGGCAGGTCAGTATGCTCAGCGATAGCTTTAAAGTGTTGGAACAGGCCTTCCTGAGTCGGACGGTTATAATAAGGAGTGACCGTCAGGCAGCCGACAACGCCGCTATCGTTGAAACGTTTGGTCAGGCTAATCGCCTCTGCGGTTGCATTTGCACCGGTACCTGCAATGACCGGGATGCGGCCATCGGCCAGTTCAAGGGTCATCATCACGACGTCGCCATGCTCTTCATGGCTTAACGTTGCGGATTCACCGGTAGTCCCTACCGAAACAATCGCCGAGGTTCCGTTGGCGACATGGTAATCAATCAGTTTTTTCAGGCTTGACCGGCAGACATTACCGTTATCATCCATCGGCGTGACAAGCGCTACAATACTTCCCGTGAACATGGGCCATCCTCAGAGCAGAAGTGGGACAAGATTCTCAATGTTACGTTTGGTGCCGCAATAAAAGCAAGAGACCCAACGCCATCTGGGATGTTGTACGCCGGTTTTTTTTATGCTTTCCTAATGTTACCTCACCTTTTTAAAGGAAGAACAGGTTTGACAGCCTCATTACAACACTATCTGGTGATTACCGCTCTGGGCGCAGACCGCCCCGGCATCGTAAACACAATCACTCGCCACGTCAGCAGCTGCGGCTGCAACATTGAAGACAGCCGGTTGGCCATGCTCGGCGACGAGTTCACGTTTATAATGCTGCTTTCCGGCTCGTGGAACGCGATTAACCTGATCGAATCAACGCTGCCGTTAAAAGGAGCCGAGCTGGATTTGCTGATCGTAATGAAGCGCACCTCCGCCCGGCCGCCGCAGGCGATGCCGAATACGGTTTGGATCCAGGTAGAGGTGCCGGACTCGCCGCATATCATTGAGCGCTTTACCGCGCTGTGCGACACGTGGAATATGAATATCGCCGAACTGGTCTCCCGTACTCAACCGGGCGAAGATGAAGATAAAGACGCCGCTCAGCTATTTATTCAAATCACCGCACACAGTCCTGCCTCGCAAAACACGACAAATATCGAGCAAGCGTTCAAAGCCCTATGTACAGAACTGAGCGCACAAGGCAGTATTAACATCGTTAATTATTCACAGCATGATGAACAGGATGGAGTTTAACCAATGACCCCACTGAAAGCCGGTGATATCGCACCGAAATTTAGCTTACCGGACCAGGACGGCGAGGAAGTAAATTTAACCGACTTCCAGGGACAGCGTGTTCTGGTTTATTTTTACCCGAAAGCCATGACCCCGGGCTGCACCGTACAAGCGTGCGGTTTACGCGATAACATGGACGACCTGAAAAAAGCGGGCGTCGAAGTTCTGGGTATCAGCACTGATAAACCAGAAAAGCTGTCCCGTTTTGCCGAAAAAGAGCTGCTGAACTTTACGCTGCTGTCTGATGAAGATCATCAGGTCTGCGAACAGTTCGGCGTCTGGGGCGAAAAATCATTTATGGGGAAAACCTACGACGGTATTCACCGTATTAGCTTCCTCATTGATGCTGACGGCAAGATTGAACATGTGTTTGATAACTTCAAAACCAGCAATCACCACGACGTCGTGCTGAACTGGCTGAAAGAAAACGCATAACGTCTAAATGAAAAACGCCGGGGGATAATAAATCGCCCGGCGTTTTTTTTGAGTCAATCAGCGTGTCACTCGTCTTCAATAACCATTCCGTCAGGCCAGGCGTGAACCACCGCCTTGATTAACGTCGCCAGCGGAATCGCGAAGAATACCCCCCAGAAACCCCACAGCCCGCCGAAAATCACTACCGACAGAATAATCACCAGCGGATGTAAATTCACCGCCTCCGAGAACAGCACCGGCACCAGCAGGTTGCCATCCAGCCCCTGAATAATCAGGTATACGGCAAAAAGGCTCCAGAACTCAGTGCCCGCGCCGAACTGGAACAACGCCACGCCGATCACCGGAATGGTGACCACAAAAGCGCCGATATACGGGATTAACACCGAGAATCCTACCAGTACGGCCAGCAGCAGCGAGTAGTTGAGACCAAAGAGAATGAAGCCTATCCAGGTGGCGACGCCGACGACAATCATCTCCAGCACCTTGCCGCGGATATAGTTGGTAATCTGCTGGTTCATCTCCTTCCACACCTGCCCCGCCAGGCCGCGATTACGCGGCAATACGCGGCGTACGGCATTCAGCATCTGCTGTTTGTCTTTCAGCAGGAAGAAGACCATCAGCGGAACCAGGACCAGATAAACCGCCAGCGTCAGCAGGCCCACCAGCGAGGCGAGCGAATACTTCACCACCGAATCCCCCACGGTCAACATGCGAGTGCGCACATTTTCCGCCATCGCATCGATGATGCCGGCATCCACCAATGCCGGATAACGCCGCGGCAGCGTGGCGGCGAAATCGGAAAGCTTATTCAGCATGCCTGGCATATCGCGGATGAGATAAATACCCTGTTGCCAGGCCACCGGCATCACCACAAAGGCCATCAACAGCAAGATACCGACAAAAAGCACCAGCACCAACGACGTGGCCCAGGTTCGCGACAAACCGATACGCTCCAGGCGAACGGTCGGCCATTCCAGCAGATAGGCCAGCACGATGGCGACCAGCAGCGGCGCCAGCAGCCCGCTGAAAAAGAACATAATGCCGAAGCCGGCCAGCAGAATAACCAGCAGCGCTATCGCTTCCGGATCGCTGAAACGACGACGATACCACTGCATTAACATCTCAAGCATAAACCCTTCCCTGAAGCGCAAATCGCCACAATCCGGGGAATTGTATCTAAGTGTCACAAAAAAGACTTCGCTTTTTATTGGCTATGACACAAACCTGCACAACTGTGCGAATATCATATTTTCAACGCCATCAACCACAGCTAAACTCGCAGAATCTGCGGCACGGGAACATTGGGCCGCGCAACCGGTCAAACTGGCACACCCACATTACAGGACAGAGGTTATGTTCAGGCAGTTAAAGAAAACGCTGGTGGCCGCCGCCGTCGCGTCGTTGACGCTGGGGACGATATTACCTGCCGCCGCTGACTCGGCGGATACGCTGCCGGATATGGGCACCTCGGCAGGAAGCACGCTTTCCATCGGGCAGGAAATGCAGATGGGCGATTACTACGTGCGCCAGCTGCGCGGTAGCGCGCCGCTGATAAACGACCCGCTACTGGTGCAATACATTAACGGGCTGGGCATGCGCCTGGTCGCCCACGCTAACTCAGTGCGTACGCCGTTCCACTTTTATCTGATTAATAACGATCAGATTAACGCCTTTGCTTTCTTCGGCGGCAACGTAGTGCTGCACTCGGCGCTGTTCCGCTACGCGGATAACGAAAGCCAGCTTGCCTCGGTAATGGCGCACGAAATCTCCCACGTCACCCAGCGCCATCTGGCGCGCGCGATGGAAGATCAAAAACGTAGCGCGCCGCTAACCTGGGTCGGCGCGCTGGGCTCTATTCTGCTGGCGATGGCCAGCCCGCAGGCGGGGATGGCGGCATTAACCGGCACCCTGGCCGGCACCCAGCAGGGAATGATTAGTTTCACCCGTCAGAATGAAGAAGAAGCCGACCGCATCGGTATTCAGGTACTGCAGCGCTCCGGGTTCGATCCGCAGGCGATGCCGGCTTTTATGGGTAAATTACTCGACGAATCCCGCTATTCCAGCCGCCCGCCGGAAATGCTGCTCACTCACCCACTGCCGGAAAGCCGTCTGGCCGATGCCCGTAACCGCGCCAATCAGATGCGCCCGGTAGTAGTCCAATCCTCGGCGGATTTCTATCTCGCTAAGGCCCGTACCCTCGGTATGTACAACTCCGGGGAAAATAAGCTCGGCAGCGATCTGCTTGACGCCTGGTCAAAAGGGAATATCCGCGAACAGCACGCCGCGCAGTATGGCCGCGCGCTACTGGCCATGGAGAGCAATAACTACGATCAGGCGCGCAAAGCGCTCCAGCCGCTGCTCGGCGCCGACCCGCAAAATCCCTGGTATCTGGATCTCGCCACCGATATCGATCTTGGGCAGAAAAAGACTACCGACGCGATTAACCGTCTGAAAAACGCCAAAGAGATCCGCACCGATCCGGTCCTGCAGCTGAACCTGGCCAATGCCTATCTGCAGGGCGGACAGCCGGCGGAAGCCGCGACCATTCTCAACCGCTACACCTTTAATAACAAGGATGACGGCAACGGTTGGGACCTGTTGGCGCAGGCGGAAGGCGCATTGGGTCATCGCGACCAGGAGCTGGCGGCGCGGGCCGAAGGCATGGCGCTGGCCGGTAGGCTTGACCAGGCCATCTCGCTGCTGAGCAGCGCCAGTTCGCAAGTGAAATTGGGCAGTTTGCAGCAGGCGCGCTACGACGCTCGCATCGACCAGCTGCGCCAACTGCAGGAAAGATTCCGCCCCTATCAGAAAATGTAAGGAGACCACATGTCTGACGCGGTAAAAATTTACCACAACCCTCGCTGCTCGAAGAGCCGTGACACGCTCAGCCTGCTGAAAGCTAACGGCATCGACCCTGAAGTGGTGCTGTATCTGGAGACGCCGCCGGATGCCGCGACGCTGCGCCAGCTGTTGAAAATGCTGAATATGAGCAGCGCCCGTGAACTGATGCGCCAGAAAGAAGATCTGTATAAGTCGCTCAATCTCGCCGACCCACAGCTCAGCGAAGAGGCGTTGATTAAGGCTATGGTCGAGAACCCGAAACTCATCGAACGGCCCATCGTGGTCAGCCACGGCCAGGCACGTATCGGCCGCCCGCCGGAACAGGTACTGGAAATCGTCAGCTAATCCCCTACGCGCCGCCGGTCTTGCCCGCGGCGCGATTTTTTCAACATAAGGAGACGCTGATGACTATTGCAGAATATCTCGAGCAGCAAGGGCTGGAGCGCGGTTTGCTTCAGGGACGGCAAGAGGGCCGGCAAGAAGGCCGGAAAGAAGAAGCACAGCGTATCGCCGCCGCGATGTTACGTAGCGGTCTCGCCCCAGCGCTGGTGGCGCAGCTAACCGGGCTGGCAGAGCAGGAACTGGCGTCGCTTTCGGCCTAAAGCTTCAGGATCTCTTTAACAAATGGGATCGTCAGTTTTCGTTGAGCGGTAATTGACGCGTGATCGAGCTGATCGAGCGTCATAAACAGCGAGCGCATTTCTCTATCCAGACGCTTGAGCAGGAAACGGCAGACATCTTCCGGCATCTCGAAACCGCGCAGTCTGGCGCGCAACTGCAGCGCCTGCAGCTTATCTTCATCCGACAGCGGCTGTAGCTTATAGATTTGCCCCCAGTCAAGGCGCGAGGCGAGATCCGGCAAGCCAAGATGCAGCTGTCGCGGCGGGCAATCGCCGGTGATCAGCAGGCGAGTTTTACCTGATTCGAGAATACGGTTATAGAGGTTGAAAATAGCCATTTCCCAGGGCTCATCCCCGGCCACGCACTCGATGTTATCGATGCACACCAGCGCCAGTTGCTCCATGCCGTCCAGCACTTCCGGCACGAACCAGGTGCGCTTATCCAACGGCACGTAGCCGACGGCATCGCCACGCTGGGATAGCTCAGCGCAGGCGGCATGCAAAAGATGGCTACGCCCCGCGCCTTCGCGTGACCAGATATAGATGTATCCGCTGTGTTCCTGCCGCAACACGTTCTGCAGAGCGGCAAGTAGGGAAGGATTATCACCCGGCCAGAAACTCGCGAACGTTTCGTCGTCAGGAAGATACAGTGGCAAAGAGAGCTGTGCCGGAGCGTTCAGATGGACCTCAACATAGGCTTACAGAAAAACGCGAAGAGTTTAACACAGTTTTAGGTCCGGAGAGAACCGGGCAGGATCGCTGCCCGGTATGAGGATCGTTATTTCGCTTCTTCGCTATCCGCGGCGTCCAGCACCACTTCTTCCGGACGCAGGACGCTGATCAGTTTAAAGATCAGGCTCAGGCAGATACCGACGATCGTCGCCAGCGCCATGCCTTTCAGCTCCGCCGCGCCAATATGCACCTTCGCGCCGCTCACGCCGATGATCAGGATGACTGAGGTCAGAATCAGGTTCTGCGCTTTGCTGTAATCGACTTTTGATTCGATCAGCACGCGGATACCGGATGCGCCGATCACCCCGTACAGCAGCAGAGAAACGCCGCCCATCACCGGAACCGGGATAATCTGGATCGCCGCAGCCAGCTTGCCGACGCAGGAGAGCAGAATCGCGATAATCGCCGCGCCGCCAATAACCCAGGTACTGTATACCCGGGTAATCGCCATCACGCCGATATTTTCCCCGTAGGTGGTGTTTGGCGTTGAGCCAAAGAAACCGGAGACAATCGTCGACAGCCCGTTGGCGAACATCGAGCGGTGCAGACCCGGATCGCGGATAAGATCGCGCTTAACGATATTGGCGGTCACCACCAGGTGCCCCACGTGCTCGGCGATCACCACCAGCGCGGCAGGCAAAATGGTGAAAATGGCAAACCACTCAAAGCGCGGGGTGTAGAAGGTCGGCAGTGCAAACCAGTGCGCTTCGGCGATAGGCGTCGTATCGACAACGCCCATCACAAAGGAGAGCGCATAGCCCACCAGCACGCCGATAAGAATCGGGATAATCGCCAGGAAGCCGCGGAACAGTACGGAACCAAAAACCGTCACCGCCAGCGTCACCATCGAAATAATAATGGTTTTGCTATCGGGCGATTGGCCGTCAGCCGGCAGCAGCCCGGCCATGTTCGCCGCCACGCCCGCCAGTTCCAGGCCGATAACCGCCACGATGGCGCCCATCGCCGCCGGCGGGAACATCACATCCAGCCAGCCGGTACCGGCTTTTTTGACAATAAAGGAGACGATGCAGAACAGGACGCCGCACATAATGAAACCGCCGAGCGCTACTTCATAACCCAGCGGCAACAACAGCAGCACCGGGGAGATAAAGGCGAAGCTCGACCCCAGATAGGCCGGAATTTTGCCTTTACAGATAAAGAGGTACAACAGCGTACCGATGCCGTTAAACAGCAGTACGGTAGCCGGGTTAATGTGGAACAGGATAGGCACCAGAACCGTTGCGCCAAACATGGCGAACAGATGTTGCAAACTAAGCGGGATTGTCTGTAAAAGCGGCGGTCTTTCACTCACCCCGATTGCACGGCGCGTCATAATATTATCCTCTGAGAGTCGTTTGTTATTTGTTGTGGGCGTGATTTATTCAAAAAAAAGCCGACTCTCAAAGTCGGCTTTTTATCACTTCATCATTTATTTGGTACCGAAAATCTTATCGCCGGCATCGCCGAGGCCCGGAATAATGTATCCGTGCTCGTTGAGGCCCTGGTCGACGGAGGCGGTGTACAGCTCGACGTCAGGATGCGCTTTCTCCAGCGCGGCAATGCCTTCCGGCGCCGCCACCAGCACCAGCACCTTAATGCTCGAGCAGCCCGCTTTTTTCAGCAGGTCGATGGTCGCGATCATCGAACCACCGGTTGCCAGCATCGGGTCAACCACCAGCGCCATACGCTCGTCAATGTTTGAAACCAGCTTCTGGAAATAAGGAACCGGCTCCAGCGTTTCTTCATCACGGTAGATACCAACAACGCTGATACGCGCGCTCGGCACGTGCTCCAGCACGCCTTCCATCATACCCAGACCGGCACGCAGGATAGGCACCACGGTAATTTTCTTACCTTTAATCTGCTCAACTTCGACCGGACCGTTCCAGCCTTCGATAGTGACACGCTCGGTAGCGAGATCGGCGGTTGCTTCGTAGGTCAGTAAGCTACCAACCTCTGAGGCGAGTTCACGGAAGCGTTTAGTACTGATGTCATGCTCACGCATCAGGCCCAGCTTGTGTTTGACGAGTGGATGTTTCACTTCCACGATCTTCATTCTCTTTCTCCTCTGAGGGGCAGCCACAAAAAAAATCGCGGGATTATACCGCTTTTTGCGGATTGCGCCATACCCATCTTGCTTGACGTATATCAAACAAAGTGATTTATGGATTGTTACACATTATAAAACAAACAAAAAAAGCCGGAGGTTCCCCTTCGGCTTTTATCTTTGACAAGGCTATGCTAGTTGGCGATTACAGATTTTCGCCGTTACTGGCAATAACCTGCTGATACCAGGCAAAGGATTTTTTACGGCTGCGGGCCAACGTGCCGCGACCGTCGTTATCTTTATCGACAAAGATAAATCCATAGCGTTTTTTCATCTCGCCGGTACCGGCGGAGACCAGATCGATACAGCCCCACGGGGTATACCCCATCAGATCGACGCCATCCTCCACTACCGCTTTTTTCATTTCGGCAATATGGGCACTGAGATACTCGATACGGTACTGGTCGTCCACGCTGCCGTCAGCTTCACGCACGTCAATGGCGCCAAAGCCGTTTTCAACGATAAACAGCGGCAGCTGATAGTGATCCCAGAACCAGTTGAGCGAGTAGCGCAGACCAACCGGGTCAATCTGCCAGCCCCAATCCGATTTCTTGACGTAGGGATTGGAGACCAGGCTGGTGCTTTCGTCGTAATCCAGGTGCGGATTATCGTCAGTCGCTTTGGTGGCGAAGGACATGTAGTAGCTAAAACCAATATAGTCGACGCAACCCTCTTTTAACGCCAGGCGATCGGCGTCGGTGATATCCAGCGTAAAACCGCGGCGCGCGAAGTAGTTGAGCAAATGCTGCGGATAGCGGCCACGCACGTGCACATCGGTAAACCAGTAACGACGATGCATAGCGTTCATCGCCATCATGATGTCGTCCGGCGCGCAGGTGAGCGGATAGATTGGACACATCGCGATCATACAGCCAATCTGCAGGTCCGAATTAATCTCACGTGCCGCCTTTACCGCCAGCGCGCTGGCCACCAGTTCATAATGGGCGGCCTGAAACATCACCGGCTCACGGTCTTCTCCGGGCTGATACTTCAGGCCGGAGTTGGTAAAGGGGGCGAAATCTTCATGGAAGTTGGCCTGGTTGTTGATCTCGTTAAAGGTCATCCAGTACTTCACTTTGTGCTGATAACGGGTAAACACCACCTTCGCAAAGCGGACGAAGAAATCAATGAGTTTACGGTTGCGCCAGCCGCCGTATTCAGTCACCAGGTGGTAAGGCATCTCAAAATGGGAGAGCGTGATCACCGGTTCAATACCATATTTCAGGCACTCATCGAACAGATCGTCATAGAATTGCAGGCCCGCCTCATTGGGCTCCAGCTCATCGCCCAGCGGAAAAATGCGCGTCCAGGCAATTGAAGTACGGAAACACTTAAATCCCAGTTCGGCAAACAGCGCCACGTCTTCTTTATAACGATGATAAAAATCAATCGCCTCATGGTTGGGATAGTTATGGCCGGGCAGTACGCCGTCGGTGATCGTTCGCGGCACCCCATGGGCGCCTGCGGTCATCACGTCAGCGACGCTAATCCCCTTCCCTCCTTCTTGCCAGCCGCCCTCAAGCTGATGCGCCGCAACCGCGCCGCCCCACAGAAAACCTTCTTTGAATCCGGACATATACTCTCCCTATAGACGATCGTTATGCGCTTTTCACCAAACAGAAACCGGTTTCATTGGCATAATGGTCATTCATTAAAGGCGAGGCAAGCAGAAGACTGTACCCGGTTTCATTTTCGTGAACAGTATCAAATTTGCTCATCTCTAAGCCGTTTTAAATCGAGTGTAAAGCAGGCTCGCAAACGTTTGCTTTCCCTGTTAGAATTGCGCCGATTTTTCTTGCTACCGCAAACGCGTGGAGACTTCGCAGTGACCGATAAAACCTCTCTCAGCTATAAAGATGCCGGCGTGGATATTGATGCAGGCAACGCTCTCGTCGACCGTATTAAGGGCGTGGTGAAGAAAACCCGTCGCCCGGAAGTGATGGGCGGACTGGGCGGATTCGGCGCGCTGTGCGCTCTGCCGCAGAAATACCGCGAACCGGTACTGGTCTCCGGTACCGACGGCGTCGGCACCAAGCTGCGTCTGGCGATGGACCTTAAACGTCACGACACTATCGGTATCGATCTGGTCGCCATGTGCGTCAATGACCTCGTAGTTCAGGGCGCCGAGCCGCTGTTTTTCCTCGACTACTACGCGACCGGTAAACTGGACGTGGATACCGCGGCAAGCGTGATAAGCGGCATCGCCGAAGGCTGCTTACAGTCCGGCTGCGCGCTGGTTGGCGGCGAAACGGCGGAAATGCCGGGTATGTACCACGGTGAAGATTACGACGTGGCCGGTTTCTGCGTCGGCGTGGTAGAAAAATCAGAAATCATCGACGGCAGCAAAGTGGCTGACGGCGACGTACTGGTCGCCCTTGCCTCCAGCGGCCCGCACTCTAACGGCTACTCGCTGGTGCGTAAGATTATCGAAGTCAGCGGCGTTGACCCACAAACCACCGACCTCAACGGCAAACCGCTGGCCGACCATCTGCTGGCGCCGACCCGCATTTATGTCAAATCGATTCTGAATCTGATTGCCAACGTCGACGTCCATGCTATCGCTCACCTTACCGGCGGCGGCTTCTGGGAAAATATCCCGCGCGTACTGCCGGACAACACCCAGGCGGTGATTGACGAGTCCTCCTGGCAGTGGCCGGAAGTCTTCAACTGGCTGCAAACCGCCGGTAATGTCAGCAGCCACGAAATGTACCGCACCTTTAACTGCGGCGTCGGCATGCTGGTCGCTCTGCCGGCAGCCGAGGCGGATAAAGCCATCGCCCTGCTGAACGAGCAGGGTGAAAACGCCTGGAAAATCGGTTACATCAAGGCATCCGATGCCGAACAACGCGTGGTCATTGAATGAAAAACATTGTGGTGCTGATTTCCGGTAACGGCAGTAATTTACAGGCGATTATTGATGCCTGCGCCCGGAAGCAAATCAACGGCACCCTGCGTGCGGTATTCAGCAATAAGGCTGAAGCATTCGGCCTTGAGCGCGCCCGCGAGGCCGGTATTCCGGCCTTTGCGCTCTCGCCGAAAGCGTTTGATAGCCGCGAAGCCTTCGACCGCGAGCTGATGCAGCAAATCGATGTCTTCCAACCCGATCTGGTGGTGCTGGCGGGCTACATGCGTATCCTTAGCCCAGCGTTTGTTGGCCACTATCAGGGGCGCTTGCTGAATATCCATCCTTCTCTGCTGCCGAAATATCCAGGGCTGCATACTCATCGCCAGGCGCTGGAAAATGGTGATGAGGAACATGGCACCTCGGTGCATTTCGTCACCGACGAACTCGACGGCGGGCCGGTGATCTTACAGGCTCGGGTGCCGGTATTTCCGGAAGACAGCGAAGATGACGTTACCGCCCGCGTTCAGGCGCAGGAGCACGACATCTACCCGCTGGTGGTGAGCTGGTTTGTTGATGGCCGCCTGCGTATGGAAGCTAACTCTGCGTGGCTGGATAATCGCAAGCTGCCGCCGCAGGGCTATGCCGCCGAAGAATAAGTTCGACCTGCCCCGGAGCATTCGCCGGGGCAACTTCCTCTCTTATTTCCTCGCTAATTATCGCCGTTTTCCAGACACAGCGCGTTGGGGTTCCAGGCTGCCGGTAACGGTATCGGGCGCTGATAATCAAACTCGCGCAGTGTCAGGCCCGCAACGCCGTTAGCATACAGTATCGGCAAACCGCCGGGATAAGGCTCAACACCCCAAACGCGGCCGCTTTGCGGATTCAAACACCAGGCGTTATCAATCCCCATCCCGGTCGGCGACATCGGATTGCACGGCGGGCGGATATCATAAAGCCCCTGCTCCGCTGCCAGGTTCAGCTTCTGGGTTAGCTGCACGCCGTCAAACAGAATACGCCGGATCTGGCCTGGCGTTTCACTATGTAGGTTTATCGCGCCTTCGCACTCGCCAACCAGCCCGCGGAACTGGATCTGTGAGATTTCGCCGGGTTCAATCGCCGGATCGCGGCGGCGCGCGGAAAGGAAAACAGGGTCCGCCTCGCCCCAGTGACAGGCCGGCGCGCTCACGCAATCAAAAGCAATGCTGCTAAAAATCATCCGCCGTAGCCGCCCGCCGTCGCGGGATATCAGGCCGATGCCGCGATTGGAGTCAAAGATAGTGCAGTTACTCACCAGCACATCCTCAATATCCTGCCAGGTTTCAGTACCGATTTTAAAGGCGCAGCTTTTCGAGCGCAGCGTGCAGTTAACAATGGTTACCTGACGCAACGGTCGCTGGATGCGCTCAGGTTTATCGGTGGTCTTCAGACAGATGGCATCATCCGCCGCGCTGAAATAGCTATTGGCGATATGTACCTGCTGGCAGCTGTCGATATCCAGCGCATCGGTATTAGCCATCGTCAAATCATTGTCAACGGTGACACCGTCAACCACCACGCCCGTGCAGGAGACCAGATGAATTGTCCACATCGGGGCATGTCGTACGGTGATGTTCTCCAGCCGGACGCGACGGCAATTTTCCAGCAAAATGATCCTCGGGCGCGCCGTGGCTGGCGTGCGGTAACCCATGGCATCAACGCGACGGGAAAACCAGCCGTCAGCGCTGCCGTAAATCTCACCGCCGCCGCAGATGGTAATATTCTGCGCATCCACAGCATACAGAAAGGCCCGATCTGACGATTCCGCCCGGCTCAGCGCCGTCGCCTGGGCAAAGTCATCATAGTTTTCGCTAACGATAAGCTCGGCGCCCGGCGACAGCCACAGACAGGTGTTCGAGCCTATCCGTAAACCGCCGAGCGCGTACCTGCCGCAATCAACCACCAACCGGCCGCCGCCCGCCTGCGCCAGTTCGTCCAGCGCCTGTTGAAAGAGTTCGGTATCAGGCGTCACGCCATCCGCATGGGGATGGCGCTGCGAAAGATAAATGTTCATAGCATGTCCTGGAAAATCAACGTGGAGGCTATCTCACCATCTCTCTCACTCTCAGCGTAGGGTCGAAAGCGATATCGCGGAAATATCTGCGTACCCTTTCACAATCGCCGTCACGACCAGGGGCAAAACGTGATAACACCCGCAAACTTTACCCCTGACAAAAATGAAAAAAGGGTCCGCATCACATTTAAGGCCTGATTCAACCACAGAAAACGTGAGGCGCATCGCGGGGTTTATTTCATTTTGTCGCCATTTGGCATGCTGCTCGCAGAACGGTACGAAAAACCGTCTATCGGGATTTTCGCCCCCATCTCCCTCTTTTACTGTGCAACCTCTCATCCCTGATAAAAGAGATACGCGCATGACGAGGACAGTAACCCCGCAACGAGAAGTCAAAACCCGCAATATCCTCTGCTGGGGGATGGGCGATATTTTCGGCAGCGGCGCGATGACCATCACCGGCCTGTGGCTGCTCTACTTTTATATTGAAGTCGCCGGGCTCTCGCCCGCCGCCGCGGCCTCTATTTTCGCCATCGCCAAGATTTGGGACGGCATCACCGACCCGGTAATGGGCTACATTACCGACAACATTCGCACCCGTTGGGGACGGCGACGGATCTTCTTTATTGTCGGCGCGCCGCTATCGCTCTGTTTCGCTCTGATGTGGATAAGTGGTTTTGGCTACGCCTGGTACCTCGGTACCTATCTACTATTCAGCACCGTCTTCACCCTGCTGATGGTGCCTTACGATACGCTGCCTGCAGAGATGACCGCGCGCTATGATTTGCGCTCGAAAATGTCCGGGGCACGAATGCTATTTGCTCAGGCGACAGCCTTTCTCGCGGCGTTAATCCCCGGACAAATCATGGCCCACATCGACGATAAATCGCAGGCGTTTCTCTATATCGGCATTATCTTTGCCCTGCTTTTTGCCTTGCCGTGGATCTTCGTCTGGCGCGGTACCTGGGAACGTGAGCATCTCCCACCACCGCAGACGCAGCAAGGTTTAGGTAAAACGCTGCGCTCGCTGTATCGGGAAATGGCCTCTACCTTCCGTCTGCGGACCTTCCGTATCCATATCATGATGTACGTCGGCGGCGCGGTAGCGCTGGATATTTTCGGCTCGCTGTTTATGCACTACATGACCTACGTGCTACGTGTCGGCACCTCGCTGGCTTCGCAGGCCATGAGTCTGATGACGCTGTTTCAATTCTTCGCGATCCCTTTATTTACCTGGCTTTGCATCCGCGTCGGCAACGGCAACGCCTATAAGGTCGCCATCGCGCTGATCCTCTGCGCGCTACTGTGGTTCAGCCAACTAACCGCTTCTTTCAGCCATCTTTCCTGGCTGCTGCTCGGCGGCGCAATCGTGATGGGCATCGCCCGCGGCGGCACCTATCTCATCCCATGGAATGTCTACAATTTCCTGCCCGATATCGATGAAGCCTACACCGGCGTGCGCCGCGAAGGGATCTACGCGGGGGTGATGATGCTGACGCGCAAATTCTCCCAGGCGCTGGCGCTGTTTATCGTCGGCCTGGCGCTGGAAACCTTTGGATTCACCAAAGGCGCCGAAACGCAGAATACCGCCGCGCTGAATGGTATCTGGTGGGTATTCCTCGTTGGCCCCGGCCTGCTGGCCTTACTGGCGATGTATGGCGCTTTTCGTTTTCGCTTGAGCCAGCCGCGACATCAAATCCTGATTAGCGAACTGGAGCGTCTGCGCGCCGGTGGTCATCCACAGGATGCCAGCCCGCAGACCCGCGAAACTATCGAGCTACTGACCGGCCATCCTCATCGCAACGATCGCTGGCAACACGCCGCCGTTTCTTCTCAAGGAAATCACTATGTCGCAGAAAAACAACCGTCCTGAATTACAATCACTCATCGAAGCGCTAATCGGCAACTTAACCGCGATTACCGATGATAGCGGCGAGTATTTGCAGCGGCTGGCAGATGGCCGGGTGGTTGACACTAAAGGTTGGGACGGTTGGGAGTGGACGCATGGCATCGCCCTGTTTGGCCTGTTTCGCTACCAGCAGTTGACAGGATCGCTTCGGGCTCGTGAACTTATCGACAGCTGGTTTAGCGCCCGTTTCGCCGAGGGTACGCCGGAGAAAAACATCAACACCGCTTGTCCGTTTTTAACCCTGGCGCTGTGCTATCAACAGACGCCGCGCAGCGACTGGCGCGCCTATCTGGAAAGCTGGGGAGATGCTATATATCGCCAGATGCCGCGTACCGAAGAGGGCTGCCTGCAACACGTCACCTATGAGAATCCCCATCATCAACAAATTTGGGACGATACGCTCATGATGGCGGTACTGCCGCTGGCGATGCTCGGCAAGATGTTTGGTAAACCGCGCTGGGTAGAAGAGGCGAAATTTCAGTTTTTGCAGCACCTGCACTATTTAAGCGACCACCAAAGCGGCCTGTGGTTTCACGGCTGGCATTTCAACGGCAGACACCATTTCGCCGGCGCGCTGTGGGCTCGCGGCAATAGCTGGATAACGCTGGCGATACCTGAGCTACTGGAGATGCTCGCGCTCGACGAGCACGATGCCTTTTACCGCCAGTTGCAAAATACTCTGCAGATTCAGGTCAGCGCCCTTGCCCGCTGCCAGGCCGAAAACGGCCTATGGCCGACGCTGCTCAACGACCCCGATAGTTATCTGGAAGCCTCTGCGACGGCGGGGTTTGCCGCGGGTATTTTTAAGGCGGTGCGCCTCGGCTACCTCGACGACGCGTTTCTGCCGGTCGCCGAGCGGGCCTGCCGGGGTATAATCGAACATATCTCACCGCAAGGAGAGCTAACGCAGGTGTCGTTTGGCACAGCGATGGGCCGCGACCTCGACCACTATCGTAACATCCCCCTGACCGCCATGCCCTACGGCCAGGCAATGGCGATACTGTGCCTGGTTGAAGCGCTACACCGCACGCTTTAATACGGCTATCTGAGCGCCGTCAGTTCGGTGCTCAGGCTATCCGCCAGATGACGTGCTCGTACGGGATCGAACATCACGTAAAACGCCGGCGAGGCCTCTCCTGTCTGCTGACAAAGCGTTTCCATTTCCGATGCGCAGCGATACAGCGCCTGCACGTTGATATGACAAATTTCCCGCATGCTCCAGCTGTTTTCCACCTCTCGGGCGAAGTGCAGGGTAAAGAAGGCCTTTTGCGCGTGGGTAAATGTCTGGCAATAGAGCGCCAGTCCCTGCCACTCTTCACGCCACCGAAGCGCCAGCGCGGCGGGAAAATCCGCCGTGAGAGCGAACGCTTGCGCCGCTTTCCCCAACTGCTGCGCGCTGGCTGCGACGTCATCTTTTTCTTGCGCGATTTGCGTGAGATTCGCCATCGATTTCTGCGGATCGTCACGGTTGAAGTGGATATCGTGCGCCGAACCGGGTAACCAGTGACTGCGCGCCAGTTGTCCGTAAAGGCTCCACACCGCCTGGCCGTAGCTTTCAGGCAATTGGCTATGGCGATGGAACACATGGTCTCGCACATATATTGACTGATAGAGCGTCTGCGTCGCCTGCTCAAGCAGCGACTGGAACTGCTGTGCGACATCGGCTGGCGGACACCAGCCGTAACGCTGCGCCAGCCATTGCACCAGTAACTGCTGCTGATTTTTTGCCGCCCCTTCGCCCAGCAATTGGCTGCAGGCGAAGAGGTTACATTCGCTTAACGTCGCAGGGATCCAGTGATTATCGATACTTTCCCAACTGGTTTTACAGATAGCGCCGGTAATGCGCGGATTGCGGCTCTGGCACCACAACAGTCGCCCCTGTAGCTCATCAATACGTAAAAACGGCATGACTCCCCATCCCACTTCCTCGCCGGCAAGATCGATATCGATCCATACATCTCGCGTCTGCACCGCCAGCAGCGCCGGATTATTAGGGAATGCAGGCCAGAAACGTTCCGGCGTGAGTTTTATCGATACCGAAACCGCAGGCGGCAGCGGTTCAATCGCATCCAGCACGGCGCTGAGATCGTCATTGCTGGCCGGGAAAACGCGCAGTACCAGATGTTTATTTTGCGCGGCTACCGCCTGACTCAGGGCATTAAAGCAGCGGCGATACAGCATCAAGCTTTGCGCGGGCTGGCGGGGATCGTCGTGTTGTCTGGCCCACTGCGGGTGAGAGATTGGTAATAAGCCGTCGGTACTGGAGAGCGCGATAATCAAACCGGTGAGCGCTGGCACGCTTTGGCACACGGCGCGGATTTTGTCAGTTAACCAGCGGCTCCAGAAATCGACATCGAAACGCACCCCGCGCGGGGTATCCAGCAGTTCCGGATGCGCTAATAACAGTTCGGTTGGAAAGCTAAGTTCTTTCGCCTGCAGATAAAATCGCAACCCCTGTTCGCGGCAGCGTAACGCCAGGCGATTGAGATAGATACAGCGCGCTCGTTGTTGGCTCGACAACCGGTCGTTATAGTCAAACGGCGTATACCCCTGTGGCGAAACCAGCTTGCCAAATAGCTCGGCCTGCCCCACCACCACGGTATTAAAATCATGCTCAAGTGCGTATTCAATCAACCGGCAGGCCGACGGCCAGTGCCAGATATCCTGGTTGTTAAGCTCCAGCGCCCGCGTTTCCCACATCGTTTCGCCCTCCATTTCGCCCCTGACTGAACATAACGTAAGCAAACAAACGCGTCCGCTTTTTCCTGACATCTGATTGAAAGAAAACTGTCATATTGCTTTGACATAGTTGGACATTCAATGGCAAAGCTCGCCATAATGAAAAAGCGACGTCAATGATCCGGAGTGTGAGTTGTAATGGGCCAGGAAAAGCTATACATCGAAAAAGAACTCAGCTGGTTGTCCTTTAACGAGCGCGTACTTCAGGAAGCGGCGGACAAGAGCAACCCGCTTATCGAGCGCATGCGCTTCTTAGGAATTTACTCCAACAACCTTGATGAGTTTTACAAAGTGCGCTTCGCCGAACTTAAGCGACGCATTCTTATCAGTGAAGAACAAGGTAGTACCGCCCATTCACGTCATCTGTTAGGCAAAATCCAGGCCCGCGTGCTAAAGGCCGATCAGGAATTTGATGGTCTTTACAATGAACTGCTGCTGGAAATGGCGCGTAATCAGATCTTCCTGATTAACGAACGCCAGCTGTCCGTTAACCAGCAGTCCTGGCTGCGCAACTACTTCAAACAGTATCTTCGCCAGCATATTTCGCCGATTCTGATCAACCGCGAGACGGACCTGGTTCAATTCCTGAAAGATGATTACACCTATCTGGCGGTGGAGATTATCCGCGGCGACACCATTAATTATGCGCTGCTGGAGATTCCATCTGATAAGGTGCCGCGCTTTGTGAACCTGCCGCCGGAAACGCCGCGACGCCGCAAACCGATGATTCTGCTGGATAACATTCTGCGTTACTGCCTGGATGATATCTTTAAGGGCTTCTTTGACTACGATGCCCTGAATGCATACTCGATGAAAATGACCCGCGATGCCGAGTACGATCTGGTACACGAAATGGAATCGAGCCTGATGGAGCTGATGTCCTCCAGCCTGAAGCAGCGCTTAACCGCCGAGCCGGTACGTTTTGTCTACCAGCGCGATATGCCGGACGCGATGGTTGAAATGCTGCGCGATAAGCTCTCCATCTCCAACTACGATTCAATGCTGCCGGGCGGGCGTTATCACAACTTTAAAGACTTTATCGGTTTCCCGAATGTTGGCAAGGCCAATCTGGTCAACAAACCGATGCCGCGCCTGCGCCATCTGTGGTTCGATAAATTCCGCAACGGCTTTGACGCCATTCGCGAACGCGACGTACTGCTCTACTACCCATACCATACCTTCGAGCACGTGCTTGAACTGCTGCGTCAGGCCTCGTTCGACCCGAGCGTGTTGGCGATCAAAATCAATATCTACCGCGTCGCTAAGGATTCACGGATTATCGATTCGATGATCCACGCCGCCCACAATGGTAAAAAAGTGACCGTGGTGGTTGAACTCCAGGCTCGCTTCGACGAAGAGGCCAATATTCACTGGGCCAAACGTCTGACAGAAGCCGGCGTACACGTTATCTTCTCGGCGCCGGGGCTGAAGATCCACGCCAAGCTATTCCTCATTTCGCGCAAAGAAGGCGATGAAGTAATACGCTATGCGCATATCGGCACCGGCAACTTCAACGAGAAAACCGCTCGTATCTACACCGACTATTCACTTCTCACCGCCGACGCGCGCATCACCAATGAAGTTCGTCGCGTATTTAACTTTATCGAAAACCCTTACCGGCCAGTTAGCTTCGACTACCTGCTGGTGTCGCCGCAGAACTCGCGTCGTCTGCTGTATGAAATGATCGACCGCGAAATCGCCAATGCGCAGAATGGGCAACCGTCCGGAATTACGCTTAAATTAAATAACCTGGTCGATAAAGGGCTGGTGGACAGACTCTACGCCGCCTCCAGCACCGGCGTGCCGGTGAACCTGCTTATCCGCGGCATGTGCTCGCTGATCCCCGGTCTTGAGGGAATAAGCGAAAATATTCGCGTTATTAGTATCGTTGACCGTTTCCTTGAGCACGACAGGGTCTATTGTTTTGAAAACGGCGGTGATAAACAGGTGTGGTTATCCTCCGCCGACTGGATGACGCGCAATATCGACTATCGTATCGAAGTCGCCGTACCGCTGCTGGACCCGCGTCTGAAGCAACGCGTACTGGATATTCTCGATATCCTGTTCAACGATACCGTAAAAGCGCGCTATCTTGATAAAGAACTGAGTAATCGCTACGTGCCGCGCGGCAATCGTCGCAAAGTACGCGCACAGATGGCGATTTACGATTATCTCAAATCACTCGAACAACCCGATTAACCTATGCCAATAAACGAAAAAACCCCTCGGCCGCAGGAGTTCGCTGCGGTCGACCTTGGTTCGAACAGTTTTCATATGGTGATCGCCCGTGTCGTCGACGGGGCAATGCAGATCATCGGTCGCCTGAAGCAACGCGTCCACCTGGCCGATGGCCTGGATGAAAACTCGGTGTTGAGCGAAGAAGCGATTACTCGCGGACTGAACTGCCTGTCGCTGTTTGCTGAACGTCTGCAAGGGTTCTCCCCTTCCAGCGTTTGTATCGTCGGGACGCATACCCTGCGCCAGGCGGCCAACGCGGCGGACTTTCTCAAACGAGCGGAAAAAGTTATTCCTTATCCCATCGAGATAATCTCCGGTAACGAAGAAGCGCGTCTGATTTTTATGGGCGTTGAGCATACGCAACCGGAGCGCGGTCGTAAGCTGGTTATCGACATCGGCGGCGGCTCGACTGAGCTCGTGATCGGCGAAGATTTCGAACCCCGCCTGGTGGAAAGCCGACGTATGGGCTGCGTAAGCTTCTCCCAGGCCTATTTCCCCGGCGGCGTTATCAATAAAGAAAACTTCCAGCGCGCGCGCCTGGCGGCGGTGCAGAAGCTGGAAACGCTGGCATGGCAGTTCCGTATTCAGGGATGGAACGTGGCGCTGGGCGCCTCTGGCTCCATCAAAGCCGCGCATGAAGTGCTGATCGCCATGGGGGAAAAAGACGGATTTATTACGCCTGATCGCCTGGAAATGCTGGTTAGTGAGCTGCTGAAGAATAAAAACTTCGATTCATTAAGCCTGCCGGGATTGTCGGAAGACCGCAAAGCGGTATTCGCTCCGGGCCTGGCGATTTTGTGCGGGGTATTCGACGCGCTGGCGATCAAAGAGCTGCGCCTGTCCGACGGCGCCCTGCGCGAAGGCGTGTTGTACGAGATGGAAGGCCGCTTCCGCCACCAGGATATTCGCAGCCGAACGGCCCAAAGCCTGGCGAACCAGTACAATATCGATCGCGAACAGGCGCGCCGTGTACTGGAGACCACCACTCAGATGCTGGAACAGTGGCAGGAACAAAACCCGAAACTGGCGAATCCGCATCTGTCTGCCCTGCTGAAGTGGGCGGTAATGCTACATGAAGTGGGGCTGAACATTAACCACAGCGGCATGCATCGCCACTCCGCCTATATCCTGCAAAATAGCGACTTGCCGGGCTTTAATCAGGAGCAGCAGATGCTGATGGCCACGCTGGTGCGCTATCATCGCAAGGCTATCAAGCTGGATGATTTGCCGCGTTTTACCTTGTTCAAGAAAAAACAGTTCCTGCCGCTTATCCAACTGCTGCGTCTGGGCGTGTTACTGAACAATCAGCGTCAGGCGACGACGACGCCGCCAAAACTGACATTGAAGACGGAAGCCAACCACTGGACCTTAATTTTCCCGCACGACTGGTTTAGCCAGAACGCGTTGGTACTGCTGGATCTGGAAAAAGAGCAACAGTATTGGGAAGGCGTGCCGGAATGGCTGCTGAAAATTACTGAAGAAGAAGCGTAAAGCTGACATCTTTGACTAAAACGGCCGGGTCATACGCCCGGCCGTTTTTTATGCGACTTCAGCCGCACAGGCCAACTGTTCTATCGGAACCGGCATACCAATGTCATAGCCCTGCATATAATCAATCCCCAGAGAAATCACCGCCTGGCGGATCTCCGGCGATTCCACATACTCCGCCACTACCTGCATATTTTTGATTTGCGCCAACCGGCAAATCGACGCCACAACCTGATAATCCAGGCTACTGGTCACCAGATTACGGATAAAGCTCCCATCAATTTTCAGCATGTCGACGTTGAGCGTTTTCAGCCGCGCATAGCTGGCATAGCCGGTCCCGAAATCATCAATCGCCACCCGGCATCCCAACTCCTGCAACCGCGCGAGCGTTTGTTGCGCCTGCTCCGGATTACTGAGCGAGTGATTTTCCGTCAGTTCAAAAATAAGCTGCCACGGCTCGATATTATAATGATGCAACATTTCCTCGACTTCGTCCGGGAACCGGCTGCGGCTGACCGAGACTGGCGACAGATTGATGGCCAGACGCATGCCTGGCAGCGTATGTCGATTATCGTTCATAAAAGCCAGCGTATTGTCGATAACCCAGCTGTCGATGCGCGAAGCCAGGCCAAATTCGTGCGCCGCGGGCAAAAAATTATCCGGCGCAACCAGTTCGCCCTGCTCGCCCACCATACGCAACAGGACTTCATGATAGCTATCGCCACGCATGCCGATAATGGGCTGCGCCATCAGCCGAAAGCGATTCTGTTCCAGCGCCTGCAGGATCTGGTTCATCATGGACACGCGTTCTTTTAATCCCTGCTGGACGTGAACGGCGCCGCGGCGCTGCACGTTTTCCGGGTGGCCGCTGGTTAACGACATATCGGCAATATTATTCAGTTCGCCGAGCAGTAAATACAGATGCTTGACCGGAGAGCGCACGTTGCAATAGCTGATCCCGACGGGCGGCTGCAGCGGAATACCATCCCAGATGAAACGGAACTGCTTAATCCGCTCATCCAGCATCACGATGCGTTGTTGATGATCGTCGCTATTCAGGCGTACCACCAGATCATGGCCCGAAAGGTGATAGACCATTTCATTCGGCTGCAGCATGTGACTTAAGTATTCCGACAGCTGCTGCTTATACTGAATGCGTAGCATCACGCCATAGTGCCGACCAAGCAACTCCAGCTCCGGCATGCGTAAAAAGCATAGTACCGACCAGGTCGAGTGGTTTAGCGCTCGGCTCAGGGCCCGTAAATTTGGCATATGAACGACCGGGTCGAGAAAGGCCATCCTACGAACCCGACGGTGGATCATCCGCTGCTGCGTCGCCAGCATCGCCATATAAGCGATAATAAAGGAGAAAACCAGGTAGCTGGAGGAGGTAATCGCCAGCTGGTTATTGTAGATCGGGGAAAATGGCAGATAGCTGTAATGAAAATGGATAACCAGAATTAATATCGGCGGCCACACCAGGGAAATAAAACGATAACCGAAACGCATCGCTCCCCATAGCATGACCGGCATAAGTAATGAAAGTGTATAATTTGTGCTAAATATCGTGCTGTTGGCATTTAACGGCATGAATAATAAAGCCAGTATTATTAACAATACTATTGCCCAGACAATAATTTCCAGCGGTTTTATTTTTTGGTCGATTTGTAAACGTACCTGGGATATAAAGCCGCGTAAGTGTAGCGGATTACGAATAACGCGAAGCAAAAAATAGCACAGCGGCACGCCGGTCAGACAACCGACCATCAGCGCCTGAAAAGTGATTAACGATCGTAAACTAAATGGCGTCGTCCCAACCAGTTCCGCCGCACGCGGATGCAGGCCAAGATACTCAGCAAGTTGAGAAATAATGAGAAAAATCACCGAAGGCAGCAGCATTTGCCAGAACAACCGATACGGCATCAGGGCAACATTGCCGTGGGAAATCTGCTGACGGCGCGGAACGAAAATACGATACCCGCCCCAGCACAACACCGCGGGGATCAAAAAATGAAATAACACACCGATGGCTTGCTCAAAGGTCATGCCGCGCGTAATGGTCAGCAGCAAACCGATAACGATGCCCGGCAGCGCCGCCCAGCCAAAAAAAAGCATCAGGCTTAATACTAGCGCCAGTGGAAGGTAATACAGGAAGACGGTATGACCGTTAAGATTTGCAAATGTATTCGCGGCGCGCGCCAGTGGCAACAGCAGCGTAGGCAGGATGAGCGGTAGCGCCCACCATTTATCCTGATATCGTTTGTATAGTTTAATAATACTCATAGATGCTCGACAGATTACCCCAACTCCTGCGGAGTATATTCAGACAGGCATCCAACCCGACCAGGCTAACCGCGAAAGTAATAACGATGCGGAACAGATGGACGATTTTAGTGAGCAATGGAATCAAGCAATTGACGCAAATCAATAAACTATTTAGCTAATATTAATAAAACTTATTTTTTTGCGACCTCGTGCAACAACCAAAATCTGTGTAAATACGATGTTCATCTTATATAACATTAAGTAATGTTTTAGCACTACGATTTTTACACCGCCGACAATTGACCCCACCGCTATACTATGACTTAATACCCCCATCGCCCGTCTTCGGGTATACTTCAAGGAACCTTTTGTGAGTCAGGCACCCAGTATGCGTAAACGACATCGATTTAACCGTCGCATGACCCGTATCGTACTACTTATCAGTTTTCTCTTCTTCTTTGGACGCTTTGTCTACTCCTCTATCGGTGCCTGGTACCATCATCAGGACAAACAAGAGTCGCAGCAATCGACCATCACCATTGATGCTCCGGCGACGCCAACGACTCCAGCCCAGGAATAACGCCTACGGCAAAATTTTTAGTTGTTGCAGCAGACGCAGCATCTCCGCTATCCCTTTGTTGATAACTTTATCCTGACGCATCACCACGCCCAGTTGGCGATAGAGCCGCGGCGATAGCGACTGTATACGTATTCCGGTGCGGTCATCTTCATCCGCCACCGCCATCTTCGGTACGATACTGTATCCCAGACCGGCACGCACCATACGCTTGATAGCCTCAATGCTACCGAGTTGCATCACCGGCGCCGAGTTTACCCCGGCAGCGCGAAACCAGCCATCGATTAGCCCACGGGTCCCGCTGCCGGCTTCAAATGCTATTAGCGAAAGTGCCTGTAGCAGTGAAGGCGTCACTTGCCCCACTAGCGGTTCATCATCGTTGGCAGTAATAAATACAAACTCTTCCTCCAGCACTGGCGTTACCGCCAGGCTGCGGCCGCTGGCAGGTAAGGTCACCAATCCCAGATCAAGCCGGCTCTCTTCCACCGCACGTACAATGTCAAGCGTATTACCGGTCGTGACGCCAACCGTTAACAGCGGATGCTTCTCGCGTAGATGGCGCAATAGCGGCGGCAGCAAATGAATACAGGCCGTCGCCCCGGTACCGAAGCTCATCGTGCCGTGCACTTCATGGTTAAACTCAGCCACCGACTGCACCGCCGTATTCACCGCCTGCTCAATAATTTCACTATGGGCCAGTAGCGCCAATCCGGCGGCAGTGGCTTTGATCCCTCGGCCGGTACGCTCAACCAACCGCGTCTTCAGGAACTGCTCAAGCTGGCGAACCTGCTGGCTTACCGCCGGCTGCGATATTCCCAGTACATCAGCGGCGGCGGAAAAACTGCCGCGCTGCGCCACCAGCCGAAAGGTCGTCAGATTTACCAAATTCAGCATCGTCATCACAAAGTTTCTCTTATGCAGGCTATAAGCCCCAGGGACTGCCTGCACAATAGCGCGCGCGATATGCTGCCGACAACTGCATAACGCTTTGGAATTCAATGAAAACGTCAACCTTGCCTGCCACCGCGCCTCTTTCCCTTACTCTCGCAGCCGGCGGCAACCAGCTCATCAACTGGGGGATCGTTTTTTATATGCCCGGTACCTTTGCCGGCGCTATTGCTAGTGATACTGGCTGGGGCGGAACGGAGATCTATCTCGGTTTGACCTTCGCCATGCTGATGATGGCGGCGATCTCGCCTTTTATCGCCCGCCTGTTGGCCTGGTTTGGCGGTCAGCGGGTGGTGTTCATCGGTTCATTAACCATCGCGGCAAGCTGCCTGGCTATGTCGCAGGCAGACTGCCTGATCTTCTGGTACGTCGCATGGCTACTGGCCGGTGTCGGTATGCGGCTGGCGCTATACGATGCGCTGTTCGCCGCGCTGGTTAACCTGTATGGTCAACGCGCGAGAATGACTATTTCACGGGTGACCTTGGCTGGAGGACTGGCCTCAGCGATATTCTGGCCGCTGGGCACCGCGCTGCTCGCGCTAATGGGATGGCGTGGAGCGCTGGTAATCTACAGCCTGTTTGGCTTGTTTAGCGCACTACTGCTGTGGCGGATGCCTAATCAACGCTTGCCCGACCGGAGCGCTCATCAGGAGAAAGTGCCGCTTTCCCGCCGCAACCAGCACATAGGCCTGCTGTACGCCTCGCTTATCGCTTTGGTCACCTTTATTTCTAACGGCACATCCACCCATCTGCCTGAGTTTATCGCCAGCTACGGTCTGCCGGTAACGATAGGCGTACTATGGGGCATCGGACAGACCGGCGCCCGCTTTCTGGAGGTGATTTCAGGAGCGCGACTCACCCCACTCCGGCTAACGCTGTTGACCACAGCGCTATTGCCGCTCTGCTTTTTACTGGGCCTCAACGCCACCTCGCTAAGCTGGACCGTTGGCGGTTTTGTTTTCGCCTACGGGGCAATTAACGGCCTGACAACGGTATTTAAGGCAACATTACCGTTGCAGCTATTCGCAGCGGAAGATTACGCGCGGCGTACCGGACGGCTGCTGATCCCAGCGCAACTGCTGGCCGCCGTCTCGCCATTTGCCTATGCCTGGCTAAATCAACATCTGGGGATAGAAAGGAGCCTTGCTATTTCGGGTCTATTATCGCTGGTCGTACTGGGGCTGGCGCTGAGAATCGGCTGGCTGCAGCGGCCGCAGGTTGTACGTATAAGTCAGAGACAAAGTGAAGAGAGGGTATGAAAAAGCCTCTGTAAAACACACACATTTAGGACTATCAGGCCACTATCAGACGATTAAACAGCAGCTGCTGGACGTCCTGACGATGTGCCAGGATCGCATGCGCGGTCACTAACGTTCCGTGTACGGAATACAAAACCCGGTAGCCTTCAGCGTGATTAAACTCCCGGTATTTGGCGCAGCCAATTTTCAGCAATTCGGGGCAAATCTGGCAGCCCAAGGGGAACTGGCCTACGGTGCTCTCAAACTGTGTAAGAATATCTGCGATAACCCAACCGAAATTTATTACATGGTACTTTTTCAAACCTGAATTCAAAACCAGAGAGTACCATCAAAAATTCCATTGAAAAAACCGTGCTTCCCATTGCTAACAGCTGCCAGAAAGTGCCAGACATAAAAACAAAAAAGCCCGCAGTTACGCGGGCTTAGAGGTACTTTACTGCTTTTACGTGCAGGCTGTTGCCAGACGCTAAATTATTCCCACTCAATAGTCGCTGGCGGCTTACCGCTGATGTCGTACACCACGCGGGAAATACCGTTAACTTCGTTGATGATGCGGTTGGAGACGCGGCCAAGGAAATCATACGGCAGGTGCGCCCAGTGCGCGGTCATAAAGTCGATGGTTTCTACCGCACGCAGGGAGACGACCCAGTCGTATTTACGGCCATCGCCCATCACGCCGACGGAGCGAACCGGCAGGAACACGGTAAATGCCTGGCTCACTTTGTCATACAGGTCGGCTTTGCGCAGTTCTTCAATGAAGATAGCGTCCGCGCGACGCAGCAGGTCGCAGTACTCTTTCTTCACTTCGCCGAGTACGCGAACGCCAAGGCCCGGCCCCGGGAACGGGTGACGGAACAGCATGTCGTACGGCAGGCCCAGCTCCAGACCAATCTTACGCACTTCGTCTTTGAACAGCTCTTTCAGCGGTTCAACGAGGCCCATCTTCATCTCTTTCGGCAGACCGCCCACGTTGTGGTGAGACTTGATGACGTGCGCTTTACCGGTCGCGGAAGCGGCGGATTCGATCACGTCAGGGTAGATAGTGCCCTGCGCCAGCCATTTCACGTCTTCCAGCTTCAGCGCTTCTTCGTCGAACACTTCAACGAAGACGCGGCCAATGATTTTACGCTTCGCTTCCGGATCATTTTCGCCCTTCAGCGCGGTCAGGAAGCGGTCTTCCGCCGCAACGTGCACGATGTTCAGGCCGAAACGGTCGCCGAACATATCCATAACCTGCTCGGCTTCGTTCAGGCGCAGCAGGCCGTTATCCACGAATACGCAGGTCAGGTTTTTGCCGATGGCGCGGTGCAGCAGCATCGCGGTAACGGAAGAGTCAACGCCGCCGGACAGGCCGAGGATGACTTTATCTTCACCTACCTGCTGACGAATACGCTCAACTGCGTCGTCGATGATCTTCGCCGGCGTCCACAGCGCTTCACACTGGCAGATATCGCGCACGAAGCGCTCCAGCATACGCAGCCCCTGACGGGTGTGGGTGACTTCCGGGTGGAACTGTACGCCGTAGAAGCGTTTTTCTTCATTCGCCATGATGGCGAACGGGCAGCTTTCAGTGCTGGCGACGGTCACAAAGTCGGAAGGGATAGCGGTGACTTTATCACCATGGCTCATCCACACGTCCAGCAGCGGCTTACCGTCAGCGCTCAGCGCATCTTCGATGCCCTTGATCAGCGCGCTATCGGTCTGCACTTCCACCTGCGCGTAACCGAACTCACGCTCGTTGGAAGCTTCAACGTGGCCGCCCAGCTGCATGGCCATGGTCTGCATGCCGTAGCATACGCCGAATACCGGTACGCCGGCTTCGAAGACGTACTGCGGCGCGCGCGGGCTGTTGTCTTCGGTGGTGCTTTCCGGGCCGCCGGAAAGAATAATGCCGTTCGGGTTGAACTCGCGGATTTGAGCTTCGGTCACGTCCCAAGCCCAGAGCTCGCAATAGACCCCTAATTCACGTACGCGACGCGCAACCAGCTGGGTGTACTGAGAACCGAAGTCCAGGATAAGAATGCGATGTTTATGAATGTTATCCGTCATTGACGTTAATTCCAGAGAAGTAGCGATGATTGAATAAAAATCGCCCGGCGCGTAGCCGGGCGATGAAAATCAGGAGCCCATGCGGTAGTTCGGGGATTCCTTGGTGATCGTCACGTCGTGAACGTGGCTCTCCTGGATGCCCGCGCCGCTGATGCGCACGAACTCTGCTTTGGTACGCAGTGCGTCAATAGTACCACAACCGGTCAGACCCATACAGGAGCGCAGGCCGCCCATCTGCTGGTGAATGATCTCTTTCAGGCGGCCTTTATAGGCAACGCGGCCTTCGATACCTTCCGGCACCAGTTTGTCAGCAGCGTTATCGCTCTGGAAGTAACGGTCGGAGGAACCTTTGGACATCGCGCCCAGGGAACCCATACCGCGGTAGGATTTGTAAGAACGACCCTGATAGAGCTCGATTTCACCCGGGGATTCTTCGGTACCGGCCAGCATGGAGCCAACCATCACCGCGGCGGCGCCTGCAGCAATCGCTTTTGCGATATCGCCGGAGAAGCGGATACCGCCATCGGCGATAACCGGAATACCGGTGCCTTCCAGCGCTTCAACCGCGTCGGAAACGGCGGTGATCTGCGGAACGCCTACGCCGGTAACAATACGGGTAGTACAGATGGAGCCAGGGCCGATACCCACTTTCACCGCGCTGACGCCAGCTTCCGCCAGGGCACGAGCGCCCGCGCCGGTCGCCACGTTGCCGCCGATGATTTGCAGGTCAGGATATTTAGCGCGCGTTTCGCGAATACGCTGCAGAACGCCTTCGGAGTGACCGTGAGAGGAGTCGATCAGCAGAACGTCAACGCCTGCGGCAACCAGCGCGTCAACGCGCTCTTCGTTACCGGCGCCAGCGCCAACGGCCGCGCCAACGCGCAGACGACCGTGCTCGTCTTTACACGCATTCGGTTTACGTTCCGCTTTCTGGAAATCTTTTACGGTGATCATGCCGCGCAGATGGAAGCTATCATCCACCACCAGCGCTTTTTCTACGCGTTTTTCGTGCATTTTAGCAAAAACCACTTCACGGCTTTCGCCTTCACGCACGGTAACCAGGCGCTCTTTCGGCGTCATATAAACGCTGACCGGCTGATTCAGGTCGGTAACAAAACGCACGTCGCGGCCGGTGATAATGCCGACCAGTTCGTTGTCTTCGGTCACTACCGGATAACCGGCGAAACCGTTACGTTCGGTCAGTTCTTTCACTTCGCGCAGGGTGGTAGTCGGCAGAACGGTCTGTGGATCGCTTACCACGCCGGATTCATGTTTCTTCACGCGACGGACTTCTTCAGCCTGGCGCTCGATGGACATGTTTTTATGAATAAAGCCGATGCCGCCTTCCTGGGCCAGGGCAATTGCCAGGCGCGCTTCAGTTACGGTATCCATCGCTGCGGAGAGCATAGGAATATTCAGACGAATAGTTTTCGTCAGCTGCGTGCTGAGATCGGCGGTATTCGGCAGAACGGTAGAATGAGCGGGAACAAGGAGGACGTCGTCAAACGTCAGGGCTTCTTTAGCGATACGTAGCATGGGCAATATCTCGACCAGGGTGGATAAATATTGCCGTGGCATTATACAGAGCGTAACCGATTGCATCCACCCTTTTTTGCAAATAATACTTGCGATCCCCTCTCAGCGCGTTACTATCGACTGAATAACCTGCTGATTTAGAATTTGATCTTGCTCACATGTTGCCATCTCAATCCCCTGCAATATTTACGGTCAGCCGCCTGAATCAGACGGTTCGCTTACTGCTGGAACGCGAAATGGGCCAGGTCTGGATAAGCGGCGAAATCTCTAACTTCAGCCAGCCCTCTTCCGGCCACTGGTACTTCACCTTAAAAGACGATAACGCACAAGTGCGCTGCGCGATGTTTCGCAACAGCAACCGCCGCGTCACGTTTCGCCCGCAGCATGGCCAGCAGGTGCTGGTTCGCGCCAACATTACCCTTTACGAGCCGCGCGGCGACTACCAGATCATCGTCGAAAGCATGCAACCCGCCGGTGAAGGCCTGCTGCAGCAGAAATATGAGCAGCTCAAGGCGCTCCTGACGGCGGAAGGGTTATTCGATCAAAGCCACAAGCAGGCGCTCCCCTCTCCCGCGCACTGCGTCGGCGTCATCACCTCCAAAACCGGCGCCGCGCTGCATGATATTTTACATGTTTTGAAACGCCGCGACCCCTCGCTGCCGGTGATCATTTATCCAACGGCGGTGCAAGGCGATGATGCGCCGGGGCAAATCGTGCGCGCGATAGCAGTAGCCAACCTGCGCCAGGAGTGCGACGTGCTGATCGTCGGGCGCGGCGGCGGTTCGCTGGAAGATTTATGGAGCTTTAACGACGAACGGGTGGCGCGGGCAATATTCGCCAGCCGCATTCCGGTAGTAAGCGCCGTTGGCCATGAAACCGACGTCACCATCGCCGACTTCGTCGCCGACCTGCGGGCGCCGACGCCCTCTGCGGCGGCAGAGATCGTCAGCCGCAATCAGCAGGAGCTTCTGCGTCAGCTACAGTCAGGCCAGCAGCGCCTGGAGATGGCGATGGATTATTTCCTCGCCAACCGCCAGCGCCGCTTTACGCAGTTGTTTCACCGCTTACAGCAGCAACATCCTCAGCTGCGCTTAGCGCGTCAGCAAACCGAGCTGGAACGCCTGCGACAGCGGATGCGCTTTGCGCTGGAAAGCCAGCTCAAACGTGCCGACCAGCGTCAGCAGCGCGCCGCGCAGAGGTTGAATCAGCAAAACCCGCAGCCGCGCATCCATCGCGCGCAGTCGCGTATTCAGCAACTGGAGTATCGTCTGGCGGAAAATATTCGCGCCCGACTGAGCGAGCAGCGCGAGCGTTTCGGCAATACCGTGACGCATCTGGAAGCCGTCAGTCCGCTGGCGACGCTGGCTCGCGGCTATAGCGTCACCTCAGCCGGTGACGGCAAAGTGCTGAAAAAAATCAAACAGGTGCAGGCTGGCGATGTCGTGACTACCCGGCTGGAAGATGGTTGGGTCGAAAGCGAAGTGACAACCATTACTCCGGTGAAGAAAACGCGCGCCCGCAAAAAAGTCTGATTATCCCCCCGTATCATGCGGGGATAACTATACTGCTGTCATGCCCTTTTAAAACCGTTCATCCGGCCAGGGAGCGTGATATGCCAGATACTTGTCCTCGTTTCGTGATTCCACCCTACATTTTACGCCGCATTGTCGATCATGGTTCCGTTCAGCAGCAGCGCTGCGCGCAGCAAACGCTGAGCCATGTACAAACCCTGATGACGCACGTGCCGGGCCGCCCCGCCGCCGCCCATGTCGCCACGCCAGGCCAGCTTGAGCGCGACATTTACGATGCCAGGCAGACTCAGGAACTTCCAGGATTCCAGGTGCGCTTTGAAGGACAGCCTTCCAACGGCGATGTCGCCGTGGATGAGGCCTACGACTATCTCGGCATCACCCATGAGTTTTTCTGGACAAGCTATCATCGTGATTCGCTGGACAACCGCGGATTGAAGCTGACCGGCAGCGTCCACTATGGTCACGAATATCAAAACGCTTTCTGGAACGGGCAGCAAATGGTGTTTGGCGACGGTGATGGTGAAATCTTTAATCGCTTTACTATTGCGATTGATGTGGTGGCGCACGAGTTAAGCCATGGCGTTACGGAGAGCGAAGCCGGGCTTATCTATTTCGAACAATCCGGCGCGCTCAATGAATCGCTTTCCGATGTTTTTGGCTCACTGGTCAAGCAATATCAACGCCAGCAAACGGCAGATAAAGCAGACTGGATAATTGGCGAGGGGCTCCTCGCGAAAGGTATTCACGGCCAAGGACTGCGATCGATGTCGCATCCCGGAACCGCCTATGATGACCCCATTCTTGGTAAAGACCCGCAACCCGCCCATATGAAAGATTTTGTGCATACCCAGCAGGATAACGGCGGCGTGCATATTAACTCCGGCATTCCTAATCATGCTTTCTATCTCGCCGCCAGTGCGCTGGGTGGTTTTGCATGGGAAAAAGCGGGATATGCCTGGTACGACGCGGTTTGTGATAAGTCACTGGCCAAAGACGCCGATTTTTCAGCCTTTGCCAGACTGACGATTCAACATGGCGAAAAACGCTTTGATAAAGCGGTCGCCGAGGCGATTCGCCAGGCCTGGGAGGGCGTTGGAGTCACATCATGAACGAGGCCGACCTCAGCGATGACGCAATTATTGAACTGGCGCGCGAGGGCGGCGTCGCCTGGATCCCGACGCTCAGCGGCATGCGTAAGATTGTCGTGGCGCAGCTTAACGAGCAACAAAAACAGCGCATCGCCGCGATACTGCAGCAGTCGTTGCCGCTGGGCAAGCCGCCGGGGCAGCCGGATTCTCCGGGTAGCGGCGACCAGCGTTTTTTTCGCATTCAGATAATCAGCGCCCAGCACTATCACAGCCTGATCATTCTCATCCCGGAAGAGCGCGCGCCGCAGGCGCTGGTTGAACTCTGGCGTAATGGTGAAGGCTGCGTTAGCGATTAGACAGGCACAAATTCGACGCGCTTTTTCGAGATCAGCCCGTGGCCGTGCTGGCAGAAATAGTCCACCGCGCCGCACGCCTTCAGCACTTCCAGCGGCTGATGGCAGTCCGGGCAGCGCGCCTCTAAAGCAAAATCTTTCTCACAGTGCGCGCAATGCGCGCTGTTGCCTTGTGCTTCCAACCGGGCATGGCAAATGGGGCAATTGAGTTCCATGGCGTCTCCTTCTCATAATGAATAGCATGAGTTTATCACGTCATACGTCAGCGTTGCTGACCCGGCGAAGCGTTGAATAGGGTAGATAAAAAAACCCGCCGGCGGCGGGTTTCTGCATTATTTGCTTTTCTTGATATGCTTAATCAAGCGTTTACGCTTACGCATCTGGTTCGGCGTCAGGGTATTACGTTTATTGGCAAACGGGTTCTCCCCTTCCTTGAACTGAATGCGGATCGGCGTTCCCATGACATCCAGGGATTTACGGAAGTAGTTCATCAGGTAACGCTTGTAGGAATCCGGCAGGTCTTTCACCTGGTTGCCGTGAATCACCACGATCGGCGGGTTATAACCACCGGCATGCGCATACTTCAGCTTCACGCGGCGACCGCGTACCAGCGGCGGCTGATGGTCTTCTGCCGCCATGGTCATAATGCGGGTCAGCATGGCGGTACCCACGCGACGGGTGGCGCTGTCGTAAGCTTCGCGCACCGATTCGAACAGGTTGCCAACGCCGCTGCCGTGCAGAGCGGAGATAAAGTGCACGCGGGCGAAGTCGATGAAGCCCAGACGGAAGTCGAGGGTCTCTTTCACCTGCTCTCTCACTTCCTGGCTCAGGCCATCCCATTTGTTAACCACGATAACCAGGGAACGACCGCTGTTAAGAATAAAGCCCAGCAGCGACAGATCCTGATCGGAGATGCCTTCACGGGCATCAATGACCAGCATCACCACGTTGGCGTCTTCAATCGCCTGCAGCGTCTTGATGACCGAGAATTTCTCCACGACGTCGGTAATTTTGCCGCGCTTACGCACGCCGGCGGTATCGATAAGCACATATTCGCGTTCATCGCGCTGCATCGGGATGTAGATACTGTCGCGGGTTGTACCCGGCATATCGTAAACCACCACGCGGTCTTCGCCGAGAATACGGTTAGTCAGCGTTGACTTACCGACATTTGGACGACCGACGATCGCAAGCTTAATCGGGAGATCTTGCGGGTTGAAGTCGTCTTCCGGCTCTTCAACTTCTTCGCCGTTTTGCTCGGCTTCAAACTGCGCCCAGTAGGCGGCGTCTTCATCCACTTCTTCCTGAGGATTAACCTCATCTACCCACGGCAGCAGTACGTGTTCCAGCAGGCTGGTGACGCCGCGGCCATGCGAAGCGGCAATCGGATAAATATCGCCCAGCCCCAGCGACCAGAAGTCGGCCATCGCCTGATCGACGTCGATGCCGTCAGTTTTGTTCGCCACCAGGAAGGTCGGTTTTTCGCGAGAACGCAGATGTTTGGCGATCGCGGAATCCGCCGGCATCAGGCCCGCGCGCGCATCAACCATAAACAGCACCACGTCGGCCTCTTCAATCGCCAGCAGAGACTGTTCCGCCATCCGGGTTTCCACGCCTTCTTCCGTACCGTCGATACCACCGGTATCGATACAGATGAATTCGCGGCCTTCCACTTCAGCACGACCGTACTTACGGTCGCGAGTCAGCCCCGGGAAATCCGCGACCAACGCGTCACGAGTGCGCGTTAAGCGGTTGAAGAGCGTGGATTTTCCAACGTTAGGGCGCCCGACAAGCGCGACCACAGGTATCATGTTAAATGCCTCATACAAATTGCAATACAACCTCATTTTACGAGGTTTTTTAAAAAGTCAAAACGGCCCCTGTCTGTCAGGAGCCGTTTATTAAAGCGATACTACCGCGCGAGTTAACGCGTGATCGAATACAGCGTACCGTCTTTGGCCTGGATAAGCAGGCGACCGTCGGCGATAACCGGGTCGGTCAGGAAACCGGAGCTATCGACTTTCTGCTGCGCCACAAAGTGGCCGTCTTCCGGATTAATCCAGTGCATGTAACCTTCGCTGTCGCCTACCACCAGGCTGCCGTTATACAGCGCCGGAGCGGTCAGCAAACGGTGCAGCAGGTCGCTCTGGGTCCACAGCGTTACGCCGCCATCGGTGGTCAGCGCCAGCAGGCGGTCATTCTGATCGACCAGATAGATACGGTTGCCGTCAACGATGAAATCGTTCACTGAACCCAGTTCGCGTTTCCAGATAATCTGGCCGCTGCGCAGATCCAGCGCGGTCAGGTTGCCATTATAAGCCAACGTATAAACAACGCCATTAACGATAACCGGCGTGGTGTCAACATCGTTCAGACGGTCGATTTCAGTCGGGCCGGTGGCCGTAGAAATACGCTGCTGCCAAATCATCTGCCCCTGTTGCATCAGCACGGCGCTGACGCGACCGTTGTCGCCGCCGACAATCGCCGCGCCATAGGCGGTAGCCGGAGCGGATTCACCGCGCAGGGAGAGCGCAGGCATGTCCAGGTTCACGGTCCATTTCACCGCGCCGTCGGTTTCGTTCAGCGCCTGCAGCTGACCGTTACTGGTATGCACCAGTACCATGCCATCGCTAACGACCGGACGAGAAATCGCTTCACCCGCAACACGGCTCTGCCACGCGACGGTACCGTCACTGGTATTCAGCGCGAACAGCTGCGCCTTTTCAGTACCAACGTAAACGTGGCCGCCGGAAACGGTCAGCCCGCCGGAGAGCAGCGCCGGAGCGCGCGAGAACCAGCCGTCTTTTTCCGCCAAGTTCACTGACCAGACTTCTTTACCGTCTTCAGCGTGCAGCGCTTTCACGGTGCCTTTACGGTCAGCCGCATACACAACGCCGTCGGCAAACGCCGGGTGCAGGTTGGAATAGAAATCACCGATACCATCGCCAACTGAAGTGCTCCAGGACGTGGACGGCGTAAACTGATTTTCCACCGTCGGCAGCGGTGACATTTTCACCACATCTTCTTCGCTGTTAAACAGCGAGCAACCGCTCAGTAAGGTGACGGAAAGCAGCCCTGGCAAAAGTAATTTACGCAATTGCATCGAGTCCCTCTCAGATGGACAAATTATTTATTTTCATACGCATCATTTCGCTGAGCGCTGGCGATGCATCGCTTTTCACGCCTGCTTCCCAGGCCGCGCGGGCGCCCTGCTTGTCGCCTTTGCTCAGCAGAATTTCACCACGCAAATCGGCGACGATAGCGGTCCAGCCTTCGCCTTTAATGCCTTCCAGGGTTTTCAGCGCCGCATCCGGCTGCTTGAGCTGCAGCTGTACGCGCGCCAGACGCATATTGATAACTGATTTCAGGTTATCATCAGAGGCGGCAGCCAGCCCTTGTTGCAGCTGCTTCTCCGCGCCCTGCAGATCGTTTTTATCGACCAGACGCTGCGCGAGCTCCAGCGATGCGAACGCGCCATAGGTGTTTTTACTGTCGGCGGCGAATTTCTCCGCCGCGGTCAGCGTTTCAGGCGAACCTGACTTCAGCGCGGAAATGGCATTCTCATAGGCCAAAGAGGAATCCCGGGCCGAATCCAGCTGATGGGAAGTCCAGTAGCGCCAGCCAACCAGCGCGCCGATCCCTAAAATCACCCCGACGGCCAGCGCTTTACCGTTCTCGGCAAAGAAACGCTTGAGGGCGTCGACCTGCTCGTTTTCGTTGTTGAAAGTTTCCACGCAGTCCTTCTCCTGACTAATAGTTTCCGGGAAATTAACCCAGAAGTGTGCGCAAATGCGCGGCAACGCTATCCTGCGTTACGGTAGTTTGCTCACCTGAGCGTAAATCCTTCACTACCACGTTTCCGTCAGCAATTTCTGACTCACCGACCACCAGCGCGACGCGCGCGCCCCACTTGTCAGCGCGGGCGAACTGCTTCTTAAAGTTACCGCCGCCGTGGTTAGTCATCAGCTTAACGCCGGGCAGCGCATCGCGAACCTGCTCAGCCAGACGCATTGCTGCGGACTGAGTATCGGTACCGGAGGCTACCAGGTATATATCGACAACAGGATCGGCTTTAAATTCCGGATTGACGGCCTGAACCAGTAAAACAAGACGTTCCAGGCCCATTGCAAAGCCAACGCCAGGCGTTGCGCGACCGCCAAGCTGCTCAACCAGACCGTCGTAACGGCCGCCGGCGCAGACGGTGCCCTGCGAACCGAGGCTGGTGGTGACCCACTCAAATACGGTGCGATTGTAATAGTCAAGCCCGCGCACCAGACGCTGGTTGACGGTATAGCGAATTCCGGCCGCGTCGAGCAGCGCGCACAGACCGGCGAAGTGTTCTTTGGACTCGTCGTCCAGATAATCGCCCAGCGCCGGCGCATCGTTCAGCAGCGCCTGTACTTCCGGATTTTTAGAGTCCAGCACACGCAGCGGGTTGGTATACATGCGGCGTTTGCAGTCTTCATCCAACTTATCTTTGAATTGTTCCAGATAGGCCACCAGCGCGTCGCGATAGGCGGCACGCGCCTCCAGCGAACCGATGGAGTTCAGTTCGAGGCTGACGTGATCGGAAATGCCAAGCTCGCGCCACCAGCGCGCGGTCAACATGATAAGCTCGGCGTCGATGTCCGGGCCCTGCAGGCCAAAGACTTCCGCGCCAATCTGATGGAACTGACGGTAGCGCCCTTTCTGCGGACGCTCGTGGCGGAACATCGGCCCCACGTACCACAGACGCTGTTCTTGATTGTACAGCAGACCATGTTCGATGCCGGCACGTACGCAGCCCGCCGTTCCTTCCGGACGCAGCGTCAAGCTATCGCCATTGCGGTCTTCGAAGGTATACATCTCTTTTTCAACCACGTCGGTCACTTCGCCGATCGCGCGTTTGAATAACGGGGTCTGCTCTACAATCGGCAAACGAATTTCGCTGTAACCGTAGCTACCGAGCACCTGCTTCAGTGAGCCTTCAATGCGCTGCCAGAGAGCGGTTTCGCCCGGCAGATAATCGTTCATGCCACGGATGGCTTGAATGTTCTTTGCCACGTTTATTCTCTTTATATATAAAAATGAACCCCGGCGCCTTGCGCCCGCAGGTTCAATCATACACGGGAAGCGTATTGCTTCCCAACACGTTATTTTGCTTCAACCTGCTGAACTTCAATACGACGCGCTTCATCCAGCATGGTAGCTTTCGCACGGATACGCGCTTCCAGCTGGTCGATCATGTCGTTATTGTCCAGTCGGTCTTTGCGCACGCCGTCTTCGTACAGGCCGCTTTTCTTGTTGCCGCCGGTGACGCCGAGAGTGGAAACCAGCGCTTCGCCTGGGCCGTTAACCACGCAACCGATGATCGAAACATCCATCGGAGTGATGATATCTTCCAGACGCTGCTCCAGCGCGTTCACCGTACCAATGACGTCAAATTCCTGACGCGAGCAGGTCGGGCAAGCGATGAAGTTAATACCGCGAGAGCGGATGCGTAGCGACTTGAGGATATCGAAACCGACTTTGATCTCTTCCACCGGGTCGGCGGCCAGCGACACGCGCAGGGTATCGCCGATCCCTTCAGACAGCAGCAAACCTAAACCGATCGCGGATTTCACCGCGCCGCTACGCGCGCCGCCGGCTTCGGTGATCCCGAGATGCAGCGGCTGATCGATCTGCTTCGCCAACAGACGATAGGATTCAACGGCGAGGAAGACATCAGAGGCTTTTACGCTAACTTTGAACCGATCGAAGTTCAAACGATCGAGATGATCGACGTGACGCATGGCGGACTCTAACAGCGCCTGCGGCGTCGGCTCGCCGTATTTTTCCTGCAGATCTTTTTCCAGCGAACCGGCGTTGACGCCGATGCGGATAGGAATGTTTTTGTCGCGCGCGCAGTCCACAACCATGCGGATACGCTCTTCGTTACCGATGTTGCCTGGGTTGATGCGCAGGCAATCAACGCCATATTCCGCGACTTTCAGCGCGATACGGTAGTCAAAGTGGATATCGGCGACCAGCGGGACATTGACCTGCTGTTTGATGAGCTTGAAAGCTTCCGCCGCGTCCATCGTCGGGACGGAAACGCGGACGATGTCCGCGCCCACGCGCTCCAGCGCTTTGATTTGATTTACCGTCGCGGCCACATCGGTGGTGCGAGTATTGGTCATCGACTGTACGGCGATGGGTGCCCCATCGCCAATCGGCACATTACCAACGTAAATGCGTTTGGACTTTCTACGTTGAATCGGAGCCTGGTTATGCATGAAAAATCTCCCGCGTTACCCGTCTGTTACTGCGCCGGTGATTGTTCGGCATTTAGGGTCAGACGCGCAACCTGGTTAGTTCTGATAAAACGACTCAAATCGACTGGTTTGCCCAGATACTGGATTTGTACCGCAGCCGGGGCGCCGATTTTCAGCTTATATGGCGCCTGACCGCTCAGGTTCAGGTTCCCGCCTTTACGCTGCAGGCCGCTGAACAGTTTTTTACCGGTCGCATCGCTCACTTCCAGCCAGCAATCGGCGCTAAAGTTCATTACCAGATCCTGAGCGGAAGCCGCCGCTGCGGCATTCGCCTGATCGGTCGGCAACGCGGAGGTCGGGGCTGGCGCAGCCGGCGCGGCGGCGGCGGTATCGACGTTAGCCTGCGAAGGGGCGACCACGGCGTTGTTATCCACCGGCGCAGAGGTAGCCGCTGGTGCGCTTGGCGCAGGTGCGGTGGAGGTATCGACCGGCGCGCTATTGGTATTGGCTGCCGTCGTATCCAGCGCATTATTCGCCGAGCTGGTATCCAGCGGAATTGACTGACTGCCGTTCAGGTCGCTGGTGGATTGATCGGCCATGCTGGTGATCTCTTCCTGCTGCGCTTTGTGGTCTTGCCACCACCATGCGCCGCTCAGGCCGATAACCACAAACAAAATCAGCCAGGTAAAGCTCATCAGCCAACCGTCGCGTTTTTTACGACGTTTACCCAGCGAGAAGCTCTGCATCGGCGCCACTTTGGCGGCGCGAATTGGCGCTTGCTTCGCCATCATCGGCAGCAGTTCTTCTTCCGGAATATGTACGAGGCGAGCGTAGGAACGGATATAGCCGCGCAGGAAGGTCGAAGCGAGATCGGCTGGCGCCTTATCTTCTTCAATATCACGAACCGTGGAAACCTTCAGGCATAAGCGTTCAGCCACCGCTTGCTGGCTGAGTCCGAGTTGTTCGCGGGCGTTACGCAGGCGCGCGCCCGTAGAGTTTGCTTCTTGATGGTCTTGAGTGGCTTCAGTATTCATTCGCTACAACTACTGGTACGTGAAATTTAAAGTTCAGCGCGGGAAAGAGCCTGCGCCGCGAGACACTGCTCAACGTCAACCGACAGTATAAGGCTGTCCGGGCGACTATCACAGAGACTTATCAATATTGAATGCTAAGCGGTTGTTGTACCGCTACATACTGCCTCAAAGTCGACAAAAACGCACCGTAATTATTAACCGAATCAGCGTATTTCGCCTGGCAATTCGACATATTTATGCAGCGCGCAGCGAAAGCTGTGCGCTGCATAACTTATCAGACGGCTTTAACGTCGATCGCTTCGCCCTGCATACGCTTACGCAGCGTACGTTTGGTGCGGTCGATTACGTCGCCCGCCAGCTGGCCGCAGGCAGCATCGATATCGTCGCCGCGGGTTTTACGCACGATGGTGGTGAAACCATATTCCATCAGCACTTTGGAGAAACGATCGATACGGCTGTTAGAACTACGGCCATACGGCGCGCCCGGGAACGGGTTCCATGGGATCAGGTTGATCTTGCACGGCGTATCTTTCAGCAGCGCCGCCAGTTCGTGGGCATGCTCGGTACCGTCGTTGACGTGATCCAGCATGACGTACTCGATAGTCACGCGGCCCTGGTTGGCGTTGGACTTCGAAATATAGCCGCGCACCGAGTTCAGGAAGGTCTCAATATTGTACTTTTTGTTAATCGGTACAATTTCGTCGCGGATGGTATCGTTCGGCGCGTGCAGAGAAATCGCCAGCGCAACGTCGATCATATCGCCGAGTTTATCCAGCGCCGGCACCACGCCGGAAGTGGACAAGGTCACGCGGCGTTTGGAGAGACCAAAACCGAAATCATCCAACATGATTTCCATCGCCGGAACGACGTTGTTGAGGTTCAGCAGCGGCTCGCCCATTCCCATCATTACCACGTTGGTAATTGGACGCACGCCGGTAGTCTTCACCGCGCCGACGATTTTCGCCGCGCGCCAGACCTGGCCGATAATTTCGGAAACGCGCAGGTTACGGTTGAAGCCTTGCTGAGCGGTGGAGCAGAATTTACATTCCAGCGCACAGCCAACCTGTGAAGAGACGCACAGCGTAGCGCGGTCTTCTTCCGGGATGTAGACCGTTTCAACGCGCTGATCGCCAACGGCAATCGCCCATTTGATGGTGCCATCGCTGGAGCGCTGCTCTTCAACGACTTCCGGGGCGCGGATCTCGGCGACTTCCTTCAGTTTGCCGCGCAGGACTTTGTTGATGTCGGTCATTTCATCAAAGTCATCGCAGCAGTAGTGATACATCCATTTCATCACCTGATCGGCGCGGAAAGGCTTCTCGCCCATGTTTTTGAAAAACTCGCGCATCTGCTGACGGTTTAAATCCAGCAGGTTGATTTTGGCATCTTTATTCGGCACCGTCAGAGCGGCGGTATCAGGTGTGACAATTTGTTCAGACATAATTTTTCCGGCCTCGTTATTACACGTTATGGCCCCAGGTGGGTTGAAAAAGAAACGCCCCGGAGAGCGACTGCTCGTCCGGGGGCGCTATATTCTACAAATTCTGACGCATAGAAGCCATGCCTACACGCAGTCAATGATGAAAAAATCTGTTGCTGCGTACTTAATCCTCTAAGGCTTTTCGATTGTCGCAAGGCGGCAAGCTAGTGAATCCCCGGGAGCATAGATAACTATGTGACCGGGGTGAACGCGCGCAGCCAACGCCGCGACGGTCGAAAAGACGACGAGGATTAGCGAGTGCGCGGGCAAACCTCGCCTTCAGCAAAGAAGAACGCGATTTCGCGAGCAGCGGATTCTACAGAGTCGGAACCGTGGGTGCCGTTTTCGGTGAAGCTGTCAGCGTAGTCAGCGCGCAGGGTACCAGCCAGGGCGTTGTCCGGGTTGGTGGCGCCCAGCAGGTCACGGTGACGCTGTACCGCGTTTTCGCCTTCCAGTACGGAAACCACGATCGGACCGGAGGTCATGAACTCAACCAGACCGTCGAAGAACGGACGGCCTTCGTGCTCAGCGTAGAAGCCGCGAGCCTGCTCAACGGTCAGATGCAGCATTTTGGTGCCGACGATTTTGAACCCTGCAGCTTCAAAGCGAGAAAAGATGCTGCCAATAACGTTTTTTGCCACCGCGTTTGGTTTGATGATGGAAAAAGTACGTTCAATAGCCATGATTACCTCTAATTAAATGTTCTGTTGTTGCACATACGATCGTATGGCCTGGCGCGCATTATAATGAGCAACGTCGGCGATGCCTACGGATGAAGGTAACATTTTGTTAAAATAAGATGAGTATTAGCAACACAAACCGCCAACAACAGATTTACCCTGTTTATTGTAAGGTAAAACTGGCGGCTGCCGTTTGCCCTGCCTCATCCATTACCACCAGTTGCCACTCGCCAGGTTTATCTAGCGTAATTGTCGTTCTTGCGCCTGTCGCCTCTAACGGTTCGCCGTTAATAAACCACCAGCGCCGCCCTTCTCCACCGCTCGTTTGCACGGGTAACATCACCCGCGCCTCGCCCGGGAGCCGTTTTATCACCGCCCCTTCGCGAATGCCGGAAAGCACCAGCGGCGCGGCATCCTGAGTTTGCAGCGGCGGACACGTCTTCGATGCCATGCCCAGCCGCGCCCGGCGGCGCTCGCTAACCGGCAGCCAGGGTTCCAGCGGCAGCGGCCAGACATCAACAGAAGTTTCTGTCGCGCCCGGACAATCCGCGGCGACCCTTTCTCCTGCTGCGTTGCGCCATACCGGGAAGCGGATACCGCGCACGCCCTCCTGACCCGGCAGCAGCAGCGTCGGCGGCTGGCTGGCATCCAGTAGCCAGCTGGCTAAGCGCCGGCGGCAGTTGCTATCGCCAACCGGCAGATCCTGCCCACCGGGCCAGCAGATAGTGCCGCGGCTGACCGACTGTGGACGCGGGTCGACCGGCAGCCCGCCACGGCTCATTAACGGACGCGCCAGCAGCATATTATTGACCTGGTTTAACAGCGGCACAGCGCTGGCAAAACCAAACTGCCCCACCACCGGCGTACCATCTGGCCGTCCGGTCCAAATGCCAATCAAATAACGCGCGTTGAGGCCTACCGCCCACGCATCGCGATAGCCGTAGCTGGTACCGGTTTTCCACGCCAGCGGCACCGCTTGCGGCAGCGACGCATCGGGTAACGGCTGGGCTTCGCCTGCCAATATCCGCCGGGTGATCCACGCCGCGCCCGGCGACATTAGCGCTCTTTCCACCAGCGGGTCGTCGGGTTTCATGCGCAGCCGCGCCGCCTTGCCATGGCGGGCGAAAGCGCCGTACGCCGCGACAATATCTTCCAGCCTCGCTCCGGCGCCGCCGAGGATCAGCGACAGATTCGGTTCGGCGCCGGCGGGTAGCATCAGAGGGAGCCCGGCATTGCGTAAATTAGCCGCAAAGCGTTTTGGTCCATAGGCTTCGAGCACCTGCACCGCCGGCAGATTCAACGAACGCACCAGAGCCTCGCTGGCGCTCACCGGGCCATGAAACCCGCTGTCGAAATTACCGGGGCGATAATCGCTAAAGCGCCGTGGCACATCCTGTAATAGCGATGCCGGGTGAATCAGCCCGTCATCCATCGCCATCGCGTAGATAAAGGGTTTCAGCACCGACCCCGGCGAGCGCACCGCCGAGACCATATCAATGTGGCCAAAGCGGCTATCATCGCGGATATCCGCCGATCCCACCCAGCCGCGGACTTTCATATCAGTATGATCGACGACAACAATCGCCAGTGAGCTGCGCGGCGGCAGACGTGATTTCCAGTTCATCGCCAGATCTTCAAGCTGCCGCTGGAGCCCGGCATCGAGCGTTGTCGTCACCTTTTCATCACCGCTTGTCGCCAGCGCCCGGCGCGCAAACAGCGGCCCCAGCTGAGGCATCTGCCGTGGGAATAGCCATACAGGTTCTTCCATCGCTTCATGTACCGCTCGCTGCGGCCAGACGCCCTGGCTGAGCATCCTCTCCAGCACCTTATCGCGAGCCGCCTGCGCCCGCTGCGGCCAGCGGTCCGGGCGTAAACGGCTCGGCGCCTGCGGGAGCACGGCCAGTAGCGCCGCCTCGCCGTAGCTAAGCTGAGCGGGCGGTTTACCAAGATAAGCCCAGCTAGCCGCGCCGATCCCCTGCAGGGTGCCGCCAAACGGCGCGCGGTTCAGATACAGGGTAAGAATTTCGCTTTTTGACAGATGCCACTCCAGCTGCAGCGCCCGCCATAGCTGGCGTAGCTTGCCGCCGAAGGTGCGTGGATGAGGGTCGAGCAGACGCGCCACCTGCATGGTGAGCGTGCTGCCGCCAGAAACCACCCGCCCGGAAGTCAGATCCTGCCAGGCGGCACGCAGCACCGCGAAGGGATTGACCCCCGGATGTTTCCAGAACCAGCGGTCTTCATACTGAATGAGCGCCTGCAGATAGCGCGGCGAAACGTCGTCGATGGTGACCGGATAACGCCAGACGCCCTGCGCATCGGCAAAGCGCCAGAGCGGCGTGCCGTCTTCCGCCACCACCACGCGGGCAGGCGTGACTTCATGCAGCGGCAGCGGCCACAGACGATCGGCCGCCAATAGCGCCAGCCACACTAGAAAAATAAACGCCGCCAGCCAGCGCCAGCGACGTTTTATGCGAGGTAATGCGCGCATTTACGGCGTAACGGTAAGCGGGCCGCTGGCCGTTCCGGTTGCCCGCCACTGCGGTACATACATCGATTCCACCTGCGGTTGCGGAACCTGATAGGTGCCCGGCGTCACCGCCCGCGCCAGATAGACCAGCGTCACCGGCTGACCTTCATTAATGGCGACTGCGGCGACAAAGCGGTCATCGCGGAACTCGATATGCTGAATATCCGCCTGCTGCATCTGGTTAAGCAGGTTTTGTACCGCTTCGCCATTCTCCTGCAGGCTGGCGCTGCTATTGGCCAGGTTCTGGTTTTCCAGCTCAAGTCCAGCCGGCAGCAGATCGACCACCAGCGCGTCAGGAACGTTACGTTTGGCGGTCACCTCCAGCTTGACCAGCACCAGTTCGCCGCTGCGCAGCGAGGTCAGCGATTTCTGCTGTCCGTGGGTATCGAAAATAGCGCGTTCAATCCCCAACACGTTGCCTCCCGGCTGCGGCGCGCTTTGCGGATAACCGCTGCTATCGAGGCGCAGCCACAGCGGCTGATTGCCGGTATTCGTCACCTGCAGCGACGCCAGCCGATCGCCGTCGAGATTGCGGGTTTGCGCTTTGTCGCTGGCAAGCGGCTCCGCCTGCAGCGAGGTTTGCGCCTGCCAGTTGCCCGACAGGTCGGCAAGCGTACGCCCGGCAAGGAACAGCGCGTTGGTTTCCTGCGTCGACAGCCAGCGCTGGCCATAGGCCTCTTCCGACAAGCTGCCCAACAGCTGGTTTTGCACCTCCGGCAGCAGCTTGTTTTCTTCCAGCAGCGCCAGCTTCAGCGCATCATCGCGAAGTTGGCTGCCGTAATCGCCCAGCCAACGATTCTCATCCTGGCGCGGCGTGGCAACCGCCAGCTTCATAGCCTCAGCGCCGCGCGGCGCATCGCCCATGGTTTTCAGCGCAATACCGAGTTGCAGTAGCGGCAATCCGGAGCGCGCCTGTTCGTGACGGCTCCAGATTTCACGCAAAGCGCCGAGCGGCGCTTTTTGCTGACGCGCCAGTACCAGCGCGGCGTATGCCTGAGCGGCAAAGCGGCTGGCCTGGGCATCGTCGCTGTAGCGCACGGTCATCAACCCCGGTTCCTGCAGATAGCGCAGCAAGCGCTCGTTGCCTTTATTAAGGGCGTTGACCGGCACGCTATAGCCCTGCTCGCCCGCGCGGACGAGGAAGTCCATGGCGTAGGCGGTCAACCAGTACTCTTCCGGGCCCTCTTTATCCCATAGCGCAAAGCCGCCGTTTTCCAGCTGCATCTGCAGCAGGCGCGAGATACCTACATCGACCGCCGCGCGGCGTTTTTCATCGCTATCGCCGCTGATGCCCAGCGCTTTTAGCTGCGCCGCGCTGGTGTATAAAGAAGGGAACAGGCCGCTCGCGGTCTGCTCAAGGCAGCCGTAAGGATAGGCTTTCAGCTCGCGAATATAGCGGGCGAGATTCAACGGCGGTTTACCGCTGAGCAGCAGTTGGCCCTGCAGCGTTTGCGGGGCGAACCCCTGACTCTGCGCCGCCGGCGCCAGCCAGCTTTCGCCTGGTTGTAGCACCGCGCCACTATTGACGGTCTGCGCCGGGAACGCCGGACGCACGCCGATTTTCCACTGTTTTTGCAACGGCGCGAAGGTTTCGCCCGGCAGGTTCAGGCCGCTGATGGTGGCATTGACCTGACCATCGCCGAATCCCGCTAACGCGGTCACCGGTATAAACAGCGTGCTGCGCGCGCCCGGGGCCAGCTGTACCGGCGGCAGTTGGCCATCGGTCAACGTGACTAACCCGCTGGCGGTAAGATGCACCTGCAGGGTTTGCGGTTTGTCAGTCAGATTGCTGAGATCCAGCGCCAGACGCGTGGCGTCGCCGCTGGCAAGGAAACGCGGGGTATTCAGTTCCGCGATAACCGGGGCGGCAACCACCACTTTATCTTCGCTGCTGCCGAAGTCATCTGCCGTCCACGCCTGGGCCATCACCCGCAGCTCGCCGTTAAAATCGCCTATGGGCAACGTCACCGTGCCTTCGCCCTGGTCATTCAACACTACCGGCTGCGCCTGCTGGGCGACGATCGTCACGTGATTAACCGGCGGTTTGCCGCCACGTTTTAACTCGTCGCCATCGCCGCCGAAGCGCAGGCTGGCTAAGCGTCCCTGCCCTTCGATCACTTGGCCGTAGATGTCATAAATATCCGCGCCGTAACGCTTCTGGCCAAAGAAGGCGTTCCATGGATCCGGCGTGGCATAATCGGTAATATTCAGCACCCCGCTATCCACCGCCGAGAGCAGAACGTTAACCTGTTTCGGTACCTCGCCCTCTTTCACGCTGGCCTTCACTTTCACCGTCAGCGGCTGGTTCGGGCGCATTTTATCCGGAGCCTCCAGCGCCAGAGACAGACGGCGGTTTTCATCGCCCAGCGGCAGATGCAGCAAGCCGACCGCGCGTTTCGGCGTCGCCGAGCGCGATTTATCGCCGGGGCGAACCACCAGCGTGCTGAGGTAGAGATCGTGTCGATTCCAGGCTTTATCAACCGGAATAGACAGATCCATCCCCTCCGCCGGGACGTCAATTTCCTGCCACCACAGCGGCCCTTCGCTGGATTCCACCATCGCGTAGCCTTTACCCGCCGCCGGGGCGGCAATATGCAGCTTGATGGTGTCACCCGGTTTATAGCCTGGTTTATCGAGCTTCATCGTTACGCGGTCAGGACGCGCCGCGCCGGCGCCTTCGCTGTTATCCTGCCAGCTATAGCCCGCCCAAAAGCGCACACTGCTGACAACGTCGTCCGGCCCTTTCACCTCCAGGCGATACGAGCCCCACTCCACCGGGAAACTCACTTTACCAGTCTGCCCGGCCTGTAGATCCAGCGACGTTTCGCCCTCCTGCAGATCTTTTTGATCAAACTGCGACTGCCAACCTTCGCTATCGGACCAGTTCCAGTAGTAGTCGCGCCGCTCGCGGATCAACCGCACCTGCAGACCGGAGACCGCTTTTTTCTCGCCTTTGGCATCGGCATAGACGATGTCAAACGCGGCGTTACTGTTTTCATCAACCACCGGCTGTTTCACCGTGGTATCGGTGCGGTAGTCGTAAACGTCCTTCAGCGTAAATTGCGGGCGGATCCCCGGCAACGCCTCGGCAGGCCAGATTGGCTGCTGTACGGTGCGGGTCACCGGACGGCCGCCTGACTCCAGCAGGCTGGCCTGCAACACCACCTGCAGCGGCGAGTGGCTATCCTGCCACTGGCTCGAAGTCGTCACTTCTCCATGGCCTTTTTCATCCAGCGTCAGCTGAACTTCATCGAGGCTACGGGAGAGGTTTTCTTCCGCGATATCGCCGAACTGGAAGCCCGGCAGCGCAGCGACGGCATCGCGCAGCGGGCGCAGGAATAGTTTGCCCTGCAGCTGATTGCCGCTGGCCGGCGCGCCGTAGAGATAAGCGCCGCTGACGCTAAAGGCGACGTCGGCATCCGGGGCGATAGGCGCGGCCTGCGGCGTCAGATTCAGCGCCATGCGCTCGGGCATAAAGTCTTCGACGTGGAAATCCCACTCGCGGGGTTGATTATCGCCGGTGCTGGCGCGAATGTGCCACATACCGGTGGCCGCGCCGCTGTCGAGCGGATAAGTAAACTGATACAGGCCATTGACCGGTTTGCTCATCACAGAGCGAATCACCTGGCCATCCGGCTGCACCACTTCCAGCTTCACCGGCTGCTCCGCCAGCGGTTTTCCATCGCCGTCACGCAACAGCGCGTTAAGGATAACCGTTTCCCCCGGGCGATAGAGATCGCGCGGGCCAAACATAAAGAACTGTTTGCTGAAGCCAGGGGCGCCAGCGATGGAGAACTCCGCCAGATCCAGCGCCGGCAGTTTAAGGTCAAGCAGCGTAGTCTGCCCGTCTTTTCGCGCCAGCAGCAGCGCCGCTTCTTTATCGGTTTGCAGAGTAACATGGCCCTGGTTATCGCTTTTCGCCTGCGCCAGCGTCTGCCCTTTGGCGTTTAGCAACTGCACTTCAATACCCGACTGCGCGGCGCCGTTTTCGAGGCTCTGGGTAAAGACATCAAGCCGGTTATGGTAGCGATGCGCGGAGACGCCGATATCGCTGAGGGTGAACAGCGTTGCCGCATTACTGTAGCTATAATGACCCGCCGGGTTCATCACCGCCACATAGACGCCTGGCTGCTGGAGCGGCTTGATGTCGTTAAGCGGCAGCAGCAGCTTTTCACGGGTATTCCGCGCCGGGTTGAGATCGAAGCGGCCGCTATAAACCAGATCGGCCATCTTCAGCAGTTCGTCAGATTCCCAATTGCTTAACGAATTACGGTATTCCCACTGACTGACGAAGGCCGAGAGTGATTCCGGCTTAATACGGAAGAAATTGACATCGACATTGTCGACGTTCAGCGCCATCACCGGCAGCCCGGCGACCACTTTCCCCGGCAGCAGCGAACCGCGGCTGGCGAAACCGACGCTCGGCGCGATATCGCGAGTGGCGATGGTTTTTTCAAAAGGGCTGCCGAGGGTGGCGTCATTGAGGGCAATGAGCGTTGGGTCAACGGTGACGATCAATTCACGCTTTGGCTCGAGGTGGCGCAGACGCAGCTCTTTGAGATTCGGCGCCAGCTCCCACGCGCCGTCAACCTTGCCGCTTTTCTTATCAACCAGATGGACGCTGCGGGAAAAATCCTGATCCGGTTTGAGCGGAATGGAGAAGGTCAGCACCAGCGTCGCTGCGCCATCTAGCTGCACTTCAGAAGCGTCGAGCAACGTCAAAGCCTTGCCCTGGCTTTTTTCTTTTAACGTCGCCAGCTGCGCGCTATCCGGCTTTTTCGCGCTATCGGTAGCGCCTTTATCGGCCGCCGACACGGCCTGCGGCTCACCGCTGTTATCGCAGCCGCTTAATGATAGTGCGGTAAGGAGCGCCAACGAAAGCGCCGCTAAACGAAATGGTTTCATCCTTCTAACCCCTCGGCCCAGAGCCTGATGCAATCAATAACGTTCTATTATGCGCCATCACGGCGATTCTCAACAGCTACCAGCATAGAAACCACCGATGAATCGGGAAACTACGTGACCACCTCCCCACTCCCGCGACCTTAACTTGTCAGCCCTTTATAAAACGCCGACAATTCATCGATCGATAATAAAACGGAGGCACTCATGTCCACCTCATTCTTTGTTGCGGCCGACTGGCTGGCGGAACATATTGATGACCCGCAGATTCAAATTCTGGACGCGCGGATGGCACCGGCGGGTCAGGAAGCGCTGCGCGATATGGCGGCGGAATACCGCGACGGGCATATCCCCGGCGCGGTTTTTTTTGATATCGAAGCGCTGTCTGACCACACCAGCCCGCTGCCGCATATGATGCCGCGGGCGGAAACCTTCGCCGTGGCGATGCGCGAGCTTGGCGTCAGCAGCGATAAGCACCTGGTGGTTTATGATGAAGGCAATCTGTTCTCAGCGCCGCGCGCCTGGTGGATGCTACGCACCTTCGGCGTCGAAAGAGTGTCGATTGTCGCCGGTGGCCTCGAAGGCTGGCGCCGCGATGAATTGCCGCTGGAGAAAGGCGAACCGGACCTGCCAGAAGGCGAATTTGAGGTGAACTTCGATCCTGAGGTGATCAAACGCTTAACCGATGTGCTGCTGGTCAGCCATGAAGGATCGGCGCAGATCGTCGATGCCCGTCCGGCGGCGCGTTTTAACGGACTGGCGGATGAACCGCGTCCGGGCTTACGCCGCGGGCATATCCCCGGCGCGCTTAACGTCCCGTGGACCGAGCTGGTGATTAATGGCGAACTGAAGACAGTTGATGAGATGAACGATATCTTTAAGCGTCAGGGCGTTGATTTTTCACGACCGATTATCGCCAGCTGCGGCTCCGGGGTAACGGCGGCAGTGGTGGTACTGGCGTTGACCACCCTCGGCGTCAACGGCGTGTGCCTGTACGATGGTTCGTGGAGCGAATGGGGCGCGAGAACGGATTTGCCGATCGAGCCGGCTCCTGCCGCTGAGTAACCGCGGCGTGACCGCGGGCCTCCCGTCCCGCGGTCACTAAATAATTTCTGATTTTCCCCGCCCTTTTATTCTGCTTCTCGCCAAACCGGTTACTCTATCCTGCCGCAGGGCTTGTAGCTGCCGTATTTGCTCTACTTACACCCAATTTATAAGGAAATTAAATAATGACCGTTTCATTACAGAACCTCATGGATGTCGTAAAAAAGTACAACCGCAATCCCACACCGAAACCTATGCCGGAAGATGAGGTGGAGCGCCTGCGGGTCCGGAAATATCGCGATCCGCAAAATAGCGAAACCGTGGCGCTTCCGGACAGTCTGAAAGCGCTGTTGGCCTACGATTGCCAGCTGAAAGGCCCCTCCGGCCAGCTGGTACTGGAATGGGTTGTAGACTCTATTGATGAACATGGCATCCTGCTTTCCGACTCGCTGGATGAAGATGCTTATTACATGAATGGTCTTGATATGGCCGGACTGGACTTTGAAGAGCTGACGCCAATCTGGAACGACGATCCGCGTCTTCCAGCCCTGATTCGCATCAGCCATGCCGGCGATCAGCAGGTATTTATTTATGTCACTGAACGTGATGAACAGGGTGAATATCCTGTCGTCCGCTTCGAAGGTAAAGAGAATGACCTCTGGCTGGCGGAATCGTCGCTGATTGAATATCTGCAAGGGGTCTTTACCGATGAGGAGGAGAGCCACGACGAATGGCAACGCCAGCAGGACCTCAACCAGGCACGCGATGGCGCCTTGCTGGAGCTGGAATACATCCACGAGGACCTTTACGCGAAAATCGAAGGCTGCTCTGACTAACTCGCGGTCTCACCCCGAATAGCGCGGCCAGTTCGCGCTATTCACAGGGATGATAACGGCGTATGTATTGGGACGTGTCATCGTTAACGTCGTCTCCTCCAACCCGTATAACAATTAAGCTAATGCATGCGTATTTTTACCGAGTTGCGCTACGTTTATCCGGCCTATCAACTGTAATTTTCAGAATAACTCATGGTTTATTAATTTTTCAGGCATAAATAAGAACAAGGAAAGATAATGTCATTGATAGACAAAAATAATCGTGATAGCACACGAAATCATCTTTGGTCGGGCGGTATTGCGGGGCTGATCGTAGGGGGGGTTATACTCTATTTCTTGAACGAATGGGGATCCTGGCTTCCTGATATAACATTTAAGAACATTTTAATATGCTTATCTCGCGAAACAATGGAACAAAGAACTTACCCTGAGCTGAAGATATACATCGGCTTAATCTTTTCCAGCTTTCTTATTGTGTTATTACATCCCGGCTATGCCAAAGCATCCATCGCCGGATGGATATTGCACAACGAACCTTCAGCTAAAAATTGTTTTCGATATATAGTATGTGCGCTGATACTCAACTGTATCCTGCAGTACATCCTTTCATGCTATGTAACGTTATCTGCCATCCATACAATTAAGCATATTCTATATATAATGACTTTGCTGGCGACAGGTGGAATGCTACTGTACGACGCCTGGCGACAGTCACAACTTAATGACACTACGTTAAACCAATTGCGTCTCGCAGTATTAATAACAATAGCGCTTCAAGCTATCTGGCCTGTAAATTTATTAATTTTTTCCGCCCAAACATATGACAATATGGCCATGGGCTTGAGTATCGCAGCCGCGTTAATGTTAGGCGCTCTGCTGGCATTTTTAACCACGGCAGGTCTGACCTGCTTAGTACGTTTGTTGCTGGGTAAGAAAAACCTACGTGCCTGGCGCCCGCAGTTTGCGTTATTCAATGGAATAATTATTTTATGCGTAGCGGGAAGTTATCTGTTTAATATGATATCTCATTAATTTAGTCGCCCGCTGAATAGTTTTTTACCTGATAAGTCTCAAAACTACTTATCTCATATTAAATACTTCATGTAAACGTCATAACAAGGAATGATAATGGTAGATGATGGCAATGGCAATAACCTGCAAAAACTCCCGTGGTTAGGCGGTATCGCTGGTCTGATAGTAGGAGCTTTAATACTCTATTTCTGGAAGGAGTGGGCATCATGGCTTCCGGGAATCACATTTGAGAAAATGGCAACTTATGCCTATCAAAATGACCTTGAAAGAAATAGCTTACTGCCTATTACGGTATATGTCGATCTTCTTTTCTCGACTTTCCTACTTGTTCTTTTTCAACCTGGCTATCCACAAGCACCGATTGTATCTTGGGTATTACATAATAAACCCTCAGCTAAAAACATCATCATTTATATATTGCTCGCCTGGATGCTCAGTCTTATTATACAGGGTATCCTTATATCACTCCCACAAAGTACCTTACTAAAATCAATACTATATATACTGGCCTTACTGACCATAGTTAGAATGCTTGTAACCGATGCCTGGCGCCAGTCCCAGGCGCTTTCCTGCCCCTTAAATCAGTTGCGCCCCGCCGTTATTGCTATTATTGCTCTTCAGTCTATCTGGCCGATTAAAGCAACACTAATATTTGCCGATTTATATGACAACATCGGATTACGCTTGATGTTCCCAGTTGCAATAATGATTGGCGTTCTGCTGGCTTACTTAACCACGGCTGGTCTGGCCTGGTTAACGCGCCTTGTAATAGGCGAGAAAAACCTCCGGGCCTGGCGTGGGCAGTTTGCATTATTCAACGGAATAATCATCTTCTGTGTGGCGGGAAAATATTTTTTTCATTTGGTATCACGGTTTATGTAATAAAAAATATACACCGGGCGTCCAGCCATGCCGAAGCTGTATTAACCATTATTTTTGAATATAAGGACGGGGGTTGCCCCCCGTACGATTCAGATAATCCGGTTCTGCTTGAAATCGCGCAGGAAGCTGCCCCAGCGCTTTTCATAGAACGGCGTGATATGGGCAATCATAAAGTGGCTGATGCCCTTCTCGCCTTCTACCACCTGGCAAATATCGATAGGTTCATCGCCCGGCAAGGTATCGGTGGCCACGCTGCCGGTGGTCTGGATAATGGATTCAATATCCCCTTCCGCTTCAATCCCGATCAACAAGTTTGCCGGCGCGTCGGCGCTCTCTTTAATCGAGCACAGAAACGCCCGCTTGACGGTCTTCAGCGTTTTGAACAGCGTGGTCAGCGAATCCACCATCTGCGCCGGCGGTTCGGCGACTTCAGACAGCAGCAGCGCTTCGCCGCCTTCCAGTACCGTCTGGGTACTGAGCGGGCTGCCCTCTTCACCCAGCAGATGGCTGATTTCCCGCGGGGTAAATTCTTTGCCGCTCGGCAGCTTCGGGTTGAGAAACAGCGATTCGCCCAGCGTCATCGCCATCAGCGTGCGCGCCGGCATCATCACGAAGGCCTGTTCCTCTTCTACCGCCTGCTGTAGCGCCTCCAGCGAGGTGAAGAACGGAATGACCGACGTGCCGTCATCTTTTTCCCAATGCTTTAGATCGAGGGCGCTATCTTCGACAATCTGCTCGCCGTCCGCCGCGCTACCCGGCACCCAGACGGTGGCCTCAAGCAGCGCGGTGAAAAATGCCGGACGATGGGCAGGCTCGGTCGCTGCCTTCTCCAGCAGGGTTTCTAATTCATTTTTAGTATCAGACATAGATTCGCTACTTCAAAAATCGCCCGTCCGCGCGGGCCTACGGTTTTCCAGGCCGGGTAAGCGTAGCGCCACCCGGCAAGGCCATTACTCAGCCGTCAGCAGATTAGCGATAGTGCGCACGCCAAGGCCAGTCGCACCCGCCGACCACTGTTCAACCGCAGCTTTACGGTAAGTCGCAGAGCAGTCGATATGCAGCCAGCCCTGGTGGTAGTTTTCCACGAAGTGGGACAGGAAGCCCGCTGCGGTGCTGGCGCCGGCCGGATACGCCGCGCTGCCGGTGTTGTTCAGCTCAGCGAAGTTAGACGGCAGCTGGTTGCGGTGGAATTCGGCCAGCGGCAGACGCCAGAAGGCTTCATTTTCCGCCTGCGCGCTCGCCAGCAGACGATTCGCCAGCGCGTCGTCAAAGCTAAACAGCGCGTGGTAGTCGTTACCCAACGCCGTTTTCGCCGCACCGGTCAGGGTGGCGGCATCGATGATCAGCTGCGGCTTCTGCGCCGAGGCGTCGATCAGGCCATCCGCCAGCACCAAGCGACCTTCGGCGTCGGTATTCATGATTTCAACGGTTTTACCGTTGCGGTAATGAATGATATCGCCAAGCTTGAAAGCGTTGCCGCTAATCAGGTTATCCGCGCAGCACAGGAACAGCTTCACACGTTTGTTCAGACCTCGGGTAATGGCGAAAGCCAGCGCGCCGGTCACGGTGGCCGCGCCGCCCATGTCGGATTTCATCGAATCCATAAAGGCGCTTTGCTTGATGCTGTAGCCGCCGGAGTCGAAAGTGATGCCTTTGCCGACCAGACAGGCGTATACCGGCGCGTCTTTATCGCCAGTCGGGTTATAGTCCAGCGCCAGCAGGACCGGCGGGCGCTCGGAGCCGCGGCCAACGGTATGCAGGCCAAGATAGTTTTGCTCGCGCAGATCTTCGCCTTTGGTGATGCGATAGCTGACCTTTTCGCCCGCCACGCCGCACAGCAGATCGACGGCGCGCTGGGCCAGCTGTTCTGGCCCCAGCTCTTCTGCCGGTGCGTTGATGGTGTCGCGAACCCAATCGATAATCGTCAGGCGGTTATCCAGCTCGCTGCGCTGCGCGTCGTCCAGGGTTGGCCATTCGACCTGGCGCTGACCTTTCGGCCCTTTATAGCCGGCCCAAAAGGCCCAAGCGCGATCGGTATTCCAGCCTTCGCCGCTCAGGGCGACGTGCTTGATACCCATGCCGTCAATTTTGCGCGCCGCGCGCTGGATTAACCCCAGGTCGTCTTTACCGTTGAGATGTAAGGCGATACCGTCGTTATTGATACTCCAGGTCGCTTTTTCTCCCCAGCGCGCATCGGCAGGCAGAGTAGAAAGCGTAATCTTCATGGCTTCGGTCATTATCTTTATCCTTATTAGCAAACGGGCCACCCTATGGCAGCCCGTTAAAATTTTTCCGCTTGAGGCGAAAATTATTCGGCTTCGTCTAACCAGACTAGCAGAATCGCCTCCAGAATTTTTTCATTGGATGCGTTTGGGTCGTCATCGAACTCTTCCAGGTCGCAAATCCACTGATGCATATCGGTGAAGCGAACGGTTTTCGGGTCGAGATCCGGGTAAGCGTCATACAAGGCTTCGCCGATTTCGCGACTGTCGGTCCATTTCAGTGCCATATTAGTGCTCGCGTGCGTGGTTGATGGTGTAACGCGGGATCTCAACGACCAGATCTTCGTCGGTAACGCGCGCCTGGCAGCTCAGACGGCTGTCAGGTTCTAGCCCCCAGGCTTTATCCAGCATGTCGTCTTCATCTTCGCTACTTTCCGCCAGCGAGTCAAAACCTTCACGCACGATGCAGTGGCAGGTGGTGCAGGCACAGGATTTTTCACAGGCGTGTTCAATCTCGATACCGCTACGCAGCGCCGCATCCAGAATGGTTTCACCGCTCTCAGCTTCCACAACTACGCCATCCGGACACAGGTCCTGGTGGGGCAGAAAAACAATTTTTGGCATTTTAAACCTCGTCCACGGATTGGCCTTTCAGCGCAGCGCGGACCGACTGGTCCATGCGGCGTGCGGCGAATTCCTGGGTTTGTGTGTCGATATTTTTAATGGCTTCTTTAATCGCGTCGGCATCTTCGCCTGCCGCGGCGGCGCGAACTTGCTCCGCGGCGGCATCGATAACCTGACGCTCTGCGGCGCTTAACAGCGCGGCGTCGGCGGCCAGCGCGCTTTCCAGGCTCTCCAGTACGCGAGCGGCTTCGACTTTCTGTTCAGCCAGCATACGCGCCTGGATATCCTGTTCGGCGTAGCTCATCGAATCTTTAATCATGTTGGCGATTTCGCCATCGGTCAGGCCGTAAGACGGTTTCACCTGGATTGAGGCTTCCACGCCGGTCGATTTCTCCATCGCCGTGACGCTCAGCAGACCGTCGGCATCAACCTGGAAGGTCACGCGAATATGCGCCCCGCCCGCCGGCAGCGCCGGGATACCGCGCAGCGCAAAACGCGCCAGCGAGCGGCAATCCTGCACCAGCTCACGCTCGCCCTGCATCACGTGAATGGACATCGCCGTTTGGCCATCTTTGAAAGTGGTAAACTCCTGCGCGCGGGCCACCGGAATGGTGGTATTACGCGGGATCACTTTCTCTACCAGGCCGCCCATGGTTTCCAGCCCAAGCGACAGCGGGATAACATCAAGCAGCAGCAGTTCGCTGTCTGGTTTGTTGCCGACCAGAATATCCGCCTGAATCGCCGCGCCGATGGCGACGACTTTGTCCGGGTCGATAGAGGTCAGCGGGGTACGGCCAAAGAATTCGCCAACGCGCTCACGCACCAACGGCACGCGGGTGGAACCGCCGACCATCACCACTTCCAGCACCTCTTGCGCTTCAACGCCGGCGTCTTTCAGCGCGCGACGGCAGGCCATCAGGGTACGTTTTACCAGTGGGGCAATCAGATCGTTAAACTGGCTACGGGTGATATCGCCCTGCCAGCCGCCGACTTCGACGTGCGCCACGTCGGCGTCGCTTAAGGCGATTTTCGCCGCAATGGCGGCATCCAGCAGCTCACGCTGCAGGCGGTTATCGCTACGGTCGCTGAGGCCCGCCTGCTCGCGCAGATAGTCGGCCAGCAGATGGTCGAAATCATCGCCGCCGAGAGCGGAATCACCGCCGGTCGCCAGCACTTCAAACACCCCACGGCTTAAGCGCAGAATGGAGATATCAAAGGTACCGCCGCCGAGATCGTAAACCGCAATCACCCCTTCCTGGCCGGAATCGAGGCCGTAGGCGATAGCCGCCGCGGTCGGCTCATTGAGCAAACGCAGCACGTGCAGGCCCGCCAGACGCGCCGCGTCTTTGGTTCCCTGACGCTGAGCGTCATCGAAATAGGCCGGAACGGTAATGACCACGCCGTCGAGATCGCCCGCCAGCGCTTCAGTGGCGCGGGCGGCCAGCGCTTTCAGGATGTCGGCGGAGACCCGCACCGGGTTCAACAGGCCGCCGGCGGTCTGGATCATCGGCAGTCCATTTTCACTGGCCTGCAGCTGGTATGGCAAGTGCGGATAGCGGGTTTGAATATCGGCGAGGGAACGCCCCATCATTCGCTTCACCGAGCTGATGGTGTTCACCGGATCCTGAGCGGCATTGAGCCGGGCTTCATAGCCGACGGTCAGTCCAGAGGCGTGGTAGTTCACGACCGACGGCAGCAGGTAGCGGCCTTGATGGTCGGGCAGAGTTTCGGCCTGGCCGCTACGCACGGTAGCAACCAGAGAATTGGTGGTGCCAAGGTCGATACCTGCCGCCAATCGACGCTGATGCGGCGCGGCGCTCAGACCAGGCTCACTAATTTGTAATAGGGCCATAATTGCTTCCGAAAATTAAAAGTCGAGCAGTTTTTCTTCGAGTTCTTCAGCACTGCTGCGCAGTTTATCGAGAAAACGGAGCTTGCGTACAGTATCAGCCGCCGCATCCCAGGTCTCGTTTTGCAATTGTTCAACCATCAGTTGATGGCGGGTATCAAACAGCGCTTTTACCCGTTTGATAAAGGTTTCCAGCCGCGCTTCGTCTTTCGCCTGGCCGATTTCATCGAGCTCTTCGCGCAGTTCCAGCTGTTCCATCAGGAACGCGGTGTCGCGGACAGTGTGCTGCTCGCTGGCGAGGTCAAAACCGTGCAGCGAAAGGAGATATTCCGCACGGGTCAGCGGATGACGCAGAGTCTGCCAGGCCTGGTTAATGGTGGCGGAGTGCTGAACCGCAGCCAGCTGTTCCGCAGCGGGCGCGCTGGCAAATTTATCCGGATGGTACTGGCGCTGCAGATCCTGATACCGGACAGCCAGTTGTTCAAGCGAGAGGGTATAGCTGGCTGGTAACCCGAAGAGGGTGAAATAGTCCATAGTAACCTCAGGGTCATGCATCTAAACTAAAACCCCACGCGCGGCGTGACCGCGGTGGGGTTGGGGATTACCGATTATACGTTAAAGCTTTCGCCGCAACCGCACTCATCTTTCACGTTCGGGTTGGTAAATTTAAACCCTTCGTTAAGGCCTTCTTTGACGAAGTCCAGTTGAGTGCCGTCGAGGAATTGCAGGCTCTTACCGTCGATCACGACTTTCACGCCTTTGTCTTCAAACACGGTGTCTTCTGCCGCCGGCTCGTCAACAAATTCCAGTACATAAGCCATACCTGAACAACCGGAGGTTCTTACCCCCAGACGCAGGCCAAAGCCTTTACCGCGGTTCGCCAGGAAGGAATTGACTCGCGCTGCTGCACTGTCGCTTAAGGTAATCGACATAACAAACCTCAACTCTTAATTATTTTGCTTCACGTTTGCTTTTGTAATCCGCAATCGCGGCTTTAATCGCGTCTTCCGCCAGGATAGAGCAGTGAATTTTCACCGGCGGCAGTTCCAGTTCATCGGCGATATCGGTGTTCTTGATAGCCTGCGCTTCGTCCAGCGATTTACCTTTCACCCACTCGGTGACCAGGGAGCTGGAAGCGATAGCGGAACCGCAGCCATAGGTCTTGAAGCGCGCGTCTTCAATGATACCTTCATTGTTGACTTTAATCTGCAACTTCATGACGTCGCCGCACGCAGGTGCGCCAACCATACCGCTACCGACGCTGTCGTCGCTGTTGTCGAAAGAGCCGACGTTGCGCGGGTTTTCGTAATGATCGATGACTTTTTCGCTGTATGCCATGATGAATTCTCCTTATCGGTGCCGAATTAGTGATGTGACCATTCAATGCTGTTCAGATCCACGCCCTGCTTGAACATTTCCCACAGCGGAGAAAGATCGCGCAGACGGCCGATGGAGTTACGAACCAGTTTGATGGTGTAGTCAATCTCTTCTTCGGTAGTGAAACGACCTAAAGAGAAACGAATAGAACTGTGCGCCAGTTCATCAGTCATGCCTAACGCGCGCAGCACGTAGGATGGCTCAAGGCTCGCGGAAGTACAGGCTGAACCGGAGGAAACCGCCAGGTCTTTCAGCGCCATAATCAGCGACTCGCCTTCAACATAGTTGAAGCTGACGTTGAGAATGTTCGGCGCGCCCTGCTCGAGGTCGCCATTCAGATAGACTTCTTCCATATCTTTCACGCCGTTCCACAGACGGTCACGCAGGCCGCGCAGGCGCGCCATTTCGCTTTCCATCTCTTCTTTGGCGATACGGTAAGCTTCGCCCATACCGACGATCTGGTGGACAGGCAGGGTGCCTGAACGCATGCCGCGCTCGTGGCCGCCACCGTGCATCTGCGCTTCGATGCGGATACGCGGCTTACGGCGTACGTACAGCGCGCCGATACCTTTCGGGCCGTAAATTTTGTGACCGGAGAAGGACATCAGGTCAACTTTCAGCTGGCTCAGATCGATAGGCAGCTTGCCCACGCTCTGGGTGGCGTCAACGTGGTAAATGATACCGCGGGCGCGGCACATCTCGCCGATGGTAGCGATATCCTGCACCACGCCGATTTCGTTGTTCACGTGCATAATGGAAACCAGGATGGTGTCGTCACGCATCGCCGCTTCCAGTTCTTTCAGATCGATAATACCGTTGCTCTGCGGAGCAAGGTAGGTCACTTCAAAACCTTCGCGCTCAAGCTGACGGCAGGTATCCAGTACCGCTTTATGCTCGGTTTTGCTGGTGATGATGTGCTTGCCTTTTTTCTGATAAAAGTTGGCTGCACCTTTAATCGCCAGGTTATCGGATTCCGTTGCGCCGGAGGTAAAGACGATTTCGCGCGGATCGGCACCGACCAGTTCGGCAATCTGATTACGGGCGATATCTACCGCCTCTTCAGCCTGCCAACCGAAACGGTGAGAACGTGAGGCCGGGTTACCAAAGGTCCCGTCCAGGGTCAGGAACTGCATCATTTTCTCGGCAACACGCGGGTCCACCGGCGTTGTTGCGGAGTAATCGAGGTAAATCGGTAATTTCATTGCTCTTAAACTCCGTACATCACTCAATGCAAGGAACCAGGCAACCGGCTTGATGTACGACCGAGTACACGAGATGCCTCAACATCCCGGCCTGATTCTGAAAATCTTTATTATTGCTATCTACCCTGCCGTTTCACCTTGCAGCCCGTAAGCCGCAAGCTGAAACTAAGCCTCGTGCTAGGCGCGCAGTTTTACGTCAATGGCGTCCTGAGAACGCGTAGTACGCTGAGATTCATGATTGTGCTGACGACCAGAAACATCGAGGATTTCCTGGTTATTCACCAGTTCGCCCAGGGTGATGTTGTTGAGGAAACCGGTCAAACGTTCGCTCAGATCGCGCCACAGCGCGTGGGTCAGACACTTATCGCCACCCTGGCAGCCGCCTTTACCCTGACAACGGGTGGCGTCAACGGATTCGTCTACGGCGCTGATCACTTCGCCTACGGCGATGCTGCCAGCTTCTTTACCTAACAGGTAACCGCCGCCTGGCCCACGAACGCTGGATACCAGACCATTTTTACGCAGGCGAGAGAACAGCTGTTCCAGATAGGAAAGCGAAATTCCCTGACGCTCTGAAATATCTGCCAACGGAACCGGGCCCGTTTCAGAGTTGAGCGCAACGTCAAGCATTGCGGTCACGGCATAACGCCCTTTAGATGTCAGTCTCATGTCTTACTTAACCTCAAACTCGCCCCTGCCCGGGCTTTTTATTAATATGGGTATTGCATAGCAGGGCCAAGTCTGACATTCCCGAGTAAATTGGTCAACTATTTACTTGACTGTTTTAGTCAGGTATTTGGCTTTCCGTGCCGTTATTGATTTCGAGCCGCTCCCGGGCTACAACAGCGATGTGGATTCGTAGGCCGGATAAGCGAAGCGCCATCCGGCGTTAACGCGCTTACTTACCTTTATTCTGCTGCTCAATAGACGCCAGCATCCCGCGCAGGATGTTCAGCTCCTGGCTTTCCGGACGCGCGCGTGTGAACAGACGACGCAGCTTGTTCATCACCTGCCCCGGATGATTCGGGCGGATAAAACCGGTCGCCAGCAGAGTCTGCTCAAGGTGGCCGTAAAAACGTTCTAAATCATCGACCAGCGGATACGGCGTTTCTTCATGTTCAATCGCCGGCTGCGCCTGCTCCTGAGTCGCCAGCCAGGCCATCCGCACTTCATAGGCGATAACCTGCACCGCCATCGCCAGGTTCAGCGAGCTGTACTCGGGGTTGGCAGCGATCGCCACGTGATAGTGGCACTTCTGCAGTTCGTCGTTAGTCAGGCCAACGCGCTCGCGACCAAAGACCAGCGCGACCGGCGCATGTTGGCCTTCGGCGACGCTTTTCAGACCGCATTCGCGCGGATCCAGCATCGGCCACGGCAGCGTGCGGGAACGTGCGCTGGTGCCAACCACCAGGCTACAGCCCGCCAGCGCTTCATCAAGGGTATCGACGATCTGCGCGTTGCCAATCACATCGCTGGCGCCAGCAGCCAGCGCGATGGCCTGGGAATCAGGTTTCACCAGCGGGTTGACCAGCCACAGGTTAGTTAAGCCCATGGTTTTCATCGCGCGGGCAACGGAGCCCATATTGCCGGTGTGTGAGGTTTCTACCAGTACGATTCGAATATTTTGCAGCATTATGGTTCTTCGGCTAAAGATTATTCGTGCATGCTAACATAAAACGGAGACATAAGCAGAATTCGCTGTTACTATATGCGCCGTTTTTTCCCGTTCTTTAACATCCAGTGAGAGATACCGATGCATCCGATGCTGAACATTGCCGTGCGCGCAGCGCGCAAGGCGGGTAATTTAATTGCCAAGCACTACGAAACGCCAGATTCCGTAGAAACCAGCCAGAAAGGCAGCAATGACTTTGTGACTAACGTCGATAAAGCCGCAGAAGCGATTATTATCGAAACCATTCGCAAGTCTTACCCACAGCACACCATCATCACCGAAGAAAGCGGCGAGCACGCTGGTGAAGATCAGGATATTCAATGGGTTATCGATCCACTGGATGGCACCACCAACTTCGTTAAACGTCTGCCACACTTCTCTGTTTCCATCGCCGTACGCATTAAAGGCCGTACTGAAGTCGCGGTGGTTTACGATCCAATGCGTAATGAACTGTTCACCGCCACCCGCGGCCAGGGCGCGCAGCTGAACGGCTACCGTCTGCGCGGCAGCAACGCTCGCGATCTCGACGGTACTATCATCGCCACCGGTTTCCCGTTCAAAGCGAAGCAGCACGCTACCGCTTACATGAACATCCTCGGCAACATGTTCACCGAGTGCGCTGACTTCCGTCGCACCGGTTCCGCCGCGCTGGATCTGGCCTACGTTGCCGCTGGCCGCGTTGACGGTTACTTTGAAATCGCCCTCAAACCGTGGGATTTCGCCGCTGGTGAACTGATCGCTCGTGAAGCAGGCGCCATCGTTTGCGACTTCACCGGTGGTCATAACTATATGCTGACCGGCAACATCGTAGCCGGTAACCCGCGCGTCGTGAAAGCGATGCTGGCGAACATGCGCGAGCAGCTGAGCGAAGCGCTGAAGCGTTAATTTCTCACTGAATGTAAAAAGGAAGCCGCGGCTTCCTTTTTTTATACCCTAAAACGGCCGCAAGCCGCCGCCCGGCGGGATCGCGCTACTCCACATCACGACAGCCGCCGTCAATAGTGCCACGCCGCCGGCCAGCGCCAGCGTCGCCCAGCCAACCTGTTTCCACATCGCCGGCGCCTGATGGCGACTCAGGCGGATAGCCAACTGGCGGAATCCATGCACCAACAGCGCCAGCCCGCTTATGGTCAGCGACGTTCCCGCCGCCATCACCAGCGCGGCCGCCATGCCCCAGCCAAAGACGCCGATTACCTTGCTGAACAGCAGCACCATAATCGCTCCCGAGCAGGGACGCATGCCCATCGACAGTACAATCGCCAGCCTGGCGCGCCAGTCGTCGCCACTCTGTAGTTGATCCGGCGCCGGAAGGTGCTGATGGCCGCAGCCGCAATGTTCATCATGGACGTGATGCGGGGTAAAAGCGGTAAACGTTGGCCGCCGCAGCAAGACTCGCAGTTTTTTCAATGCCCGCCCGCACAGTAAAAGCCCCAATGCGCCGACCAGCAGATAGCTCCCCTTCTCCAGCCAGAAGCTGCTGAGATGCAGTTGACGCGCCGGAAGCTGCAGCAGCGTCAATACCACCACCACCAGCGCTATCGCCACCATTCCCTGCAACAGCGATGCCGCCAGCGTCAGCGCAATACTCGATTTCAGCTTTGAGGGATGGGTGGCAAGCCAGGTGGTAATCACGATTTTTCCGTGGCCGGGGCCAAGCGCGTGCAGTACGCCGTAGACAAAGCTAAACCCGAGCAGCGACAGCCCCGCCGCTGACGGATTATCCGCCACCGCCTGCAGCAGTTGGCTGAGCTCAAGATTCAGTGAACGCTGCCAGACCGCGCTTTGCAACAGTACCTGCGGCCAGGCGAGCCACAACCAGATACCGCCCACGACGCTCAGCGTCAGAAACAGCGCCAGCGGCCAGAGTGATTTCCAGCGCGGCGCCCGCGCTCGCGGCGTAAAAACTACTGACATTTCAAGGTCACCTTCTGGGCGAAGTAGTTACCCAGTTCCATGTCTTCCGGCGGCGCGTCCTCTTTATCGAGCGACTGCGCATAAGACAACATTTTGTCGTTGGGTTTCGGCGTCATTACCGTGGCCTTGCAGGAGGCCCGCAGCGCGGCAGGCAGTGAAAAATCGCTATCCTGCTCATAAAACATATCGACGTAGTAGGTCGGATCGAAGGTGGATAAAGTAAAGGTCTGTCCGGCAACAGGTTCCGGCGTCGCCAGCGGCAAGGTGAAGGTGAGTACCGCCTGCAGCCCGCTACGAGCAAGGCCGTAGCCATCCGGACGGTTAGCAAACTTAACCCGCTGGCCGTTATGCCACAGTTCGCTGAAGTAGTGCTGACCGAGTACGTTGGCCATGACCTCCGCCGCGAGTTTTTTCCATACTTCGCTGCCCGGCTTTGCATTGCCGGCATCATAGAGCAGATCCGCTGAGGTTATTTCGTCCATCGTCCAGCGCATGTTAAAGCCGGTCAACAGACCGTCTTTCACCACGGCTTCACTCTGCAAATTAATGAAGCTGTGCGGATGCGCAACGGCTGACAATGATAAAACCATGAAAAATGCCGCACCGACGCAGTGTTTCACTCTCTTCATCTGTTCCTCGCGTGAAAAATTCTGTGAACTTCGCCAGCAATCCTGATCTAAAGGCCGCGGTCCGCCCTGCTCACCCTGCATCCTTTGGCTATTCTTAGCTGAAACCCTAACTGGAACTTACCAGATGATGACAGTGATTGAACCACCATCTGCGCTTTCCAGTCCACAGCGCCGTAGCCAGGTGCTCCTGATGTTCTATCTTCCGGGACAATCCGTCACGCCGCAACAGCTGGTCAGGCTCAACCAGGTGGATGAGGCGACGGCCCAACAGGATATCGCGGAGACGGGGCGCGAAATTCAGCGTTATCATCGACTGACTCTCGCGTCGCAGATGGACGGCAGCTATCGGATTGAAGGCGCCGCGCTCGATCAACGCCTGTGCCTGCTGCACGCTCTCCGGCGTGGGCTGCGCCTGTGCCCGCACTTCGTTCACCACCATTTTACCCCGGCGTTAAAAACGCAGCTTAAACAGCAGGGTATCGCGCGAACCTTATATGATGATACCAATCTTCAGGCGCTGGTGAATCGCTGCGCGCGCACGCTTAATCGGCAGTTCGACTGCCGGGACGGTCAGTTCCTGCGCCTGTATCTTCAGTACTGCCTGCTACAACATCATCTGGGCCAGTCGCCGGATTTCACCCGTGAGCAGCGCAACTGGGCGCAGGCCGCGGCGGAATTTAACCTCGCCGCCGAAATCGTTCGCCACTGGCAGCGCCGGGTCAGCGCCACGCCACACGCCGGCGAACAACATTTTCTGACCCTGCTGTTTATGTTACTGAAAACACCGGATCCCATTCACGACGGTCATCAACAGGACAGACGCCTGCATCTGGCGATCTCCCGCTTGATCCATCGTTTCCAGGATCTGGCAGGACGGCCATTCAGCGATGAACAAGGGTTGAGCGACCAACTCTATATTCATCTTTCGCAAGCGTTGAACCGCAGCGTATTCGCCATCGGTATTGATAACGCTTTACCGGAGGAGATCGGACGCCTGTATCCGCGCCTGATGCGTACCACCCAGGAGGCATTACGCGATTTCGAAACGGCCTATCATATTCAATTTAATCAGGAAGAGGTCAGCTTAATCGCGGTGATTTTCGGCGCGTGGTTGATGCAAAAAGCCGACCTGCATGAAAAGCAGGTAGTGCTGCTGACGCGGGAAAATAGCGAACTGGAACAGGCGCTGGAAATGCAATTGCGGGAATTAACGCTGCTGCCGCTGAATATTAAGTACTTAAGCGTGACCCAGTTTCAGCAACAAGGCGCGCCGAAGGATGTGACCTTAGTGGTCACGCCCTACACCACCGCGCTACCGCTGTTTTCGCCGCCGCTGTTTCATGCTGAAGAAAATTTTAGCGATCACCAGCGGCAGCAGATTTGCAAAATGCTTGAGGATTAGGCGCTCACCGCCTTCGGTCGCACGACCAGCGCCGGTAGCGCCACCAGCGCCATCACCCAGAAGACGCCCTGATGCAGGTGCTGGTAGAGGAAACCAGCAAACACCGTCATCACCGCGATGCTGCCGCCCATCGCCACCGCCGAGTAAACGGCCTGCAGGCGGATAACCTCACTTCCCTGCCGCGCGGCGATATAGCGCATGGCCGCCAGATGGCAGACGGTAAACGTTCCACAGTGAAGGATCTGCGCGACCAGTAGCCATGGCAGCGCGGTCGTCCAGCCCATAATCGTCCAGCGCGCCACCCCACACACCGCCGAGAGCAGCAGCAGGTCGCGGGCGCTAAAGCGACGGAAGACTTTTTTACTCAAGGCGAAAATCACCACTTCGGCGACGACGCCGAGCGACCATAAATAGCCGACGGCGGAAGCTGAATAACCGGCCTGCTGCCAGTATAGCGCGCTGAAGCCGTAGTAGGCGGCGTGCGCCCCCTGCAACAGACAGACACAGGCAAGAAAACGCCAGCTTTGCCGCACCAGGCTAAGCCACGCCGATAGTCCGGCCGCCTCCTGATGTCGGCTCTCCCCTTGCGGCATCACTGAAGGTTTCAGCAACATGCCCAACAGCATCGAGGCCGTGCCCAGGCTTAACAACAGCAGGATCGCCCGATAATCAAACAAACTCACCAGTTTACCGGTCAGCGCAGAACCAATGACGAAAGCAATCGATCCCCACAACCGCACCCGGCCGTAATCCATGGTGATTTGTTTTTGCCAGGTGTTGGCTAACGCATCGGTTAGCGGCACCAGCGGCGAGAAAAAGAGGTTGAATCCGACGATGACCACCATCAGCCAGGCTACCTGGCCGCCGACCCAGAAGGCGAGAGCAAATAGCAGCGTCAGCAACGCGAGGATTCGCAAGGCGCTAATCAAACGAGAAGGATCGCTGACCCGCGGCGCAATCAACAGACTGCCCAGAAAACGCGCCACCAGCCCGGCGCCGAGCAACACGCCAATGGTTTCCGGCGTCAGGCCTACGCCTGCCAGCCAGACGCTCCAGAATGGTAGAAAAATACCGTAGCTAAAAAAGTAGGTGAAGTAACTTAGCGCCAGCCAGCGCGTGGAGTGCAAGACCATGATTCCCTCCCGAATGGAAGCTCTAGTCTGGCGATAAAGCGCATACTGAGCAAACCCATGTCTCACTATCTTCATGGTCGTTAAGTACATTTCTCTTAAAATCGTGAGCATTGTCACGTGATGAGTGTGCAATATGGTGGGCAGTATGAAAAAAAATCCGATAACCGGGCATCAGAGCGTTTCCCGCGTATCGACTTAATCGCCGCTCAACGAGGTGCAACAATATTATTTTCCCAGCGTGGCGGGGAGTAAAAATGTGTATTACGTTTAGATCACACGCCTGTGATAAAGGACTGATTATGAACACGCTACGCTATTTTGACTTTGGCTCTTCCCGCCCTGTCCTGCTGTTAATCGCACGTATTGCGATCGTGCTGCTGTTCATTATTTTTGGCTATCCGAAACTGATGGGGTTTAGCGGAACGGTACAATATATGGCTTCTTCCGGCGCGCCGATGCCGACGCTGGCGGCGATCATCGCGGTCATCATGGAGGTACCCGCCGCTATACTGATTATTTTAGGTTTCTTCACCCGCCCGCTGGCGGTGATCTTTATTTTTTACACCCTGGGTACCGCGGTTATCGGCCATCATTACTGGGATATGACCGGCGATGCGGTATTGCCGAATATGATTAACTTCTATAAGAACGTCAGTATCGCCGGGGCCTTCCTGCTGCTGGCGATTACCGGACCGGGTTCGATTTCGCTGGATCGTCGATAACCAGCAGACACAAAAAAGGCCGCAATCGCGGCCTTTTTTATCTTAACGCGGCAAGATTACGCGTAAACCGGGAAACGGGCGCAGATATCCAGCACTTTACCTTTGACGCGCTCAATAACAGCTTCGTCGTTGATATTGTCGAGAACGTCGCACATCCAGCCAGCCAGCTCTTTCACTTCCGCTTCTTTAAAGCCGCGGCGAGTCACAGCCGGAGAACCGATACGGATACCGGAAGTCACGAACGGGCTCTTCGGATCGTTCGGTACGCTGTTTTTGTTAACGGTGATGTTGGCGCGGCCCAGGGCGGCGTCAGCTTCTTTACCGGTCAGGTTTTTATCTACCAGATCCAGCAGGAACAGGTGGTTTTCAGTACCGCCGGAAACCACTTTGTAACCGCGGTTCAGGAACACTTCCACCATCGCTTTGGCGTTTTTGGCAACCTGCTGCTGATAAACTTTGAACTCTGGCTCCATCGCTTCTTTCAGCGCCACCGCTTTCGCGGCAATTACGTGCATCAGCGGGCCGCCCTGCGCGCTTGGGAACACGGCGGAGTTCAGTTTCTTGTACAGCTCTTCGCTACCGCCTTTCGCCAGGATCAGGCCGCCGCGCGGACCCGCCAGGGTTTTGTGGGTGGTAGTAGTAACAACGTGGGCGTGCGGAACCGGGTTCGGATAAACGCCGGCGGCAATCAGGCCCGCTACGTGCGCCATATCGACGAACAGGTAAGCGCCGATGCTGTCAGCGATTTCACGCATTTTCGCCCAGTCAACGATACCGGAGTAAGCGGAGAAGCCACCGATGATCATCTTCGGTTTGTGCTCCTGGGCCTGCTTCGCCATGTCTTCGTAGTCAATTTTACCGGACTCATCGATACCATAAGGAATGATGTTGTACAGTTTACCGGAGAAGTTAACCGGGGAGCCGTGGGTCAGGTGGCCGCCTTGCGCCAGGTTCATACCCAGCACGGTATCGCCTGGCTGCAGCAGTGCGGTGTAGACGGCAAAGTTAGCCTGCGAGCCGGAGTGCGGCTGCACGTTAGCGTAGTCGGCGCCGAACAGTTCTTTCGCGCGGTCGATAGCCAGTTGCTCAACGATATCCACGTACTCGCAGCCACCGTAGTAGCGCTTGCCCGGATAACCTTCGGCATATTTGTTAGTCAGCTGGGAACCCTGAGCCTGCATCACGCGCGGACTGGTGTAGTTCTCGGAGGCGATCAGTTCGATGTGCTCTTCCTGACGTACTTTTTCCTGCTCCATAGCCTGCCACAGTTCGGCATCATAATCGGCAATGTTCATTTCACGCTTTAACATCCGCATCTCCTGACTCAGCTAACGATAAAATTTTGGCCTAAAAAGGCGGTCCTGATGGACAACGGCCCACAGTATAACCGAATCATTCTGTGATAACAGGTCTTGACAAAGGATTTTACGCAAACGATTGGCTCCACAGCACACAAGGCTTTGAGCAATAACGCATCAAACATTATCAACGGATTTCTTTTCAGGTTTGTGATGCAAATTCTTCATGTTGTAACTGCTTTGCGGCAAAGTGATAAAGAACCATTTACATAGCAGGGTTATTTATATAAGATGCATTTGAAATGCATCAATAGGATAACATTTAAGGAAGCTGCTATGCTCGACGCTCAAACCATCGCCACGGTCAAAGCCACTATTCCCCTGCTTGTAGAGACCGGCCCAAAGCTAACCGCGCATTTTTATGACCGTATGTTTACTCATAATCCGGAGCTCAAGGAGATCTTCAATATGAGTAACCAGCGCAACGGCGATCAGCGCGAAGCGCTGTTCAACGCTATCGCCGCCTACGCCAGTAATATCGACAACCTGCCGGCCCTGCTGCCGGCGGTCGAAAAAATCGCCCAGAAACATACCAGCTTCCAGATTAAACCGGAGCAGTACAATATTGTCGGCAGCCATCTGCTGGCGACCCTCGACGAAATGTTTAGCCCAGGCCAGGAAGTACTCGACGCCTGGGGCAAAGCCTACGGGGTGCTGGCGAACGTCTTCATCAACCGCGAAGCGGAGATCTATCAGGATAACGCCAGTAAAAATGGCGGCTGGGAAGGTACCCGCGCGTTCCGCATTGTTAAGAAGACCCCGCGCAGCCAGCTTATTACCAGCTTTGAACTGGAGCCTGTCGACGGCCAGCCGGTCGCCGATTACCAGCCGGGACAGTATCTGGCTATCTGGTTGAAGCCGGAAGCCTTCGAATATCAGGAAATTCGTCAATACTCTCTGACCCGCAGAGCGGACGGTAAAGGCTATCGCATCGCGGTGAAACGCGAGAATGGCGGCCAGGTGTCTAACTGGCTGCATAACCACGCCAGCGAAGGCGACGTGGTCTATTTAGCCGCGCCGGCAGGCGACTTCTTCCTTAACGTGGAAGCGCAGACGCCGGTGACCCTGCTCTCCGGCGGCGTCGGCCAAACGCCAATGCTGGCGATGCTGGATACGCTGGCGAAAAGCCATCATCAGGGCCAGGTGAACTGGTTCCACGCGGCGGAAAACGGTGACGTTCACGCTTTTGCGGACGAAGTGAAGGCGCTTGGCGCGGCGCTACCGAAATTTACCTCACACGTCTGGTACCGCAGCCCGAGCGAAGCCGACCGTCAGGCAGGACGTTTTGATAGCGAAGGTTTGATGGATTTAGCGCCGCTGGCGGAAAATATTCGCGACCCGCAGATGCAATTCTATCTCTGCGGCCCGGTGGCCTTTATGCAGTTTGCAGCGAAGCAGCTGGTAGAATTAGGGGTCAATAAAGACAACATTCATTACGAATGTTTCGGCCCGCATAAGGTTCTGTAAGCCCAACGACGCGGGGATTTGTAGGCCGGGTAAGCGCAGCGCCACCCGGCAATACTGCTGCGAGCGGGGAGGATTAAATCGCCGCGTCGTCTTCTTCACCGGTACGGATACGAATCACCCGCGCCACGTCGAAGACAAAGATTTTACCGTCGCCGATTTTACCGGTCTGAGCGGTACGAATGATGGTATCGACGCAGGTATCGACGATATCGTCAGTCACCACGATTTCAATTTTCACCTTCGGCAGAAAATCCACCATATATTCCGCGCCGCGGTACAGCTCGGTATGCCCTTTCTGACGACCAAACCCTTTGACTTCCGTCACCGTCATGCCGGTGATACCGACTTCCGCCAGCGCTTCACGCACGTCATCCAATTTGAACGGTTTAATAATCGCATCAATCTTTTTCATGGTTTTCCTGTCTTTGTCGCGTAACCGGTTGCTTACCGTATCATAGCTTGCGCTATGCCGCGGGGCTACTCTTTAAAGTCGTTGGCGTCGAGCTCGTGGCGCGACAGCAGTTTGTAAAACTCGGTGCGGTTGCGCCCGGCCATCCGCGCGGCATGCGTCACATTGCCTTTGGTTATCTGCAAAAGCTTACGCAGGTAGTTGAGCTCAAACTGATTACGCGCCTCGACGAAGGTCGGTAGCGCGGTATTCTCACCCTCCAGCGCCTGCTCCACCAGCGCATCGCTGATCACCGGCGATGAGGTCAGCGCCACACACTGTTCAATCACGTTAACCAGCTGGCGCACATTGCCCGGCCATTTGGCGGCCATTAGCCGCTTCATCGCATCGGTGGAGAAGGCGCGCACGAAGGGTTTGTGACGGTCGGCGGACTGGCGCAATAGATGATTGGCCAGTAACGGGATATCCTCCGCGCGCTCGGAAAGCGGCGGGATCTTCAGGTTAACCACATTGAGCCGATAGAACAGATCTTCACGGAACTCACCGCGCGCCATCGCCTTCGGCAGATCGCGGTGGGTCGCCGAGATAATGCGCACGTCGATATCGATATCGCGGTTGCTGCCCAGCGGGCGCACCTTACGCTCCTGCAGTACGCGCAGTAGCTTCACCTGCAGCGCGACGGGCATATCGCCGATTTCATCAAGGAAAAGCGTACCGCCCTCGGCGGCCTGAAAAAGCCCTTCACGGTTGCTGACCGCGCCGGTAAAGGCGCCGCGCGCGTGGCCGAACAGTTCGGATTCCAGCAATTGTTCCGGCAACGCGCCGCAGTTAATCGCGATAAACGGTTTTTCGTGGCGCGGACTGGCGTTGTGGATCGCCTGGGCGACAATCTCTTTCCCGGTACCGCTCTGGCCGATAATCAGCACGCTAACGTCCGACTGCGCCACCATACCGGCCTGCTCCAGCAGCCGCAGCATCTGTGGGCTGCGGGTGACAATCGCCTGTCGCCAGCGCTCGTCGGTGGCCGGCGAGCTCTGCTCGAGAGCATCATCAATCGCTTTATACAGCGCGTCTTTATCGACCGGTTTAGTCAGAAAACTAAACACCCCTTGTTGGGTAGCGGCAACGGCGTCAGGAATGGAGCCGTGGGCAGTCAGGATGATGACCGGCATGCCGGGCTGCGCCTTTTGGATTTCAGCAAACAGCTGCAGGCCATCCATTTCATCCATGCGTAAATCGCTCACCACCAGGTCCACCCGCTCGCGCGTCAGCACGCGTAGCGCCTCGGGCCCGCTTTCCGCCGTGACCACGCTGTAACCTTCGCTGACCAGACGCATCCCCAGCAGCTTTAACAGCCCCGGATCGTCGTCCACCAGCAGCAGGTGGGCGGGTTTACGGATCGTCATGGATCACCTCCGGTACCTTATCGCTACCGCTATTAAAATTGCCGCCGGGCTTACGGCTGGAGAGCTGGCGCTCAATATCGGTAAGGTTTTCCAGCTTGCGGGTGGTCAGCTCCAGTTGGCTACGCAACTGTTGCTCCTGCTGACGCAAGGTTTCCAGTTCAGCATCGCTTGATTGCTGGAGTTTGCCGTAGCGGGATCGCTCCTCAAATAACTGCAATTGGCGGGCTTGGCCGTCGCGCCACAGCCGGTACAGCGGGCGAACCTGGGCGGCGATTTGCGGGCTAAAGCTGTCGATGCGGGCAACCATTTCGCGACGCTCGTCGGGGGTGATTTTGGCGTCGGCCAGCAGAATGCCGCGTTTCAACGCATCCTGCCAGTTATCATCGTTATGCAATTTGGCTTCGGCGCGGGCCTGTACCGGCGCCAGGCGATCCGCGCAGTCAATGCCGCGCAGCCAGTACAGCGGGTTTTTATCACTGGCATCGTTTTCCAGCGACCAGATATTGGCGCAATCTACGGAGAGAAAATCCGCCACCTGATGTTCCGGCAGCTCGGGCGGCGCATTGCCGTCAGCGGCGCGCGGCGACATAGCGGCGGAACAACCCGCCAGCGTCAGGCAGCATAGGCCCGACAGCAGCCATCCCCGTAATGGACGGCGCAATGCGAAAAAGTGGGACATATTCACCCAATGTTGATTCATGTGTTGGTTTTTCCCGGCTCAGCGGCGGGGAGCGAGATGCGAAAACAGATGAACCCGGGATTATCATCGACCAGGCTCAGCTCTCCCTGCATTTGCCGTACGCAGTCGCGGGCGATACTTAACCCCAGACCGCTGCCTTTTACTGCCCCTTTACGCAGGTGGCTTCCCTGATAAAAAGGCTCGAAAATCATATTTCTTTCGGCGGCGGGGATCGGCTCGCCGCTATTGGCGACATCGATACGAACCTGCTCGCCGTGGCGGTAACTATGAATCCGAATGTTACCGGATTCAGCGCCATAGTGCACCGCATTGGAGTACAGATTATCAAGCACGCTGGTCAGCAACGTCGGCTCCGCCAGGCAGAAGCGTTCACCCAGCGCAAGCTCGGTAGACATCATCTTGGCTCTTGCCGGTAAACTATGCGCGGAAACGACGGTCTGCGCCAGTTCGGCAATATCCACTTTCTGCCGCTCGACCGGGCCATCGGCCAGTTTGCGATTATAGTCGAGCAGCTGTTCGATCAGCTTTTGCAGATTGCGGCTGCTGTTATCGAGGATCTCAACGATTTCTTGCTGTTCCGTCGTCAGCGGCCCCGCGACCCGGTCCGCCAGCAGTTCCGTTCCTTCACGCATGCTGGCGAGCGGCGTTTTCAGTTCATGTGACAAATGACGAAGAAATTGGTGGCGTTGGGACTCCAGCCACGCCAGACGTTCACTCAACCAGATAATCCGTTTACCAACCGACCGCAGTTCGCGCGGGCCGGTGAATAGCGCCGCATCATCCAGCGATTTCCCCTCCCCCAGGCGATTGATCATCTTCTCAATGCCCTTCACCGGGCCGATGATCATGCGGGTAAACAGCAAGACCAGCGTCAGGCTCAGCAGAAACAGAACCAGCGCCTGCCAGCCGAAGAACTGCCCGCGCTCGGCAATCTCCTGCTGTAGCTGCTGGCCGCGGGAGAAAATCACCGTGCGGGTCGCTTGCACCATTTCACTGTTAGCATCGGCAAAGGCTTCGAGGCTCGCCGCGGCTTTGGCATCCGGCGCGCTATTATGGCAACGTAGTTGGGCCAGGTCGGCAAGGTTCTGCCGCAGGGTCTGCCAGATGTCAGCATCCGGCAACACGCCGGAGAGCGCCTCAAGCATTTCGCTATAACGCTTACGTTGATTTTGATAGACCCGCTCAAGGGTAGGATCGTCCAGCACGCAATACTGGAGATAGCTACGCTCCATTTCCAGCGAGGCGTTGACCATCGCTTCGCTACGCCGCGCATCCGTCAAGGTGGTGCGGTTAATATGCGCGGCTTGGGCGCTGAGCGCGTTCAGGCTTTGCCAGGCCTGCCATGCCAGCACCAGCAGCGGCAGCATGATCAGCACAAAGGAAAGCGTCACCAGTTGGCGCAAGGAACGGGGGAAAAGAGAGAATCGCTTCAAAGATATAGCCTCAACCATTAGCTCCTGAAGATGCTAACTGAGGATGGCGGAAACATCCACGGCAGAAACAATAAAGGCAGGCTCTAAAGCCTGCCTTTATTAAGGAATGAGGCGGTGCCTTACTCGACGTTTCGCCCGATGGCTGATAAAGCAGAGCTGTTATCAGGAGTTGGACGGCAGGCACCTGTTTGTGCGTCATTCGAAGTTTATGTAGCGCTTCCCGAAGGGGCTGACATAAGAAGGTGAATGAGCCACTGCTGATTATTATGCACGAACTATGCCACCTTTCAAAACAAATTATTAACACCATGATATATAAAGAATTACATGCAAAAAACCACCCAAAATAATTTGCCTGTTCTTTGACCATAGTGTCGCCAATTAGCAACAGCAAATCGACCTTCAATTACACACATTTAAAATCAATAACTTAAGTGTCGTCATTCAGAGACACCGCAAAACCACGTCTGTCGGTAATTCCCGACACTCTGATACGGCCTCGATCACAAATAAAAAAGCCCCCTGGATTAACAGGGGGCTCGTTTTCATCAACACAATACGCTAGCGGTATTAACCCAGTTGCTTACGCGCGTTGCGGAAGATACGCATCCATGGGCTGTCTTCACCCCAGTTTTCCGGGTGCCAGGAGTTGCTGACGGTACGGAAGACACGTTCCGGGTGCGGCATCATGATCGTCGCGCGACCGTTTTCGCTGGTCACCGCGGTAATGCCGTTCACCGATCCGTTCGGGTTCGCCGGATAGGTTTGCGTCACTTTGCCGAAGTTATCGACGAAGCGTAGCGCCACCAGGCCTTTGCTTTCAAGCGCGGCCAGGTGCGCGCTGTCCCGCACCTCCACCTGCCCTTCGCCGTGAGAAACGGCAATCGGCATCATCGAACCGGCCATGCCCTGCAGCAGCAGCGATGGGCTCTGGGTGACTTCAACCAGGCTGAAACGCGCTTCAAAGCGGTCAGAATGGTTGCGTACGAAGCGCGGCCACAAGTCGCTTCCAGGGATCAGCTCACGCAGGTTGGACATCATCTGACAACCGTTACACACGCCCAGCGCCAGCGTCTGCGGGCGATGGAAGAAAGTGGCGAACTCATCGCGTACGCGTTCGTTGAACAGAATCGATTTCGCCCAACCTTCCCCTGCCCCCAGTACGTCACCGTAGGAGAAACCGCCGCAGGCCACCAGCGCATGGAAGTCGCCAAGACCGGTACGACCCGCCAGCAGATCGCTCATATGCACGTCGATGGCATCGAAGCCGGCGCGATGGAAAGCGGCCGCCATTTCAACGTGAGAGTTAACCCCCTGCTCCCGCAGCACGGCCACTTTCGGGCGCGCGCCGGTCGCAATATACGGTGCGGCAACATCTTCATTGATATCAAACGACAGCTTAACGTTAAGACCCGGGTCGCTATCGTTAGACTTCGCCTGGTGTTCCTGATCGGCGCACTCCGGGTTGTCGCGCAGACGCTGCATCTGCCAGGTGGTTTCCGCCCACCACATACGCAGCGTGGTGCGGCTTTCGCTGAACAGCGGCTGACCGTCGGCGGTAATAACAAAACGATCGCCCGCCGTCGCCTGGCCTAAGTAGTGCACGCAATCTGCCAGACCATTCATCGCCAGCAGCGCTTCTACCGCTTCGCGATCCGCGGCGCGAACCTGAATCACCGCGCCCAATTCTTCGTTGAACAGCGCCGCCAGACGGTCGTCACCCAACGCGGCGATATCGGCTGTTACGCCGCAGTGACCGGCAAAAGCCATTTCCGCCAGCGTCACTAACAAGCCTCCATCGGAGCGGTCGTGGTAGGCCAACAGCTTACGCTGCGCCACCAGCGCCTGCATCGCGTCCCAGAAGCCTTTCAGCTGCGCGACATCACGCACGTCGGCCGGCTGGTCGCCAAGCTGACGATAGACCTGCGCCAGCGCGGTAGCGCCCAACGCGTTACGCCCTTTGCCGAGATCGATCAGCAGCAGGGCGTTGTCTTCCGTAGAGAGCTGCGGGGTCACGGTGCCGCGCACGTCTTCAACGCGGGCAAACGCGGAGATAACCAACGACAGCGGCGAGGTCATTTCGCGCTGCTCGCTACCTTCCTGCCAGCGGGTTTTCATCGACATTGAGTCTTTGCCCACCGGGATAGTCAGGCCCAGCGCCGGGCACAGTTCTTCACCGACCGCTTTTACCGCCTCATACAGACCGGCATCTTCCCCCGGGTGACCGGCTGCCGCCATCCAGTTTGCCGACAGTTTGACGCGGTTGAGTTCGCCAATCTGCGTAGCGGCGATATTTGTCAACGCTTCGCCGACCGCCAGGCGGGCTGAGGCGGCAAAGTCGAGCAGCGCAACCGGCGCGCGTTCGCCCATCGCCATCGCTTCGCCGTAGTAGCTATCGAGGCTGGCGGTGGTCACCGCGCAGTTGGCGACCGGGATCTGCCACGGCCCCACCATCTGGTCACGCGCCACCATACCGGTGACGGTACGGTCGCCGATGGTCACGAGGAAGGTTTTCTCAGCCACCGTCGGCAGATGCAGCACGCGGTTAACCGCATCGGCAATCGTCATTGGTTGACGATCCAGCTCGCTGCCCTGCGCTTTCAGCGTTTGCACGTCACGCGTCATTTTCGGCGTTTTGCCAAGCAGGACGTCCAGCGGCAGGTCGATCGGCCGATCGTTAAAGTGGCTGTCGCTCAGGCTGAGGTGTTGCTCCGCCGTGGCTTCACCGATCACCGCATAAGGCGCGCGCTCGCGGCGGCACAGCTCTTCAAACAGCGGCAGCTGTTCCGGCGCGACCGCCAGAACGTAACGTTCCTGGGATTCGTTACACCAGATCTCCAGCGGACTCATGCCCGGCTCATCGCTGAGGATATCGCGCAGCTGGAATTTTCCGCCGCGGCCGCCATCGCTCACCAACTCCGGCATGGCGTTAGAGAGACCGCCCGCGCCAACGTCGTGGATAAACAGAATCGGGTTCGCATCGCCCAGCTGCCAGCAGCGGTCGATCACTTCCTGACAGCGGCGTTCCATTTCCGGGTTGTCGCGCTGTACGGAGGCGAAATCCAGATCGGCATCAGACTGGCCGGAAGCCATGGATGACGCCGCGCCGCCGCCGAGACCAATGTTCATCGCCGGGCCGCCCAGCACAATAAGCTTGGCGCCAACGGTGATTTCGCCCTTCTGGACGTGCTCGCCGCGGATGTTGCCAATACCGCCCGCCAGCATGATCGGTTTGTGATAGCCGCGCAGCTCTTCGCCATTGTGGCTGGTCACTTTCTCTTCATAGGTACGGAAGTAGCCATTCAGCGCCGGACGACCAAATTCGTTGTTAAACGCCGCGCCGCCCAGCGGGCCTTCGGTCATGATATCCAGCGCGGTCACGATACGCTCTGGTTTACCGAAATCCTCTTCCCACGGCTGCTCAAAGCCCGGAATACGCAGGTTCGAAACCGAGAAGCCGACCAGGCCCGCTTTCGGCTTCGCGCCGCGTCCCGTTGCGCCTTCGTCGCGGATCTCGCCGCCGGAACCGGTCGCGGCCCCTGGCCACGGCGAAATTGCCGTCGGGTGGTTGTGGGTTTCAACTTTCATCAGAATGTGCGCCGGCTCCTGATGGAAGTCATAGCGCCCGGTCTGATAGTCGGCGAAATAACGACCGACTTCGGAACCTTCCATTACCGCGGCGTTGTCTTTATAGGCAGACAGCACATATTCCGGGTTTTTCTCAAAGGTGTTTTTGATCATTTTAAACAGCGACTTCGGCTGTTTTTGGCCGTCGATAATCCAGTCGGCGTTAAAAATTTTGTGGCGGCAATGTTCCGAGTTGGCCTGCGCGAACATATACAGTTCGATGTCATTCGGATTGCGGCCAAGCTTAACGAATGCGTCCTGTAGGTAGTCGATTTCGTCATCGGCCAGCGCCAGCCCCAGACGGAGGTTAGCGTCAATCAGCGCCTGACGTCCCTGACCCAGTAGGTCCACGCTGGTCACCGGCGTCGGCTGATGGTGAGCAAACAGCTTCTCCCCCTCTTCCAGCTCAGTGAAAACGCTCTCCATCATGCGATCGTGCAGTTCTGCCGCAACGGCGTCCCACTGCGCGTCGCTCAGACCCTGTGCTTCAACGTAGTACGCCACGCCGCGTTCCAGCCGCACGACCTGCGATAAACCGCAGTTATGGGCGATGTCGGTAGCTTTGGAGGACCAGGGAGAGATAGTGCCGGGGCGAGGGGTGACGAGCAGTAATTTACCGGTTGGCGTATGGCTGCTGAGGCTTGGGCCATATTTAAGCAGTCTGACCAGTCTTTCGCGCTCCTCATCGCTTAGCGGGGCGCTCAGGTCGGCAAAGTGAACATACTCCGCGTATAAGGTGCTAACCGGCAGGTTGGCCGCCTGAAAACGTGCCAGCAGTTTGTTGATACGGAATGCCGACAGTGCAGGTGAACCACGCAAAATATCCATCATAAGTCTCTCGTCTTCGAAGCTTTCAAGGTGAGCCAGGGGGAAACGGGCGCCATTATAGAGAATCCTGAGCCCCGACGAAACCGTTTGCGTAGAAATAAAATGATTCATCAGTTTTATCAATAAATGTGACATGAATCGCGAATAAGTTGCCAACTGGCGCATTCTTAAGCAAAATGCCGCTCAACTTACGGCAACCTTTTACTTTTTCCGGATATACCCAGCTGAGGAACTCCACGCTGCAGAAAATTAACTATTTGAAAAAATTAAAGATTAATTATCTGCTGATCGGCGTCGTCACCCTTTTGTTGGCGGCGGCGCTGTGGCCGTCTTTGCCGTGGATGGGAAAACCGGAGAACCGCGTGGCCGGGATCATTGCCCGCGGCGAACTGCGCGTGAGTACCATTAACTCGCCGCTGACCTACGCCGCTATCAACAACAAAGACTACGGTCTCGATTACGAGCTGGCGAAACGCTTCGCCGATTACCTTGGGGTGAAGCTGAAAGTCACCGTGCGGCAGAATATCAGCCAGCTGTTCGACGATCTCGATGCCGTTAAAACCGATATGCTGGCCGCCGGGCTGGTCTATAACACCGAGCGGGTGAAGAACTATCAGGCGGGCCCCACCTATTATTCCGTTTCGCAGCAGCTGGTCTATCGCGTTGGCGGTAATCGCCCGCGCACGCTGGCCGGTATTAACGCCGAACAGCTCGCCATCGCCCCAGGCCACGTCGCCCTTAACGACCTGCAGGCGCTGAAGGAGAGCAAATACCCGGACCTCAACTGGCGCGTCGATGAAAAACGCGGCACCACCGCCCTGATGCAGGCGGTCATCGACGGCACGCTGGAATATACCGTCGCCGATTCCGTCGCCGTCAGCCTGTTCCAGCGCGTGCATCCGGAGCTGGCTGTGGCGCTCGATATCAGCGATGAACAGCCGGTGACCTGGTTTAGCGAAAAAAGCGAAGACAATTCACTATCGGCAGCTATGCTCGATTTCTTTAATAGTATGAATGAAGACGGCACCCTCGCCCGCCTGGAAGAGAAGTATCTCGGCCACGGCAACGATTTCGACTATGTTGATACCCGCACCTTCCTGCGCGCGGTGCAGAATACGCTGCCGGATCTGAAGCCGCTTTTTGAGAAATACGCCCGGCAGATCGACTGGCGACTGCTGGCGGCGATTGCCTGGCAGGAGTCGCACTGGGATCCGCAGGCCACCTCGCCAACCGGCGTGCGCGGCATGATGATGCTAACCCGTAACACCGCCCAGAGTTTAGGCCTGACCGACCGTACCGATGCCGAACAGAGCCTCGATGGCGGTATGCGCTATCTGCAGGATATGATGGCCAAAGTGCCGGATTCAATCCCGAAAGAGGAGCGGATCTGGTTTGCGCTGGCGGCTTATAACATGGGCTACGCGCATATGCTTGACGCGATGGCGCTGACAAAAAAACAAAAAGGCAATCCGAACAGCTGGTCCGACGTTAAGCAACGTCTACCATTATTGAGCCAGAAGCCCTACTACAGCCGCTTAAAATATGGCTACGCCCGAGGCCATGAGGCCTACGCCTACGTGGAAAATATTCGTAAGTACCATATCAGTCTGGTTGGGTATTTGTCTGAACAGGAAAGGAAAGCGGCGCAGGAGATGGCGATTGCCGAAGATTATCCAGCCGTCGCGCCGGAAGAACTCGATAGCGAGCATAAAGAGTATGCGATGCCCTTCTTTAAGTTTCGCGGCGAAAAGCTTGTCGACAACGTTAAACTGAAGTTGCCGACATTGGGACGTTAGCCCTCTTCCTGACGCGCTTTCTTCAATGCCTTTTTCTCCTCCCGCCGCCAGCGGAAGAAATCGCTCAGCATTGCGGAGCAAGATTCAGCCAGAATTCCCTCGGTAATTTCAACGCGGTGGTTCATCCCCGGATGATGCAGCACATCGATTAACGACCCGGCCGCGCCGGTTTTAGCATCGCGGGCGCCGAACACCAGCCGCGAGATACGGCTATGCACCATCGCCCCGGCGCACATCACACAAGGCTCCAGCGTGACGTACAGCGTGGCATCAATTATACGATAGTTCTGCAGGACCAGCCCTCCCTGACGCAGCGCCATAATTTCGGCATGGGCGGTGGGATCGTGACGACCAATCGGCCGGTTCCAGCCCTCACCGATGACCTGATTGTTATGCACCAGCACGGCGCCCACCGGCACCTCGCCCTCTTCCCAGGCGCGTTTCGCCAGCGTCAGCGCATGGCGCATCCAGTATTCATCATTAAATTCGTGGTCAGACACAGCGGCACTCCTGCAGAAAAAGCGGGGCGCATTATACATGGGCGCTATATATCGCCCAAATAATTCGCCTGCAGCAGAATTATTCGAGCTGCTGGAGATCGCCCTGCGGCGTCACCCGCCAGCGGTGCTGGCAAAAACAGAGTAGCGGGTTATCCTGCTCGCTATCGCTATAGCCGCTATATAAGCGTAGCGGCGCGCCGATCCGCTGTTCCAGCTGCGCTACTTTCTCATGGCCCAGGCAACGCAGCGTCAGCACCCAGCCGCCGCGACGGCGGCTCATGCGACTGGCGATAAGCTTTACGCGCGGCAGCCAAAGCGTATCGGCATAGACCTGTTCCACCAGCGACTGCGGTGAGCCGGTAATCAGCCAGACGTCGGCATCGGTACTGGTTAAATAGTCGTTTAGCCGGCCCTGTACCACCGGAAAGGCGGTCACGTGCTGGCGAAACCAGCTAACGAACTCCGCCTCCAGACGCTTAAGATGGCTTTCACGCCGGCCACAGGTGGCGGCCCACAGCAGCAGGCTCATCGGCCAGCGCGCCGCGCGTCCGTTAACCAACAGCCCCAGCAGTACTATTGGCGACAAGGCCGCCACTGCCAGTACGTTGAGCGGTTGACGACGTAAGAGGTAACGAATAAAGCTGCCGAACATATCCTGCTGGTGCAAGGTGCCATCAAGATCGAAAAACACGACTCGTCGCGCGTTACTGTTCAAACCGAACTCCTTTCTGGTACGGATTTTCCTGGCGATGTCGATAGCTTAACAGGCTTGCCGCGACGAGCGCGAAATTGTCTGCCGTGGTTGAGGTAAGATTCAGAATCTGACCCGTTCGCATAATTCTTCACAGCAGAATTTTTAATTCGTATTATTCCACTTATAATCGAATACAAAATTCTTTTCGCCGCTAACGCCCTCCTTCGGAGAAGCCATGAACTGTTTAATCCGCATCCGCCAACGTTACCCGTCGCTGGCGGCGAGCGACAAAAAACTTGCCGACTTTATTCTGGCTCAGCCGGACCAAACCCGCCATCTCAGCTCGCAGCAGCTGGCGGGCGAAGCGGGTGTAAGCCAGTCCAGCGTGGTGAAGTTCGCGCAAAAAATGGGGTTCAAAGGCTTTCCGGCATTAAAACTGGCGCTCAGCGAAGCGCTGGCTAGCAGCCCGGATCCGCACTCTGTACCGGTACATAACCAAATTCGCGGCGACGATCCGCTGCGTCTGGTGGGCGAGAAGTTGATCAAGGATAACATCGCGGCGATGCACGCCTCGCTTGACGTCAACAGCGAAGAGAAACTTCTGGAGGCTGTGACCCTACTGCGCGATGCTCGCCGGGTGATCATTACCGGCATCGGCGCCTCCGGGCTGGTGGCGCGCAATTTTAGCTGGAAGTTAATGAAAATTGGCATCAACGCCGTCGCCGAGCAGGATATGCATGCGCTGCTGGCAACGGTGCAGGCGATGTCGGCGGACGATCTGCTGCTGGCTATCTCCTATTCCGGCGAACGCCGCGAGATCAATATGGCGGCTGCTGAAGCGCTACGCGTTGGCAGCAAAATCCTCGCGATCACCGGGTTTACTCCCAACGCCTTGCAGCAGCAGGCTTCGCAGTGTCTCTACACTATTGCTGAAGAGCAGGCGACGCGCAGCGCGGCGATCTCCTCCACCAGCGCGCAAATGATGCTCACCGATCTCCTGTTTATGGCGCTGGTGCAGCAAGATCTCGAACACGCGCCGGAACGCATACGCCATAGCGAAGCGCTGGTGAAAAAGCTGGTCTGAGTAGAAAATGGGCATCTGGCAATGCCCACAAACATTAGATTGTTTTTAGCTGATTGATAATAAAAGGATTTAGCTGTAATAAAAGCAGCAATTTTCGCGGCGCCCCGGTTGGCTGGCGTCGTTTTGTTTCCCAGCTTTTTACCAGGTCGTAGCTCACCCCTACCGCCAGGGCAAAATCCTGTTGTTTTAAGCCCGTCGCTTCGCGAATCGCTTTCACATCGATCGGGCTAAAGGTGTGAACATGCTGCGGCTCAGGGGTTTGTTCACCTTTTTCAATTCTCACCATTTCTTCTGCACTGGCCAGCAGATCGGCAAATAACTCGTCTTTCATCTGTACCTCATCGCCCTCGTGGACACCACTGGCACCGTTGCCTCGTGGGAGTGACAGAACCTCAGCGGGATACCAGCATAGCGGATAACTGCTTCAGCATCTTCTTTTGTTCTTCCGTTAAATCATCCAGCTCATTTTTGGGATAGACCAATGCCAGATAAATTCGCCCTTTACGCGTCACATTGTAATAAATAATTCTCACCCCGCCACGCTTGCCCATCCCCGGTCGGCTCCAGCGAATTTTTCGAAATCCCCCAGTCCCTGCAATGGTATCGCCAGCCTCAGGATCCTCAATCAACATCTCCTGAAAAACGCGAAACTCGTCATCCGGTAGAAGCGCCTGACGCCGTTTACTGAAACCCTGCAGCTCAATAAAAGTGTACATACCGCATCCTGCGTATCATGATTATAAAATCATCATAAGTGTACAGGGTACAACAAGCAAGTTGATAAATGTACCAGGTACATATTCAGGGTCAACGGGATTATAAATATACACGCTAGCGAAGCGCTGGTGAAAAAGCTGGTCTGAGTAGAAAATGGGCGTATAATGCCCGCCCTGTTTGTGTTGTTTCTGAGATTTTCCTGATGGCGCTGTTAATCACCAAAAAATGCATCAATTGCGACATGTGCGAGCCGGAGTGCCCTAATGAGGCCATTTCGATGGGCGAGAGCATTTATGAGATTAACAGCGATCGCTGCACCGAGTGCGTGGGCCACTACGACACGCCAACCTGCCAGAAAGTGTGCCCGATCCCGAATACTATTCTCAAAGATCCGGCGCACGTCGAGAATGAAGAACAGTTGTGGGATAAATTCGTGCTCATGCACCACGCGGATAAGCTTTAACCGCGGGTTTAGCTTTCGACGATCACCGTGGCGCAGGCATAGTGGCGTTCATCGGCGAGAGTGACGTGAATAGCGCTTACCCCCATCCGTTCAGCCAATAGCTTTGCTTCGCCCCATAGCCGCAGTTTCGGCTTGCCTAATTCATCGTTGAAAACTTCGAACTGATTAAACGCCAGGCCGTTGCGAATACCGGTTCCGAGCGCTTTCGCCGCCGCTTCTTTGACCGCAAAGCGTTTTGCCAGAAAACGCACCGGCTGCTGATGATGCTCCCAAATGCTCCATTCGTGATCGCTCAGCACCCGGCGCGCCAGGCGATCGCCGCTACGGGCGATCACCGCTTCGATGCGGGCGATTTCGACGATGTCGGTACCCAGCCCGAGAATCGCCATTAGCCGCGCGCTTCCAGCATCAGGCGTTTCATTTCCGCGACAGCTTCTTTCAGGCCGCTCATCACCGCGCGACCAATAATGGCATGACCGATATTCAGCTCATGCATTTCCGGCAAGGCGGCAATGGCTTTCACGTTGTGATAGGTCAAACCGTGACCGGCATTCACCTTCAGACCAAGGCTGGCGGCATAAGTCGCCGCTTTGGCGATACGCTCAAGCTCTTTTGCCTGTTCGGCATCGGTTTTGGCATCGGCATAGCAGCCGGTATGGATTTCGATATACGGCGCGCCCACGTCGGCAGCCGCTTTGATCTGCTCATCATCCGCGTCAATAAACAGGGAGACCAGAATACCGGCATCCGCCAGGCGCTGACAGGCATCGCGCATCTTATCGCGCTGTCCGGCCACGTCCAGCCCACCCTCGGTGGTCACTTCCTGACGCTTCTCCGGCACCAGGCAGCAAAAGTGCGGTTTAGTTTCGCAGGCAATCGCCAGCATCTCTTCAGTGACCGCCATTTCAAGGTTCATTCGGGTGTGCAGAGTCTGGCGCAGGATGCGCACGTCACGATCGGTGATATGGCGGCGGTCTTCGCGCAGGTGCACGGTAATACCATCGGCGCCGGCCTGTTCTGCAATAAAAGCCGCCTGCACCGGATCCGGATAAGCGGTACCGCGCGCGTTACGCAATGTCGCAATGTGGTCAATATTGACCCCTAACAGTAATTCAGCCATGACAATCCTCGTTAATCATTATTCGTATTATCGGCTCGCGCCTTTCGCGCGGGCATAAACTGGCGAAACAGTTCCCGGCTCTTGAGCGGTTTCCCTCCAAGATACGGCTTCAGGGCGATGCGGGTAAAGCGCTTCGCGGCGCGCAGCGTATCTACATCCGGAAACTCTCGGCTAGCCAACGCTTTCAAATGGTGCCCGGTAAACGTGCTGTTATCAATCACCAGGCTGGCGATAAAGCCTTTTTCTTCACGATAGCGGTAGGTCATGGTGTCATCCACCGGGTCGCCGCTGCCGGCGCAGTGGAGGAAATCAACGCCATAGCCCAGGTGCCCGAGCAGCGCCAGTTCAAAGCGCCGCAGCGCGGGCTCCGGCGAACCGCTGGTCCCGGCAAGGGCCTGAATGCAGTGCAGGTAGTCGAAAAAGAGTTCGGAGAAGCGCGTTTCGTGCTCGAGCACACGGGAGATGAGTTCGTTAACGTAAAGACCGCTGTAGAGCGTGATGCCGCTGAGCGGCAGCGCCAGCGAGACGGCTTCCGCGCTGCGAAGGGTTTTGACTTCGCCGCGGCCGCCGAAGCGAACCAGTAAGGGGGTGAAGGGCTGTAAAGCGCCTTTGAGATTAGAACGTTTGGAGCGTGCGCCTTTGGCAACCAGGCGCACGCGGCCGGACTCTTCCGTGAAGACGTCCAGCATCAGGCTGGTTTCGCTCCACGGTCGGCTATGCAGGACAAAGGCGCGCTGCCATCCATCCACGTTGCGTTAACTCAGAGGTCGTCAACGTAACCGAGACTGCGCAGCGCGCGCTCGTCATCGGCCCAGCCGGATTTCACTTTGACCCACAGTTCGAGGTGCACCGGCGCTTCAAACATCTCTTGCATGTCTTTACGCGCTTCGATGCCGATGGTTTTGATTTTGGCGCCTTTGTTGCCAATTACCATCTTCTTCTGCCCTTCACGCTCGACGAGGATCAGACCGTTGATGTCGTAACCGCCGCGTTCGTTACTCACGAAACGTTCAATTTCGACGGTCACGGAGTACGGTAGTTCAGCGCCGAGGAAACGCATCAGCTTTTCACGGATGATCTCGGAAGCCATGAAACGCTGGGAACGGTCGGTAATGTAATCTTCCGGGAAGTGATGAATCGCTTCCGGCAGATGTTTACGTACGATCGACGCGATAGTATCAACGTTGGTGCCGGTTTCCGCAGAGATCGGCACGATGTCGAGGAAGTTCATCTGGCTGGCAAGGAACTGCAGGTGCGGCAGCAGATCCGCTTTTTCCTGCACGTTATCAACTTTGTTGACGGCCAGAATCACCGGCGCGCGCGCATCGCGCAGCTTGTTCAGCACCATCTCGTCATCTTGCGTCCAGCGGGTGCCTTCAACGACAAAGATAACCAGTTCCACGTCGCCAATAGAGCTGCTGGCCGCTTTGTTCATTAAGCGGTTAATCGCGCGCTTCTCTTCCATATGCAGGCCCGGGGTATCAACATAAATCGCCTGATACGGCCCTTCGGTATGGATACCGACGATGCGGTGACGGGTAGTCTGCGCTTTACGGGAAGTGATCGAAATCTTCTGCCCCAGCAGCTTGTTCAACAGCGTGGATTTGCCAACGTTTGGACGACCAACGATGGCGACAAATCCGCAATAACTTTTTTCTTCGCTCATTCCAGCTCCAGTTTTTTCAGCGCCTGTTCGGCGGCAGCCTGCTCCGCCTTGCGACGGCTGGAACCTGTGCCAACCACCGGTTCACTCAGGCCACTGACCTGGCAGTGGATAGTAAATTCCTGATCGTGCGCTTCGCCGCGTACCTGGACGACCAGGTAGGACGGCAGCGGCAGATGACGCCCCTGCAGATATTCCTGCAGACGAGTCTTCGGATCCTTTTGCTTATCGCCCGGGCTGATTTCATCCAGACGAGTCTGGTACCAGGAGAGGATTAAGCGTTCAACATTTTGAATATCGCTGTCGAGGAAAACCCCGCCGATTAAGGCTTCTACGGTGTCAGCCAGAATCGATTCGCGACGAAAACCGCCGCTCTTCAGCTCGCCAGGCCCAAGGCGCAGGCACTCGCCCAGTTCAAATTCGCGGGCGATTTCCGCCAGCGTATTGCCTCGCACCAGCGTCGCGCGCATACGGCTCATATCTCCTTCGTCTACCCGAGGGAAACGATGATAGAGCGCATTGGCGATCACGAAGCTTAAAATAGAGTCGCCTAAAAACTCGAGACGCTCGTTGTGTTTGCTGCTGGCACTGCGGTGAGTTAATGCCTGTTGCAACAGCTCCTGATGAACAAAAGTGTAGCCCAGCTTTCGTTGAAGCCGATTAATTACGATGGGGTTCATGCGTTACCAATAAATGAATGCGTCAAAGATGCAGCACACGAAACCGACCTGAGCATACATACCCTTGATATATAAGGGCAGAAACTAACCAACGCGGTTTCGTGTGCAGTGTCACTCTTTCGAGAGACAACCAAAAACTTCGGGGGGATATTCTATACGCAACGACAAGGGATGTCGTTAGTTTGGATGGATTTAAATACTAAATAATTCACGCTGCCGTTATTGCACCAGCAGCGTGAATTAAGATGGGGAATTAGTGGATGCCGCCGATGCGCGATAAACGTACGCCGGTTGGCCACTCACCTTCCTGTTTTTCGAAGCTCATCCAGATGGCGGTGGCTTTACCCACCAGGTTCGCTTCCGGCACGAAACCCCAGTAACGGCTGTCGGCGCTGTTGTCGCGGTTATCGCCCATCATGAAGTATTCACCCGGCGGAACGACCCACGTTGCCAGTGGTTGGCCAGACTGACGATAGTACATCCCCACCTGATCCTGAGCGATAGGTACCGTCAGAATACGGTGGGTCACTTCGCCCAGCGTTTCTTTGCGCTCGGTCAGACGAATACCGTCGGCTTTGGTTTCGCCTTTTGGCAGTTGCCAGAAACCGCTAGTTGCTTCACCGCCGTTGCGACGGGAGAAGGTCTGAACGAAATCGCTTGGTTCGACGTTGGAGTAGGTGATCGGCAAGGCGCTACCGCATGCCTGACCCGACGCGCAGCCAGGCTCGATCGTGACCTGTTTAGCGACCGGATCGTAAGTGACTTTATCACCCGGCAGACCAACCGCACGCTTGATGTAGTCAAGGCGCGGATCTTCCGGATATTTAAATACCACGATGTCGCCGCGCTTCGGATGACCGGTTTCGATCAGCGTTTTCTGGTAGATCGGATCTTTAATACCATAGGCGAATTTCTCCACCAGGATAAAATCGCCAATCAGCAGAGTCGGCATCATCGAACCTGACGGGATCTGGAACGGTTCATAGATAAACGAACGCACAATCAGCACAATCGCCAGCACCGGGAAGATCGAGGCGCCGGTTTCCAGCCAGCCCGGTTTTGGGCCGACCTTCTTCAGCGTTTTCTTGTCCAGCTGATCGCCGGTCGCTGCCTGAGCAGCGGCCTGACGTTCACGACGTTTCGGTGCGAATATGAACTTATCCAGACACCACAACAGCCCTGTGACGAGGGTCGCAATGACCAGAATCAGGGCAAACATGTTCGCCATGCCAACTCCTTAGATTATTTGCCGTCTTTACCAACGTGCAGAATGGCGAGGAACGCTTCCTGCGGCAGTTCAACGTTACCAACCTGTTTCATACGCTTCTTACCTTCTTTCTGCTTCTGCAGCAGCTTTTTCTTACGGCTGACGTCACCGCCGTAGCATTTCGCCAGGACGTTTTTACGCAGCTGTTTCACGGTAGAGCGCGCGATGATGTGGTTGCCAATAGCCGCCTGAATCGCGATATCGAACTGCTGACGCGGGATGAGCTCTTTCATCTTCTCGACCAGCTCGCGGCCACGATACGGCGCGTTGTCGTTGTGCGTAATTAACGCCAGCGCATCGACGCGCTCACCGTTGATCAGCACGTCAACGCGCACCATGTTAGAGGCCTGGAAACGCTTGAAGTTATAATCCAGCGACGCATAGCCGCGGGAGGTGGACTTCAGACGGTCGAAGAAGTCGAGGACCACTTCCGCCATCGGGATTTCATAGGTCAGCGCAACCTGTTTGCCGTGGTAAACCATGTTGGTTTGCACGCCGCGTTTCTCGATACACAAGGTGATCACGTTGCCGAGGAACTCCTGCGGCAGCAGCATGTGACATTCGGCGATCGGTTCACGCAGTTCCTGAATATTATTCAGCGGCGGCAGCTTCGACGGACTATCGACGTAAATAACCTCTTTAGAGGTGGTTTCTACTTCATAGACTACCGTCGGCGCGGTGGTAATCAGGTCAAGATCGTATTCACGCTCCAGACGCTCCTGAATGATTTCCATGTGCAGCAGGCCGAGGAAGCCGCAGCGGAAGCCGAAGCCCAGCGCCGTTGAGCTTTCCGGCTCATAGAACAAGGATGCATCGTTCAGACTCAGTTTACCCAGCGCATCGCGGAAGTTCTCATAGTCATCAGAGCTCACCGGGAACAGACCGGCATAGACCTGTGGCTTCACTTTTTTGAAGCCCGGCAGCGCCTTATCCGCTGGATTACGCGCCGCGGTCAGGGTATCGCCCACCGGCGCGCCAAGGATGTCTTTAATGGCGCACACCAGCCAACCCACCTCGCCGCATTTGAGTTCGGTACGGTCAACCTGTTTCGGGGTGAAGATGCCCAGACGGTCGGCGTTATAGACCTGACCGGTGCTCATCACCTTAATTTTGTCGCCTTTGCGCATGGTGCCGTTTTTAATACGCACCAGCGACACGACGCCTAAATAGTTATCGAACCAGGAGTCGATAATCAGCGCCTGCAGCGGCGCGTCCGGATCGCCTTCCGGCGGCGGAATGTCGCGTACCAGACGTTCCAGCACATCCGGCACGCCAACACCGGTTTTCGCCGAGCAGCGAACCGCGTCGTGAGCGTCGATACCGACGATATCTTCAATCTCGTCCGCTACGCGCTCAGGGTCGGCCGCAGGCAGGTCGATCTTGTTAAGAACCGGAACGACTTCGAGGTCCATTTCCATCGCGGTATAGCAGTTCGCCAGGGTCTGGGCTTCTACGCCCTGCCCGGCGTCAACCACCAGCAGCGCGCCTTCGCACGCTGCCAGGGAGCGCGAGACTTCATAAGAGAAGTCAACGTGGCCCGGGGTGTCGATAAAGTTAAGCTGATAGGTTTCACCATCGCTGGCTTTATAGTCGAGGGTGACGCTCTGCGCCTTGATGGTAATGCCGCGCTCACGTTCAAGGTCCATGGAGTCCAGAACCTGGGCCGCCATTTCGCGATCAGAAAGGCCACCGCAAATCTGGATGATACGGTCAGACAGCGTCGACTTACCGTGGTCGATGTGAGCGATGATCGAAAAGTTACGTATATTCTTCATATTTAGAGTTAATTATGCCTTACGAGTCTCATGAGGCCGCTGTTCTGTGCCTGACGTTTTTTAATCCGAAAACGCCGCATTCTACACTACATCCGCGAAACCAGGAAATGCTGTTAGATCCAGCATAACGGCAGAATTGTGGCGTTGTATCAGGAAGCGTAAATAAAGATGAGGGACAGTGAAATCACTGCCCCATTTCAGAGGAAGGCGTATCAACACGCAGCAAATCCGGCGGTAAACCGACGCTTAAAATCACCGGCTGCCACGACTGGCGAGCAGCCAGCTTCGGCGACAGCCCGCGCGCCACCAGGAATCCGCCGACGCCGCCAAGCAACGCGCCGCACAGCGAAGCAATATCGCTGGCAAACAACACCTGAAAAATAGATGCCATCACAAACAGCCCGAACAGCGGCGCCATGTAGACCAGCATCGCCGAACCCAGCAAGCTGCTTTCAGCAATGCCCAGCTCCACTTTTTGCCCGGCCGTCAGCGGCTGGTCGCAGGGAACGCTAATGGTATGGCTGGTTTGCGGCCCCAGTTTATTGAGCACCCGGCTACCGCAACCGGCGCGCGAGGCGCAGCTGCTGCAAGAGGCTTTAACATCGCAGTGAACCTGCGCCACGCCGTTATGCCAGGAGACGACAGTCGCCCACTCTTTGATCATTGCGCGGCCCTGAACTTAATGCTGTCTGAGATACGTTTTGCCGTCTGCGGCGGTAATTCGCCAACCACCGAGATTTCGGCGTTATCGCGCACCGAAGTGCTGACGGTACGGCGACCGGTGCGCAGCAGCTGATCGCTGCTGTTAGCCGTCGCGCGGTTAACGTTAACGGAGAAGCTAAACAGACCGTCGGAATAGAGACGAGACTCGACCGGACCGTCGAAGGTCGGTAAACGACGCTGGCTGCTGGAAACTTCCGTCACGCCCTGCGGCAGCCAGGTTGGCGCCCAGTTAAAGTTGGCTTTATTGCCGCTTTCCGGAACCGACAGTTGCGGCGGCAGGCTGGCTTTTGACAGCGCTTCCATACTCGAGCTTACGTTATCACCGATATTGAATGAGACCACCCGGAACTGCTCCAGGGTTTCACCGTCGCGGTCGAGCAAGTCGACGCGTAGCGGCAGCTTGGTCTCGGCATCCAACCACGCAATGTAGCTATAGCGCGTACCGTCGCGGGCCACCACGCGCACTACATCGCATAGGCGATCGGCGATACGCGTCCGGCCAACGGAGATGAAATCATAATACGAGGCCAGCTTTTTGAAATCGGTATACACCAGAGACGGCAAGGAATCGACGATATAGTCGCCGTTCAGGGTGAAGGGATCGAGACCGGGTTCAAAATAGCTGATTTCAGTACCGCGCAGCACCACTTCCCGACGAGGACCGTCGAGCTGCAGCAACTGAGCAAGGGGCTGGTTGTTCAACCGCACGTGACGATAGCGCAGCGACTCAACGCCCTGTTTGTTGATACTGACAAAAGACAGCTCGTAGTTGAGGGACTGGCTAGCCAGGTTCATCTGCTGCAACAACGCCCCGGACGATGTATCAGCCGAGGCGTTGGTGGAGAAGAACAGGCTGCCTGCCATGAGCGACATGGCACACCAAAGTTGCTTCATTACTGCGATTGCGTTCCTAAAGTTTGATAACCCGGCACCTGAACAGCGGCTTGCTGAGTCTGGGCCTGGCCAAACTGAAGCTGCTCAGCGTGCAGGCGACGCTGCAATTCATAGTCCTGCAGCATAGCATTAATACGACGACGTTGCTCCTGAACCTGCGCCTGCTGACCGCTGCCGGCGGAGGCATCGGCCGGAACGCCCAGGCTAACCGGGCTAGCTTTGCCCATCATCGGCATGGTGTTGAAGACTGGCGCTTCCGGCTGCTGGGAGGCATCGGAGTGTCCGTTATACTGTTGGACACCGACGATAACTGCCAGAGAAACGCACGCTGCCACGCCCATTTGGGTAAGCGAGCTGGCCCACGGGCGCACTTTCTGCCAGAAAGGCATTTGACGCCACTGGTGTGGAGCGGGTTGAGATTCAGGAATAAGCGGCGCAACCTGACGAGCAGGTTCGTTCTCGATGGCGGCCATCACGCGAGCTGAGATATCAAATTGGAGCATCTCAGCGGTATCGCCTCGCAGCGTGTCGCGGATGAGATGGTAGCTCTCCCAGGTTTTTTGCATTTCAGAAGAACGACTCAGCTCATTGAGCAGCTCGTTATCCAGCGTTTCACCATCCATTAAGGCCGAAAGTTTTTCTTTCTGCATGCCTGATACCCTTTTCCAGTATTCCGCTATCGTCAACGCCTGATTAGCGGTTGAACTTTATTATCAATAGCTTCACGTGCCCGGAAGATACGCGAACGTACCGTGCCAACCGGACAATCCATGATGGCGGCTATTTCTTCATAGCTCAGGCCATCCAGCTCCCGCAACGTAATTGCCATGCGTAAATCTTCCGGGAGCGATTCAATGGTACGAAAAACTATTTGTCTCAGCTCTTCTGACAACATTAAGTTCTCAGGGTTCGAAATTTCTTTCAATGCCCCGCCGCTTTCGAAGTTTTCCGCCTCGTTGGCGTCAACATCGCTTGATGGCGGACGGCGTCCCTGAGCAACCAGATAATTCTTTGCCGTGTTCACGGCGATACGATACAACCAGGTATAAAAAGCGCTATCCCCCCGGAAAGAATCCAGCGCACGCCACGCCTTCACGAACGATTCCTGAACAACGTCAGCGATATCGCCCGGCGGTACATAGCGGGAGACCAGGCTTGCCACCTTGTGCTGATAGCGCACTACCAGTAGGTTAAAGGCTTTCTGATCTCCTTTCTGGACCCGTTCAACGAGGACCTGATCCGTTAACTGCTCGCTCATCCGAGGTAATGTCTCCCCAAACCCAATTCCCATGCGTATTCAGAACACCACCCAAGCACTGCATTATGAGCAAGCAGACGTTTGGAGTGTCTGAACACAATAAAGTTCCGTTACGCTTTTGATTTTTGTCTGACAACGGTGGACTGATTGTTATCTCTCATTATAAGTCCCGTTGTTCAACGCCAGGTAAGCTAATGAAGAAAAAGCGCAAGGCCCGCCTGAAGGGTAACGTAACCCAACTTATTTTTCACTATAAAATCTGAAGGTAACGGTCTGCTTCGCAAATATTTTCTTTCGTTTACATATTTACTTTTCCGCCTGCCTTGTTTAGCCCGCACAACTATTCACGAAAATAATTGTACGATTTAGCCCCACCAGGTGCTATGGTGAGGCCATTGTGTTTAGTAAATTAAACAGAAGCTATGAAGACGACTCCCGACTTTTCCTGCGATGTATTGATTATCGGCAGCGGCGCTGCCGGATTGTCTCTGGCGCTGCGCCTGGCGGAACGCCACTCGGTTACCGTCCTGAGCAAAGGCCCGGTTAGCGAAGGTTCAACTTTCTATGCCCAAGGAGGGATTGCCGCCGTTTTCGACGAAACCGACAGCATCGAATCCCACGTCGAAGATACGCTCATCGCCGGGGCCGGCCTTTGCGACCGTCATGCCGTCTCCTTTGTCGCAAGCAACGCCAAACCCTGCGTACAGTGGCTTATCGATCAGGGGGTACTGTTTGATACCCAGGTCCAGGCCAATGGCGAAGAGAGCTACCATCTGACCCGCGAAGGCGGCCATAGCCATCGGCGGATCCTGCATGCCGCCGATGCCACCGGTAAAGAGGTTGAGACGACGTTGGTTGGCAAAGCGCTGGCGCATCCGAATATCACCATTCTGGAACGTAGCAACGCGGTTGACCTGATTATCTCCGATAAGATTGGCCTGCCGGGTACCCGGCGGGTGGTGGGCGCATGGATCTGGAACCGTAATAAGGAAAAGGTAGAAACCTGCAGCGCAAGAGCCGTGGTGCTCGCGACCGGCGGCGCAGCTAAAGTCTATCAATACACCACCAACCCTGATGTCTCCTCCGGCGACGGCATCGCCATGGCCTGGCGCGCGGGATGCCGTGTGGCCAATCTCGAATTTAACCAGTTCCACCCTACCGCGCTGTTTCATCCACAGGCGCGAAACTTCCTCCTGACGGAAGCCCTGCGCGGCGAAGGCGCGCTATTGAAACGGCCTGACGGTAGCCGCTTTATGCCGGACTTCGACGAGCGCGGCGAACTGGCCCCGCGCGATATCGTCGCCCGCGCCATCGACCATGAGATGAAACGCCTCGGCGTCGACTGCATGTATCTGGATATTAGCCATAAGCCCGAAGCGTTTATTCGCCAACATTTCCCGATGATTTATGAAAAGCTACTCGGCCTCGGCATTGATTTAACCAAAGAGCCGGTGCCTATCGTGCCAGCCGCCCACTATACCTGCGGCGGCGTGATGGTGGATGATAACGGACGTACCGACGTCGACGGCCTGTACGCTATCGGCGAGGTGAGCTACACCGGGCTGCACGGCGCCAACCGCATGGCCTCGAACTCATTGCTGGAGTGTCTGGTGTACGGCTGGTCGGCAGCCGAGGACATTGCCAAACGCCTGCCGCTGGCGCAAGCGGCGGAACAGCTGCCGCCGTGGGATGAAAGCCAGGTTGAGATCCCGGATGAACTGGTGGTGATTCAACATAACTGGCACGAACTGCGCCTGCTAATGTGGGATTATGTCGGAATTGTGCGTACCACCCGCCGGCTGGAACGAGCGCTGCGGCGTATTACTATGCTGCAGCAAGAGTTGGATGAGTATTACGCGCGTTTTCGCGTCTCCAATAACTTACTGGAGCTACGCAATCTGGTGCAGGTGGCCGAGCTTATCGTGCGTTGCGCCATGCAGCGTAAGGAGAGCCGCGGCCTGCACTATACGCTCGACTATCCGGACACGCTGGAAAACAGCGGTCCGTCGGTGCTCTCGCCGCTTGCTCACATAAAGAGATAGAAATCGCGGGTCAGGGCGGTAAAGCCTTCAGAGTACTGCTGCTCTGGCCCACGAACCACCAGCCGATCGCTGAAACACTCGCCGGCGCTGGGAGAGAATGCCAGCAAGACGCGATGCGGCGGACGCATTTCTGTTTCCGCCACGTCGGTGCGTAAGCGCAAATGCCATCCCATCGCTTTCGCCCTATCGACAAACGCATTACCAATATCCACCGGCAGCACTACGCAGAAAAAGCCCTCCTCGGTAATCAGATCTGCGGCGCAGGCGAGCAGCGTCGTATGATCGAGCGAGGTGGTATAACGCGCTTGTTCGCGCTGCGACGTCGCGCAAGGTACGCCTTCGGCAAAAAACGGCGGATTGCTGACGATAAGCTCATAGCGCCGCGGCGGCTGCGGCTGCCACTGCTGAATCGGCGCCTGAAATACCGCGACGCGTCCAGACCAGCTGCTGGCCGCCACGTTATCCCGCGCCTGCGCCGCGGCCTCTTCATCCAACTCCACCGCATCCAATTGGACCGAATCCGCGGTACGCTGGGCTAACATTAATGCCAACAAACCGCTACCGGTTCCGATATCCAGCACGTGCTTCACCTGAGCAATCGGCGCCCAGGCGCCCAGCAGAATACCGTCGGTACCGACTTTCATGGCGCAGCGATCGTGGGCGACAAAAAATTGTTTAAAGGTAAAACCATTGCGCGGCAGCGCAAACTTCGACTGAGACATCCTCAAAACCTTGCTGACGAAAACTCCTGTGCTTAAGGCTATGCACAATACCGGAGAACAGATAGCCTTACAAACAGATGAACATTACGTCAGTAACGTCTATAATCGGCGGCCCACTCAGAGGTAGAACATGACTGTAACGACTTTTTCCGAACTTGAACTCGACGAAAACCTGCTGGAAGCGCTCCAGGATAAAGGTTTCACACGCCCGACAGCCATTCAGGCCGCCGCTATTCCGCCTGCGCTTGATGGCCGTGATATTCTCGGTTCTGCGCCGACAGGCACCGGTAAAACTGCGGCATATTTGCTGCCAGCGTTGCAGCATCTGCTTGATTTCCCGCGTAAGAAATCGGGGCCGCCGCGGATCCTTATCCTGACGCCGACCCGCGAGCTGGCGATGCAGGTTGCCGATCACGCCCGCGAACTGGCGAAGCATACCCATCTGGATATTGCCACCATTACCGGCGGCGTTGCGTACATGAACCACGCGGAAGTGTTCAGCGAAAACCAGGATATCGTGGTCGCCACCACCGGTCGCCTGCTGCAGTATATTAAAGAAGAGAACTTCGACTGCCGCGCGGTAGAAACGCTGATCCTTGATGAAGCGGACCGCATGCTGGACATGGGCTTTGCCCAGGATATCGAAACCATCGCCGGTGAAACCCGCTGGCGCAAGCAGACCATGCTGTTTTCCGCCACGCTGGAAGGCGATGCGATTAAAGACTTTGCCGAACGCCTGCTGGAAGAGCCGGTTGAAGTTTCTGCAAATCCGTCGACCCGCGAACGTAAAAAAATTCACCAGTGGTACTATCGCGCCGATGATATCGATCATAAAACCGCGCTGCTGGTTAATCTGCTGAAGCAGCCGGAAGCAACCCGCTCTATCGTCTTCGTGCGTAAACGCGAGCGCGTTCACGAACTGGCCGCTAAGTTGCACGAAGCTGGCATTACCACCTGCTGGCTGGAAGGCGAAATGGTGCAGATCAAACGTAATGAGGCGATTAAACGCCTGACCGATGGTCGCGTGAACGTGCTGATTGCCACCGACGTCGCCGCGCGCGGTATTGATATTCCGGATGTCAGCCACGTGTTTAACTTCGATATGCCGCGCACCGCCGATATCTATCTGCACCGTATTGGCCGTACCGGCCGTGCTGGTAAGAAAGGCACCGCTATTTCGCTGGTTGAAGCGCACGATCACCTGCTGCTGGGCAAAATCGGCCGCTACGTTGAAGAACCGCTGAAAGCGCGCGTGATTGATGAATTGCGACCGAAAACCCGCGCGCCGAGCGAGAAGTTAACCGGTAAGCCTTCAAAGAAAGTGCTGGCGAAACGCGCCGAGAAAAAAGAGAAAGAAAAAGAGAAGCCGCGGGTGAAGAAACGCCACCGCGATACCAAAAACATCGGTAAGCGCCGTAAGCCAAGCGCTGCCGGGACGCCGTCAACGTCTAACGAAGAGTAAAAAAAACGCCGGGATATCCCGGCGTTTTCACATCTGGCTTCAGCCTTACAGGCTTTCGGTAAAGGTACGAGCGATAACGTCGCGCTGCTGTTCCGGAGTCAGAGAGTTAAAACGTACCGCGTAGCCGGAAACACGAATAGTCAGCTGCGGGTATTTTTCCGGGTGCTCAACGGCATCCAGCAGGGTTTCGCGACGCAGCACGTTCACGTTCAGGTGCTGACCGCCTTCCACGCGGACTTCCGGTTTCACGTCTACCGGGATTTCACGGTATTCGATTTCACCCAGTTTGCTCACCGCAACCACGTCATCTTCCGCAAAACCACCCTTGGCACACAGGCAGCGCGCTTCGCCTTTTTCGCTATCCAGCAGCCAGAAAGAGTTCAGCAGGTCGTCGTTTGCCGCTTTAGTAATTTGGATACCAGTAATCATTTGATGCCTCCCAGGCAGTGTTTATTCGATTTTGGCCTCTTAGCGGCCAATTGGTAAAACCATTGTTGTATGAGTGTATATATATCAGCCGCCCACCCGGCATTCATTGATTTAAATCAACAAAAACCACTCACTCAAAGTGGGTATATAGGGATAGTATTGTTTTACATCAAGTTACGCCAGTAGATGCCATAAAAAATATTGTAAATTTTCAATTTTTTTTATGCGCAATCAGTCAGGAATAACGTCGCGATTTTGTTATGCAGAAAGAAGCAGTTAAGCTATGGGCATGACACTTTGCAGGAGAGCAAGATGACCACCCCATTAACCTGGCACGACGTGCTGGCGGAAGAGAAGCAGCAGCCCTATTTTCTCAACACCCTCAAGACCGTCGCCGAAGAGCGCCAGTCCGGCATGACTATCTATCCGCCGCAGAAAGATGTCTTTAACGCCTTTCGCTATACCGAACTGGGCGAGGTCAAAGTGGTCATCTTAGGTCAGGATCCCTATCACGGCCCGGGACAGGCGCACGGTCTGGCCTTTTCTGTTTTACCGGGAGTGCAGATACCGCCGTCGCTGCTGAACATGTATAAAGAGCTGGAAGGCACCATCCCCGGCTTTCAGCGCCCGGCGCATGGTTATCTCGAAAGCTGGGCACGCCAGGGCGTGCTTCTGCTTAATACCGTGTTAACGGTGCGCGCCGGCCAGGCGCATTCACACGCCAGTCTCGGCTGGGAAACCTTTACCGATAAAGTGATAGCGCTAATTAACCAGCATTGTGAAGGAGTGGTATTTTTATTGTGGGGCGCACACGCGCAGAAAAAAGGCGCCATTATCGATCGCCAGCGCCATTGCGTTCTGAAAGCGCCGCACCCATCGCCGCTGTCGGCGCACCGCGGTTTCTTCGGCTGCAACCACTTTGTGCAAACCAACCAGTGGCTGGCCGAACGCGGTGAGGCGCCCATTGACTGGATGCCGGTGCTGCCCGCTGAAAGCGAGTGAGCGACGACAATAAAAAAGCCAGCATCAGCTGGCTTTTTGCATTCAGAGACCGATATCAGGCCTTATTCTGACGCCACCATTCCGCCAGCAGCACGCCGGTCGCCACGGAGACGTTAAGGCTTTCGACGTTACCGGTGCCGTCGATGGCGACGTTGAGGTCAGAGCTGGAGATCGCCGCATCGGACAGACCGTCGCGCTCCTGGCCTAATACCAGCACCATTTTTTTCGGCAGCTCGGCCTTAAACAGCGGCGTACCGTTATGGCTGGACGTAGAGACGATAGCGTAGCCAGCCTGACGGAACTGCGTCAGGGTATCGATAAAGCTGTCGCCGGTGATCGGCTCAACATGTTCCGCGCCGCCTTCTGCAGTACGGATCGCCGCGCCAGACTCCAGCACGCCGGCATCCTGCACTACTACGCCTTTCACGCCAAAGTGCGCGCAGCTACGCATAATCGCGCCGAGGTTGTGTGGGTTGCCGACATCTTCCAGCGCCAGTACGCAATCTTCGGCTTCTGCTTTCGCCACCCACTGGGCCACGGAAGTACCATGACGTTTTTTGATCAGGAAGCAGACGCCGCCGTGGTGTTCGGTACCAGACGCCTTCGCCAGCTCGGCTTCGTCCACAACGTGGTAGGCCTTACGGTTGGCCGCCATCCAGCGCAGCGCCTCTTTAAAGCGCGGAGTGACGCTCTGGATAAACCAGGCACGTACGATGGCTTCCGGACGGCTCTGGAACAGCGCCTGACAGGCGTTCTCGCCGTAGACGCGAGTCTCTTCGGCACGTTGACGACGCAGTACTTCCGGATCGATAAAGCTCTTACCGCTGATGCCGCCGTGATCTTCTTTTACCGGCGTCTCATCGCCAGGGGCGCGGGAAACGGTACGCCACGGGGATGCATCATCACGGTTAAAATCATTGCGCTTGCGATCGTCGCGTTTGCGATCGTCGCCGCGGCTGTTACGTTCATCGCGCGCAGGGCGGCTGCGGCCGTCAACACGTGACTTTCCTGGACGACCTCCCCCTTTCCCGGTACGCGGGTTATGGGTACGTTTGTCAGAATCATCATCACTGCGGACATACATCACTTTGACCTTGCCGCTTTTATTTTTCAGTTCGTCGCTCATCTATTTTCTCCACCTGCGCTGCGCGAAGCGCGAAGATTACCCGATGTATCTTCACTTAGCCATTATTTCATTTAAAAGCCTTGGTCTATTGTAACCATCGAACAAAAGACATTGTCCTTTATTCGCGCCTCATCGATAATATGTAACATTACAGAAACAAATCGGCCACGTGCCGCGCTGCAACCCCATAACCAGAGGTTAGTTATGAATACCGTTTGTGCCAGTTGTCAGGCTCTTAACCGCATCCCCGAAGACCGTAGCGCTGATGGCGCCAAGTGCGGACGCTGCGGCCACGATCTTTTTGACGGCGATGTCATCAACGCGACCGGGGCAACGCTGGATAAACTATTAAAAGACGATCTGCCAGTCGTTATTGATTTCTGGGCCCCGTGGTGCGGCCCATGCCGTAGCTTCGCGCCGATCTTTGAAGATGTGGCTGAAGAGCGCAGCGGCGAAATGCGTTTTGTGAAAGTGAACACCGAAGCCGAACGCGAACTGAGCGCTCGCTTCCGCATCCGTAGCATCCCAACCATTATGATGTTCAAAAATGGTGAAATGGTCGACATGCTGAATGGCGCCGTCCCCAAAGCGCCGTTCGATAGCTGGCTGAACGAAGCCAACCAGCAGTAAACCCACCGGGGCACCGCTTGTGCCCCGTTTTCTCCTCTGCGACAATAGCGTTTTTCATTAGCGACTCCCATGATTGATAACGCTGTCCTTCGGCTACGCGCCGAACTCCTCGCGCGCGCAACCCGGCCTTTTCTTGCTCGCGGCAACCGCATCCGCCGCTGTCAGCGCTGCCTGCTCCCCCTAAAACAGTGTCTGTGCGCAACGCTGGCGCCGGCACCTGCCGACAGCCATTTTTGCCTGGTGATGTTCGACACCGAGCCAATGAAGCCCAGCAATACCGGACGCCTTATCGCCGATATTCTGCCCAACACCGAAGCGTTTCAGTGGTCGCGTACCGAGCCGCCGCGGGCGCTGCTCGATCTGGTCGCCAACCCTGATTATCAGCCCATGGTCGTCTTTCCGGCCTCCTATGCCGGAGCGGATCGTCAGGTACTGAGCGTCCCGCCGGAGGGTAAGCCGCCGCTGTTTATTATGCTCGACGGCACCTGGACGGAAGCGCGGAAAATGTTTCGCAAAAGCCCGTATCTCGATGCGCTGCCGGTGATCTCTGTCGACCTGTCGCGCATCTCCGCCTATCACCTGCGCGAGGCCCATGCCGACGGCCAGTACTGTACGGCGGAAGTCGCCATCGCCCTGCTGGACTTAGCCGGCGACGCACAGGCGGCTGCCGCGCTTGGCGATCACTTTAGCCTGTTCAGAAGCCGCTATCTGGCGGGAAAAACGCAGCATAAGGGCAGTATCACAGCACAACAGGCTGAAAGCGTTTAAAATCATTCGGTCACTGGGGATCAAAGGAGACCGGTATGAGCCAACGAGGCCTGGAAGCACTGCTGCGGCCAAAATCGATCGCCGTCATTGGCGCATCGATGAAACCGCAGCGCGCTGGCTATTTAATGATGCGCAATCTGTTGGCCGGCGGTTTTAATGGCCCGGTCCTGCCGGTGACGCCCGCCTGGAAGGCGGTGCTTGGCGTACTGGCGTGGCCGACTATCGACAGCCTGCCGTTTACCCCGGACCTGGCGGTGCTCTGTACTAACGCCCGGCGCAACCTCGAGTTGCTCGAGGCCTTAGGGCGGAAAGGGTGTAAAACCTGCATTATCCTCTCTTCACAGCCGGATCAGTACCCGGCGCTGCTCGAATGCGCCGCCCGTTATCAAATGCGTCTGCTCGGCCCCAACAGCCTGGGGCTACTGGCACCGTGGCAGGGGCTGAACGCCAGCTTTTCGCCGGTCCCTATCCAGCGCGGCAAGCTGGCGTTTATCTCGCAATCCGCCGCCGTCTCTAACACCATTCTGGACTGGGCGCAGCAGCGTGAAATGGGTTTTTCGTACTTTATTGCGCTGGGCGATAGCCTTGATATCGACGTCGACGACCTGCTCGATTTTCTCGCCCGCGATAGCAAGACCAGCGCTATCCTGCTCTATCTGGAGCATCTCAGCGATGCCCGGCGTTTTGTCTCCGCTGCCCGTAGCGCCTCGCGTAATAAACCCATTCTGGTCATTAAAAGCGGCCGCAGCCCGGCGGCGCAGAAATTACTGCATGTCAACTCAGGGATGGATCCCGCCTGGGACGCCGCTATTCAGCGGGCGGGGCTGCTGCGCGTGCAGGACACCCATGAACTCTTTTCCGCCGTTGAAACCCTGAGCCATATGCGCCCATTGCGCGGCGAAAAGCTGATGATCATCAGTAATGGCGCCGCGCCGGCAGCGCTGGCGTTGGACGAACTGTGGCTGCGTAACGGCAAGCTCGCCAATCTCAGTGAAGCCACCTGTGACCAGCTCAGGCAGGCGTTACCGACAGGCGTCGAAGTGGCTAATCCTCTGGATCTGCGCGATGACGCCAGTAGCGAGCACTATCTCAAAGCGCTGAATGTATTGCTGGACAGCCAGGATTATGATGCGCTGCTGGTGATTCACTCCCCCAGCGCCGCGGCGCCGGGTACCGAAAGCGCGCTGGCGTTGATTGATGCCCTTAAGCGTCATCCGCGCGGAAAATATGTCACGGTGCTGACGAACTGGTGCGGGGAGTTCTCCTCCCAGGAGGCGCGACGGCTATTTAGCGAGGCAGGTATTCCAACCTATCGCACACCCGAGGGTACCATTACCGCCTTTATGCATATGGTGGAATACCGTCGCAACCAGAAACAGCTCCGTGAAACGCCGGTATTGTCCGATACGTTGACCGCCAATACCGCCGAGGCTCACACGCTGTTGCAGCGCGCGCTGAGCGAAGGCGCGACCTCACTGGACACCCATGAGGTCAGCCCGGTGCTGCGCGCCTACGGCATCCATACTCTTCCCACCTGGATTGCCGCCGACAGCGCCGAAGCGGTACATATCGCCGAGCAGATTGGCTACCCGGTGGCCTTGAAGTTACGTTCGCCGGATATTCCGCATAAATCTGAAGTTCAGGGCGTTATGCTCTATTTGCGTACTGCTGCTGAAGTCCAGCAGGCGGCGGACGCGATTATTGACCGGGTAAAAATGGCCTGGCCGCAGGCGCGCATTCATGGCCTGTTGGTACAGAGCATGGCCAACCGCGCCGGGGCACAGGAACTTCGGGTCGTCGTCGAGCATGACCCGCTTTTCGGCCCGCTGATTATGCTTGGCGAGGGCGGCGTCGAATGGCGAGCGGAAAATCAAGCCGCGGTCGCCCTGCCGCCGCTGAATATGAACCTGGCGCGTTATCTGGTGATCCAGGCCATCAAGAGCAAAAAGATCCGCGGACGCAGCGCGCTACGCCCGCTTGATATTCCCGGTCTCAGCCAGTTGCTGGTACAGGTCTCTAACCTGATCGTCGATTGCCCCGAGATCCAGCGGCTGGATATTCACCCCTTGCTTGCTTCCGGCAACGAATTTACCGCCCTCGACGTTACTCTCAGCCTGGCGCCATTTAGCGGCGACAGCGAAAGCCGGCTGGCAGTCAGACCCTATCCGCAGCAACTTGAGGAATGGGTGGTAATGAAAAACGGCGAGCGCTGCCTGTTCCGGCCGATCCTGCCTGAGGATGAACCTCTGTTATTAGCCTTTATTGAGCAGGTCACCAAAGAAGATCTCTATTACCGCTACTTCAGCGAGATCAACGAATTCACCCATGACGACTTAGCCAATATGACGCAGATCGACTACGATCGTGAAATGGCCTTTGTTGCGGTACGCGCCACGGAGCAAGGAAGCGAGATCCTCGGCGTGACCAGAGCGATTTCCGACCCTGATAATATTGATGCCGAGTTTGCCGTACTGGTACGCTCGGATCTGAAAGGTTTAGGCCTTGGCCGACAGCTCCTTGAAAAGCTGATCGCCTACACGCAAGGACACGGATTACAGCGCTTAAATGGCATCACCATGCCAAATAACCGCGGCATGATTGGCCTCGCCAGGAAACTTGGCTTTGCAGTGGATATCCAGTTAGAAGACGGAATTGTAAGCCTGTCTCTTGCACTAAATACGTTACATTCGGTGACAAGCGACAGCAATTAATGACCACATTCGCGGGTAGTGATGGTATTATTGCCCGCTTACGTCGTCTGCATGGTACAGAAGACCCTTCAATAAACAGAGAAGAAACGCACTGTGATGTTGTCAAAATTTAAGCGTAATAAACATCAACAACACCTTGCCCAACTCCCTAAGCTCTCTCAGTCAGTTGATGATATCGAGTTCTTTTACGCGCCGGCTGATTTCCGCCAGGCGCTACTGGCAAAGATAGCCCACGCCACCCAGCGTATTTGCATTATTGCGCTCTACCTCGAGCAAGATGATGGCGGAAAAGGAATACTGCAAGCCCTGTATGACGCTAAACGTCAACGTCCGGAACTGGATGTACGCGTGCTAGTTGACTGGCATCGCGCCCAGCGCGGCCGCATCGGCGCAGCAGCCTCCAATACCAATGCCGACTGGTACTGTCGTATGGCCCAGGAAAACCCTGGGATTGAAATCCCGGTCTATGGCGTCCCGGTCAATACCCGGGAAGCGCTCGGCGTGCTCCATTTTAAAGGCTTCATCATCGACGATAGCGTCATCTATAGCGGCGCCAGCCTGAATGATGTGTACCTGCATCAGCATGATAAATATCGCTACGATCGCTATCAGTGTATCCGCAACGGCAAGATGGCCGACGTAATGTTCGACTGGGTCGAGCACAACCTGGTACAGGGTCGCGGCGTAAATCGACTGGATCGCCCGGATCGGCCGAAAAGCCCGGAAATCAAAAATGATATCCGCCTGTATCGCCAGGATCTGCGCGAAAGCGGCTATCACTTCACCGGCAATGCCGATGAAGATCAACTGTCAGTCACACCGCTGGTCGGGCTCGGTAAATCGAGCCTGCTCAACAAGACTATCTTCCACCTGATGCCGTGTGCGGAACATAAGCTGACCATCTGCACCCCGTATTTCAACCTGCCCGCCGTACTGGTCAGAAACATTATTTCTCTGCTACGCAGCGGCAAAAAAGTGGAAATCATCGTCGGCGATAAGACCGCGAACGACTTCTATATCCCGGAAGATCAGCCGTTTAAAATCATCGGCGCATTGCCTTATTTGTACGAAATTAACCTGCGTCGCTTCCTGAGCCGACTGCAATATTATGTGAATACCGATCAGCTCATCGTGCGTTTATGGAAAGATGACGATAACAGCTACCACCTGAAAGGTATGTGGGTTGATAACGACTGGATGCTGTTGACCGGCAACAACCTCAATCCGCGCGCCTGGCGGCTGGATTTGGAAAATGCCGTGCTTATCCACGATCCTAAGCATCAACTGCGCGAAATGCGGGAAAAGGAGCTTCAGCTCATCCGTACGCATACGACGGTAGTGAAGCATTATCGCGATCTACAAAGCATTGCCGACTATCCGGTGAAGGTGAAAAAGCTCATCCGCCGTCTGCGACGCATCCGCATCGACCGTCTTATCAGCCGCATTCTCTAAGATCAACGCCCCGTAATACGGGGCTTTTTTCAGGAAGCACTATGCGCTACTTCGTGATTATTATCCCTCTTCTGCTCAGTGGTTGCAGCCATATGGCCAATGATTCCTGGCGTGGTCAGGACAAGGCCCAACACTTTCTCGCGTCGGCAATGCTCTCCGCGGCCGGCAATGAATATGCGCAGCATCAGGGATACAGCCGCGATCGCAGCGCCGCCATCGGCCTGATGTTTTCCGTTAGTCTGGGGGCATCAAAAGAGTTATGGGACAGCCGCCCGGCTGGGAGCGGCTGGAGCTGGAAGGATTTCGCCTGGGATGTCGCCGGCGCCACCACCGGCTATGCGGTGTGGCAACTGGCGCATCAATAAGGTTACAAACGCAGGCCCTTCCCTTTGCCATGTAGCATCAGGGAGACCAGGAAGGCAATCGCCGCCATTACCGTCACGTACCAGTAGAAGGCATTTTCCATTCCCGCAGATTTAAGCGACAGCGCGACATATTCAGCCGAACCGCCGAACAGCGCGTTTGCTACCGCATAGGACAGGCCCACGCCCAGCGCGCGAACCTGTGCTGGAAACATTTCCGCCTTCAGGATACCGCTGATGGAAGTGTAGAAGCTGACGATCAACAACGCGCAAATCACCAGCGCAAATGCGGCATACGGCGAGCTAACATTCTGCAGCGCACTCAAGATTGGCACGGTAAACAGCGTCGCCAGCACGCCGAAGCATAGCATTGAAGTGCGGCGCCCCACCTTATCCGAGAAGGCGCCAAACAGCGGTTGTACCAGCATATACACGAAAAGCGCCGCCGTCATAATCATGCTGGCGGTGCTGGCCGACATGCCTGCGGTATTCACCAGATATTTTTGCATGTAGGTGGTGAAGGTGTAAAAAGTCAGCGAGCCAGCGGCGGTAAAGCCCAGCACCATGACAAAAGCGCGGCGATTACGCCACAAACCTTTAAAGGAACCGGCCTCTTTCAGCGCACGAGTTTCCTGCTTCGAGGTTTCATCCAACTGACGGCGCAGCCACAGCGCGACGATGGCCAGTACGGCGCCCAGCGCAAAGGGAATACGCCATCCCCAGGCATGCAAGTCTTCATCACTGAGGATTTGCTGTAGCGCGACAACGACCAGTACCGCCAGCAGTTGACCGCCAATTAACGTAACGTACTGGAAAGAGGCGTAGAATCCTTTCTTTCCTTCTACTGCCACTTCACTCATGTAGGTCGCACTGGTGCCATATTCCCCGCCAACGGACAGGCCCTGGAACAGACGTGCCAGCAACAGCAGCGCCGGTGCCCAGGTACCGATAGTGGCGTATCCCGGTAGACAAGCAATCACCAGCGAGCCGAAGCACATCATGCATACCGAAATAAGCATTGAGGCTTTACGTCCGCGCCGGTCAGCAATGCGGCCAAATAGCCAGCCGCCGATGGGGCGCATCAGGAAGCCAGCGGCAAAAACTCCGGCTGTTTGTAACAATTGAGTGGTGGTATTTCCTGAAGGGAAGAAGATGTGCGCAAAATAGAGTGAGCAAAATGAGTAGACATAAAAATCAAACCATTCCACCAGGTTCCCTGAAGATGCACCCACAATTGCCCACACACGGCGCCGGGTATCGCCCTGCTCCAGGGCCCCCTGCTCGTTAATGCTACTTTCTGTCATTATAATTTTGCTCCAGCAAAGACCGTAATCTGTCTCATCGGGCGTGACACGTCACTTGGACAAATTAATTAGTGAACCAAATGTTATATAATTGTTATTTATTTATATGTGATTGTATTCACATTTTTTTTCGTAACACTGGTTTTCGCGATTTACGTCAGTACATGAGCAGTGAAAAAGTGAATTATGGCGAAGTGGGTATAACAACGGGGTTTTATATGGCTTTGAATGAAGGTGAGCGTGTGGATATGGCGCGATCTTCCCCGCAGGAGGTGCGGATCGGTAGCCCCGGTAAGCGCAGCGCCACCGGGGAGATGGCGGCGCGTCTGGCCGCAAAACACAAAAACAAAAGGCCCGGTCTTCCGACTGAGCCTTTCATTTATATTGATATGATCGCTTTCCCCGGGGGCGGCGCGAGGCGCCTTTCCCGGGCTACGGGTTGCTACGCGGTCTGTAGCCCCGGTAAGCGCAGCGCCACCGGGGAGATGGCGGCGTACCTGGCCGCAAAACACAAAAACAAAAGGCCCAGTCTTCCGACTGAGCCTTTTGTTTTATTTGATGCCTGGCAGTTCCCTACTCTCACATGGGGAGA
>NZ_JAQIRK010000011.1:0-191230 GCF_050600805.1 Klebsiella sp. 141240 | reverse complement strand
CTGCTGGTGGCGCTGCTGCTGCCGGACGCCGCGCCGCTGCTGGGGATGTTCTGCTTCGGCAACCTGATGCGCGAAAGCGGCGTGGTGGATCGTCTTAGCGACACGGTGCAGAACGCGCTGATCAACATCGTCACCATCTTCCTCGGGCTGTCGGTGGGGGCCAAACTGGTGGCGGACAAATTCCTGCAGCCGCAGACGCTGGGGATCCTGCTGCTGGGGGTGATCGCCTTCTGCGTGGGCACCGCGGCCGGGGTGATCATGGCGAAGCTGATGAACGTGTTCAGTAAACACAAGATCAACCCGCTGATTGGCTCCGCCGGGGTGTCGGCGGTGCCGATGGCGGCGAGAGTGTCCAACAAGGTGGGTCTGGAAGCGGACGGGCAGAACTTCCTGCTGATGCACGCGATGGGCCCGAACGTGGCCGGAGTGATCGGCTCGGCGATCGCCGCCGGGGTGATGCTCAAGTACGTGCTGGCGATGTAAGCCGGTACCCTTCCCGGATGGCGGCTGACGCCTTATCCGGGCGACCAAACCAACGCCCGACTCAATGTTTTTGATCGGGCGTTTTTCTGAAATTTTTGGTTCTGTGCGCCAACTGCAGGTACACCGACCGCCAAACGAGGAAACTAGCCATTTAATGTCTATCGGCCCTATGTACACCCGAAAAATAACCCACTGGTTTGCAAGGCGATCCTTTCAGAATCGTATCTTCCTGCTGATCTTATTTACCTCTACTGTCGTCATGCTGGGTATGTCCTGGTATCTGACAGACATAACCGAGGAACGTCTTCATTACCAGGTCGGGCAGCGGGCATTAATTCAGGCGATGCAGATTTCGGCGATGCCGGAGCTGGTGGAAGCGGTACAGAAACGCGATCTCGCCAGAATTAAAGAGCTTATCGACCCCATGCGTTCCTTCTCTGACGCTACCTATATCACCGTCGGCGACGCCAACGGGCAGCGCCTCTATCATGTGAATCCTGACGAAATCGGTAAATCGATGGAAGGCGGCGATAGCGATGAGGCGTTGTATAACGCCAAAAGCTATGTCTCGGTACGCAAAGGTTCGCTAGGTTCATCATTACGGGGTAAATCGCCGGTGCAGGACGCCACCGGCAAAGTCATCGGCATCGTGTCGGTCGGTTATACCATTGAACAGTTAGAAAACTGGCTCAGCCTGCAGATAAGCTCGCTACTGATCCCGATGGCGATTATCCTGCTATTGCTGCTGTACTGCGCTCGGCGCTTCTCGCTGCATATCAAAAAGCAGATGCTCAATATGGAGCCCCAGCAGCTATCGCAGTTGCTCATCCAGCAAAGCGTGCTATTTGAATCGGTGTTTGAAGGGCTCATCGCCATCGACTCAAATTATAAGATAACCGCTATTAATCAGACCGCCCGTCGTCTGCTTAATCTGAGCCAGCCGGAGCCCGTACTGATCGGTAAAAAGATCAGTAGCGTCATTGCGCAAGAGACCTTCTTCTACGATGCCCCGCATGAAAACAAAAAAGACGCCATTGTCACCTTTAATCAGATCAAAGTGATCGCCAGCCGAATGGCGGTGATCTTAAATAATGCGCCTCAGGGGTGGGTGATTAGTTTTCGCAGCAAAGATGACATCAACACCCTCAGTCTGCAGCTGAGCCAGGTACAGCAGTACGCCGATAACCTGCGCGCCGTGCAGCATGAACATCGTAATCTGATCTCAACCATCGCCGGGCTGCTGTTTCTCAAACGCTACGATCACGCGCTGGATCTGATTCAGCAACAGTCCGAAAGCCACCAGAAGGTGCTCGATTTTATTGCGCGTAATTTCCAGGATAACCACCTTGCCGGGCTACTGATCGGTAAATATTATCGGGCCAAGGAGCTCGGTCTTGAACTGGTATTCGATCCCGCCTGTTTCGTCGATATCCTTCCCACCGCGCTTTCTCCCAGCGAATGGATCTCGATCGTGGGGAATCTTCTCGACAACGCCTACAATGCCTCGTTACGCCAGCCGCTGGGATCGAAGCAGATCGAGTGTTTAATAAATAGCGACGGCCATGAACTGATCGTCGAGATCGCCGATCAGGGATGCGGCATTGACGAGACGCTACGCGACCGCATCTTCGAGCGCGGCGTCACCAGTAGCGCCAGCGCCGAGCACGGTATTGGGCTCTGGCTGGTGCGCAGTTACGTAGAACAAGCAGGCGGCACTATCGTCGTCGAAAATAACATTCCCTTTGGCACCATCTTTACCCTTTATATCCCCCTGACCCGAGATGAACATCATGGATAGCATTACTACTCTAATCGTTGAAGACGAACCTATGCTGGCGGAAATCCTGGTCGATACCATCAAACAGTTCCCCCAGTTCAACGTTATCGGCATCGCGGATAAACTGGAAAGCGCGAAAAAACTGATGCGTCTCTACCAGCCGCAGCTGATCCTGCTGGATAACTTTCTCCCTGACGGCAAGGGGTTGGATCTGATTCGCCACGCTGTCAGCACGAACTACAAAGGACGAATCATTTTTATTACCGCCGATAATCATATGGAGACCATCAGCGAGGCCCTACGTCTGGGGGTATTCGATTACCTGATTAAGCCCGTGCACTATCAACGTTTACAGCATACGCTCGAGCGTTTCGCCCGCTACCGCAGTTCCTTGCGTTCGAGTGAACAGGCCAGCCAGACCCACGTCGACGCCCTGTTTAATATCCAGGCTCGCGAGCACACTGAGCCTGCTGACGCGCCGCTGCGCGGGATCGATGAAAGCACCTTTCACCGCGTGCTTCAGCTATTCTCCGACCCGGAAGTGGTGCATACCGCCGACTCTCTGGCCCGCATCCTCGGCAGCAGTAAAACCACCGCCCGCCGCTATCTGGAACAAGGCGTTAAAAACGATTTTCTGGAAGCAGAGATCAGTTATGGCAAAGTCGGTAGGCCGGAGCGCATTTATCGCGGCAAACATCCCTACCCTGAGCACGCCTGAAATGCTTATTCGAGGGTATAGCTGACGATCATCTGCCCTTTTTTCATTTTCAACTGGCTGATGACGATATTCCCCAGCATCGCCAGACTGGCAACATGGGTACCGCCACAGGGATAAGCTGGTAGTTCGCCGAATCCCACGCTGCGCAAACCGTTGTCGAAGATGACCTGGCGCGGTAAATCTTGCATCTGCCACGCTTTCACCTGCGCCAGCAGGGCGCTGGCTTCCGGTAACGCGGCGCCGGCGTCGGCAGCAAACGTAATCCTCCCCTCTCCCGGCCAGTGATGCGCCTTCACCGGCCGCCAGCCGAACTGCTCGCCGGCCAACCCCAGCAAATGACCGGCGGAGTGCAGACGGGCATGTAACTGTCGCACAGGCGCATCAATGCTCATCCCCACCTCGCCAAGCGGCAGCGGCTGGGCAACGATATGCAACACGCTATCGCCGCGCGTCGTGACCGCCATTACGGGCTGCTCATCGATCCAGCCGCGATCGGAGGGCTGGCCGCCGCCCTGCGGATGGAACAACGTGCGGTCCAGTTCAATGGCATAACCACCATCGGCTTCAGCACTGCAGCTGATAATCTGCGCGCGCCCTTCGGTGGCGTCGCTGGCGTAATAAACACGTTCAGTCATGATTGTTCTCCTCTCTGTCAGCACAGTATATTGATAATATTGGCCGCGATAATGGCCTCCACAACCAATGCACTTTTGCCTTGAGGGCACAAATGAATCTAAACCTTCTCCCCGACCTCGCCCTCTTCGTACAGATTGTCGAACAAGGCAGCTTTTCCGCCGTCGCCCGTCAGAGCGGGATTACGCCATCCGCCGTCAGTCGCAGCGTCTCGCGGCTGGAACAGGAGATGCGGTGCAAGCTGTTGCACCGAACCACCCGCAAGCTGCGGCTGAGCGATGCCGGGAAAGCGGTGTATGAACATGCGCTGGAAATGCTGGAAGCGGCGCGCCAGGCTATGGACTGCGCCGGAAGTACCCAGACGGTGGCGCAAGGTAAACTCACGCTGAGCGTACCGAAAGCCGTCGGGCGCTTTGTCATCCATCCGCTAATGATCGACTTTTTCAACCGTTATCCGCAGGTTGACGTCTGTTTACGCTTAGAAGATCGCGACCTCGACTTTATTGATGACGGCATCGATCTCGCGCTGCGTATTACCCATACCCCTTCCCCTGGACTACATGGCAAACCGCTGATGCCGATTGTTCATGTCATCTGCGCCACCAAGGAGTACTTACAGCGCCACGGAATGCCGCGGACTCCGCAGGATCTGCGCGCGCATAGCTGTATCAGTCTTGGCGAAACGCCCGCCGACGCGCGGTGGAAATTTCGTCGCGAAGGCAAAAACGAAACGGTGCAGACGCATGGATAATGAGATGGACGCTCCAGATTTTACGGTATCAAAGTACCAGACTGGATCGTTGCAATACGTCCTAAAAAATGAGGAGCGTCCACATGAAAGTATCAACTCTTGGTATCGACCTGGCAAAGAACGTTTTTCAGCTTCATGGCGTCGATCACGAAGGTCATACTATTTTGCGTAAAAAGCTCACCCGGGCTAAGTTTGTTCAGTTTGTTATTCAACTGGAGCCTTGTCTGATTGGCATGGAAGCCTGCTCATCCAGTCATCATTTCGCGCGATTATTCACCCGCTATGGTCATAAGGTAAAACTCATCCCTCCCCAGTATGTAAAGCCCTATGTGAAAACGAACAAGACGGATGCAGCTGACGCTGAAGCTATCTGCGAAGCGGTAACCCGCCCGAATATGCGTTTTGTACAGATAAAAACCGAAGAGCAGCAGGCCGTTTTAGCGTTACACACTGAACGGGGAATACTTATCCGTGAGCGGATCGCCTGTTCCAATAGTTTAAGAGCCACACTTGCTGAGTTTGGTATTACGATTGCGGCCGGACAAAGCCATTTAACCCATGAACTGCCAGCCATTCTGGAGGACGACGAAAATGGTTTATCTCCCTTCGTCAGAACCAGCATCTACAGACAGTCTAAACATATCCAAGAACTTGAGGAGCAAGTTAAACAGGTAGAAGAAGCTCTGGCCTCCTGGTACAGAACGCAGGAAGCCTGCCAGAGAATGGCCAAAATCCCGGGGGTTGGCATGTTAACGGCTACTTATGTGGTAGCAGCAGTGGGTAATGCCCGACAATTCAGCACTGCAAAGCAGTTCGCTTCATGGCTGGGGCTGACACCAAAGGAACATTCCAGCGGCGGGAAACAGCAACTGGGAGGGATCAGTAAACGTGGAGATGGATATTTCCGATACCTGCTGGTTCACGGCGCACGCGCACTTACCGCCTGGGTCAACCGGAACGGCGCGGTTGAGAAGAATGCCTGGCTTCAGGGACTACTTGAGCGGAAGCACTACAATGTAGCTGTTGTCGCCATGGCGGCAAAAACTGCGAGGATCATGTGGTCAATGTTGACACACAATACTGAATATCAGCCTCGTCAGCTCGCCTGACACAAGGTCAGTCAATCTGACGAGGTGCTGAAAAAGAGTTAACGTCCTGGTAGGTGCAGGTGACTTCAGAAGATGGCAAAACAGGTAAGACCGCAGGCAGGATACACCGAGAGGTAGCAAGGGCAAGTCAGCTCGCACAGGATGATTGGTACCTGCCTGGCGGATTTCATCATGGTTCGGGATAAAGAAATCCCATCAGAAACCGGATATATGGCTGCACCTACCCGTTTTATTACTGAACTGAAGAAAGCATTGCATTCCGGGAGCGTCCATATACGCTACGCCGCTAACCACACTGCCGTGCGTCTTGATGCGGTTAAACAGCATCTGGGTATCGGAAGCCTGCCGCTGTTTACCGCCCGCGAAGCGCTGGCAAAGGGTGAAATCGTGCAGGTGCTGGCGGAGTGGGAGTTTATCAGCAGCTACTCCGGCAATCTGTGGCTGTTATGGGCGGGGCATAAGCATATGCCCGCCAGAATGCGGGCAATGATTGATTTTCTTAGCGAGACGGTGCCGGCGCTGAACGCAGGCAGCACATTGCCAAAGATATAATTAAAAACACCGGGAAAATGATCCCCGGTAAAAACCAGAAACCAGAGCGGCCAATATCATGCATCCGGCGAAAACCTACCGCCAATATTGGGATAATCATCGGTAAATGAAGCACAAAAGCAAATGGGAAGAGAAACAGACTCAAAACGCCATACCGGTAGTCATAAAGCGTAGCCAGGTACCAGATGAGTAAAGGGGTTGCCACAATCAGGGCGTTGATAAGAAAAAATGACCAGAACTCAAGGCGGCCAGCGCGTCCAACGAAATTAAAAGCCTGTTTCCAGCCTTTAAGATAGGCCTGTCCATAGGTCATGATTTTCTCTCCATGAGAACGAATTAATAATTGCGGGCCATATCGTCGGGCCCCCTTCAAACTAAGCACTCCTTAGCCTAAACAACGCTTCAGCATAAATTAATGTGCTGGCACAATAAACGATATGTTTATATTGAAAGGATTGCTGGCAGAGAAAGACTGCCAGCAAAGGCAGATATTAATTAGCGAGGATTAATTGATTTTTATTATAATTAATGAGGCTACCGGCTTTGATAATCTCCTGTTCCGATGAGGTTAATTTCTCCATATAAAGCGTTATCTGCCGTACAGCTCGGCTATTGCTGACCACAAAAGCGGCAATATCGCTCAGATCGCCCGCTAACGCAGATTTTATTGCCGGGATATAGATAAAATCACCGACCTCAAAATCAGGCGCCTCTTTCATCTGCAGCGGCAGCATTCCCCAGTTAATTACATTAGAACGATAACGCTTGGTCGCGAACTCCTGGCAAATATTTGCCAGCCCGCCAAGCACGCGCTGGCAGCTGGCGGCCTGCTCTCGCGCCGAACCATCACCGGGTTTAACCGCATAGATCATGCTACCTATCTCAGTCTGTGCCGCGGTAATATTTTCCTGACCCGGCAGCAGCCGTATCTGGGAAAATATATTTTCCAGCTGTGGATTTAAACGGCAAAGATCTTCACCCTTAACGCGTTGTTGCTCGATGGCGGCAATTTTTTTAGCCCGCTCCACATACTGCGGATCGCGGCGAGAGAGCGTAAATTCGGCCAGGCCTAACGGGTTTGAACGAAACGATGATGTTTCACCTGATGGTATCAGTTCATCGGTAGTGGTCACCGGATCCATTATTTTTGAAGTAACGGCTAACAGAATGTTATCCGTTAAAGCATTCATTTCCGGCCAGTCTTTTATATTCGGTCCATAGATTAGCGGCTGCTGGGTAGCGCCTTTAACGAACCCCTGGTATACCCGGTTTTTATAGGGGGAAACATCAAATTCATATTCCGGCGCTTCGTGCCAACAATCGAGCTCCGCCGCCGAGGTTAACAATCCCCCGTTAGCGGCCGTCGCGGCAATTGAACGCGCATCCATCAATGCCACCGCCGACATTTGCCCATTTCCTGGCTTGGAACCCTCACGGTTAGGAAAGTTACGCGTCGTATGGCGGATGCTCAAGCCGTTATGCATCGGGGTATCGCCGGCGCCAAAGCAAGGGCCGCAGAATGCGGTACGAATAATGGCGCCCGCGCTCATTAAATCATTGATCATTCCCTGTTTCGTTAACGCCATCAGCACCGGTTGCGAGGAAGGGTAAACTGAAAGCGAGAAAATATTGTCGCCACAGGAATGATGCCGCAGGGCATTAGCCGCCTGCGCCACGTTGACATAGTTCCCCCCGGCGCAACCCGCAATGATTCCCTGCTGAACGCGTAATTTGCCATTCTCTATTTTGTCCAAAAGAGACAGCTTCGCGCGCCCCAGCGATATTTTCTCAGATTCAATTTCAACTTCACGTAAAATGTCCGGCAAATTCTGATTAAGCGTATCAATTTCATAGACATTGGCTGGGTGAAACGGTAGCGCGATCATCGGCTTGATGGTGCTTAAATCGATCTCGATGCAGCCATCGTAGTAAGCCATCTCTTGTGCTGACAGCGCACGATAATCTTTCTCTCTACCATGAAGCCGTAAAAAATGCCGCGTCTCTTCATCGGTCTGCCAGATAGAAGTCAGACAGGTGGTCTCAGTAGTCATGACGTCAATACTGTTTCTGTAGTCGGTCGACATACTGGCCACGCCGGGACCAACGAATTCCATCACTTTGTTCTTCACAAAACCGTTTTTGAATACCGCGCCAATTAATGCCAGCGCAATATCCTGAGGACCAACGCCAGCGGCAGGTTTACCGGTTAGATAAACGGCGACAACTTCGGGGTAATCAATATCCCAAGTGCTTCCCAATAGTTGTTTAACTAGCTCACCGCCCCCTTCACCGACGGCCATCGTCCCCAGCGCGCCATAACGCGTATGGCTATCCGAGCCCAGTATCATTTGGCCGCCGCCGGCCATCATCTCCCGCATGTACTGGTGAATAACCGAAATATGCGGCGGTACATAAATGCCGCCATATTTCTGTGCTGATGTAAGACCAAAAATATGATCGTCGCTGTTAATGGTTCCGCCCACTGCACAAAGTGAATTGTGGCAATTGGTTAAAACATACGGCAAGGGAAAGCGCGTCATTCCAGAGGCCTTGGCCGTCTGGATGATGCCCACGAAGGTGATATCATGGGAGGTCATAGAATCATATTTAATTTTTAATTTCCGTTCATCGCCAGAAGTATTATGCGATGACAATATTGACCAGGCGATGGTTCCCTTCCGCGCAATCTCTTTGGCAACAGGAGTGGCACATTCCTGTTCTGGGATAATCCCATGCTGATGGGATAAATATATCCCACGATCGTGTAATTTAATCATGACGTGTGTCCTTAAGATAGATTAAATAATTAGGCGATGCTTTTATCCGTATCGTTACGAATAAAAAGGAAAAAATATCGGCAGTAAAATAAAGCTCACCACCACAGATATAATAATCAGCGGTAATCCGACCCTGACATAATCCATAAACCGATATCCCCCGGCGGAAAAAATCATCATATTCGCCGGCGTTCCAACCGGAGTCGCATAAGCACATGAACAGCCAATGACTATAGCCATCAGCACCGCTCGCGGGTCAGCGCCCATTGAATGTGCAATAGACAAGCCAATGGGAATAAGTAGAGCCGCCGTTGCGGTATTCGACATAAAATTGGTTAATATGCAGGAAATTATTAAAACGGCACTTAATAATAAGAACGGTGAAGCCTGTTGACCAAGCAGATCGATAATTGAGCGGGCCATGATTGCACCCGCGCCGGTGGTTTCGAGCGCTTTTGCTAAAGCTAATGTGCCACCAAAAAGAAAAATCGTCTGGGAGTCAATTGACTGGTAGGCCTGTTTTTCTGTGATCACTCGCGTAATAACCAAAAATAACGCGCCAATTGAACCGATAATCGCAATCGGCAAGCCAATAACATTCTCAAAAATCATCCCCAGTACGGTAAATACCAGCACTAAAACAGCAATCACCTGCTTATATTTAGGACAATCATTTTTGCTACTTTTTTCAGCTTTGTCTTTGAGATTGACAGATTGCGCTGGCAGCAGTTTATAACCGATGGTCAAAAAGTAGATGATCCCGCAAAGCAGCATGGGGATGCCCAGTTTGGCATACTCGAAAAAACCGAAGCGTTGCCCAACTTGTTCCAGCGCCGACTGGGCGATCAGATTACCCGGCGAGCCAATAAGCGATAAGTTTCCTCCCAGCGCCGAAGCGAACGCTAATGGCATTAGCAAACGAGATTGCGCATAGCCCGACTTAATAGCGGCGCCGATGACTACAGGAATCAGTACCGCAGCCGTTCCCGTATTCGACAAAAAGCCGGAGAGGGCCCCGCACACCAACATAATAATAACGATAAGTTGCCGCTCCGAGCGGGCGTAGCGGGTCACTATTCCGCCAATTTTGTCCGTGACGCCAGTTTCAAATAAGGCGCCGCCGACCACAAACATGGCGACAAACAAAATGACGTTCTGGTTAATAAACCCCGCGAAAGCCGTTTTTACATCAAAAACGCCTGTTACGACTAAAGTAATACAGACGATCATAGCCGTAGCGGCTAAAGGAATTTTTTCCCAAACAAACATCACAATTGAAAATAACAACAGTGACAATGTAATTGCTACTGGTGACATAAATATATAACACCTCTTCAGTGTGTGGGTTCAATAATTAGTCTAAGCAGGTGATGCAGCGTTTTATAAATTTCAAGTTATAGTTAAATAACTTTCCAGTACATTAATAATTCCCACCACCAGACTCCTACGGTGATATGTAGGATAAAAGTCAACAGTGCTAATATGCCGCCAACAATCCACCAGGATTTAATATCATTATAACCAACCCCAAATATAACCGGGCCAGCCGCGCCACCATAATGGGTGACCATGCCGCCATAGGAATTACTAAACAGCAGAGCTAACGCAGTTAACATAACCGGCGCGCCGGAAACATTCGCCAGCATGGCAAAGACCGGAACCATCGCCACAATATAGGCGCTACCCGAGGCAAAGAAATAACGAACCAGTATACTCAGTGCGACGATGACAACGAAAGCCAGCGTGCTATGACTGCCAAATGAAATGTTATCCTTCAGTAACCCGGCCAACCACAAGAAAAAACCAACTTTAGAAAGCAAAGAACTTAAACCAATGATACCGCCGTACCAAATAAGGGTATTCCAGCCCCCTTTATTTTTTATAACATCATCCCAGCTGACGATTTTTAACACCAGCATCAACGCCATGACGCAAATCGCTACCGTTGATTCGTTGACGCCAAGCGATTTACTAAACACCCAACCTGCCAATGCCATGACAAACAGGCAGGAGAGCATCTTTTCGCGCAAGGTCATCGGTCCTAAAGACTCAAGACCTTCCTTTGCAATCGCTTTATTATCAACTTTTTTTAATTCAGGTGGATATAATTTATAGGTAATGAGCGGTGTCAGTAATAGCATAATAATGCCAGGTAATATTCCGGCTAATGCCCATCCGCCCCAGCTCAGTTTGATGTGACAAATATCTTCAATCATTTTGAGCGCCAGTATGTTCCCAGCCATGGCGGTAAAGAACATATAACTGGTCGTTTTGGTGACCATATAGACGTTAATCATCAAATAATGACCAACGCGTTTTGCCGTATGCTCCGGTTCCGAGCCTAACGCGACGGCCACGCTATTGATGATAGGTAAGACGATACCACCGGCGCGAGCCGTATTCGACGGTGTCGCGGGGGAAAGGATGAGATCAAGAAAGGCGGTAACATAACCTAAGCCGAGCGTGGTACTCCCTATCTTGCCGATAAGAATATAAGCAATTCGTTTACCTAAACCAGTAATAACAAAGGCGGCACTTAAGGTAAATGCTGAGAAAACCAGCCAGGTCGTCCCCGACGCATAGCCACTTAATACGCTCGATGATTTTATTACGCCATCACCTAAATTACCAATAACGACCATTGATGTGGCAACCGCCACTAACAATATTACTGGTTCTGAAAAGGGTTTAATCACCAAACCGACGATTGCTGCCAGATAAATTCCTGATAGCACCCATGCCAGTTTAGTCAGCCCAGCCGGGGCCGGAAATAAACTAATAAGCAATGGGATGGCTACAAGCACTAATAGCTTGCATACTGTTTTTTTATCCATTTTGACCCCTTACCTGAATGAATAATATAAGAGCAGTAATAAAATTATTCAGGGAGATAAACCATGCCAGAAAGAATCTTACGCGCGGTACGAATAACCGATGCGCGAATATTTTCAGGATTTCCATTAGCGTTACTTAAGTTCACCTCAATGCTGCCGCTTGGGTGTTCAACGCTAATTAACCCTTCACCCGACATTCGCGTAAGCTCGTTAACCACGGTGTCGGCAATAACACACGAACTCGCCAGGCCGATAGCGCCCGTAATCGCTAGCGACTTATGGCAGCTGTGGGGCATGAAATAACGCACGCTCATTGTCCCGCCGTGTTGCGGTGGAGCAACCAGTACTGGTTTAGGGATAACCATGTTGGATACATCGCCAAACCCCATTGCCGCGCCGGCTTGTTGACGTATAGACTCAAGGCGCTGGAAAAATGCGCTGTCCTTATCTAATTCAGCGGCCGATTCATATCCGGTTTTACCCAAGCTATGCGCTGGAATAATGACCATTGGCATCGCCATATCGATACACGTGACGCGAATATCATCAAAAAAATCAACCCGGTTGCCGGTTGGAAAAAGCTGGCCAGATTTCGCCCCGGCGGCGTTTAAAAACGTCAGCGCAACAGGGGCTGCATGCCCGGGAACGCCGTCAATATGGGTATCCCCGTCATAAACGACCTGGCCGTCCGGCGTTTGAATGTCAGCATCGACAAAGGTGTTGGTATTGACGTTTCGGATACGCACCCGTGTTACCGGGGAATTCGCCGCGATAAGCCCTTTTTCGATAGCAAATCCACCTACCGCGCACAGCATATTGCCGCAATTCGGCGTGGTATCAACCCGTCGTTCATTGACAATGACCTGCACAAATAAATAGTCAATGTCAGCTTGTGGGCTGGCCGAGCGACTGACAATCGCCACTTTACTGGTTTGCGGACTACCGCCGCCAATACCATCAATTTCCAGTTCATGACCAGAACCCATGATGGTTAATAACGCTTCATCGCGTTTTTGAATATCTTCAGGTAGATCATCCGCTAAAAGGAAAGCCCCTTTTGATGTTCCTCCCCGCATGAGAACACACGGAATTTGTTTCATAACACCCTCCTTACAAATACAGAAGAAAAAGAACAAATAAACGGGGCGTGAATTTAATGCACTTAATGCATTTAAAGTTTTTTATTTACTTTATTATTCATTTGCTCGCACAACCGTTTATCATCTGATTCTACTTGCAAGGCGGATAGTGATTGATAAAATATAAAAATAAGACTTATACCTACAAAGCATTAATAATAGCTATCGGCACAATAATAATTAACAAGGTCATTCTGCATATTAATATATTTATTTCAGATTACGGAGTAACAATGAATAATGAACTATCCGGAATGAAAGCCTTCGTCACTGTTGCCGAACTGGGGTCGTTTAGCAAAGCCGCTGAAGTACTTAACCTGACGCAACCCGCACTAACTCGAAAAATACAGAAAATAGAAAGTAACCTTAATACCCCCCTGTTCGAGCGAACCACCCGAAAAATCATGCTCACCCAAGCAGGACAAATACTCCTTCCCAAGGCAAAGTCACTGATTGCCAGCCTCGATGCCGCCATTTTTAATCTCAGCAACCTGACTTCTAATGTGCATGATACGGTAACGCTTTCTTGTATCCCGACGGCGGTATTTTATTTTTTACCTCGCGCCATCGTTCAATTTAATCAGCGCTACCCGCACATCAAAGTTCGAATTTATGAACAAGGTATAGAAAATTGCATGGCTTCGGTGAGAAAAGGCGAAGTCGATTTTGGAATAAATATGAACTTCATCACACATCCCGATATCGAATTTAGCCCGCTGGTCAACGAACCCTTCGTCCTGGCTTGCCGACAGGATCATCCGCTGGCCGGTAAAAAATTAGTGGAATGGCGCGAGCTCGTCTCGCAGAGATTAATTGGCGTCAGACGCTCAAGCGGTAATCGGCAACTTATTGAAAGTTGCCTGCAGGATAAACCATGGAAATTGGATTGGTTTTACGAAGTCAGACATTTATCCACCTCTCTGGGGCTGGTCGAGGCGGGGCTTGGCATATCGGCTCTGCCCTGCCTGGCCATGCCGCATCACGCCAACAGCGCAGTCGTCAGCGTGCCGCTGGTTGAACCGGTCATCAGACGCACGCTTGGCATGATTCGCGTTAAAAACCGCCCGCTTTCCGCCGCGGCTGAACGCTTCGCTTCATTATTGCTACTCATGTGGACGGATGAAGCGAGCGAGTTATGGTGCAATGTGGTCGATTCACACCAGCAGCTATAACGGTCACGGCGCGAGAGCGAAAACTTCCGCCGCCCAATGTTGAAAACCCGCGACATCTAAATCCAGCGCGACCTGCGCGTTGGCCGGCTGTCCCAGACGTCCTTCAATATCCACCACGGTGGTGCCAGCCGTCCAGCTCCCCTGCGTCTCCACCGCCACAAAGCAGGGTTTGAGCGTAAATAGATCCGGGCGAACCAACCACGCGATAGCGCAGAGATCGTGCATTCTCAGGCCGCTACTCATGCTGCCGCTGCGATAGTGGCTAAATAGCGCATGAAGCATTTTACCGGTTTGATTGAGCGTCGGTAGGGTTGCCAGATAGTCCGCGCTCAGCATCGCCTTATTGGTGACATCCAGCCCGCACATCACAATCTCCAACCCACTCTGGAAGACTTTCGCGGCAGCTTCCGGATCGATGGCGATATTGAACTCGGCGTTGGGGGTGAAGTTACCGCGCCCGGCCGAGCCGCCCATCAGCACCAGTCGACGAATATTAAACAGGCACTCAGGATACTGCGTAATCAGTAGGGCAATATTGGTTAGCGGGCCAATGGCCACCAGGGTCACGGGTTCCGCTGCGTGCATCAGCGCATCGCGAATCGCCTGAAAAGCCGGTTTAGCCAGCGGCTGGCGGTTATGTTCGACGAAATCATAGCCCTCCATGCCGGATTCGCCATGCACCGAGGCGGCATCGCGCAGCGGACGCACCAGCGGCATCGATGCCCCTTGCGCCAGCGGGACATCTGCATTCCAGAAATGCAGTAACTGCAGCGCGTTGCGGGTCGTCTTCTCTACCGAGACATTGCCCGCGACCGTCGTCATTAGTTGCAGATCCAGCTGCGGCGAGAAGAGCGCGGCAGCAATCGCCGCCGCGTCGTCAATACCCGGATCGGTGTCGAGAATAATCGGTAAGCGCATGGTTTTCTCCCAAAAAAAATGCCAGACGTTAAGTCTGGCATCTTCTCATACTGCTGGGTGAAAGAACTTATTCTACTTCACGGACATCTACACGCAGCTCTTTCGGCACCTCGAAAACGATATTCTCTTCACGGCCTTCCAACGGCACCGCTTCGCCGCCGCCCAGCTCCTGCAGGCGGGCAATTACGTTCTGCACCAGGATATCCGGGGCCGACGCGCCCGCCGTTACGCCAACGCAGGCCGCCGACTTAACCCATTGTTCCTGGATATCGGTGGCATCATCGATGAGATAGGCCGCTTTCCCCATCCGCTGCGCCAGTTCAGCCAGGCGATTGGAGTTAGAGGAGTTTTTCGAACCGACCACCAGCACCACGTCAGCCTGCTCCGCCAGCGCGCGTACGGCTTCCTGACGGTTGGTGGTGGCGTAGCAGATATCGTCTTTACGCGGGCCGACGATTTTCGGGAAGCGCTCGCGCAGCGCGTCGATAACGTCAGACGTATCATCGACCGAGAGCGTGGTCTGGGTCATGAACGACAATCGGGCATCGTTTTTCACTTCCAGCGTCAGCACGTCTTCCGGCGACTCCACCAGGTACATACCCCCTTCCGGGTTATTGTACTGGCCCATGGTGCCTTCAACTTCCGGGTGCCCGGCGTGGCCGATCAGAATCGACTCTTCGCCGCGGCGGCTGGCGCGGGCGACTTCCATATGGACTTTGGTCACCAGCGGACAGGTGGCGTCGAAAACCGTCAGGTCACGACTCTTCGCTTCGTTGCGTACCGCCTGCGAAACGCCGTGGGCGGAGAAAATCAGGATCGCGCCGTCCGGCACTTCGCTAATCTGTTCGATAAAAATCGCCCCACGCTGGCGCAGGCTATCGACGACGTAGCGGTTATGGACGACTTCGTGACGAACGTAGATTGGCGCGCCGTACAACGTCAGCGCGTTTTCTACAATGCTGATAGCGCGGTCAACGCCGGCGCAAAAACCGCGCGGGTTAGCCAACAGGATCTGCATCTTACCCCTCCAGCGCCGGATCGACTTCCAGCACTTCAATATCAAAATGAACGGTGCGCCCGGCCAGCGGATGGTTGAAGTCGACGGTGATGGAATCGCCGTTCACTTCGCGGATCACGCCGGGCATTTCGCTGCCATCCATTGCGGTAAAAAGCATAATTGCGCCAATTTCCGGCTCGCCGGCGTCGATAAACTCGCGGCGAGAGAAATACTGGATCAGGTCCGGCGTCGGTACCCCGAACGCGGCATCAGGTTCCAGCGAGAACGTGGTTTTATCGCCGGCTTTCAGCCCCAGCAGATGCTGCTCCAGCCCTTCGGAAAGCGAGGCATCGCCAAGACGAAACAGCGCCGGTTTACCGTTACCGCGCGTGGATTCGGCGGTGGAGCCGTCATCCAGTTTCAGCGTGAAGTGCACCAGCACCGCGCTGTTGCTCTGTACAGAGTTAGACATGCAGGTTTGCTCTTTTACATTACCGCCGCTTGTTTGCCCGGTGGCGCTGCGCTTACCGGGCCTACAAAGGCCGATGTATACTGTAGGCCGGATAAGACGCTTTAGCGTCTTATCCGGCAATTTTTTATGATGCTTTTTTATCGCTGGATGGCAAGAAGCCTTCCAGCACGATCAGCGCCGCGCCGATGCAGATAGCGCTATCGGCAAGGTTGAAGGTGGCGAAATGCCAGTCGCCGACGTAGAAGTCGATCATATCGACGACAAAGCCGTGCCACAGACGATCGAACAGGTTACCCAGCGCGCCGCCAATAATCAGCGCGTAGGCAATATTGTTCAGCTTTTGCGTCGCCTTCGAACGGTACATCAGCACCGCCAGCACCACGCAGATGCCGACGGCAATCCCGGCGAAGAACCAGCGCTGCCAGCCGCCGCTGTCGGCGAGGAAGCTAAAGGCCGCGCCGTAGTTGCGCGCATAATGCAGATTAAGCGACGGGAACAGCGAAACCGTCTCCCCCAGAGCGAAGTTCTGGAGGATCAGGAATTTGCTGCCCAGATCGATAATCAGCACGGCTACGACGACCCACAGCCAGCGTAGCCCCGTTGAACAGATCGATTTACTCATCAGGCGAATTTACGTTGCTCGCCGTCACCGGCGACGTTACTGACACAGCGACCGCAGATTTCCGCGTGTTCCGCTACCTTGCCGACATCGCTGGTGTAATGCCAGCAGCGTGGGCACTTCTCGCCCTCGGCTTTGCTCAGGACTACTTTCAGCCCTTTCAGCAGATCGCTCTGCCAGGCATCAGCCGGCGCCTGTGCATAATCGGCAACGTTAGCGCCGGAGGTCAACAGGACAAATCGTAATTCTTCGCCCAGCGCGTTGAGCTTGGCCGCCAGTTCGGCATCGGCATACAGCGTAACCGCCGCTTCCAGAGAACCGCCGACTTTCTTATCCGCACGCGCCTGTTCGATCACCTTGTTGACTTCGCCGCGCACTTTCAGCAGTTCATCCCAGAAACCGTCGTTCATCGCTTCGTCGTCGGCCAGGCCGAACAGGCTTTCATACCACTCGCCGGTGAAGACGTATTTTTCACGCTCGCCCGGCAGATAGCCCCAGATTTCGTCCGCGGTGAAGGACATGATCGGCGCCATCCAGCGCACCAGCGCTTCCACGATATGGAACAGCGCGGTCTGGCAGCTGCGACGCGCCACGCTGTCCGCTTTCGCGGTGTACTGGCGGTCTTTGATGATGTCGAGATAGAACGAGCCCATTTCGATGGAGCAGAAGCGCATCAGGCGCTGCACCACTTCGTGGAAGTCATAGGATTCGTAGGCTTTGAGAATATCTTCCTGAGCCGCCTGCGCGCAGCCGACCGCCCAGCGGTCCAGAACGACCATCTCTTCCGGTTTAACCATATCTTTTGCCGGATCGAAACCGTTAAGGTTCGCCAGCAGGAAGCGCGCGGTATTACGGATACGACGATAGCTGTCCGCGGCGCGTTTGAGGATCTCATCGGAGACCGCCATTTCGCCGGTATAGTCGGTGGAAGCCACCCACAGGCGCAGAATATCGGCGCCCAGTTTGTTCATCACGTCCTGCGGGCTAACGGTGTTACCGATAGACTTGGACATTTTGCGGCCCTGGCCGTCGACGGTGAAGCCGTGGGTCAGTACCTGACGATATGGCGCTTTGCCTTTCATCGCCGTGGAGATCATTAGTGAAGACATGAACCAGCCGCGATGCTGGTCGGAGCCTTCCAGATACATGTCCGCGGCGTGACCGGCGAATTCCGGACGCACATCAACCACAGAAGAGTGGGTAGACCCGGAGTCAAACCACACGTCGAGGGTATCCGGCACTTTTTCGTAGCTGTCAGCGTCATCGCCAAGGATGTCGCGGGAATCGAGATCCCACCACGCCTGGATGCCGTCGACTTCAACGCGTTTCGCCACTTCTTCCATCAGTTCGAGGGTACGCGGGTGCAGCTCGTGGGTTTCTTTATGCACGAACAGCGACATCGGCACGCCCCAGGTACGCTGACGGGAGATACACCAGTCAGGACGGTTGGCCACCATCGATTCGATACGCGCCTGGCCCCAGTCCGGGATCCACTGCACGCCTTTGATCTCTTTCAGAGACTGGGCACGCAGGCCTTTCTGATCCATGCTGACGAACCACTGCGGGGTAGCGCGGAAGATGATCGGCGATTTGTGGCGCCAGCAGCACGGATAGCTGTGCTGCATTTTTTCCACGTGCAGCAGCGCGCCGCTGTCACGCAGCATCTCAACGATGATGTCGTTGGCTTTGAAGACGTTAATACCGTCCAGAGACGGATAAGTACCTGGCAGGTAAGAGCCGTCCGGGCCAACCGGGTTGGCGATTTCCAGACCGTATTTCTGGCTGATCGTGTAGTCGTCCGGACCGTGGCCGCCGGCGGTATGCACCGCACCGGTACCCGCGTCCAGCGTCACGTGGTCGCCAAGGATAGCCGGCACGTCAAAATCGAGGAACGGATGCTTAAAGCGCATCAGTTCAAGCTCGGAACCCTGCACCGCCGCCAGGATGGTGTAATCCGCCACGCCAATGCGCTGCATCACGCTTTCCACCAGGTCTTTCGCCAGGATCAGCGCCTGGCCGTCAACCTGCACCAGCGCATAGTCGAACTCAGGCGACAGAGAGATGGCGCGGTTAGCCGGCAGGGTCCACGGCGTCGTGGTCCAGATAACCAGCGAAACCGGGCCAGTGACGTCGGCTACGCCGAATTTGGCCAAAACCGCGGCTTTATCTACCGCGTGGAACGCCACATCGATAGACGGAGACGTTTTGTCATAATACTCAACTTCCGCTTCCGCCAGCGCGGAACGGCAGTCCACGCACCAGTGCACCGGCTTAGCGCCTTTATGCAGGTGACCGTTGCCGATGATTTTACCCAGCGCGCGGATGATATTGGCTTCAGTTTTGAAGTCCATGGTCAGGTACGGACGCGACCAGTCGCCCAGTACGCCCAGGCGGATAAAGTCTTTACGCTGGCCGTCGATCTGCTCAGCGGCATATTCACGGCACTTGGCGCGGAATTCTGCAGCGGTGAATTTCTCACCCGGCTTACCGTATTGCTGCTCGACTTTCAGTTCGATCGGCAAACCGTGGCAGTCCCAACCCGGAACGTACGGCGAGTCAAAGCCCGTCAGTCCTTTGGACTTAACGATAATGTCTTTCAGAATCTTGTTAACCGAGTGACCAATATGAATGCTGCCATTCGCATAAGGAGGGCCATCATGCAGAATGAAGGTTTTTTTGCCTTTTTTCGCCGCACGGATGATGCCGTACAGGTCATCATCGGTCCAACGCGCCAGCATTCCCGGTTCGCGTTTGGCGAGATCGCCACGCATCGGGAACCCTGTTTCCGGCAAATTCAGGGTGGATTTATAGTCACTCATCAGATTCTCGGTTCCGTTATTTCGGTTTGATAAATACCAGTAGGATTATCCCTGCCTGGTGAGCCCAAAGAACTCGCGGGCCGTTAACTCATCTCGTGCGATTTGCGCTTTTAGCTCATCCAGCGACGCAAAACGCTGCTCGTTACGTATTTTTTTACGCAGTATTACATCTATATGGCGACCGTAGAGGTCCATTACAACGTCCAGGAGGTGAACTTCCAGCTGCTGTCGCACGCCGGAGACCGTTGGACGCGTGCCAATGTTGGCGACGCCGGGTAATGGCTTATCGCCGAGCCCTGCCACTTCTACCGCAAAGACCCCTTTAACCGGGGAAACCTGACGACGCAGCGGTAAGTTCGCCGTCGGGAAACCTATGGTGCGCCCCAGCTCATCGCCGTGCACGACGCGGCCAGAAATGGTAAACGGATGCCCCAGCAGGTTTTCCGCCTGCGCGAGGTCATCGTCCGCCAGCGCCTGACGCACCGCGGTGCTGCTGATACGTACGCCGCCTTCGCAGAAGGTTTGGGTGCTGGTGACGTCAAAACCGTACTCCGCCCCGGCCTTCTGTAATAACAAGAAATCCCCCTGACGACCAGCGCCAAAGCGGAAATCATCACCCACGGCAAGGAACTGTACGCCCAGCTGGCGCACCAGCAGCTCGCTAATAAAATCTTGCGCCGTCAGCGCTGCGAAACGCCGGTCAAAACGGACACACAGCACGTAGTCGACGCCGCTTTCCGCCAGATAGCCCAGTTTTTCACGCAGCCGCGTGATCCGCGCCGGCGCTTTATCGGCGGCAAACAGCTCCAGCGGCTGCGGCTCAAAAATCATCACCACAACCGGCAGACCGAGCCGGCGGCCCTCTGCGCGCAGGCGCTGCAGCAGCGCCTGATGCCCGCGATGCACGCCGTCGAAATTTCCAATGGTCAGCACGCACCCGTGCGGGGCCTGACTGAGATTATGTATGCCGCGTATCAGCTTCATGTCTGGCTCAAAACAGTGAAAATCGTCCGAGTATACCTTGTACAACAGGCGACGTTAACCAGCGATTGCACCTCGATTACGAAAGATCCTGCTAATTCATTCACTCAGCGTAAGAATGCAGGAAAAACTATACGCGGCCGTCGATTTTTATGGTGGAAAGACTGTATTCGACTACAACAAGCTGGTAGAATCTTGCGCCATCACTACGTAATGAAGCCTCGTTATCTTAAACGGCGCTTATTTGCACAAATCCATTGACAAAAGAAGGCTAAACGGGCATATTCCTCGGCCTTTGAATTGTCCATATAGAACACATTTGGGAGTTGGACCTTGGCTAATATCAAATCAGCTAAGAAGCGCGCCGTTCAGTCTGAAAAGGCTCGCAAGCACAACGCAAGCCGTCGCTCTATGATGCGTACTTTCATCAAGAAAGTATACGCAGCTATCGAAGCTGGCGACAAAGCTGCTGCACTGAAAGCATTTAACGAAATGCAACCAATCGTGGACCGTCAGGCTGCTAAAGGTCTGATCCACAAAAACAAAGCTGCGCGTCATAAAGCAAACCTGACTGCACAGATCAACAAACTGGCTTAATCGCCCGCTTGCTGAACTTTGTTAAAGAAACCCGCGAAAGCGGGTTTTTTTATGTCTGTTGTTTGCCGATACTTAACTTTGCGGTTGCGCAAACAGCGATGAATAATCGCGATTGCAGATACGCTGTACCGCTGGATGCTGAATCATTCGCTCGGCAAAAATAGCGTGATACTCCTCCATGACGTTCTCCATGCGGCCAATTTCGACAATCGACTCATCAGCATAGAAATCGTGAGCATAGAGGGTTGGCGCCACAAAAATGGCATTATGCGCCGCGCCGAAGGCTTTCATAAGCGCCGCATCGTCGAACTCGCCGAGTATTTCCACCTGCAGCCCCTGCGAATTAAACCAGTTCAGCAGCTTGCGCCCGAGCATTGAACGGCGACCGGGAATGAGCAGGCGACGCTCCTCAAGACAGGCGGGGAACGCTTTTTCCGGCGGCGGATTCATACACCAGAAGCTCACTCCGCATTCGCCGATTTTCACCGAAAACAGCCCCTCTTGCTGGGTCGAGTCAATCGGGCAATCCGAGATAATCATATCCAGCTTATGCTGGCTCAGTTGCTCCAGCAGCATCTCGTGGGTGGATTCAAAGCAGCGCAGGTGAATTTGCTCATCTTCAACTACCGCCGCATCCAGAACGCCGCTCACTAATCGCTTGGAAAGCGCGTCGGCGACGCCGACATCAAATAGCAGGTTCGACTCTTTGCGGTAGTTGACGATATCGAGCATCTCCTGGCTCAGGGTGAACATGCGATCCGCGTAGCGAAACACCAACTCTCCCAGCTCGCTGGGTTCCAGGCCGCGTCCTTTGCGTTTAAAGAGCTTCCCCTGTAAGCGCTCTTCCAGCGCTTTTATCTGCCCGGTGATCGTCTGCGGCGTCAAATAGAGCGCCTCGGCGGCGCCGACGACCGAGCCCTCACGGTAGACGTGCCAGAAATAGTACAGATGGTTGTAATTGATGTGTGACATACATCCCTCCCTGATATGTCCGGAAGGGCCCACAGGCCCTCCCGATGAAGTTACACGCTGTGAGTAAGATCCGTTACGCGCTTACGCAGAATCATGTAGCCGATGACGGCAGACAGGATAGACCCTATCAGAATGCCCAGCTTAGCCCAGTTGATCAATCCGGGATCCACGCTGCTAAAAGCGAGCGTGGCGATGAAAATCGACATGGTGAAGCCGATTCCGCACAGTACGCCGACCGCCATAATCTGCGGGAAGCGGGTTCCCGGCGGCAACGAGGCCCACTTAAACTTCAGCGCCAGCCAGCAGAACAGGCTAATTCCGAGCGGCTTACCGATAAACAGTCCGGCAATGATCCCAAGCGGCAGCAGCGAGGTCAGCCCCGCGAAGGTAACGCCCTGCAGCGAAACCCCGGCATTGGCAAAAGCAAACAGCGGTAGGATAAGAAACGCGACCCACGGATGCAGCACATGCTCAAGCTGTTTCGCCGGCGATTTGCCATTCTGCTCCTTCAAAGGAATCATAAAACCGACGATAACCCCCGCCAGGGTCGCATGTACGCCGGATTTCAGTACCGCCGTCCATAGCACCGCGCCAACCAGGATATAGATACCGGTGCGCCGTACGCCGCTGAGATTGAGCGCCGCCAGTACCACAATCGCGCCAGCGGCGACCGCCAGCGATAGCACCGACAGATCGTTGGTATAAAAGAGCGCGATAATCACGATCGCCCCGAGGTCATCAATGATAGCCAGCGCCATCAGGAAAATTTTCAGCGCTGTTGGTACACGGTTGCCTAATAGCGCCAAAACGCCAAGCGCAAAGGCGATATCAGTCGCCGCCGGGATCGCCCACCCTTCCCGCGCAACGGGATCCTGGGCATTGAAAGCTAAATAGATAAGCGCCGGCACCACCATGCCGCCAATCGCGGCGACCACCGGGAACACCGCCTGACGGCGGCTGGCAAGCGCCCCCTGGATCATCTCACGCTTCACTTCCAGGCCAATTAACAGGAAAAACACCGCCATTAGCGCATCGTTGATCCACAACAGCATGTTTTTGTTAATTTCCAGCGCGCCAACGCGCAGCTGCACCGGCGTCTCCAAAAAGGCATGATACAGACCGCTGGTGACGCCGCTATTGGCCATAATCATCGCCAGCGCGGCGGCGCAGATTAAGATAATGCCCCCGGAAGCATCGCTACTGAAAAATCGTTGCAGATGTTTCACTTTTACTCTCACCTTGTTGGTCAATAACTCGATAAAAGTATGATACAGCCGACAACACATCGAAAAAATCAGATTTAAATTGCCATTACACTCATTTTTTCCGAGCCATCTTGTCCGCTCATTAATCATAGACCACCCGTAGCAGGGTGAGCTGCTTGTCAGCATCGAGATAGCTTTTCTCTACCGTCGCGTAAGCCGAGGCCAGCGATGTCGTGATATTTTCCACGATCACATGGCGTTCGATACGATCGGCGCGCTGGCACAAAATCTCGCTACTTTCCGTTTCGTTCCAGCAGCTTTCAGTAACAACATTGCCAAAAAATTGGATATTACCGGCAGAGTGCGCCTGAACGCCGCCGATGGCGAACAGTGGAACGGCCGCCAACACTAACCATCTGTGCCTGGACTGCATACGCGAAACCCTCGTTCGGAGGAAGCAGGTAACCGGGGTCCGCGCCCCGGTCGCTGAGACTTAACCTTTAGCTTTCTGAATCGCCATCTGCAACGCATCCTGCGACGTACTGCCCGGCACGACCGAGATACGCCCGGCATCCGGGGCGGTAGCCTGTGGCATCACCACAAAAGCCGGAGTACCGGAAAAATTCATATGTTGAGCCAGCGCCTGATTACTTAGCAGCGCGTCATGCACCGCCCCGCTCTGCTGGGCGGTTTTTACCGCCGTCATTTGCGGCTGGGTGAGATAATGCGACGCCAGCGCGTAAACCTCCTTCTCGGTTAGCTGCCCCTCCACTTTGCCGGTGGCGTACAGGGCATTATGCCAGGCCAAATACTTCGCGCCGCCATCGTTCAACCACACCTGTTCGCCGATCCTCGCCGCCAAACCTGACACCGGCCAGCGGGATGAAAAGATAGGAAACTCTTTAAAGATAAAACGCGTATCAGGATTCGATTTCACCAGCTCTTCCACCACGGGCGACATCTTGCTGCACCAGGAACACTGGTAGTCAAAAAACATCACCACCGCCGCTTTAGCATCCGCCGGGCCAACAGAGGGAGAGCTATCGCTCAGCAACTCAGAGCGATACTGCAGCGCCAGCTGCGCATAAGCCTGCTTCTGGGCCACCTGCTGACGCTGATGTAGCGTTTCGCTGGCGGCGATAAGGAATTCCGGATGATCCGCCAGATACGTCGCCACCGCTTCGCCGACTTTATCCGGATGGCTGATGATATACGCCTCAGCGCTCGGTCCAATATCGCTGGCAACAGGTTGTGTATCTACGGCCAACGCGGAAAAAGAGATGACGCCGCCAACCGCCATACACACCGCCGATTTACAGGAAAGTTTGCGCATTATTGAGTTCTCATTATTAAGTTCAGGGGATGCCCGCAGGGGCAGAGTAAAATCGTCATCGCCGTTGCGCCGTTACCGTGACAGGCGGCATTACGCCCCCGGCATCGTTGAGGCTTTGCCAGCGCACGGCGCAGCTTTTCGCCTGTCGACACCACGATGTACGGCGGGTAGAAAACGGCGCGACCACCCCCGCGGCGTCTATAGGCTTACCGTTGACGCGGGTGGAAAAGAGGGTGATGTAGTAGGGTCCAGCATTGCGTACCGTCAGCCCATCCGCCGTTAAGTTCCAGGCCAGTTGGCGATAAGCCTGCTGCGGATCGCCGGTTAGCCCTACAGGCCGATAAATCAGCTTTAACGCCGAGCGAAAAGCCATCTGCACGCTATTGGCGCCGGTTTTTCCCGATGGAATAGCGGCAATACTCAGGGTGAACAAACTTTCACGATCCTGCGCCAGCGCCTCGCCGCTCCACGCGACGCGCAGCGTGTTCTCCTGCCCTGCACGTAATAAGAAGAGCGGCGGCGTGACCACGAATGGTGTTTTACGGGTCGACAAATCATCGGCGCCTGGCCAGCGTCCACCGCTCAGCACGTGGCTGTCCACCAGCCAGTCACTCTCCGAGGTATTGCGCAGCGGAACGCTCAGCGTCGTCCGCTCAGCGTGAAAAATAAAACGCGTGCCGCCAATCACCACGCCCGCATGGCCTATCCCAAAGGGCAACAGCCAGAGCCAAAACCAGCAGAAAAGTCGTCTATTCATAACTCAGCACAAAAGTCGCGGAAGCATCGGCTACACCCGGCGCCACCGGAGCGCCATCAGCCACATAGCGGGCATAAAACTGTAAACGTTCGGACGCGGCGCCCGCGGTTAGCGCGAGCACATCGCTTTGCGCCCCCGGCGCTACCTGTTGTTTGTTCTTGTCGTATAACGCAATCCCGATACCGGAGGCCGCGTTCGCCCCGCTATCCAAAGCGAAAAGATCGCCGCTTTGCGAGTCGCTGGTACCGCTAAAGCTCACCATCACGCCGCTGGCGGTGCTGCCGCAATTTTGTAGGGTGATCGAAAATGGCTGCCACTCCGCGCCGGCCCCCGCTTGATAAAACTGGCGGTTGCTGACGGTTCCCATATCGACCTGAATATTCTCGGAATCCGGCGACAGCGTACAGGTGTTGTCGGTAATCGTGCCCGTCACATAGACCCTACCGTCATGGGCCAGCGCGCCGTTCACCGCCAGAAGGAATCCACAGCAGAAAAACAGTGGTTTGATCATTGCCGCGCGCCTATTCATATTGCAGGTCAAAATACATCACCGCCGTCGCATTTCCGGAGGTCACGGTTGGCCGAGTAGATTTGTAGCGAATATAAAACGATAAGGTGTTGCGGCCCGTTTTCAGCGGATAGACCACCGAGCTGGTGTTATTGATGCTGACGGCATCCTGATCCTCATCAAGGATCTCCACGCCAACGCCGCCTGCCAGCATTTTTTCGCTACCCATCCCGGTGTCGCTCAGCGCCAGCAGCGCCGGATTGTCGCTGTCGGCAGTGCCGGTAAACCAGATTTTGCTGCCGGTAATGCCGCGCGAGCAGTTCTTCAGGTTGATGTTGAACGGTTTAAACTTCGTCGTCGTACCGGTGGAGGGAAAATCTGCCACCGAGAACTGACCTAAATCGATACTCTGGCTAAGGCTGGAAATTTCGACATCGCAGGTTTGCGCGACAATCGTGCCGGTAAATTCCAGGTTGTAACCGCTATCGTCGGCGTAGCAGCCGTTACCGCACAGCAGGATAAGTAAGATGAAGTACTGAAACAGGCGCATTAATCGAAATCCACCCGTAAGTTAGCCAGCGCGGTAAAAGCGCCCTCAGCTGGCGTCTGGCCGGTGGTGCTGACCGGATACGCTTGCAGGGAAAGGGTCGCCTGTCCGTTTTGATCGGTAGTAAAAGGCTCGACGCTGCTGGCGTCATTGGGCGTTAATACCGTGCCATCGCTGCTTTCGACCACCACGCCAACATCAGGATTATCGGTGGCGATAGCCTGGCTTAAGTGACTATCGGCGGTGGCTATCAGCCGCAGGCTCAGGTTAACCTGTGAATCCACCCCACTGCACTTCACCGGCACGGTGAATCTTTTATTGCGGACGCCGGTTGGTTTTTCTCCGGCGCGATTGAAACCGCCGCTGTACAGCGAGCCAAAATCAACGAGGATAGTTTGCCCGGCATTAATCTCGCAGCTTTGCGGCACGGTCACGCTGCCGCTGTAGACAATGCTGTATACCACGGTACTCAGCGGATCGTTCCCGGTGGTGGTGACATAGACGTTAAACATGGTCTTCGGCTCGATATTTACCGTGCCAATAAATGGCTTCACAACCTTAAGTTGAAAAACCAGATTTGAATCATGTACCGGAAACGGTGAGCCATTGTTGACGTTGGCGTCATAGCCCATATAGACATAATCCATTGGAGGATAAAACACCCCGGCCGCCGAGTCTTCGATGCGCATCGCCCCTTCAAGATAGGTGCCATCCAGCTGCATATATTTCCAGTCGCCGTTGGTTTCCACTATCGATGAAGAAGCGACATACGAACGATACGTCCGCCCGGAATCCGAAGAACCGGCGGGACAAATCGCCTGTACGTTTACATCCTGGTTTTTGCTGAGCTGCGTGGTCGAACCGGCCTGATTCTGCGCCGCCGTCAGCATCGTCGTCAGGTCATAATCGACCGTCGCAGGCGAGCCATTGGTATTCTGGCAAACGGCCGCCAGACCACCGCGTGCCAGCAACAACCCCATTAACAGAAAAAGAAAAGAGACAAGCTTCATTTAGCGACATTCCAGATGCTGACGCGCCAGCGGTTGGCTCACGTCAGGGAGATGATAATGGGTGAGGCATTGTTGGCCTGGCCGAGGCCCCCACTGCGCTTTCAGCGTGCCCTGCGGGCTAAGACCGGAGAGATATACTTCGCCGTCGTCGCCAACGATGCCTTCTTCAGCCACGCCAGCAATAGAGACCGTGGCGCCGAACGGTAGCGGTTTTCCGTCATGGTTTAGCGTCAACAGCGCGCGCTCGCCGACTCGTGCGGTAAAGTTCGCCAGCACCATTGCTCCCTGGGTGGGAACCACATTGATCACCGCATCATCAATATCGACATCTTCTTTTAGCGAATTGACGTCCAACGCCATGCGGTTCTGGCGGTAAGTAGTGGCGTACGGCACCACCGCGTAGCCGCGGCCATCGGTGTGGATCCCCGGCTGATCTTCAATATTGACGTCGCCAGCCCCCGGCACGGCGATAAGGACATTGGTATCGCCCAACGGCTGGCTGAGGGTGAGACCATGGGCATGCGCGACCATGCCGCCGCTGAGGCCATAGTTCAGTTGCCGATAATCGCCATGGTTGCTGTTGTTGTAGCCGACATTCAGGTTGCCCTTTGCCCCGTCGTATTCGAGGCTGGCGGAGCCGCTCGCACCAACCCCCTGATTCTGATAGCCCTGCTGCACGCTGTAGCTCAGGTTGTTTTGATCCAACAACGTGCCGCTGATACCGCTATTCTGCGTCACGCCGCCGTGCCCGTCGCTACTGGTGGAGAACGTCGCATAAACGTTATGACGCCGCTGGGTAATATCGTCGCCGTGGCTAAGCCACTGGCTGAGCGGTAGTGAGATATTGAGCGCCAGCGTCCGATAGCGTTCCTCCTCGCCGGGGGCGCGGCTGCTGCTATATGACAGGCTCCACGAGACCCCGGCCAGCGTGTCGCTGTAGCCAATTTGCAGTAATTTATTGGTTTCATCGGTGTGCCAATAGCTCTGTTGGCTACCGGTGACGTACAGTGAGCCAAAATGACCGAACTGCTGAGAGAGGTTGATCTGTACCTTGCCGCGTTTGGTGTAATACAGGTTGTAGTCATCGCCGACATCGCGATCGCTGTCATCCTCCTGCTGGCCGCTATTGCCGGACATCTGCTTCCACGCGGTATCATCGAGCGTATAAAAACCAGAGGTCGAGTAGCGATAGCCCAACAGTTGAAAATGGGTGCCCAGGTCGTTTAACGATTTAGCATATAAAAAGCGCAGCGATTGCCCCTGGTGTTCGCTGTCATCCGCCAGCGTACTGTAGGCTTGCGTAAGATCGACGGAAATCGCCCCCCAGTCACCGAAATTAGCTCCAGTTCCCAGCGCCAGCGCGCGGTAATCGGAGGAAAACTGCGTTCCGCCGTACAGCGTAAAGCCGTGCGGCAACCCCCACATCAGGGTCGCCTGGCCGAAACTCATCTCCCGCTTCTGGCTGCTATCGCCGCGATAGCTCGCCGCGGTGGCGGCATATTTCACCCGCCCCTCGCGTTGCAGAACCGGTACGGCGGCATAGGGCACGCTATAGCTGGAGACGCTGCCGTCGGACTCCTTGATCTCAACGTTGAGATCGCCGCTGGAGGAGGTCGGATAGAGGTCGTCAATGGTGAAGGCGCCAGGCGATACATAGCGCTGGTCGATGGTGTAGCCGTTCTGGCGAATCGTCACCTGGGCATTGCTTTTGGCGATGCCGTGGATAGTCGGCGCGAAGCCTTTCATGCTGTCCGGTAGCATATTGTCATCAGACGCCAGCTGGAGCCCACGAAACGGCAGGCTATCGAAAACGCCAGAAGGGGTATAACTATCGCCCGCCGTCAATTCGCCTTTTAGCGCCGCCACATCACGCTCCACATAGGTACTGATGTGCTGCCAGTCGCTTTTATGTTGCTGATTATCGCTGTTGTAGTTCCATGTCGAGTAATCACGCAAACGCCAGGCACCGAGATTTAATCCGCTATTGAGGCCGAGGAAGTCGTTGTCGCTATTGGTGCCGCCAGCGCTACGGTCCCGGCTATTCGCGCCGGTAAACGTATAGTTGAGCAACAATGCATTAATACCTTCATCCCAGTTTTGTGGCGGAATATAGCCTCGAGCCTGGTTGTTCAGCGCCGCCTGCGGAATGCTGATATTTAGCCGCTGCTGACTAAAGTCAAAAGCGGTAGAGGCTGCCGGGATAGCCGCCGCAAGATCGACGCAGTCGCCGGCACTGGCCTTCGCCAGCGGTGGAAAGGCGCTGAGATTCACGTTCATGCCGTTGAGCATTTCAGGCGTTACGCAGGCGCGCAGACCTGAGCCATCGGCGGCCTGGTTGTTGGCGCGAAAAGCGATATCGCGCGTCGTCAATAATGCGCCATTAAGGTAGACATCGACCCGATAAACCCCCGGCGCCTGACCGTTACCCTCAAAATGCGAAAGGTCAGCGATTTTCGACGGATCGTCAGATAAAAAGGCAGGGTTAAAATAGTTTTCGGCCCAGCCGCGCGGCAGCATAAACGCATTTGCCGAGATTAGAGCCAGGCTGATAAGCGCAGGCAGTCTACCCACCGTCAACTGGCGAGCGGCGACATCGAGTTTCAACACAATCTTACTGGCTCAGACAGGTTTGCTGCGGCGTAGTGGCGCCGAAATCGTTAATCGACTGGAAAGTCACCTGTCCTGCCCCGCCGTGTAAGGTTATCTCGCTTTTCGGCGGCACCATCGCATTGGCCAATTTCTGCCCGCCAACATGAATATCAACCAGCGAAACATAATACGGTGAAGGATTGGCGATGCTCAGACGCTCGCCGGCACGCTGACAGCGTAACATCGCCGGCGCGTCTACCGAGGCAATGGGCAAATGTTTAGGGCGAATAAACAGTTTAATAACGCTTTGCGTGGCGATTTGCAGCGAATTCGCCGCCAACTTGCTTTTATTAACCGAGGGAATGGCTTTGCTGTTGAGATAAAACACGCTTTCGCGATCTTCCGGCAACGAAGGGCCAACGTACATAATACGCAGCAGGTTTTCTTTTCCCGGCTGAATGACGAACAGCGGCGGCGTCACGACAAAATCGGCGCTTCTGCCGCCATCGGCGTTCGACACCCACGACTGAATTAAAAATACATTATTGCTGGATGAGTTAATTACCGGCAGAGAGACCTGCTTATCACCCTGCGGATAAATAACCCGGGTCGAACCCAGCGCGATACCGCCAGCATGAGCCAACTGAGTCATTCCCAGCGCCGCCAGCAGCAATAACGAAAATAAAATCGGGGTAATTCGCGTACTCATTCTTTTGATAACCAGGGAGGAGATGAAATGCATCCCTCCGCTGCCAGCAACGGAGGAGATGCGGATACCAATCAGGAATAGACCATGCTGAAGGTCGCGGTCGCCGCAACGTTACCTGCAGTGGCCGCGCCGGTAGCGACATAATCCACGCTCAGCGGTACGGTGTTTTCGCCATCAATCAGGGTGATGGTGCCGGAGGTATCGCCGATATTCAGAACCTGTCCATCCGGGCCGTATAACTGCAGCGCAACGTTAGTCGCCGCACCCGCGCCAGCGGTATTCGCCAGCGAACCCGCGAGCGTACTGTCCTGCTGACCATTAAAAATAACCGCCGCGTTCTGGCTGACCGTGGTGTCGCAGTCCTCCAGTTTGATTGAGAAATCTTCTTTCTGATTGGCAACCATTCCAGATGCCGTCAGTTTGCTGGTGCGAACCTGGCTCAGGATTACGGTCTGATCGATAGAGTCAGCAGAAACGGAGCATGCAGCATTCACAACCTGCCCCGTAAAATTCACCGTACCGCCGGAAACCGTCGAAGTATCCGCATTAGCTGCGCAGGTCATACCGCCCGCCGCCATGGCGGTTATTGCCATCGCTAAAAGATGTTTTTTCATAAATAACCTTTTAAATACACAAGTCGAAAATAGAATTAATAACGAATTTTAATACCGAGCCCTCTTCACAGAGATCTCTTGCTGGTACCGGGCGCAAAAAACGTTAAAAGTTGTAGCGTACAGAAATACTATATTCAATGAATAGCAAGCCCTGCACTGATTTATAAGCGCTAATGGGAAGTAAATTTCTGCCGTTATTTAATTATTATAAATTGGCCAGGGAGTTGCAATCTACAATGGCTGTTTTTATAGGACTCATCTTAACTACATGTTTTTGCAGTAAATAATTTATTTGCTTTGTTATTTAAAGCGGCAATTAGTAAGCCAACGGTAGTTTCTTAACCCCTAACAAACGCCCACCATCTATATTGATATAACCGCCCTTCCTCAATTCAGAAAGTAACTTCATGGTACGGCTTCGTGATATTCCGGTTCGTCGTTGAATAAAATTCAGGACATTAATGCTCTGACGATATTCGTCGCTGTAGGCGGCAATTTCGATTAATAACGCACGAACCTTGAGATAAGAGTCAACGCCAACCAGTTCCCGATCGCGAACGTTCATCACCATCAGACGATAGGCGAGAAAACGAGCCACATCGTGCCAAAGATTGCATTCGTCCGTCACCTTAATAAAATCCGCTAGCGAAACCGCGCGACCACAGCATTCTGTTTCCGCAATCAAAAAATGTTCCGGGCGAGTGGGAACATCGTAAGTCAGACCGTAGCTATCAATCAGTCCTGCGATTGACGGGGCAAAAACCGACAACACATTCAGCCCTCTGTCGCTGCGGCAAATTGAGAAGATACCGGACTCCAGCAACACAATGCGGCTACTTTGTTTCGTATACAGCGAAAACTCTTCACCCGGTTGCACGACGAAAGGTTTGCCGAAGGGCAAGAGTGCAGAAAATAAAGCATCAATCGCCGCATGAGGTTTAGCCTGCTGGGAGAAAATATATGAGTGCAAGGCATTCTCATTATCATTTTCGAAACCATTTAATTTCATTATATCTTCATTAAAAATCCATAATCATATGAGAAATAAAGATATACGCACATTAGTTAGCCTGCAATTAATAATAAATAAATACTAAATATAGAATAAATGTATAATGAAAGCACAAATAATCAATCATTAATCAAATAAGATAATCCTCAAACAAATAACCAACAAAGATCTCAAAATATTATTAAGCATTTTTAACATTACACACTATAACAAATGAAATTATTTCTTATGATATAACAAGAAAGAGAAAGGCGGCGATCCAGAATAGTACCTCCACTGAATCACCGCCTTTACGCTACATGAAATAAAGATCAATTAACTAAAATATCGCGGAGCCGCGTAGTACTCCGCCATTTTCTCCGCCAACCAACCGCCATCTTCACCATTGGAATGGATAGTGGTGATACTGACCGTCGAACCGCCGCCCCACAGCACGGCAAAAACGTTATAGTCCGGCAGATTTAGCGCCTGCATCTGGCTCCAATCGTATCCCTCATCCTGACGCAGAAAATCCCCCACCGTCGCAACACCATACGTGGTGCTGTTCACCGCGGTATTTAACAGCGCCGGGGTAATGGCGTTGATATCGCTGCCAATCCGCGAGTCCCCCATGAAGAACGTACCGCCGGATGCAAAATGCGCCGCAGCGATTTTACTGGCCCCTTCCGCAACCGTCGGCATATGGCCGCCGGGTATCTGCCACAGCATCGCCGGTTTTTGCAACGCTCTGGCGGCCTCCTTCACCATGCCCAGATAGTTAAACCAGCAGCTGGCGTTCCAGCCGTAGTGGGCCAGGGCATCCGGGCTGAAGCAGTCGCGTTCGAATTTATCAAATGCGATAAAGTCTGGCGCATAATCGCCGCTGTATACGCCCAATTCATTAATGAATTCAGCAATCGCCGCCCCTTGTTCACGCGGTGCGGCGTTGGCGCGCAGCAGCCAATCTGCCGTGCCCGTCGCCCAAACGTTGGTCTGCCAGCCAAAAGCGATATCAGGCGCGAACTGGCGAACGATATAGTTAATCGCCTGTACGTAGCCATACAAATCGTTGCTGAAGGTCGGCAGCGCCGGCGCGCTGAAACCTGGAATCGCAGGGAGCGCATTGATCGCCGCCGCCAGTTGTACATTCACCTGCACGCTATTGGCTTTACGCAACGCGGTATAGCCATAAGGCTCCTGCTGCATAGCGCCCAGGAAGTCCGGATTCAGGACGAAGGTTGCCGGAACCGGATGCTGGTCATCTTTCCAGGATTGTGCCGCCAGGCACTGGGTAATGAAGTTACCAAAGTGGTTGCGTAAACGCTGCTCATCCTGCAGATCCGATACCGCGCTGCCGCCGCTGGCATTGGCGGTATAGACCACCATCACCGGCATCACCGCGCGACCCGCTTCGGCTTCTATCTCGCGAACCAGCGGCACGGTTTTGTGGATCGGTAGCGAAGCATAATCCAGGAAACCATCGCCATTGCTGTCCACTTCCGCCGCCGGAATCGGATCGCCGCCGCCATCAAAACCATCGTATTTAAACAGCGCGCTGCAAGGCACATTGCGATACAGATCGGTCGTCTCTGCCGCATTCACCGTCACGCCGCCGTGCGCCAGATAATTCGGCCAGCCTTTTACCTGCAGCGGAACGCCCTGGATAAACTCAAGCGCGACGTTATTGACGCTTTGTAGTAAACGCAATGGCGCGCTGACGTCGCAACGCCAAGGCGTACCGGCGATATATACATCCGCTACCTGTACGCTATATTCCCCGGCAGATAAACGCAGCGGCAGTTTCTGCTGACGAGTATCGCTTTCCAGCACGAAACTATACTGATAGCCGCCGCAGCAGAAACGATAGCGCTGCGCGGCCGTCCCCTGTGGTAAGCCTAATACCGTTACCGCGACCTCAACAAAGGCGTCGCTCGCAACGGGCGTTTTTTGTAATGCTACGTTCACCTGCATCGTCATGCCGGCCATCGGCACAATGGTTGCAGGCTGCGCTGCGGTCGTGAGCAACTGGTTGTTCATGGTCGTCGGCTGCAGGCAGATAGCATATTGATGATTCGCCAGGAGCTGGGTAACGCGCTGCGGTTGATTCGCCATCAGCGTCAGTGTTCTTTCGCACACGCCCGCCTCCGACCATAGCTCAACAACGACTTCCGCGCCTTCCAGTTCATCGTCCGCCAGCAGCAACTCGATCGCGGCAAAGGTCACCGCTGGCTGATAAGCAATCTGACAGCGCTCAACGGCGTTACCTGAAGCAAGTTCCAGCGTATAGCTTTCTGTCACGGGCGAAATTCTCATCTCGTCGTTACACAGTTCCAGTACCGTAATACCGTAGCTGCCGGCGCTCAGATCGCCGATGGTTAGCGTCGCGCCCCATTCCCCGGCGAAGCGCTGCTGACGGCCATCAGAGTACCGCAGCTCAATTTCCGGCTTCAGCGAGGTGCTCTGCGCCTGCGCCGGGAATTGCAGAATAATTTGTCCCTGGCGTCCCGGGTCATGCGCCAGCGTCGCCGTCAGGTCATTCAGCACGACGGGCGTTTGTGTGGCCGAAAGATAAAACTCCAGTACCGCCGATTTGCCAGCAGCCAACAGATACTCGCCGTCGTTATTGATGGTGATGGTATTTTTTTCTGTCGGCCAGCCGCCGTCGCTGGCCAGCATTACCGCCTGGTTACCCAGCATGGTACCGCTAAATGGGCTGTACGGATCGGGATGCGCTGTCGCGGTGAAGCCTAATTTCAGCTGATTAATATCGACAGACTGCGAATACTGATTCGTCAACGTCAGGGCCATGCGTTGATACCAGCTGGACGCGTTCACCTCTCCGGAAACCAGGGTCAGTCCTGTACCGGTAATCGCGTCGGCGGCGGGCGTTTCAGGTTCTGGTTCAACCTCATCAGCTGAATCATCCGCAGGCGCTTCAGGTTCTGGTTCAAGCTCATCAGCTGAATCATCGACGGGCGCTTCAGGGACTGGTTCAAGCTCATCAGCGGCGTCATCGCTATCGGAAGCCGCCAGAGTCAGAGCGAAGGTAGATAATTTTACCGGTACCTGGGTGGCCGCCAGGCTAAAGAATAGAGTACCGCTTTCCCCAGCCGGCAGTAGCAGCTCGCTGCTGTTGTTTATAATGATTTCATTGAATTCCAGGGTTCCCTGGGCGGTGTCACGCAACGTTAATGAACGATCCCCTTTCAGCGTGCCTCCCGTATTCCCCCACGGATCCGGATGTCCGGAGGCGGTAAAGCTAATCGCCGCCTGGTTCAGATCCACAGTTCGATTACTTTCGTTTGTGAAGGTTAACGTGACTTTCTGGTACCAACTATTCACATCAATCTGGCTATTTTTAATTACAACGGTCATCAACTCGATTCCTCATTCCCTGGTGGAAAAAAGCCCCGGTAAACCGGGGCTTTGCTATAGAGCCCAATACGCCATTAAAAGAGAGATGTATTAGTAGGCGCCTAAGTCAGTCCATGTGCCGCTCTGACCGCAGTTCAGGTCAGGCTGTTCGCCCTGGGACCACCATTTCACCTGGTAGTTGTGACCATTCCAGCTAACAATTTCGAAGGTACCCCAGATTGCGCCATAAACAGCGTTAGCATCCCACAGCGCATATGGCGCATCATGGTCAGCCGCCTCATCGGAAGAGGAGTCATCTTCAGCCGGTTTGGTATCCTCGTCGGGAACCGGAATCACGTCGGTTTCATCTTCTTCATCAGCCGGTGTTGGTTCAACCTGGGCAGCTGCCGGAACCACAGTCAGTACAAAACGCTGTTGAGTTGAAGGTTCGTTGTAGCAGTCACGTACGAAAAGAGTGAACTGGAATGCCGTCTTCGCACTTACCTCAGGCACGACGAACTCAATTACTTCCGCCGTTTTATCCGCGACGTTAATTTCAGACGGTACGCCCCAGCTAAAGGTCAACTCGTCTTTATCTTCATCGGAAGAACCGGCGCCGGACAGCTGAACGGTAGAACCGCCCACTACCAGCAGCTCAATAGCCGCTTTCGGCGCATGGTTGACGTCCGTTTTCTTATCGTCTTCAGCAGATTCATCTTTTTCAACGTTGATGCCGTCGAAGTAGAACGGGTCCATATCGATAGTTTCTGACTCAATTTCATAACCCAGCCCTTCACGCGCCGCATTGACCAACACGCCGTTGTCCTGGTCGATAGTCCAGGTGAACATGCCGCCCAGACCCAGCTTCGCCGCGTATTCGCCTTTGGCTTTCACGGTGCGCGGCGTATCCAGCGACATAAACAGTTTGGATTCCGGGTTGTAGAGATAGTCAGCGTCAGCAACCTGATCGGTATAAACGTTGAAGCCGTTACGGCCCTTCTGGTTTTCCAGATCCAGGTAGTTGTAGATCACGTCATACCATTCATTAGTGCCGGACTCGAAAGTACCCGTGGTATCCCCGTTACCCGGGTTATAGGTACCTTTCAGCGGAGACAGCGACTCCAGCTCAACGTTACGGCCGTTACGGGTATAGCCGGCATAACCAATGTTGATATTTTCGGCCGGGAAACCTTCAGACAGCAGATGTTCCACAATAGTGTTTACACCCCAGCCGCCCTCTTCCAGCGCCTTCAGGTTAGTGTGATGAGCAACGGTTTCCGCCCACGGAGTGCCGAAGAAGTCATAGGTCATCAGGTTGATGCCGTACAGGCCAGCATTAATCAGCGCTTTGACGTTGGAATAATCGAAAGTCTTCACCACCGCGGAGCTGGCAATGGAGATTTTCACGTTGCTCAGGTTGGCGGAATCCAGCTGCTTACGCAGTTCGCCAATCAGCAGGGCGTAGTTTTCGCCATCTTCCGGGCCGCAAGGGTTGCCCGCGCCTTCGGCATTCGGGTATTCCCAGTCGATATCCACTTCGCTGAACATCGGGAACTGTTTGAACAGCTTCACCACGCCTTTAGCGAAGGTTTTACGTGCGGAATCAGATGCCGCGGTTTCATGGAAGCCGTTACTCATAGTCCAGCCGCCGATGCTCATGGACAGCACCAGGTTGTGGCCCTGCTGTTTGGCTTTCGCCTGCAGGTCACGCAGGCCGCCGAGCAGGCCTTTGGTATTCTCCTGGGTTACGGTTTTCGGATCGACATCCCAGCCGCTGACGCTGTGACCAACGTTAATGTAGGACTGGAAGTCACCCCACGGATCCAGGAAGGTTGGTTCATATTTGACTTTGCCGCACTTCTCAGCGCCTTCGGCCACCACGTCGCGATACTGGCCATCAATTTTATGGAAACCAGTCACGCCAACGAAGCCGACAATAATTTTATCGTAAGCGGTCGGTGAGATATTGGTCAGGTCATAGCCGCGACCGCGGTTATCTTTAGAGTCATCCCCTTCCAGACGACCATCATACTGAGACCAGTCGGTATAATAGCCAAATACCTTCGGCTTCGTGGTTGCTGCTTTATATTTGTTATAGACCGGCTTTGCGACACGCGCTGAAGTATAGCTATAGTTGCTAACTTCAGTTGCTGGATTAAAACCATCAGCGGCGTTGCTGGTTTCGGTAAGAGTATCGCCTTTAATCAGTTTGCTGGTAGCCATTTTAAATTTCCTTTTAAGTTTAAAAATTATCGCAGTTCGTTCTGCGAGACCAATAATCCATGACTCATGAAAAATTGGCTAATCACAAAGCATCAGCAATTAATCAACGCCAAATAATTATTTCACTGAGACCTCAATGAGGAACATCAGCACGACATCATTGGGTCAGAGAGGCCATCAAACCCACCTGAAGAATAAAAAACAAACAGCATATTAAATATAATTTAGGTAGTAATTAATTGTCATTTAACTTACATGAGATTATGTGACAGAGGTCTCCCCAACAAACAACACTACAATAAAACCGATGACAAAAAATGGATTAAGCCATTTCTTGTGCAATATATTCATCGACGACAATCAGGATGTGCAAATCTAAAGGAAGACGTTATGAAAACTTATCTCATCAATAACAACTGCATCTACAACGAACAGAAATATGAACTAAGAACGAGCTCAAATTCGCAAGTTATTCGAATGACGGCAATGCGTTCTAAATGTCTTAGTTTCATTATTGAAAACGCTCATCTGGAGATTATCGAACGGCAGAAAATCACCAATGAGTTATGGGGTAGCAGAAGTCATTTTGTGAATGATGCCAATCTAACGCAGATACTGTATTTAATCAGACGAGATCTCAAAGCACTCGGTATAAACGATCTTTTCATTACCATCCCGCGCCAGGGGCTGCAGGTCAACAAAGACATTACCATTGAAAAAGTCGAGCCCAGGAAACCAAAAGTCAGAAAGCAGTTTTTCCGTAAAACGCTGGCGGCGCTAACCACCGTCTTTTCCGTCACGCTGGGTACAATGATGTACATGCACATTCATTAATTCAGGGAGAATAAAATGAATCCAATTATTGATGGAATCCTCGGACTGGAAGGCGGCTATAGCGCCAATCCTAAGGATAAAGGCGGCGAGACTAACTGGGGCATCACAGAAGCAACGGCGCGAGCGCACGGTTACCAGGGAAAGATGAGCGAACTTTCTCACAATGAGGCCTATGCGATTCTGGAGACCGATTACTGGATCAAACCCGGCTTTGAGCAGGTATCGCAACTCTCCTGGTCAGTAGCATTTGAGCTGTGCGACGCGGCAGTGAATATTGGTCCTCACCACCCCTGTATGTGGCTACAGCGCTGGCTTAACGTGATGAATCGCGAGCAGCAATACTACCCGGATATAAAAACAGATGGCAACATTGGCCCGCGAACCCTGAATGCGCTGAATTGCTATTTAACGCGACGAGGTAAAGAAGGAGAACAGGTGTTAGTCAAAGCGCTAAACTGCAGCCAGGGGGCTTATTACCTGGAGATCAGCGAGAATCATCGACAAAATGAAGAGTTCATTTACGGCTGGCTTAAAAACCGGGTGACATAGTTGAGGCGCACTAATCTGTAATAAAAGACTCAAGGATGAGCCTTTTATTACGTAGTAATACTACTTGAGCTTAGTACCGCCAAGCGTATTTTTTACTTTCTCACCCAGTATTTTTAAAATTGGACCGGCAAAAACACCGCCTAACCCTGCGGCTAACAGCACCATATTAAAGCTAAATCCTTTTTCGATAGCGATAGCGCTAAGGAGAAAACTGGTAAAACAAGATATCACCACCTGGGTCAGGCAGTTCATAATTCCCTGATGTGCTTCGCCACTGTCTTCCTTATTTTTACGGAGAAGGAAACTGACGAATCCCCCCCAGGCGCCGATAGAAATAATGGTCAGAAGTATCTCTACTTCCAGTAATACAACTTCCGTTGTTTCTAAATGATTAGGTATAGACATAATCGCTCCTGCATAACTAAAGTAAAAAAAGATTCATCAGGAGTGTAAGTGGCGTAACTGGGGAAAGGTAATCAAAGAATATCAAGACTAACCACATCATATTAATGACGGTAAGATGATGGAACTTACCGTCTGAATGATGACAGCGTATGTAACATGGAAACTGTTTCATTTATCGCTGATATATTTCTACTATTTTTGTTCCATGAAGCATAAACCTGCACGGACTTAAACATCAATTCAGGTGGCGGTTGGATAAAATTTATATCGTATTTACGCTGATTTTTATAAAATAGCGCCAGCTTTAAAGGCAATAATGCAATCAACGCGGTTCTTTCTACCATGCCAACCAGTCCGGTGATAGAATCGCTGCAATAGCCCATGGTACGTGAGCCGTCATAATAAACATCATCTTTAAATAATCCGTTATCAGTGATGATGGAAGGAGAAGAAATGCCGGGTTGATACATGGCATGGCGGGAAGAGTAGAACTGATGTAAAGAAAGCTGCGACAGTTCGCTGAACAAATGGCCCTTGGCACAAATACAGACGAAATTTCTGAAGCTATCAATCATTTGATTATCGAGCCCAGGTTCAACCAACGGCTCAGAACCAATCGATAAATCGCATTGTGCCGTCAGTAGAAGCTCTTTAGCTTTATCGCGGCTAATATTGCGGGATGAAAAATGATTGATCACGCCCTGTTCAAAAAGCGCGCTGCCGTACAGTTGGGAAAGGTAATAACTTTCGATGAAGTCGCTACCAAGGATCGTAATCCGGGTATCATCATCCTTGTTTTCTGTCAGAAAGGTATTATCGACAAGCAACATGGCCTGGCGAAAACTATGGTGGATCTCGAGTGCTTTCGCTGTTGGCAGTAAACCATCTTTACTTCTGACAAACAGCTCCTGATGATAGAAGTTTTGTAGTCGTCTTAATGCCAGAGAGACCGCGGCAGGAGTAATGGCCAATTTTTTCGCCGCCTTCGCGGCATTACCTGCCGAAATGACAGCGTCAAGAACCTTGATTAAATTATAATCAAAGCCCTTATTGGCACCTTTCGATCCCATCCACTGTCAGCCTCTTTTATCGAAAAAAGCAATATAGATAATACTCAAAATAAATCAAACCCGGACATGCTAAACAAAGTATAGCGTCTCTATTCAAGGCTGAGGCTAGGGCAGAAAAAAGCCTGAACAGGATGTTCAGGCTTGTGCTAATAACGTAATTTAACGCAATTAACGCGTTAAATCATCGAAGAATTTTTTTACGCCATCGAAGAAGCTTTTGGAACGCGGGCTGTTTTTCTCACCCGTCGGACCACCGAAAGTTTCCTGCAGCTCTTTCAACAATTGCTTCTGCTTATCGTTAAGACCCACCGGCGTTTCCACCACCACGCGACACAGCAGATCGCCCTGAGCGCCGCCGCGTACGGACTTCACGCCCTTGCCGCGCATGCGGAACAGTTTGCCGGTTTGCGTTTCGCCAGGCACTTTCAGGTTAACGCGGCCATCCAGCGTCGGTACTTCAATCTCGCCGCCAAGCGCAGCCATGGTGAAGTTGATCGGTACTTCGCAGTACAGATTATTCCCTTCACGCTCGAAGATCGCGTGCTGTTTGACCTGAACCTGAACGTACAGATCGCCCGCCGGAGCGCCATGCTCGCCGGCTTCACCTTCGCCAGCCAGACGAATGCGATCGCCGGTATCGACGCCAGCCGGGATTTTCACCGACAGTGTTTTGGTTTTTTCAACGCGACCGTGACCGTGACACTTGTTGCATGGATCTTTGATAAGCGTACCGCGCCCCTGACAGTGCGGACAGGTTTGCTGAACGGCAAAGAATCCCTGGCGCATCTGAACCTGACCGGAACCATGACAGGTCGGACAGGTCTGCGGCTGAGTACCGGATTTGGCGCCGCTGCCGTGGCAAACATCGCACTCTTCCAGCGTCGGGATGCGGATTTCTTTAGTGACGCCACGGACCGCTTCTTCCAGCGTTAATTCCATGTTGTAACGTAAATCTGCACCGCGCGCCGCGCGTTGACGGCCACGACCGCCGCCGAAGATATCGCCGAACACGTCGCCAAAGATATCGCTGAAATCCGCGCCGCCGCCGAAGCCGCCGCCGAAACCGCCGCCGCCCATGCCGCCTTGTTCAAACGCGGCGTGGCCGTACTGATCGTAGGCTGCACGTTTCTGGGCATCAGTCAGGACTTCATACGCTTCTTTGATTTCTTTAAATTTGGCTTCGGCCTCTTTGTCACCCTGGTTACGGTCCGGGTGATACTTCATGGCCAGGCGCTTATACGCCTTTTTGATTTCACGCTCTTCCGCTGTTTTGGAAACGCCCAAAATCTCGTAATAATCTTGCTTTGCCATTGGTGTTTTTCAGCCCCTTAACATGCGTGCACGGGCGGAGAGGAAACCTCTTCGCCCGTGCCAGTGTTTTACCCGTTCAAAGGGCGATTATTTTTTGTCTTTCACTTCTTCGAACTCAGCGTCGACAACATCGTCGTCCTTCGCGCTGTTCTCTTGAGCGTCAGCGCCGCCAGCCTGCTGCTGAGCGTGTTGCTGCTGAGCGATTTCCATCAGCTTCTGGGAAGCCTGGGCCAACGCCTGCATCTTCGCTTCGATGTCCGCTTTGTCTTCACCTTTCAGGGAAGCTTCCAGTGCGGTCAGCGCAGACTCGATTGCAGTTTTGTCATCAGCCGGCAGTTTGTCGCCTGCTTCTTCAACCTGCTTACGAGTGCTGTGCAGCAGATGGTCGCCCTGGTTACGGGTCTGAACCAGCTCTTCGAACTTACGGTCAGATTCAGCGTTAGCTTCCGCTTCGCGAACCATTTTCTGAATTTCTTCTTCATTCAGACCGGAAGAAGCCTTGATGGTGATCTTCTGCTCTTTACCGCTATTTTTATCTTTCGCGGAAACGTGCAGGATACCGTCAGCATCGATATCGAAGGTTACTTCGATCTGCGGCATACCGCGCGGCGCTGGGTTAATACCATCCAGGTTGAACTGACCCAGAGATTTGTTATCAGAAGCGCGTTTACGCTCACCCTGCAGCACATGGATGGTTACCGCGGACTGGTTGTCTTCCGCAGTAGAGAACACCTGGCTGTGCTTGGTCGGGATCGTGGTGTTTTTGCTGATAAGCGCGGTCATCACGCCGCCCATGGTTTCGATACCCAGCGACAGCGGGGTAACGTCCAGCAGCAGAACGTCTTTAACTTCACCAGTCAGTACACCACCCTGAACCGCTGCGCCGATAGCCACAGCTTCATCCGGGTTAACGTCTTTACGCGGTTCTTTACCAAAGAACTCAGCAACTTTCTTCTGCACCATCGGCATACGAGTCTGACCACCAACGAGGATCACGTCGTTGATATCGGAAACGGACAGACCGGCATCCTGCAGGGCAACTTTCAGCGGCTCGATGGAACGGTTAACCAGATCTTCAACCAGGCTTTCCAGTTTCGCGCGAGTCACTTTAATGTTCATGTGTTTCGGACCGGTCGCGTCTGCGGTGATATACGGCAGGTTAACGTCGGTCTGCTGAGCGGAAGACAGCTCAATTTTCGCTTTTTCTGCGGCTTCTTTCAGACGCTGCATCGCCAGCGGGTCGTTGCGCAGGTCAATGCCCTGCTCTTTCTTAAACTCGTCAACGAGGTAGTTGATCAGACGAGTATCGAAGTCTTCACCACCCAGGTGGGTATCACCGTTGGTTGCCAGAACTTCGAAGGTTTTTTCGCCGTCAACTTCGTCGATTTCGATAATAGAGATATCGAAGGTACCGCCACCGAGGTCGTATACCGCGATAGTACGGTTGCCGACTTCTTTATCCAGACCGTAAGCCAGCGCAGCGGCAGTTGGTTCGTTGATGATACGTTTGACTTCCAGACCCGCGATACGGCCGGCATCTTTGGTTGCCTGACGCTGAGCATCGTTGAAGTACGCAGGTACGGTGATAACAGCTTCAGTTACCGGCTCACCCAGGTAATCTTCAGCGGTTTTCTTCATTTTCTTCAGCACTTCAGCAGAAATCTGCGGCGGTGCGGTTTTGGTGCCTTTCACATCAAGCCAGGCGTCGCCATTATCTGCGGCAACGATTTTGTACGGCATGATGGAAACGTCACGCTGAACTTCTTCATCCTGGAAGCGGCGACCAATCAGGCGTTTAATCGCAAACAGGGTGTTTTGCGGGTTTGTCACTGCCTGACGTTTAGCCGGCTGACCAACCAGAGTTTCACCATCCTGGGTATAGGCAATAATAGAAGGCGTGGTGCGATCGCCTTCGGCGTTCTCCAGCACGCGAGCGGTAGTGCCATCCATAATCGCTACACAAGAGTTGGTAGTACCCAGGTCGATACCAATAATTTTACCCATCTAAACGTCTCCACTAAAAATTCGATCAACATGTGGTTGTGAACCTGTAATAAGGGCGAAACGTGCGGTTTCAACTGCCCTGACATCATTTTTTTTCAGGTTCTTCACTGCGGTTGACTACAAGATGGGGTCGCCCTGGTTTTCATCAAGGGGCAAGCCAAAAAAAATTTTTATGGCAAAACACAGACGCGAGAGTAAACAACACGCCAGCCGGGCAAAATAGTCGCCATAACTCATACAAAACATAAATAGTAAATAAGAACATATTCATCGGATATCGCACATGTTCGGCGAAGAGTTCGCGATTATCGCGGCGTAAGGTAAATTGCTGAAAAATACCCCGCCAGATCATAGACAGTAACCACGCGCCTCATTATTATGCCGCGCCCCACCGCAAGTGGCGGGGTAATGCTTCCCTTTCTAATCATTATTTTGAGGAATTATGGGCAACACTAAGTTGGCTAATCCGGCACCGCTGGGCCTTATGGGCTTTGGCATGACCACTATTCTGCTTAACCTGGCGAATAGCGGCCTTTTCGCATTCGATGTAGCTATCCTGGCGATGGGCATTTTTTACGGCGGCATTGCGCAAATTTTTGCCGGCCTGCTCGAGTATAAAAAAGGCAACACCTTTGGTTTAACCGCTTTTACGTCCTACGGCTCCTTCTGGCTGACGTTGGTCGCGATCCTCCTGATGCCGAAAATGGGTCTGGCTGATGCGCCGAACCCGCATTTCCTGGGCATGTATCTTGGCCTGTGGGGTATCTTTACGTTGTTCATGTTCTTCGGCACGCTGAAAGCCGCGCGCATGCTGCAGTTCGTCTTCCTGAGCCTGACGGTGCTGTTCGCGCTGCTGGCGATTGGCCACCTGGTCGATAACGAAGGCATTGTTAAAATTGCCGGCTGGATTGGCCTGGTATGCGGCGCGAGCGCTATTTACCTGGCGATGGGTGAAGTGTTGAACGAGCAGTTCGGGCGCACCGTTCTGCCGATTGGCGAACCACGCTAATGGCCTGCCGCCGCCCGCAAACCGGGCGGCGGCGTTAAATTTAACGCTGCAGTTCTCCTTGCGGTAAAACCGCCTGCGTCGTCAACCCCTGACGCAGCCAAATACCTAAACCCAGCCCCATCAGAGACAGCGCCAGTACGTACCAGGCCGGCGCCATCGGCGAGACCCCCATCAACATGGTGACGGCAATCGGCGTCAGGCCGCCGAAAATGGCGTATGACAGATTGTAGGAAAACGAGATGCCGGTGAAACGCACTTCCGCCGGGAAGGCGCGCACCATTACGTAAGGTACCGCCCCCACCACGCCGACGCACAATCCAACCGTGCCATACAGCAGGAACAGCCGCTGCGGGCTGGCGCCGGAAAGGTGGTAAAAGGCCCAACTGGCGGCCGCCAACAGCAGACTACCGACAATAAAAGTGCGGCTGGCGCCGAATCGGTCTGCCGCCAGACCGGCGAGTAAACAGCCGATACACAGCATAATCGTGGCGATGCTATTGGCCTGCAGGGTAATCGCCGGCGCAAAGCCATAATGTTTTTGCAGCCAGACCGGCGACATCAGGATCACTACCACCACGCCGGCGGAAAGCAGCCAGGTGAGCAACATCGAAACGATGACGGCCTTCTGGTGCTTAAGCGCCACCGCCTTCACCGGCAACTCCTGCGCCAGCGCTTTGCGCTGTTGCATCTCAAGAAATATCGGCGTCTCCTGTAGCCAACGACGCAGGTACATCGCCACCAGGCCAAAAACGCCGCCCAGCAGGAAAGGAATACGCCAGCCGCCGTCGTGGATACCCTGCGGCGTCATGCTGGTGTTGATAAGCGTCGCCACCACCGAACCTAACAGGATCCCAACGGTCAACCCCGCGGTCAGGGTGCCGCAGGCGATACCGATGCGTTTTTCCGGGACATGTTCGGCTACAAAGACCCAGGCGCCCGGCACTTCGCCGCCAATCGCCGCCCCTTGTAAAATACGCATGAGCAGTAATAGCAGCGGCGCAACGATGCCCATAGAGGCATAAGTCGGCAGCAGACCGATCGCCAGCGTCGGCAGCGCCATGAGCAGAATGCTAAGCGTAAACATTTTCTTGCGGCCGACCAGGTCGCCAAAATGGGCCATGATAATGCCGCCAAGAGGACGCGCCAGATAACCCGCGGCGAAAATACCGAAGGTCTGTACCTGACGTAGCCATTCCGGAATATCGGCGGGGAAGAACAGTTCGCCGACGACGGCGGCGAAGAAGACAAAGATAATGAAGTCATAAAACTCCAGCGCCCCGCCGAGGGCGGCCAGCGTCAGAGTTTTATAATCCTGTCGATTCAGTGCTCGGGTGTGTTGTGACATAACTGGCGCTTCGTCCGCAGTAATATTACGCAATATGTAAAGTAAAAAACACTATACCGTAAATAAAACAGCACACCACCGGCAATGCAGGTTATATCAGCAATGCATTAAATTCAGGATAAAGTTTCACGTCGTGCGCTTTTCGGGCGAAAAGCTGCTACAACGCTGGCTTCCGTCTCCACATACGGCCCCTCAAGCAACTGTACACAATAAGGTACACTTGCAAAAACACCATGCACCAGCACCTTACCTTCCGCGTCTTTAACTCCTTCAAGAGTCTCCTGAATCGCTTTCGGTTGGCCAGGCAGGTTAAGGATCAGCGCCTGCTTGCGGATGACGCCAACCTGCCGGGATAGGATAGCCGTCGGCACAAAGTGTAGGCTAACCTGACGCATTTGCTCGCCGAAACCGGGCATGACGCGATCGGCAATCGCTAAAGTTGCGTCCGGAGTCACATCACGGCGCGCCGGGCCGGTGCCGCCGGTGGTTAACACCAGATGACAGCCCATCTCGTCAACCAGCTCGCACAGCGTTTGTTCAATGATGGGCTGTTCATCAGGGATCAGGCGTGTCTGTAGTTCAAAGGGCGTTGTCAGCGCACGCGACAGCCACTCTTCCAACGCAGGAATACCTTTGTCCTGGTAAACGCCGCTGGAGGCGCGGTCAGAAATAGAAACTAAGCCGATGCGTAATTTATTCATATTCATTCCGTTCAAATAGTGCAATTAAGCGGAATGATACACGCTGGAGAGAATTACAGACAGGATTCAAAAGAAGTAGCGTGACCGGTAGCCCGGTCACGCTGGGATGATTACAGCAGGTCGCCGATCATTTTTTCCAGTTTTTCCTGGTCGATGGCAAACTTACGGATACCTTCCGCCAGTTTGTCTACCGCCATCGGATCCTGGTTGTGCTGCCACAGGAACTGGGATTCAGTAATGCGTTCCGGACGCGCTTTGACTTCGCCGCTGAACGCCAGTTTACGTTCGACAGCGCCTTCGCTTTCTGCCAGCTCTTTCAGCAGCGCAGGGGCGATGGTCAGACGGTCGCAACCGGCCAGCTCAAGGATTTCGCCAACGTTACGGAAGCTTGCGCCCATCACGACGGTTTCATAACCGTGCTGCTTGTAGTACTCGTAGATTTCGCTAACGGAAACCACGCCCGGATCTTCTGCCGGCGCGTACTCTTTCTTATCCGTGTTCGCTTTGTACCAGTCGAGGATACGACCAACGAACGGAGAAATCAGGAAGACGCCCGCTTCAGCGCAAGCGCGAGCCTGAGCGAAGGAGAACAGCAGGGTCAGGTTACAGTTGATGCCTTCTTTTTCCAGCTGCTCAGCGGCGCGAATGCCCTGCCAGGTCGAAGCCAGTTTGATCAGGATACGATCGTTGCCGATACCGGCATCGTTATACAGTTTGATCAGGCGTTTCGCTTTCGCGATAGAGGCGTCGGTGTCGTAGGACAGACGGGCATCAACTTCGGTAGAAATACGGCCCGGGATCAGTTTAAGGATTTCGAGACCGATGTTCACCGCCAGTTTGTCGGAAGCATCGATAATCTGCTGCGCGCGATCGCTGCTCTGGCCGCGAGCCCAGGCAACAGCGTCGTCAATCAGCTTACGGTACTCAGGGATCTGAGCCGCGCCGAGGATCAAAGAAGGGTTGGTGGTGGCATCCTGAGGCTGATACAGCTTCATTGCCGCGATATCTCCGGTGTCAGCTACGACAGTGGTGTACTGACGCAGAGAAGTCAATTTATCCGTCATGATAGTGTTTCTCTTAAACAGCAGTTAAGGGGATGTAACCGGTCTGCCAAGATGATAACACGCCATAGGGTCAGCGCAACCGCCGACAATGCAAGAGCGCAGAGTGTGATAAACTCGACATATTAATTATCTGAATGCTAAAGGATTGTCACCGGAGTGGTAGCGCTTACACCGCGCGCCGGCATGGACAAGAGGACGTTTAATGCCTGATTTTCTCTCGTTTATCAATGAAATACTCTGGGGCTCGGTAATGATTTATCTGTTACTGGGCGCCGGTATTTGGTTCACCTGGCGAACGGAGTTTATTCAGTTCCGTTATATTCGCCAGTTTGGCAAAAGTCTTAAAAAAAGCCTTCGTCCGCAGCCCGGCGGATTAACGTCTTTTCAGGCGCTGTGCACCAGTCTGGCGGCTCGCGTCGGCAGCGGTAACCTGGCGGGCGTGGCGTTAGCGATTGCCGCTGGCGGCCCCGGCGCCGTGTTCTGGATGTGGGTCTCCGCACTACTCGGCATGGCCAGTAGCTTCGCCGAATGCTCGCTTGCCCAGCTGTACAAAGAGCGCGATAGCGCAGGCCAGTTCCGCGGCGGCCCGGCGTGGTATATGGCCCGCGGACTTGAGATGCGCTGGATGGGCGTGGTCTTCTCGATCCTGCTGCTGCTGGCCTATGGGGTTATCTTCAATACCGTGCAGGCTAACTCGGTGGCGCACGCTATGGCCTATGCTTTCGATTTACCGATGGTCGCCGTCGGCGCCGCGCTGGCAGCCGCGACGCTGTTGATTATCGTCCGCGGTTTACGCGGCGTGGCGCGATTGATGCAGTGGTTTGTCCCGCTGATGGCCCTGCTGTGGGTCGGCGCCAGCCTGTTGATTGGCCTCTGGCACTTCGCTGCCCTGCCGGCGGTTTTTGAAACCATCTTCCGCTGCGCTTTCGGCTGGCAGGAAGCGGCGGCGGGCGCGGTGGGCTATACCATTAGCCAGGCGCTTACCGGCGGGTTTCAGCGCGGGATGTTTTCCAACGAAGCGGGGATGGGTTCAACGCCAAACGCCGCCGCAGCCGCGGCCTCATGGCCTCCGCATCCGGCGGCGCAGGGCATTGTACAGATGATTGGCGTCTTTATAGATACCATTGTTATCTGTACGGCCAGCGCGGTAATTATCCTGCTGGCGCCGCGCGAAAACCGCGATAATGTGGTCAGCGGTATTCAAACCATGCAGCACGCGATGGGCGATCTCATTGGTAGCTGGGGGCCGGGTCTGGTCGCCACGGTGCTGCTGCTTTTCGCTTTCAGTTCGATTGTCGCCAATTATATTTATGCCGAAAATAATCTGATCTTCCTGCGGCTCAATAAGCCGCTGCATATCTGGACGCTCCGGGTTATCACCGTATTAATGGTGATGGCAGGCACCCTGGTGAGTTTGCCGGTGGTCTGGCAGCTGGCGGATATTATTATGGCGTTAATGGCCATCACTAACTTAACGGCGATTTTGCTGCTTTCGCCAACGGTACGCATCCTCGCCAGCGATTATCTGCGCCAGCGTAAACTCGGCGTGCAGCCGGTCTTCGATCCCGCTCGCTATCCGGAAATTCAGCAACATCTGGCGCCCGGCGCCTGGGATGAGATACCGCGCGAATAGCGCGGTAATCGCAGCAATCGATCCCACCATGCGCTTTTTTTGTTAAAATTCGTCGAAATTCCCTGCAAGGACTGGATATGCTGATTCTGATTTCACCTGCAAAAACGCTCGATTATCAAAGCCCGCTGGCAACGACTCGCTATACCCAGCCCGAACTCCTGGAGTATTCTCAACAGCTTATCGGTATCGCCCGTCAGCTGACGGCGCCGCAAATCGGTAAGCTGATGAGCATCAGCGATAAGCTGGCCGACCTCAATGCCACCCGTTTTCACGACTGGCATCCGGACTTTACCCCGCAGAATGCCCGTCAGGCGATACTGGCGTTCAAAGGCGACGTCTATACCGGCCTGCAGGCCGAAAACTTTAGCGAAGCGGATTTCGATTTCGCCCAGCAGCATCTGCGTATGCTTTCCGGACTTTACGGCGTATTGCGCCCGCTGGATTTGATGCAGCCCTACCGTCTGGAGATGGGCATTAAGCTGGAAAATTCGCAGGGCAAGGATTTGTATCATTTCTGGGGCGATGTCATTACCGATAAGATCAATCAGGCGCTGCAGGCGCAGGGCGACGATATCATTATCAATCTGGCATCCGATGAGTATTTTAAATCGGTAAAACCGAAGAAATTGCAGGGACAGTTGATTAAGCCGGTATTCCTCGATGAGAAAAACGGCAAATTCAAGGTGATCAGCTTCTATGCCAAAAAAGCGCGCGGCCTGATGAGCCGCTACATCATAGAAAATCGTTTAACCCGTCCGGAACAGCTGCAGAAGTTTGATAGCGAAGGCTATTTCTTTGATGCGCAGGCATCGGAGAAAGGTGAACTGGTGTTTAAACGCCACGAGCAGTAAGCCTGAATGCCCCCAGCCTGACGCCGGGGGCAAGAACGATTAGTCGTCGTGGTGATGCCGCTCGTGGCCATGACCATGATGGCCTTGATCGTCATCGTCATCGCGATCGCGATCGTGGCGGCGATAATCATCATGCGGGCGCCAGCGATCGTCGCGCCAGTCATAATGGCTCGCCCACCAGCCATGATCGCGCCAGCGATCGCCGTCCCAGTAGCGGCCATAATCATCCCGGTCGCCGATTTGCAGCTTCACCGCCGGGATCAGGGTAATTTCATCTGCATGAACCAACGCAGGAGCGACCAGCAGCAGAGAAAGCGCCAGCAAAACAGGTTTCAGCATCGTCATAAGTAACCTCTTCTATTCGCCCCCATTATGGGTCGATAACGAAATATTAACCCCGCAAAACTATCCTGTTTATTCTCCGCAATCCGAATTTATTCTCTTCCGCATTTATTGGTCGGTTATACACAATTTCTCCATTTTCGGGCGTAAAAAAACCGGGCGCGGAGCCCGGTTCAACGAACGGTAGAATAGCAATACTAGCCCATCATCAGCTTACGCAGCGCGGCGAAATCGGCCGGTAGATTATGCGACAGCAGCGGCAGGTCGGCGCGGTCGGCCAGTTCTTTCGGCAACGGCAGCGTCTCCTGCAGAATCTCTTCTACGCTCTCTTTGAATTTAGCCGGATGCGCGGTACCAAGGAACAACCCGTACTCGCCCGGCTGCAGCTGGTCGCGCAACGCGCGATAAGCAATTGCCGCATGCGGTTCAGAGGTGTAGCCGATGGACTTCAGTTCACGCATGGTTGCTTTGGTGGTTTCATCATCAACCGCGGCGTATCCCAGCTCATTAAGACGCCAGATTTTGCGGCGGAACAGCTCTTCCACGCGCGGCCAGTTGTTCGGTTGGCTGACGTCCATCGCGTTAGACAGGGTCGCCTGCGTCGCCTTCGGCGCCCAGTTGCCATCCTGCAGGAAGCGCGGCACGGTGTCATTGGCGTTGGTAGCGGCAATAAAACGCTTAATCGGCAGCCCCAGCGATTTCGCCAGCAGGCCGGCGGTAAGATCGCCGAAGTTGCCGCTTGGCACCGACACCACCAGCTGATTACGGGCTTCCTGCGGCAGCTGCGCGACCGCCTCGAAGTAGTAGCAGATCTGCGCCAACAAGCGGCTGATGTTAATAGAGTTGGCGGAGTTGAGACCGAGCGCGACCTTCAGCTCTTCATCATCAAACGCCTGCTTAACCAGCGCCTGACAGGCGTCGAAATCGCCGTCAATCGCCACGGTTTCAATGTTGCCGCCCAGGGTACAGAACAGCTTCTCCTGCAGCGGGCTGATCTTACCGCGCGGGTAGAGAATCACCACTTTGACGTTTGGCAGACCGTAGAAGGCGTGCGCCACGGCAGCGCCGGTGTCGCCGGAGGTAGCGGTCAGAATCGTCACCGGCTTATCGCCCGCAATATGCGTCAGCATCTGGGCCATAAAACGGCCGCCAAAGTCTTTAAACGCCAGCGTTGGGCCGTGGAACAGCTCCAGACAGCCGATATCATCCTGTACTTGAGTGACCGGCGCCGGGAAGGCGAACGCCGCGGCAACGCGGGATTGCAGTTCATTCTGCGGGATCTCGTCGCCAATAAAGGCCGACAGGATTTTCGCGCTGCGGGTCACGAAATCCTGTTCCAGCATTTCGTCGATTTCAGTCAGGTTGAATTCCGGCAGATCGTGCGGAAAGAACAGCCCCTGTTGTTTGCCAAGCCCTTGCGTCACGGCCTGCGCAAAGCTGACCTGTTCGTTATGATCTTTTAAGTTATACAGTTTCATCACTTATCCCACTACTCGAGCGCCCGCCGTGTCCAGCCGGCAAATATGAACGAAGCCTTCCTGATTTTGCAGATAATGCGCGGCCAGCCAGTCGGCGACGCGCTGCGCGGTGTCCGGTTTATCGCACAACGCGAACAGCGTCGGGCCGGAGCCGGAAATACCGCAAGCCTGCGCGCCGATTTCCATCGCCGCCTGACGCGCTTCGCTGAAGCCCGGCAGCAGTTTGGTACGGTACGGTTCGGCAATAACATCTTTCATTAACTTTGCCGCCAGCTGCGGCTGACGGCTATAGCAGGCGTGAATAAACCCTGCCAGATGGCGACCGTGGGCGATGCAATCCTGACGGCGATACTGCGCCGGAAGAATCGCGCGCGCTTCGGCGGTAGAGACCTTAATGCCCGGATAGGCCAGCACCCACAACCATTCATCAAAGCCCGGGATCTGCTGGCTGATGATGCCTTGCTCTTCAATCATCAGTTGCATACCGCCAAGATAGCATGGCGCCACGTTATCATAGTGAACGCTGCCGGAAATGCGCCCTTCCATCTCGCCCATCAGCGCCAGCATCCGATTTTCATTCAGCGGCTTACCGCAGTGTTCGTTCATCGCCACCAGCGCGGCGACCACCGAACAGGCGCTGGAGCCAAGACCCGAGCCAATCGGCATATTTTTTTCCAGGGTCATCGCCACCGGAACCGTTTTACCGATCTCGCGGCAAAAGGCTTCCCAGCATTGATAAACGATATTTTCCTGCGGCGCCGAGGGTAATTTGCCGGCGAAGCGGCCTACGTTACGCAGGCTGAACTCCGCCGCCGCCTCTACCGAGACGTTATCCCCAAGCAACGTGCCGTCGACCGGCGTCACCGCGGCTCCCAGCACATCAAACCCGACGCTCATATTGGCACTGGAAGCCGGGGCGTATACTTTGACCATCTTAAACTCCTAACTTCCATGACAGGGTACGCAACAGGTCGGCGAACACGCCAGCCGCGGTGACGTCGTTACCCGCACCATAGCCGCGCAGTACCAGCGGCAGCGGCTGATAATAGTGGCTGTAAAACGCCAGCGCGTTCTCGCCGTTTTTCACCTTATACAGCGGATCGTTACCGTCCACTTCAGCGATTTTCACCCGGCAGACGCCATCTTCTTCAATATTGCCGACGTAACGTAAGACTTTACCCTCGTCGCGCGCTTTAGCAACCCGCGAGGCGAATTGATCGTCAAGCGTCGGCAGGCGCGCCATAAAGCTTTCGACATCGCCGCTGGCGTCGAAGTCGGCAGGCAGCGCAGGCTCAACGATAATATCCGAGAGCTCCAGTTCGCGCCCGGTTTCGCGGGCAAGGATCAGCAGCTTGCGCGCCACATCCACGCCGGAAAGATCGTCGCGCGGATCCGGTTCGGTATAGCCCATCTCGCGCGCCAGTTTAGTGGCTTCGGAGAGGCTCATACCCTCATCCAGCTTACCAAAAATGAATGAAAGCGAACCAGACAGGATACCGGAGAAGTGCAGCAGTTCATCGCCGGCATTCAGCAGGTTCTGCAGGTTTTCAATGACCGGCAGACCCGCGCCAACGTTGGTGTCATAGAGAAACTTACGTCGTGAGCTGCTGGCGGCGTGGCGTAACTGGTGGTAGTAATCCAGCGAAGAGGTGTTGGCCTTTTTATTCGGCGTCACCACATGGAAACCTTCACGCAGGAAGTCAGCGTACTGATCGGCCACCGCCTGGCTGGAGGTACAATCGACGATAACCGGGTTCAGCAGGTGATACTCTTTCACCAGGCGGATTAAACGGCCCAGATTAAAGGGCTCTTTCGCTTCCGCGAGTTCGCTACGCCAGTTTTCCAGATTCAAGCCATGGACGTTGGTCAGCAGCGCCTGCGAATTGGCGACGCCGCATACGCGCAGATCGATATGCTTGCCCTTTAACCAGCTCTGCTGGCGTTTAATCTGTTCGATTAACGCGCCGCCCACGCCGCCGACGCCGATCACGAAGACTTCAATGACCTGGTCGGTGTTAAACAGCATTTGATGCGTGACGCGCACGCCAGTGGTCGCGTCATCATTGCTGACGACCACCGAGATTGAACGCTCGGAAGAACCCTGGGCAATCGCCACGATATTAATATTGGCGCGCGCCAGCGCGGCGAAAAATTTCGCCGAGATGCCGCGCAGCGTGCGCATCCCATCCCCCACGACGGAAATGATTGCCAAGCGCTCCATGATTGACAGCGGCTCCAGCAGTCCTTCTTTCAATTCGAGATAGAATTCTTCTTCCATCACCCGCTTCGCCCGCGCGCAATCACTTTGCGGCACGCAGAAGCTGATGCTGTATTCCGATGAAGATTGGGTAATCAACACCACAGAGATACCGGCGCGAGACATGGTGGCGAAAACGCGCGCCGCCATGCCGACCATGCCTTTCATTCCCGGACCGGAAACGTTGAACATAGCCATATTGTTGAGGTTCGAGATCCCTTTTACCGGCAGGCCGTCTTCATCAAGGCTGGCGCCGATGAGCGTCCCCGGCGCCTGCGGATTACCGGTATTTTTAATCAGGCATGGGATCTGGAACTGGGCGATGGGGGCGATAGTGCGCGGATGCAGCACCTTCGCGCCGAAATAGGAGAGTTCCATCGCTTCCTGATACGACATGGATTTCAGCAGCCGCGCATCCGGTACCTGACGCGGGTCGCAGGTATAGACGCCATCGACGTCGGTCCAGATTTCGCAGCAGTCGGCTCGCATACAGGCGGCCAGCACGGCAGCGGAGTAATCAGAGCCATTACGCCCCAGCACCACCAGTTCACCCTTTTCGTTGCCGGCGGTAAAGCCGGCCATCAGCACCATGTGGTCTGCCGGGATTTGGCTGGCGGCGATACGGCGAGTGGATTCAGCAATATCGACAGTGGATTCAAGGTAGTGGCCGACGGCCAGCAGTTTTTCGACCGGGTTAATCACGCTGACCTTGTGACCGCGCGCTTCCAGCAGCGCCGCCATGATAGCGATAGAGAGCTTTTCACCGCGGCAGATCAGCGAGGCGTTAACGCCATCCGGGCACTGGCCCAACAGACTGATACCGTGCAGCACGTGTTTAATCTGCGCGAATTCCTGGTCTACGAAAGTTTTCAGTTGTGCGAGCGGAAAGCCAGGCTGAATGTCGGCCAGCCCCTGCAGCAGGTCGGCAAAGATACGTTCGGCGTCGGCGATATTGGTCAGAGCGTCCTGACCGCTGATGGTTTTTTCAATCATCGCGACCAGATGGTTGGTGATTTTCGCCGGGGCAGACAGCACGGTCGCAACCTGCCCCTGCCTGGCATTGCTCTCCAGGATATCGGCAACCCGCAGAAAACGTTCTGCATTTGCCACTGATGTACCGCCGAACTTCAACACTCGCATGGTTCTTACCCCTTGATCTCTTGTCAAAAAAAAAGCCCGCACTGTTCAGGTGCGGGCTTTTTTCTGTTGTTTCCTGTACGCGTCAGCCCGCACCGTTACCTGTGGTAATGGTGGTGGTGATAATGGTGGTAATCATGCCGATGCGATTCATGGATGTTGTGTACTCTGTATTTTTATCTGTCTTGTGTCCTGTCTATATTGGTTAAAGTATCTGCCTGCTTAAGTCAACGAATTTCTAAAATGGCGACTTTTTAGCCAACACCGTCATTACGCCACAACGCCCCGATAATTCCGCCGCATTGCCGGACGGTTGCCGTTGAAATTAGTATATTCAACTATAAAAAAAACTTATCGCAGGATTTTATTCAGGTAGATTTTTTTCAATATCATGCAGCAATCGATGCAACATGGCGGTGTCGCGCTGCTGTAAGAGGCCAATACGCTGCTGTAGCCAGTCGGCCAGTTTGATGTCGTCCTCCACCCCCAACCGTCCAAGTAGCGAAAGCGTCCGCTGGCGTAGCGCCTGCAATTGTTTTTCGTCGGTTTCAGGCGTCTGAACAGCACTCTGCTGCTGTAGTAAGCTCAGTTGATAGCAATACACCATCACCGATTGCCCAAGATTCAGGGAGGGATAATCGGCAACCATCGGCACGCCGGTAAGCACATCGGCCAGCGCCAGTTCATCGTTAGTTAATCCGGAATCCTCACGGCCAAAGACCAGCGCCGTATGCTTCATCCATTGTGCTTTTTCTTCCAGCAGCGGCAGTAACTCCTGCGGCGTGGCGTAGTAGTGAAAACGCGCGCGGCTACGGGCGGTGGTAGCGATGGTAAAGTCGACATCGTGCAAAGCCTGCTCAAGCGTCGGGTAGGTTTTTATATTATCTAAAATATCTCCCGAACCATGCGCCACCCAGCGCGCGGCGGGCTGCAGATGCGCCTCGCTATCGACAATCCGCAATTCGCTGAATCCCATGGTTTTCATCGCCCGCGCCGCCGCGCCGACGTTTTCCGCCCTCGCGGGGGCCACCAAAATAATCGATAAACGCATTGTGCTTCTCTTATCCTCTTACGCGGCGCTAATCTGCGGTCACCCTCATTTTACGCGGCGAAAATTTACAAATTTGCAACAAAAATCACTAAAAATGGGCTTTATTACTCTTAAAAAAAACTAAACTGTTCACATTGGACACCAATACGGAGTATGTTAACAGAACGCATTTATCCATATGTTTGGCAATGATATTTCAGTTTTCATTCGTCCACAGACTTTGGATTCATTGCATTTATTAATTCATAGCTGCAACTAATTGAGCTGTGTAAGAAATGTGACGATAATTCGCAAATCGATGCAATGATTTCACAAGACTGTTAACGTGCTACAATTGAACTTGATATATGTCAACGAAGCGTAGTTTTATTGGGTGTTCGGCCTCTCTTAGCCTGTTATGTTGCTGTTAAAATGGTTAGGATGACAGCCGTTTTTGACACCGTCGGGTCCAGAGGGAAAGTACCCACGACCAAGCTAATGATGTTGTTGACGTTGATGGAAAGTGCATCAAGAACGCAATTACGTACTTTAGTCATGTTACGCCGGACATGTTAATTTGTGGCATGTACCAGGCAGGTCAGGGACTTTGGTACTTCCTGTTTCGATTTAGTTGGCAATTTAGGTAGCAAACATGCAGACCCCGCACATTCTTATCGTTGAAGACGAGTTGGTAACACGCAACACGTTAAAAAGTATTTTCGAAGCAGAAGGTTATGATGTATTCGAAGCGACCGATGGCGCGGAAATGCATCAGATCCTGTCTGAAAATGATATCAACCTGGTGATCATGGATATCAACCTGCCAGGTAAAAATGGTCTTCTGCTCGCGCGTGAACTGCGTGAACAGGCTGACGTCGCGCTGATGTTCCTTACCGGCCGCGACAACGAAGTTGATAAAATTCTTGGCCTCGAAATCGGCGCCGATGACTATATCACTAAACCGTTTAACCCGCGTGAACTGACTATCCGCGCCCGCAACCTGCTCTCCCGTACCATGAACCTCGGTACCGTGAGCGAAGAGCGTCGCAGCGTTGAGAGCTACAAGTTCAACGGTTGGGAACTGGATATCAACAGCCGTTCGCTGGTGAGCCCAAACGGCGAGCAGTACAAGCTGCCGCGCAGTGAATTCCGCGCGATGCTGCACTTCTGCGAAAACCCGGGCAAAATCCAGTCACGCGCAGAGCTGCTGAAGAAAATGACCGGTCGCGAGCTGAAGCCGCATGACCGTACCGTGGACGTGACCATTCGTCGCATTCGTAAGCATTTCGAATCCACGCCGGATACCCCGGAAATCATCGCTACAATTCACGGTGAAGGTTACCGTTTCTGTGGCGATCTGCAGGAATAATTTCGCTTTTCCTGCTGTCATAATGCAAAACGGCGCCTTCTGGCGCCGTTTTTTTATAGCTATTTTACTTCCAGATACGAAACGTGTCGTCATCCTTGCTTTGCGGCTTTTCCGGCTTGCTCTGCGGTAGTGATAAGGCGTACCAGTCCACGCGGCGAGTCAGGAACATTAGCGCGCACAACGCCAGCAGTAACACCCCGGAGCCAAGCAGCAGCGCGCTATCTTCTGAGCGCAGTAACAGCCACATCACGCCGTCCAGCAGCAGTAACGCCATTACGAACAGCAGGCTATTACGCCATCCTTTCAATACCGCCTGTAAATAAACACCGTTAATCACCGCGCCAATCAAGCTGGCAACTGTCCAGGCTTGGGTAAAGCCAATATGCTCAGAGAGCGCCAGCAACACCAGGTAGAACATCACCAGCGATAACCCTATCAGCAGATACTGCATCGGATGCAGACGACGATGTGTCAGGCTTTCGAAGACGAAAAAGGCCATAAAAGTCAATGCGATTAGCAGGATGGCATATTTGGTCGCCCGGTCAGTCAGCTGATATTGATCGGCCTGCGACATCACCTCCACGCTAAAGGCGGGTAAACGCGACCACTCAATATCGGTGTCATCGGTGAAATAGTTGCCCATATTGTTGGCAAACCAACTGCTTTGCCAGTGGGCGATATAACCCGAAGCGCTCACTTCGCGTTTCGTAGGCAGGAAGTTGCCAAGGAAACCAGGATGCGGCCAGTTACTGGTTAACTGCAGCTCGCTGTTACGTCCCAGCGGTACAACGGAGAAGTCGCCGGTACCGTTAAGGCCGAGGGAAAATGCAATATTCAGCGGTTTATTGTCTGCGGTTAACGCGGGCATCGGCATATGAATGCCCATACCGCCGCCGTTCAACCCCACCCCTGGTTCAACGGTCAGCGTCGTACCATCAATTACCGGCGCGTTGATGACGCCAATGCCGCGGGCATCGCTCACGCTAAGCACTAAAAAAGGTTTCCCTAAAGCGGTATTCGCCTTTTTCAGTTCCTTAAGCCGCGCGGGATCGAACTGCGCCTGAATTTGCAGAGCGTTATGCCAGACCTGCCCACTGTATATGCCGACTTTTCTCGACTCCACATTTTGCACGCCGTTGACCGCCAGCGATTCCGGTAGCCAGTAGTAGATCCAACTACGCTGATATTCGACCTCTTTTTGATTCTCCATGCGGGTCAGCGTCTCGGTCACCGGGATGGCAACCAGCGGCCCGGTCAGCTTTTGTGAACCGCTGGTACTGCGCTCTATCGCATCCACTACATCGCTGCGATAGTCCGCGCGCTCGGCGATAAGCACTCTGACCATCATCAGCGGTACGGACAACAGCAAAATACAGCCCAACAGCGTACTAATTTTCCAGAATAACGGTGATTTCATCATAGCCTTCTTCTCCCAATGGTGATGGGTTCACTGTAGGGTGGCTATGTGCAGTGTATTTGAAGCTATGTGAAGGGACGGTGAAGTTGTAGCGTCGCGACAACGCCGCCTTCAGGGCGATTACGCAGGCTGATATCGCCCTGATGCAGGCGCGCCACCTCACGAACAAACGCCAGTCCCAGACCGCTGCTCTTATGGCCGTCTTCCCGCGGCAGCGAGTAAAAGCGTTCAAAGACGCGCGTCAGCGCAAAGTCAGGAATACCGCGACCGTTGTCCGTCACGCTTAGCAGCGCTTCTTCGTGGCACATCTCCACCACCAGAGCGATTTCACCGCCATGAGGGGTAAAGTCAATCGCATTGTCGATAAGATTGCCCAACGCCTGCGCCAGTAGTTCGCCATCGCCATTCACCGTTACTCCGCTCTTCTGCCAGCGCAGGGTGATGGCTTTCGCCGCCAGCGCAATGTCCCGGTCTTCCGCCAGACGTTGGAAAAGCGCATCAACCGAAACCAACTGCGGCGTTATCTCCAGCCGATTTTCCAGCCGCGCCTGCAGCAGCAACTTTTCCACCAACAGCTGCATGCGCGTATTCTGCGCAAGAATATTTGCGGTGAAACGCGCAGCGATCTCAGGCGGCGGCCCCTCGCGCAGGATCTCCGCCGCGCCGCGAATTGCCGCCAGCGGGCTTTTGAGTTCATGGGTGAGATCGTAAACATAGTTTTCGATCGCGTTTTTACCTTCTAGCTTCACGCGCATGCTCTCCAGTGCCTGCGCCAGCTTGCTTAACTCGCTACTGCCGACGTTCGGCAGAGGTAGCGGACGATCGGCAGTCACCGAATCGGCGTAACGTACCAGTTTGCCAATGGAGAAGTTGATCCACCAGACAATCCCGCCGCCAATCAGTAAAGCAATCCCCAGCAGCGCGCCACCGGCCCACAGGATCCGCCGTTCGCTGCGTTTAATCACCGGCGTCATCGCCAGATTAGGTTTACCGACGCTCACCACGCCGATGATACGGCCGTTATCCATCACCGGCGCGGCAATGTACATGACTGAGCTATTATCATCCGCGGGGTCGCTGCGCGAGCTACGGGCGCCGTACTGGCCTCGCAGGGTTAACCAGACGTCATTCCAGCGTGAATAATCCTGGCCCACCGCCTGCCCGCTGGAATCGAACACCACTTTCCCCTGCGCATCCGTCAGATAGACGCGATACTCATTGCGCATTTTCCTAATGCCGCTGATGTTGGCGTTGATGGGCTGCTGATTAAGCGACTGAAAGGCCTGCGCCAGTCTCCCCTGCTGTGGATTTACCGAAAGCAGATCCTCACGGGCCAGAGCCGCCAGTAGCGTTGCGGTATCGTTAAGCGTGCCTTCCGTTGCCCGACGTACGCCCGGTTTGACTTCCTGTACGAAGATAGAGAGCACAAACCACGCGGCAATGGCGACAATCAAGAAATACCCCAGCAGCAGGCGCATCCCGATACGCATCAATAGCCTCCCAGGCTATAGCCCAGACCGCGATGCGTATTAATTGGGTTAATATCGGGGTTCACCGCCCGTAGCTTGGCGCGCAGGGTCTTGATATGAGTATCGACGGTGCGATCGATACTCTCGTAAGCATCGCTCCACACTCGCTCCATCAACTGCTGGCGGGAGAACACGCGGCCGGGGGCGTTGATTAGGGTTTTCAACAGCAGGAATTCGTAACGCGTCAGGTTCAGCGGTTGGCCACACCAGCTAATTGCCATCGCCAGCTCATCCAACACAAACTCGCCTACGCGCACCACCGGCGAAGGCACGGCAAACTTCTGCAGTCGCCGCAGCACGGTTCTCACCCGCGCGCAGACTTCGCGCGGCGAAAACGGTTTGGCGATGTAGTCGTCAGCACCAATTTCCAGCCCCAGCAGCTTATCAACCTCTTCGCTGCGTGCGGTCAGAAACAGTAACGGCAATGCCGGATGGCGCGCCAGCAGTCGTCGGCATAGTTCAAAGCCGCTAATATCCGGCAAGCCGACGTCGAGGATCGCTAAATCCGGGCTCTGATGCAGCGCCGCATCAAGCGCGGGCAACCCGCGCTCGAAGACGGTCACGTCAAATCCTTCCTGTTGCAGCATGTAAACAAGGGTATCGGCGATACTCCGTTCATCCTCAACTAACCAAATCCGTGGCTGTTGCATTGTGACTCCCGTTTATTTACTCCACGGCATGATCGGCACGGCGCTGATGGCATTCTTCGGCGAGCCGTCGACCACTTTATCCGAATAGGTCAGATATACCAGCGCATTGCGTTTAGCGTCGTAGAAGCGAACGACCTGCAGTTTTTTGAACACCAGCGAGGTACGTTTCTGGAACACGACATCGCCCTGGCTTTTGCCGTTTTTGATTTTGTCCGTCAGCTCAATCGGCCCGACCTGCTGACAGGATATGGCGGCGTCAGAGGTATCTTCCGCCAGCCCTAACCCGCCTTTAATGCCGCCGGTTTTTGCCCGGCTGATATAGCAGGTGACGTTTTGTACATCGGGGTCGTCGAAGGCTTCGACCACGATTTTATGATCCGGTCCCAGCCATTTAAATACCGTATCGACGGAACCGATTTGCTCGGCGTGCGCCAGTTGGCCTGCGGCCAGTAAGAACAAACCTGCCACTAACTTCTTGTATTTCATATTGTTACCATTTCTTAAAATTCCGCTGCGTGATAATCACAAACGCTATGGAAAAGGTTTAAAGATCACAGCTTTACAAAATTACCAACGATATCCACCAGATAATCGCATTTAAAAGCAAAAAAAACACTGAATGCTAAAACATCAAAAAATGCTATTATCCGCTACCTTAATATAGGTACCTGAGTTTAAAGGATGGGGACATTTTATGGATCAAGCTGGGATTATTCGCGATCTCCTGAGCTGGCTGGAAGGTCACCTGGATCAGCCCCTCTCGTTGGATAATGTGGCGGCGAAGGCAGGTTATTCCAAGTGGCATTTGCAACGTATGTTTAAAGACGTCACGGGTCAAGCTATCGGTGCCTATATTCGCGCACGCCGTCTTTCCAAATCCGCTGTTGCGCTACGGCTGACCGCACGCCCGATCCTCGACATCGCGCTGCAGTATCGCTTCGATTCCCAACAGACGTTCACCCGCGCCTTTAAAAAACAGTTTAATTTGACCCCAGCGCTCTATCGCCGTTCACCGGACTGGAGCTCGTTTGGTATGCGTCCGCCGCTGCGTCTCGGTGAGTTTACGATGCCGAAGCATGAGTTTGTCACCCTGAGCACCACGCAACTGGTCGGCGTGACTCAAAGCTATACCTGTAAGCTGGAAGAGATTTCTGAATTCCGTAACCAGATGCGCGTTCAGTTCTGGCGTGAATTCCTCGGCAACGCGCCCAGCATTCCGCCGACGCTGTACGGCCTGCATGAACCGCGTCCAAGTCTGGAAAAAGATGACGAACAGGAGGTGTTCTACACCACCGCGCTGACGCCGGAGATGGCGAACGGGCACCTGCATAACTCTCATCCGGTGATTCTGGAAGGCGGCGAGTATGTGATGTTCACTTACGAAGGATTAGGCACCGGGCTACAGGAGTTTATCCTGACGGTGTACGGCACCTGTATGCCGATGCTGAACCTCACCCGCCGCAAAGGGCTCGATATCGAGCGCTTCTATCCGGAAGATGAAAGCCGGAACCAGGCTACGCCAATTCAGCTGCGCTGCGAGTACCTGATTCCGATTCGTCGTTAACGCTGCAGTTCATCCATCGCGGGGGCATCGAGATGCGAAACGTCCCCCGCGGTCTCCACGACCCACCCTGACGCCAGCCACGGGCTCTGCTGGTAATCAACGCGTGAAATCGAACAGTTGCGCAGGCGCAGACGGCGCTCGGCATAGGCAGGCAGCCCGAGGATCGTGCTCACCAGACAGCCCAGCGCCATCCCATGACTCACCAGCAACGGTCGGCTTCCTGGCGGTAATTCCAGGCAGGATGATAGCGCCGCGCGCATACGCTCGCTCAGCTCCTGCATGGATTCGCCCTGCGGAATGCGGCCATCCGGCGTACCGTTGACCAGCTGGCGACGCCAGCCCTCTTCTTCTTCGCTAAGCGAGTCGATATGGCGCTTTTCAAGCACCCCCATATCCAGCTCGCGCAGGCGCGGATCGGTAACGACGCCGCAGCCGCAGGCTTCAGCGATAATTTCTGCGGTGCGGCGGGTACGGCCGAGGTCGCTGGCGATAATATGGGTAATCCCCAGCGTTCTGGCGCGCTCACCCACCTGCCATGCCTGGCGCTCGCCGTGAGCGGTCAGCGGACTATCGGACTGGCCTTGAATACGTCGCTCGGCGTTCCACTGCGTTTCACCGTGGCGAACAAGGTATACCTGTAACATGCTTATTTTCCGTTCTGAACCCTTCATCATTCGACGAGCTGCGCGATCGGCTGCCGCCAGAGTGATTTAGAGTATACTGCGATGACGTTAATTAATTCTGAGTTGTTTTGATTATGCACCATGTTGTCTCAGCTACCACTAATCCCGCCAAAATTCAGGCAATTCTGCAGGCTTTTAACGAGATCTTCGGCGAAGGATCCTGCCATATTGAGTCCGTCGCCGTCGAGAGCGGCGTGCCGGAACAACCCTTCGGCAGCGAGGAAACGCGGGCTGGCGCACGAAATCGCGTCGCTAATGCCAGGCTCGCGCAGCCGGAGGCTGATTTTTGGGTGGCGATAGAAGCCGGGATCGATGAAGGCAGCACCTTCAGTTGGGTAGTGATTGAGAGCCGCCAGCAGCGCGGCGAAGCCCGCTCGGCAACCCTGCCGCTGCCGGAGGCGATCCTTGCGCAGGTTCGCGCCGGGGAAGCGCTGGGGCCGGTCATGTCGCAGCATACCGGGATCGACCAGATCGGCCGCAAAGAGGGCGCTATCGGCGTCTTTACCGGCGGTAAACTGACGCGCAGCAGCGTTTACCATCAGGCGGTAGTGCTGGCGCTAAGCCCATTCCATAACGCTATTTATCGTTAAGCAGCGTCTGTTCCAGCCACTGCCGTAGCTCTACCGGCGCCGATTTCAGGCTATTTGAGCCGCGAGTAATCGTAGCGATACCGGCGCCGAGTTCGTTTTTCAGTTCGCGCTGGCTCATCTCGCCGCGCAGCAGCTCTTCAATAATACGCACCCGGGTACCCAGCGCTTCGCGCTCGTCGGGCGTAAGCATCAACTGCAGTAACGGCAGGTGAAGATCCTCGGCGTAGGCCTGCTGCAACAACGCCACGAAGCGCAGCCACTCCTGATGACGTTGTTCGGCCACGGCCGCTGAATAGGGAGATTGTTGGGTCATGTTACGTCGCCATGTTGAGACGGGCAGCCAGGCTGCCCGTCGAATGTACTCTTCAACGAGTACAAAGAATAACATACTTCCGGACGATCAGTAACGCTGTTGCCATTCGGCGTCGCTCAGCAAGTTATCCTGCTTGCCCATAAAGTAGCGGTAATAGGCATCGTAAGAGAGGACGTTTTTTACGTACCCGCGGGTTTCCGAGAACGGAATACTCTCGATAAATGCCACCGCATCGATGCGCCCGGCGCTATTGCCCTGCCAGGTGCGTACGCGTCCTGGCCCGGCGTTATAGGCGGCGGAAGCGTAAATACGGTTATTACCAAACTGCTGGTAGACGTACTGCAGGTAGCTGGTGCCGATGTTGATATTGGTTTCCGGATCCAGCAGTTGCGATGGGCTGCTATAACCAGGAATGCTGAACATGCTAACGGTATGCGTCGCGGTGCCTGGCATAATCTGCATCAAGCCGCTGGCGCCGACCGGTGAACGCACTTTCGGGTTCCAGGCGCTCTCCTGACGCGCAATCGCCATCGCGTAGCTCTGCGGAATATCTTTGCCGCTAATGTAACGCGCGAATAGATCGTTGTACGCCAGCGGGAAGCGCTCTTCCAGCTGATCCCACAATTTACCGGCGATCGTCGCCTGTACGCTGAGATCCCACCAGTGTTGATCAAAAGCGTAACGCGCCAGCTGCGCCTGCTGCGATTTGGTCCGGCTGCTTACCAGGTTCGCCCATTCGCTGCGCGCGGTGTTGTCCATGTTCCAGTACATCAGCTCGCGAACGCGCGCCATCTCAGGGCCGGAGGCCAGCGCCGGGTCGATAGTGCCGGAGGCTTTATCAATGCGGAAGGTGTACTCTTCGCCCAGACGTTGAGCGGCAACCATCGGATAGAAGCCGCGTTGCTGCATCAGCGAATGCAGGATCGTTTTCGCTTCGTCATCGCGTCCGCGCTCCAGCAGCAGATCCGCCTGCCAGTAGCGCCACTCGTCTTTCTCTTTCGCCTCCATCGGCAGACGCGCCAGCCAGGTGTTCAGCCCATGACGATCGCCGCTACCCAGCGCCATACGAACCCGGCGTTCCACCAGCGAAGTCGATTGTGAACGCATGATTGCGTCATCGCGCCACTCCGCCTGCGCTTCGGTCACATCGGTGCCCATCAGGCGCCAGGCGACAATATCGCGCAGCTCCTGGGTTTGATCCTCATTCAACTGCTGCGCCTGCACCAGCGACGGGATCATCAGACGGGCATTTTCCACATCCTGACGCGCGACGCTGGCAAAAGCGACCGCCGCCATCTGGCGGGTAAAGTCAGTGGCCCCGGTGGTACGGGCAAAGGTCATCACGCTATTGGGATCGTTGGCTAACGCCACCACCGCCGAAGCGATGCTCTGATAGTTTGAGGGCATCTGTTGAGCAAGCACGCGGACCAGGCTGGTATTGCCGGCCTTCATCGCCAGGCGGATTCGTTCGAGATAGGCCAGCGGATCCTGCTGCCCGGAATCTCGCCACGCGCTGAACAGCGGATCGCAGGCATTTGGCTGGCTCTTGCCGGTCAGCCACAGCTCTTTCGCCCCGCTCCAGGCTTCCTGCGATTGGCCGACGCTGAGTTTGGCGTAGTAGTAGTTACACTGCGCTTCGGTTGTCGCCGGTTTATCCGGGCTGAACGCCAGCAAGCCGCGCCAGTCGGTGCGCCGCGCCAGCTCATTAACAAAGCGAGATTTCAACGAACGCGCCGCCGGTAGCGTCGGATTCGCCGCAATGAAATTAGTGACCACCAGCGGCGGCTGGTTCATCAGGTCATCGGTGATTTGTCGATATTGCAGGTAGGGATACAGCGGATAGCTGCTGAGCGTAGGCATCAACTGGTTGACGACATCCATCTGGCGGTTGTCCCACGCTTGTTTAATTTGAGCATAGCGGCTGCGCTGTTCATCCAGTGAATCCGCATGTGCCAGCTGGCTTAGCGTCAGCAGACTCACGCCGGCAGCCAGAAGACGCCATGCCGTAGTTTTGGCTTTTTCCACAAGCTCTTCCTCTAGTTTGGTGCATCACCGCGGCATCGTGCCGCTTCAAAAAAATCAGGTATTGCTTAGTTATGCTAATCAGACAACTGAAAACATGCCATGTCCTGAACATTTTTTTACGCTTCTGTGAATCCTGTCGCCTCGCTGGGATTACCGCGCGAAAAAGGCTACACTTCGCCTTTGAACTATCTATCAGAATAGAAAGAGGCGAAGTCCAACGTGGCTCAATTCGTTTATACCATGCATCGTGTCGGCAAAGTGGTTCCGCCGAAACGTCATATTTTGAAAAATATCTCCCTCAGTTTCTTCCCTGGCGCGAAAATCGGTGTTCTCGGTCTGAACGGCGCCGGTAAATCTACCCTGCTGCGCATCATGGCCGGTATCGACACCGAGATCGAAGGTGAAGCGCGCCCGCAGCCCGGTATCAAAATTGGCTACCTGCCGCAGGAGCCGCAGCTGAATCCGGAGCACACCGTGCGCGAATCCGTTGAAGAAGCGGTCGCCGAAGTGGTTAACGCGCTGAAAGGCCTGGACGAAGTTTATGCCAAATACGCCGAGCCGGATGCCGACTTCGATAAGCTTGCCGCGCAACAGGGCAAGTTCGAAGAGATCATCCAGGCGCACGACGGCCATAACCTGAACGTACAGCTGGAGCGTGCGGCCGATGCCCTGCGCCTGCCGGACTGGGATGCGAAAATCGCCACTCTTTCCGGTGGTGAACGCCGCCGCGTCGCGCTATGCCGCCTGCTGCTGGAAAAACCAGACATGCTGCTGCTCGACGAACCGACTAACCACCTCGACGCCGAATCCGTCGCCTGGCTGGAACGCTTCCTGCACGATTTCGAAGGCACCGTGGTGGCGATTACCCACGACCGTTACTTCCTCGATAACGTCGCTGGTTGGATCCTCGAACTTGACCGCGGTGAAGGTATTCCGTGGGAAGGCAACTACTCCTCCTGGCTGGAGCAAAAAGATCAGCGTCTGGCGCAGGAAGCTTCTCAGGAAGCCGCACGCCGCAAATCTATCGAGAAAGAACTCGAGTGGGTTCGTCAGGGCGCGAAAGGCCGTCAGTCTAAAGGCAAAGCCCGTCTGGCGCGCTTTGAAGAGCTTAACAACGTCGAATACCAGAAACGTAACGAGACCAACGAACTGTTCATTCCGCCAGGAGCGCGTCTGGGCGATAAAGTTCTGGAAGTCAGCAATCTGCGCAAATCTTACGGCGACCGCGTACTGATTGACGATCTGAGCTTCTCCGTACCGAAAGGCGCTATCGTTGGTATCATCGGTCCAAACGGCGCGGGTAAATCCACCCTGTTCCGCATGATGTCAGGCCAGGAACAGCCTGATTCCGGCACCATCACGCTGGGTGAAACCGTTAAACTGGCTTCCGTCGATCAGTTCCGCGACGCGATGGACAACAGCAAGACCGTTTGGGAAGAAGTGTCCGGCGGCCTGGATATCATGAAGATCGGCAACACCGAGATGCCGAGCCGCGCCTACGTTGGCCGCTTTAACTTCAAAGGCGTCGACCAGGGCAAACGCGTTGGCGAGCTGTCCGGCGGTGAGCGTGGGCGTCTGCACCTGGCGAAGCTGCTGCAGGTCGGCGGTAACGTACTGCTGCTCGATGAACCAACCAACGACCTGGATATCGAAACCCTGCGCGCGCTGGAAAACGCCCTGCTGGAGTTCCCGGGCTGCGCCATGGTTATCTCGCACGACCGTTGGTTCCTTGACCGTATCGCGACCCACATTCTGGATTACCAGGATGAAGGTAAGGTTGAGTTCTTCGAAGGTAACTTTACCGAGTACGAAGAGTACAAGAAACGCACCCTCGGCGCCGATGCGCTGGAACCGAAGCGTATCAAGTACAAACGTATCTCAAAATAAAATACAAAAAGGCAACGCAAGTTGCCTTTTTTAGTGTTTGCTCCCTCTCCCATTGGGAGAGGGTTGGGGTGAGGGCTACAGCCCGCAGAGCCTCTATCCCTGCTCGCCCATCAGTTGCTTCACCAGCTCAACGCAGCGCAGGAACCGGGCGTCGTAGTCCGACTCTTCCACGTGCACGAACTCAATGTCGTTTTCTTTCAACAGCGATACCAGCAGCGTCTGAAACTCTTTGCGATCTACCGAACTACCGAGGCTACGCAGCCCATCGGCCACCCACGGCGTGTTGTTCTCCAGCAGGATCACCAGATCAAAGCGGTATTCATCGATTAACGCCTGCACGAACGGATGTTCGCGGCCTTCGTACTTCAGGCAGAAGGCCTGAGTGCTGACGAAGTCAGTATCGATAAACGCCACTTTATTGGCGTATTTCACCGCGAAATCAATGTACTGTGCGTGCCCCAGCGCGATTTTATCGTAATCGGAATACTGCAACGCCATTTCATCGCCGCCGAGGTGTGAAAAGACGTAATCGCGGCCATATTCCCAGGCGCTGGTGGTATTGAAGATATTGGCGAGCTTATTCACCAGCGTCGATTTACCGCTCGACTCGCCGCCGAGGATCGCCACCGTACGCACAAAGAACGGTTTGACCTCAGTCGGAATATATTCCCAATAGCGGAACGGGTTTTCGCGGATCTGGCCGCCGCTGATACTCATGAAGGTTCGCTTCGGATCGATAAGCACGGTTTCGATCCCCAGATGTTCCAGATACTGCGGCGCATCGGCCTCTTCTGAGGTATAAATCCAGTTTGGCTCGATTCCCTTTTCACTCATGAAGGCGCGGATCCCGCGGCTCCAGACGTCCCAACCGTGCGGGTACGGCTCCATCCCTTCTTCGTTGAAGGCGTGGATGCGAATGTTTTTTTGATATTTAAAGGTTTGCAGCAGCCAGCGCAGACGATCGGGAACCGTCGGCTGTTGCGACATGGCGCTCTCTTCGAACAGCTCGCGGTCGCGAGTGTCGTCATAGCCCATGATGATATGAAGCTCATCGACCTGGCTACAGGCGCGCTGAATCAGGTAAATATGCCCGGTATGCAGCGGATAAAATTTACCAAAAACCACCCCGACGCTTTTCTGTTTGCGCGGGAATTCAAGGCCGAGGAAGCGGTGTAACGCTTCAAGCTTCTGGGCGCTCGGGCTTTTGATTTTCGCGTTTAATAGCTGACTGAGATAACCTTTGGTCATCCCGCTGGCTTCCGCCACCTGCTGCAGCGTACAACCCTTTTGCTTAATGGCGTTTTTCAGATAGTCGAATGACGACATAGTTTATGCGTGCCTCCTGCAAACTCGGGTTTGATACCCGTCATACCCTGAAGTATGACGGGTATCATTATAAGTCGTCAAAAACGCTCAGCGCATCGGCCAGTTTTTTCACGCCAAAGATTTGCATCCCTTCCGGCGCTTTTTTGGGCACATTGGCCGCCGGGACGATGGCGCGACGGAACCCGTGCTTCGCCGCCTCGGAAATACGTTCCTGGCCGCTTGGCACCGGGCGAATTTCACCGGCTAATCCGACTTCGCCAAAGACCACCAGATCCTGCGGCAACGGGCGATCGCGCAGGCTCGAAACCATCGCCAGCAGCAGCGCCAGATCGGCGCTGGTTTCAGTGACCTTAACCCCGCCAACCACGTTAACGAAGACGTCCTGATCGGCCATCTGCAGGCCGCCATGGCGGTGCAGCACCGCCAGCAGGATCGCCAGACGGTTCTGTTCCAGGCCTACCGCTACGCGACGCGGATTAGACATCATCGAGTGATCGACCAATGCCTGGATCTCAACCAGCAGCGGGCGGGTGCCTTCCCATACCACCATGACCGAGCTGCCGGAGGTGACTTCATCGCCGCGGCTGAGGAAGATGGCGGAGGGGTTGCTGACTTCGCGCAGGCCTTGCTCGGTCATCGCGAAGACGCCGAGTTCGTTGACCGCGCCAAAGCGGTTTTTATGGCTGCGCAACGTGCGGAAACGGGAATCGGCATCGCCGTCCAGCAGCACCGAGCAGTCAATACAGTGTTCCAGTACTTTCGGACCGGCCAGCGAGCCATCTTTGGTGACGTGGCCGACCATCACGATCGCCACGCCGCGAGTTTTGGCAAAGCGCGTCAGATAAGCCGCGGTTTCACGTACCTGGGCTACGCTCCCCGGCGACGACTGGACATCAGCCATATGCATCACCTGGATGGAGTCGATGACCATCAGCTGCGGCTTTTCTTCATCGGCGATCTGGCAGATTTGCTCGATGCTGGTCTCCGAGAGCATATTCAGGTTCGCCGTCGGCAGCCCGAGACGATGCGCGCGCATCGCTACCTGCTGCAGGGATTCTTCCCCGGTGACGTACAGCGTTTTCATCCCTTCGGCCAGCTTGCAGAGGGTTTGCAGCAGCAGCGTCGATTTCCCGGCGCCGGGGTTGCCGCCGATTAGAATCGCGCTACCCGGAACCACGCCGCCGCCGAGCACGCGGTCGAACTCTTTAAATCCGGTGGAGAAACGCGGCAGCGCCTCCAGGCTTATCTCCGACAGCTTCTGTACCTTCGACACGCCGGCATTACCAGCGTAACCTGACAGACGCTCGTTTCTCGCCACCTGCGGCGAGGCGGCGATGCGCATCTCGGTGATGGTGTTCCAGGCATGACAGGCGCTGCACTGCCCCTGCCAGCGCGGATAATCCGCACCACATTCATTACAGACAAATGCGCGTTTTGGAGCTTTCGCCACGTTAACCTCTTACTTTTGATTCATGCTGCCGGAGAGAATACAGAATACCCCCATCAGGTCAGCGTGGCGGATGGTGACTTCCGCCTGTTCATTGACTTTTGGTTTCGCATGATAGGCAATGCCGAGACCTGCCGCCTTGATCATCGGCAGATCGTTGGCGCCATCGCCAATCGCCACGGTTTGCGCCGACGGAATTTCATATTTTTCCGCCAGTTTACGTAGAGTGTTGGCTTTATATTTGGCATCGACAATGTCGCCGATAACGTTGCCGGTGAGCTTCCCGTCCATAATTTCCAGCTCATTGGCGAATACCGCGTCGAGATGCAGCTTATCGCGCAGGTATTCGGCAAAGAAGGTAAAGCCGCCGGAGGCGATGGCCACCTTCCAGCCCAGCGTTTCCAGCTTCAGCACCAGTTGGGTCAGCCCCGGCATCAGCGGCAGCGCTTCCCGCACCTGCAGCAGGATGTTCGCGTCGGCGTCTTTCAGAGTGGCGACGCGCTGGCGCAGGCTGGCGGTGAAGTCGAGCTCGCCGCGCATCGCGCGTTCGGTCACTTCCGAAACCAGCTCGCCGGTGCCGGCAAGCTTAGCGATTTCATCGATACATTCGATCTGAATCGCCGTGGAGTCCATATCCATCACCAACAGGCCCGGCGTGCGTAGATGCGGGATTTTTCCCAGCGGCGCGACGTCCAGCCCGGCCTCGTGGGCCAGACGCGTGGCGCGCTGCGTCAGCGAACCCGCCAGGCGAATCACCTGATAATCCTCCACGACCCAGGAAGAGACGATGACCAGCGCCGCGCCGAGCTCGCGCTGCCACGCCGTCAGCCGACGTTTATCGAGACCGCGACCATACAGCAGCCAGCCGCTGCGCCCGGCGTGATAATCCAGCGGCATGACCTCGTCGCCGCTCAGGGAAAGCGGCAACCCAGGCCACAAGGAAACATCTTCGGGCAGGTCGCACCAGGTCAAACTGTTAGGCATTACGGCTCCACATCTCTTCATTCAGGCGAGGAAAATAACGCATGAGGCTACCTTGTAACCAGCGCTTCTGGCAACATTAAGCTGCAAATTTTCAAAGGTGGAATATGGTACGAGCAAAACTGAAATTCCGACTGCATCGCGCCGTCATTGTTCTGATCTGTCTCGCGCTTCTCGTCGCGCTGATGCAAGGCGCCTCATGGTTCAGTCAGAATAGCCAAAAGCAGCGTAATCCGCAGCTGGAAGAGCTGGCGCGAACGCTGGCGCAGCAGGTTACGCTGAACCTGGCGCCGCTGATGCGTAGCGAAACGCCCGACGAAAAGCGCATTACCCGCCTGCTGGAACAGCTGACGGATAAAAGCCGGGTGCTCGATGCCGGGGTATATGATGAACAGGGCGATCTGGTGGCTCGATCCGGCGAAAGCGTCGACGTGCGCGACCGCCTGGCGTTGGATGGCAAAAAAGCCGGCGGCTACTTTAACCAGCAAATCGTCGAGCCGATCCTCGGCAAAAACGGCCCGGTCGGCTATCTGCGCCTGACGCTGGATACCCACACGTTGGCCACTGAGGCGAAACAGGTGGATAATACCACCAATATCTTACGCCTGATGCTGCTGTTGTCGCTGGCAATCGGCGTGGTGCTGACCCGCACATTGCTGCAGGGTAAACGTACCCGCTGGCAGCAATCGCCCTTCCTGCTCACCGCGAATAAGCCCGTCCAGGACGAAGATAAAGATTAACCAGACAAGGATATCCTATGCCGACGCTCCGCCTGTTGCTCTCCGACTCCTACGACCCCTGGTTTAACCTGGCGGTAGAAGAGTGTATTTTCCGCCAGATGCCGGCCACCCAACGGGTGCTGTTTCTGTGGCGTAACGCCGACACCGTGGTTATTGGCCGCGCGCAGAACCCGTGGAAGGAGTGTAATACCCGGCGCATGGAAGAGGATCACGTGCGGCTGGCCCGTCGCAGCAGCGGCGGCGGCGCGGTATTCCACGACCTCGGCAATACCTGCTTTACCTTTATGGCGGGCAAACCGGAATACGATAAAACCGTTTCTACTGCTATCGTGCTGGCGGCATTGAATTCGCTTGGCGTGACCGCGGAGGCCTCCGGGCGCAACGATCTGGTGGTCAAAACCGACAACGGCGATCGCAAGGTTTCTGGTTCAGCCTATCGCGAAACGATGGACCGCGGTTTTCATCACGGCACCCTGCTGCTAAACGCCGATTTAAGCCGTCTCGCCAACTATCTTAATCCGGACAAGAAAAAGCTACAGGCCAAAGGCATTACCTCGGTACGCGGGCGCGTGGCGAACCTGGTTGAACTCCTACCGGGCATTACCCACCAGCAGATTTGCGAAGCCATTCAGGAGGCATTCTTCAACCATTACGGCGAACGGGTAGCGGCGGAAGTCATTTCGCCGGACAACACGCCGGATCTGCCGAATTTTGCCGAGACCTTCGCCCGCCAGAGCAGCTGGGAGTGGAACTTCGGTCAGGCGCCCGCTTTCTCTCACCTGCTGGATGAGCGCTTTCGCTGGGGCGGCGTCGAGCTGCATTTTGACGTCGAGAAGGGCCATATCACCCGCGCGCAGGCTTTTACCGATAGCCTGAACCCGGCGCCGCTCGAGGCGTTGGCGGCACGATTAGTCGGTTGTCAGTATCGGGCGGAAATATTACAGCAGCAGTGTGAGGCGCTGCTCGCCGATTTCCCGGAGCAGGAAGCGGAACTAAAAGAACTGTCGGCGTGGATGGCCGGCGCGGTGCGCTGATAAAAAAGCCCGCTGCGCTTAGCGGGCCTGGGAAACCGTAGGCCGGGTCAGGCGAAGCCGCCACCCGGCACAACAGGTCTTACTCTTTATCGCCCAGTAGTACGGATTCCAGCGCGATTTTGATCATATCGTTGAAGGTCGTCTGACGCTCAGCGGCAGTGGTCTGCTCGTGGGTACGGATATGATCGGAAACGGTGCAGATGGTCAGCGCTTTCGCGCCGAACTCCGCCGCGACGCCATAAATGCCGGCCGCTTCCATTTCCACGCCCAGAATGCCGTATTTTTCCATCACGTCGAACATAGACGGGTCCGGCGTATAGAACAGGTCAGCGGAGAAGATGTTGCCGACGCGCGCGTCAACGCCCAGCGCTTTGGCTGCGTCTACCGCGTTACGTACCATGCCGAAATCGGCAATCGCCGCGAAGTCATGGTCTTTGAAGCGCAGACGGTTGACTTTAGAGTCGGTGCACGCGCCCATGCCGATAACCACATCACGCAGTTTGACATCTTCACGTACCGCGCCGCAGGAGCCGACACGGATGATTTTTTTCACGCCGAAATCGGTGATCAACTCTTTGGTGTAGATAGAGCAGGATGGGATACCCATACCGTGGCCCATCACGGAGATTTTGCGGCCTTTGTAGGTACCGGTGAAGCCCAGCATGCCGCGCACGTTGTTTACTTCACGCACGTCTTCGAGGAAGGTTTCTGCAATGTGCTTCGCGCGCAGCGGGTCGCCCGGCATCAAAACTACGTCAGCGAAATCGCCCATTTCTGCGTTAATGTGTGGGGTGGCCATCGTTTTATCCTTATATAAATTGTTCAGGCCTGATGGCGGCTACGCCTTATCAGGCCTACAAAACGTATTCAAATACCCTAAGGATTTCGTGTTGTAGGAAGGCGACGAATTCGTGAATCCCCGGGAGCATAGATTAACTATGTGACCGGGGTGAGCGAATGAAGTCAACGCATCTACAGCGCGAAAGACAACGGGTATTACAGCATGTTTTTACCGTACGCCATCGGCGACGTACCAAAGTATGTCGCCAGCGTCTGGCCGATATCGGCGAAAGTTTCGCGGTGGCCTAACGAACCCGGCTTCACTTTCGGACCGTACACCAGCACCGGAATGTGCTCGCGAGTGTGGTCGGTACCGGTCCAGGTCGGGTCGCAGCCGTGGTCGGCGGTGAGGATCAGAATGTCGTCTTCCCCAACCAGCTCCATCAGCTCCGGCAGACGGCGGTCAAACAGTTCCAGACCCGCTGCGTAGCCAGCGACGTCACGACGGTGACCCCAGGAGGAGTCAAAGTCGACGAAGTTAGTGAAGACGATAGTCTCGTCGCCCGCTTCCTTCATCTCTTTGATGGTCGCGTCGAACAACGCGTCCAGCCCGGTGGCTTTCACTTTCTTAGTGATGCCGCAGTTGGCGTAGATGTCGGCGATTTTACCCACGGAAACCACGTGACCGTTTTTCTCGTCGACCAGCTTTTGCAGCACGGTCGGCGCCGGCGGCTCGACCGCCAGGTCGTGACGGTTACCGGTACGCTGGAAGTTTCCGGCTTTGTCGCCAACGAACGGACGCGCAATCACGCGGCCAATGTTATAGCCGCCTTCGGTCAGTTCTTCACGGGCGATTTCGCACAGCTCATACAGCTTGTCGAGACCGAAAGTCTCTTCGTGACAGGCTATCTGGAACACCGAGTCAGCAGAGGTATAGAAAATCGGTTTCCCGGTTTTCATATGCTCTTCACCCAGTTGATCCAGAATCACGGTACCGGATGAGTGGCAGTTGCCGAGGTAGCCCGGCAGGTTCGCGCGCTTAACCAGTTTATCCAGCAGTTCCTGCGGGAAGCTGTTTTCATGATCGCTGAAGTAGCCCCAATCAAACAGCACCGGCACGCCGGCGATTTCCCAGTGGCCAGACGGCGTATCTTTACCGGAAGAGAGTTCATGCGCCCAGGCGTAGGCGCCAACGACTTCGGCATTACCGTCCATACCGGCGGCAATTTTACCGGTAGAACCTTCATGCGCTTTCACCAGGCCCAGACGGGTCAGGTTAGGTAAATTCAGCGGGCCTTTACGACCATTGTCAGCTTCACCTTTGGCGCAGGCTTCCGCAATGTGGCCCATGGTATCGGCGCCCACATCGCCAAAGCGGTCAGCATCTTCCGTTGCGCCAATCCCAAAGGAGTCCAGCACCATAATAAATGCACGTTTCATCTTGTTCTCCATACATCATGCGCTGCAAAAAAGCGATCAGATCAGTATATCGCTACTTGGTGATTCGGCGATAGACCGTCGGTGTAATTTCTGGGGCTTGAGCGTCCAGTTTAATTGCCGCTTTCACGGCTTTGGCCGCTTCCTGCCAGCTGGATTCATCTTTCGCATGAATCACCGCCAGCGGACGTTCGCCATCGACTTTATCGCCAAGGCGCGCCATATCGGTAAAGCCAACGCTGTAGTCAATAGTATCGGAAGCCTGACGACGACCGCCGCCCATCGACACCACCGCCATCCCCAGCGCGCGGGTATCCATTTCAGAGACAAATCCGGCGCCTTCAGCATAGACGGCTTTGCTCAGCATTGCCGTCGGCAGGTATTTCGCATAGTTTTCGACAAAGTCGTTCGGCCCCTTCTGCGCCGCCACCATACGGCCAAAGACTTCGGCCGCTTTACCGTTATCCAGCACCGCCTGCAATTTCGCGCGCGCCTCGGCGTCATCCGCCGCCAGCTTGCCGGAAATCAGCATTTCCACACACAGCGCCATGGTGACGTCGTACAGGCGTGGGTTACGATATTCACCGGTCAGGAACTGCACCGCTTCGCGAACTTCAACGGCGTTACCCGCACTGGAGGCCAGCACCTGGTTCATATCAGTTAACAGCGCGGTCGTGCGCACGCCGGCGCCGTTGGAGACGCCAACGATCGCTTCGGCAAGCGCTTCAGAAAGCTCATACGTCGGCATAAAGGCGCCGCTGCCGACTTTGACGTCCATCACCAGCGCATCCAGACCTTCCGCCAGTTTCTTGGCCAGAATAGACGCGGTAATCAGCGGGATGGAATCCACCGTCGCGGTAATATCGCGGGTGGCATAGAAACGTTTGTCAGCCGGGGCGAGCGAGCTGGTCTGCCCGATGATCGCCACGCCGACATCTTTAATAATTTCGCGGAAACGCGCGTCGTCCGGGAAGATATCGAAGCCCGGGATCGCTTCCAGTTTATCAAGCGTACCGCCGGTATGGCCGAGACCGCGCCCGGAGATCATCGGTACGTAACCGCCGCAGGCGGCAACCATTGGCCCCAGCATCAGCGAGGTGACGTCACCCACGCCGCCGGTCGAGTGTTTATCGACGATCGGGCCGTTGAGGTTAAGGCTTTTCCAGTCGAGAACGGTTCCTGAATCCCGCATCGCCATGGTCAGCGAAACACGTTCCGGCATAGACATATCATGGAAGAAGATGGTCATCGCCAGCGCGGCGATCTGTCCTTCAGAGATAGTATTATCGCGGATGCCGTTGATGAAAAAGCGAATCTCCTCATCGCTTAATGCATGACCATCACGTTTTTTACGAATAATTTCTTGTGCGAGAAACACGGTAACCTCCCAAATGGTATAAATCGCCGGATGGCGGCGCGAGCGCCTTATCCGGCCTACAGGCATCAATTCGTAGGCCGGATAAGCGAAGCACCATCCGGCATATCAAGGGATTAGTAGCTGCTGGCGCTCTTACCGTCGCCGTGACCCAGGGCTTTCAGCAGGCTAGCCAACAGGCTTGATGCGCCGAAACGGTAGTGACGGGAATCAGCCCAATCGGCACCGAACAGTTCATCGGCAATCGCCAGGAACTGCTGCGCGTCTTCCGCGCTGCGCACGCCGCCGGCAGGTTTGAAGCCAACGGTTTTCTCAACGCCCATATCGCGGATGACTTCCATCATGATGCGCGCGCTTTCCGGCGTCGCATTTACCGGCACTTTACCGGTCGAAGTTTTGATGAAATCCGCGCCCGCTTTAATAGAGATTTCAGACGCTTTACGAATCAACGCTTCTTCTTTCAGTTCGCCGGTTTCGATGATCACTTTCAGCAGCACATTCGCCGCCGCACAGGCTTCTTTACAGGCTTTCACCAGATCAAAACCAACCTGCTCGTTACCAGCGATCAGGGCGCGGTACGGGAAAACCACATCCACTTCATCCGCGCCATAGGCGATTGCCGCGCGGGTTTCCGCCAGCGCGATATCGATATCGTCATTACCATGCGGGAAATTAGTCACCGTCGCGATACGGATGTCCGGCGTTCCTTGTTCGTTCAGCGTCTTACGGGCAATCGGGATAAAACGCGGGTAGATACAGACAGCGGCGGTATTGCCCACCGGGGTTTTCGCCTGATGACACAGCGCGATCACCTTCTCATTGGTGTCGTCATCATTCAGGGTGGTCAGATCCATCAGTTTCAACGCGCGCAGGCTGCTTGCTTTCAAATCAGTCATTTCATACTCCGACGGCGTATTGCCGGTTCAATAGTTTGTTCACCTTGCGAGCCTGTTACTATTGTAACAACCGCTCGCCATTACACTTCGACATTCATCACAGTTAATGAAAACTAATTACTAATTTGCATTACTGTAACGTGACATAACTCACAATTAACCATCGATTACCGCCAATCTACCGGTCATGTCCTGTTTAAGCATAATCGGCAAACCTAAGTTCTTATCGATGTTATTATTCTAACATATCAAAACGTATTATCTCGACGTTATGGCGCACAAATTGTGCAACCACTGGCCATAAATATACTTTCTAATTGAAATGTAATAGATTTTAGATTTACAAAAAATGATGGGATTATCACACCCTGCCAGAGCCGGGGACGACTTTGCCCAGAAGGTGGGCCGTTAGAGAGTGAGCGCGGTAAAGAGGCTTTTGGTATTCGCCAGTAGTGCCGCTTCAATTTCCTGCGCCGGTTCCGCGCGCAGTTCACATAACGCGTCAAAGACGCGGGCCGCCTGTTCCGGACGGTTTGGCTGCCCCTGAAAACCATTCAGCGGCATATCCGGAGCATCGGTTTCCAGCAGCAGTGAAGAAAGCGGCAGGCGCGCCATGACATCGCGAGTTTTGCTGGCGCGGGGATAAGTAATGGTGCCGCCAACGCCAATCTTATAGCCCAGTTGTACAAAACGCTCCGCCTGCTGCAGACTGCCGGAAAAACCATGCACCACCCCGGCACGCGGCAGGTTATGTTTTTTTAGCATCATCGCCAGCTTATCGTGCGTGCGCCGCGAATGCAGGATCACCGGTAAATCGTAACGCTTCGCCAGCCGCAACTGCGCTTCCAGCAGCGCCTGCTGGCGGTCGAATTGTGGATCGTCGCGGTAGAGATCGAGGCCAATCTCTCCGATGGCCACGAGTTTTGGATGACGCAGTGCAAGATAGCTTTCCAGTTGCGCTAACCCGCGGTCATCATGCTGTTCGATAACAATAGGATGCATCCCTAGCGCGGCATACAGCGGCTCGTGTTGCTCCGCCAGCGCCAGCACGCGAGCAAAGCGCCCGGCGGATATTGACGGCACGATAATACGCCCAACGCCCAGCTGCGCCGCCCTCGCGATACTCGCGGGTTCATCATCTTCAAACGGGGGAAAATCGAAGTGACAGTGGGTATCAATAAAGCGTAACGTCACGCCAGATCCTCGTTATTAAAGCTGGGGTCATTGGCCTGCGGCGCGGTGATAATCGCCTGTTGCGGCGCTTCATTCGCTACCGGCAGCGGCGGCACCACCACCGGCGTCGGCCTTGCCACACGCGGCGCATGGCGTAACAGCGGCGGTTGTTCGGTCAGCAGCTTCCCTACCGTGGCGAGGAAGTAGCGGCCGCACTGGCGCCCGGTTTTATAATCTTCCAGCAGCGCCGGCAGACGGCTGCCAAGCGCCATACTGCGCAGCGGCCGTTGCGGATAGATTTCGAATATCCGCAGTTTACCCGGCGGTTTTTCAATAAACTGCTGCGTCGCGCGATAGGTGGTTTCGTGGTGCTGCACCAGGTTCACAAAAGGCTGCAGACTGCTCTCCCCAAGCCAACGTTCCATTCGTTTAAACCACTGCGGAGTGTAGAACATCTGCGAAGGGACGGTACGGATCACCACGATAGTCTGCGCGCCGCGCCGCGCCGCTTCCTGCACCGGGATCGCATCGCTGACGCCGCCATCGAGGTAGTTCACGCCATCCAGCAGGACACCGCTACGGTAAAAACCGGGAATGGCGCTGGAGGCGCGGATCAGATCAAGCCAGGTCTGACGGGTGGGGGAAAAATAGTTTGCCGTGTAATCGTCACCGCGGCAGGCGCACATCCACAGCTCTTTACCCAGCGCGAACTGCTCCTCGGCATAGTTCATCGCCAGCGGCATTTGTTGTGAAGTGGAATCGACCAGCCAATCGAGATCGATAAGATTGCCGCCGCGTACGAAGCGCATCGGGTCGAAAAACTGCCGCGAGGTGGTATAACGCGTAATGACTTTACGGGCGTAGCCCTGCTGATTACAGATATAAGCGGAGATGTTTTGCGCGCCAGCGGAAGTACCAAGCATCAGGTCGAAAGGGTTAAATCCGGCGCGCATGAATTCGTCCAGAACCCCGGCTGTGAAAATACCTCGCTGACCACCGCCTTCGCACACCAGAGCAAGTTTGCCCGGACGGAAGGGTTTTACCGCTAACGGGGCGATATTGCCCAGCGTCACGGGAATGCGCTGCCCCACCCTGCTTTCCTGTTTGTCTATTTTGTATCATTAAAGTAACGCAAATTGTCGTCCCCTGAAACCGCAAAAGCCAGTCACATTGACTGGCTTTATGTAAGACGTTATGTCATCACTGCGCGGTTATTGATTCACGCCTTTCGGCACATGGCCTCTAGGGTCGTTTTCGCCCGGTAAACAGGCTGACCAGGAAAATGATAATACCGACAACAAAGACGATTTTAGCCGCCCACGCCGCGGTACCCGCCAGACCACCAAAACCCAATGCGGCGGCAATCAACGCGATGATCAGAAAAATAATGCCCCATCTAAACATACTGTTCTCCTTACCATATGATTAACGGTCGCTTTTCTGCGCGCTCAGGCCGCGCATACATCAACCCTGCGTACAACTCGCTCAGCGGTATCGCCGCTGGCGAATATCTTTTAATGAATACCTTTACTGCACTTTAAGATCGTTCTTCACGCTCTTAACACCGGTTACCGCTTTGGCAATGTCTGCCGCACGATCGACCTGCTTGCTCGATTCCAGGGTTCCGGAGAGGTGTACCACTCCGTTGCTGGTTTCCACCGTCACCTTACGCGACGGAACGATATCGTCCGCGAGCAGTTTAGCTTTGACTTCGCTGGTGATAGCGGTGTCGCCAGCATAGCCCTTCAGGCTTGCCGATTTTTCACCTGCCACGGTCAGCTTGTCGCTTACCGAACTCACCCCTTCGACGCCTTTCGCCGCGCTAACGGCCTGTGATTTTTGCTCAGCGCTCTCAACAGTCCCGCTTAAGGTCACGACTTTGTTTTCCGTTTTCACCGAGATATCGGTGCTACGGATACTTTTGTCATCGATCAGCGCCGCTTTGACACGGGCGGTGATCGTGCTGTCATCCATAAAATCGCCAACCTTGTTGATCGATTTATCGACGCTTTCTCCCGCGCTGGTCGCGGCGGCCTTCGCGCTATCGGTTGCGGTGGTTTCCGCATAGGTCGAGGCGCTTATCAACGCTGAGCCTAAGAAGAGAGGCAGCAATAGCCTGGCGCTCTTTAGTCTGGTCATTGGTATGCCCTCACGATGTCTGCTTTGGTAAAACAAATGGCTATTTATTCAGCCAGGTTTCTGAAAAGTGCTTAATAAATATAGTAGATGAGCGGAGATGCGGCGGAGGGTTTGAATAAAAAAGCTACGATTTGCGCAGATTTAAGAACTTTCTATGGTAAGGAGGAAGACGAGCAAAACAGGCTGGAGCGCAGCATCGCCGCGCTCCAGAGAGGTATTAGTGTTCGCGCGTTTTGCGGAACACCACATCAGGATAACGCTCTTGCGTCAGGTTCAGGTTCACCATCGTCGGGGCGATATAGGTCAGATTATCGCCGCCATCCAGCGCCAACTGAACTTCGTTCTTACGCTTGAACTCTTCGAATTTCTTCACGTCTGTTGATTCAACCCAACGCGCGGTGGCCACGTTGACAGATTCGTAAATCGCTTCAACGTTGTATTCGCTTTTCAGACGCGCTACTACCACGTCAAACTGCAGCACGCCGACGGCGCCAACGATCAGATCGTTATTAGCGATAGGGCGGAAGACCTGTACCGCGCCCTCTTCAGAGAGCTGTACCAGCCCTTTCAGCAGCTGTTTCTGCTTCAGCGGATCCTTGAGGCGAATACGACGGAACAGTTCCGGCGCGAAGTTCGGAATACCGGTGAACTTCATCATTTCGCCCTGGGTAAAGGTGTCGCCAATCTGAATGGTGCCGTGGTTATGCAGACCAATGATATCGCCCGGGTAGGCTTCTTCAACGTGCGAACGGTCGCCCGCCATAAAGGTCAGCGCGTCGGAAATCACCACGTCCTTGCCGATACGCACCTGACGCAGCTTCATGCCTTTCTCGTATTTGCCGGATACCACGCGCATAAAGGCCACGCGGTCGCGGTGTTTCGGGTCCATGTTGGCCTGAATCTTAAACACGAAGCCGGTGAATTTCTCTTCTGCGGCCGTCACTTCACGGGTATCAGTGTTACGCGGCATCGGCGCTGGCGCCCATTCCACCAGGCCATCCAGCATATGATCCACGCCGAAGTTGCCTAATGCGGTGCCGAAGAACACAGGAGTAATTTCGCCCGCCAGGAACAGATCTTTATCGAACTCGTTCGAAGCGCCCTGTACCAGTTCCAGTTCATCGCGCAGCTGCTGCGCCAGATCGTCGCCCACCGCGGCATCCAGCTCAGGGTTATTCAGCCCCTTAACAACGCGCACTTCCTGAATGGTGTGCCCTTTACCGGTCTGATAGAGGTAAGTTTCATCTTTATAAAGATGATAAACCCCTTTAAACAGCTTGCCGCAGCCGATAGGCCAGGTAATCGGCGCACAGCCGATTTTCAGCTCATTTTCGACTTCATCCAGCAATTCCATCGGATCGCGAATATCACGGTCGAGTTTGTTCATAAAGGTGAGGATCGGCGTATCGCGCAGACGGGTAACTTCCATCAGCTTGCGGGTACGATCTTCGACGCCTTTCGCCGCATCGATAACCATCAGACAGCAGTCAACCGCCGTCAGGGTACGGTAGGTATCTTCGGAGAAGTCTTCGTGCCCCGGGGTATCCAGCAGGTTAACCAGGCAGTCATGGTACGGGAACTGCATCACCGAGGTGGTGATTGAGATCCCACGCTGCTTTTCCATCTCCATCCAGTCGGATTTAGCATGCTGGCTGGAGCCGCGGCCCTTCACGGTGCCGGCGGTCTGAATCGCCTGTCCGAACAGCAGCACTTTTTCAGTGATGGTGGTCTTACCGGCATCCGGGTGAGAAATAATGGCAAAAGTGCGGCGTTTGGCCACCTCTTGCAGATAAGGAGACAACGTCATAATTCAATCTTCTAAGTAAACGCGGCAACGGGCCGCGCATGTGGAATACGAAAAATTGCGGCTATTTTACCCATCAATGGGGGGGAGGCAATTAGTGTTTACACAGGAGTTGCTCCAGTTCGCTTAAAGAGGTCACCGTCCAGTCGGGCTGCAGGTCTGCCGGCAGCGTTTGCTGGTGCGCATTCAGCCAACAGGTGGCAAGCCCGGCATTGACGCCGCCGCGGATATCCGACTCGGCGGTATCGCCGACCATCAATACCCTGTCGCGCGACGGATTACCCGCCTGCGCCAGCGCATAGTCGAAGATACGCACATCCGGCTTCGCGACGCCGACTTCCTCAGAAATAATCAGCAAATCAAAATGATCGCGCAGGCCGGTACGCTCCAGACGAGTCTGCTGCAACGAGGTAAAACCGTTGGTGATGATGCCCATTTTTACCTTGCCCTGCAGCGCATCCAGCAACGATACGGCGCCCGGCAGCGGCGCGCAGATTTCTGCCATCGCATTCATGAAAGCGTCGTTCAGTTCGCCCGGGGGGACGTTCAACCGTTCCGCCCAGCTATCAAAACGCTGATGCTGTAATTGTAGCGAGGTGATGGCGCCGTTTTGATAATCCACCCACAGCGGCTTATTAACGGCCTGATAGTCCTGAAAATCTTCGGCGGTAAATGTCACGCTATAGTCGAGAAACATCCGCTGTAAGCCGCTGAAAGAATCAAACGTAAACAACGTTTCATCGGCATCAAAGAAAATCCAGTCCCATTTCATCGTTTCACCTTGTCTTACATACTGATTGGCAGAGCCATGATAATTGCGTCTTCACGCCCGTCGGCCGTAGGGTAGTAATTGCGGCGGATAGTCGCCTCGTTAAAGCCTAAGCTTTCGTAGAGCGCGATGGCGGCGACATTCGATGCCCGCACCTCCAGCCACAGCGTGGCGACGCCGAGTTTTTCAACTTCATCAATAACATGTTCCAGCAGTTCCCGTCCCAGGCCGCGGCGCTGGTATGCGGGGTCGACGGCGATGTTAAAAAGCGTCGCTTCATCAAGAACAATCTGAGTAATGGCAAATGCCGCCATTTCCCCATCGACTGCTAGTTGGTAATTCAGATAACGTTCACCCTGATTGCTGGCAAAGGTTTGTTCGCTCCACGGAAAAGCGTGAGCGCGTTTTTCGATTTGCCAGGCTTTGGATAAATCAGCCGTGCTGAGGGTAGAAATCGTGTTCATGTGCGCAGATTTGTTGCCAGAGCGCGATGCGAGCCGGCGCGCTGCTCTGAAGTTCATCAAAAACGGGCGTCGAGACCTGGGCGCCCGCCAGCGACAGCGGCGTCTCGCAGCCCAGTCGCCAGCTGTTGCAGCGGCTATTTTGCGGCAGCATCGCTACCCGGTCCGGCGTAAGCTGCAGTACCTGATCGGCGCGAATCGAGAGCGCGCGCAGAATATCGCTAATGAGCGGTTCAGTCAGCGACGGCGGGGTTTCCGCCACCATCACCAGACGAATATGTTCAGGAAGCGAGATAGCGATTTCGCCCTGCAACGCCCCCGGGCGACGCAGCGACCACTGGGTAATTCCCAGTTGCTGTAATTGCCAGTCTCGTCGGGAAGTCATAGCGAAACACTCCTGTTAAACAAGCGCGCAATATAGCAAATCCGTCGTATCTGCGCCAACAAACTACTATAATCGGCGCCAGTCTTATTGAAGGAGTGTTTCATGTCAGCTTTTACCCCGGCAAGTGAAGTCTTGCTGCGCCACAGTGATGATTTCGAGTCCGCCCGCGTTCTGTTTGCCGGTGACCTGCAGGATGACCTGCCTGCACGTCTGGATACCGCGGCCAGCCGCGCTCACACCCAACAATTCCACCACTGGCAGGTCCTGAATCGCCAAATGGGCGACAACGTTCGCTTTAGCTTAGTGGCCGAGGCCGCCGACGTCGCCGATTGCGACACCCTGATCTACTACTGGCCGAAGAACAAGCCGGAAGCGCAGTTCCAACTGATGAACCTGCTCTCTTTGCTGCCGGTAGGGATCGATATTTTCGTGATCGGCGAAAACCGCAGCGGCGTACGTAGCGCCGAGCAAATGCTCGCCGAATACGCGCCGCTGAATAAAGTGGATAGCGCCCGCCGCTGCGGTCTCTACCACGGCCGTCTGGAAAAACAGCCCTCCTTCAACGCCGAACAGTACTGGAACGAGTACGCGCTTGATAACCTGACCATTAAAACGCTGCCGGGCGTGTTCAGCCGCGACGGCCTTGATGTTGGCAGCCAACTGCTGCTGTCAACCCTGCAACCGCATACCAAAGGTAAAGTGCTTGATGTCGGCTGCGGCGCTGGGGTGCTGGCCGCGGTACTGGCCAGCCATTCGCCGAAGGTACGCCTGACGCTATGCGACGTCAGCGCTCCGGCGGTTGAAGCCAGCCGCGCGACGCTTGCCGCGAATGGTTTTGAAGGCGAGGTCTTTGCCAGCAACGTCTTCTCTGAGGTCAGCGGCCGTTTTGACATGATCATCTCAAATCCGCCATTCCACGACGGCCTGCAAACCAGCCTGGAAGCGGCGCAGGCGCTGATCCGCGGCGCGGTCCGCCATCTGAACAGCGGCGGCGAGCTGCGTATCGTCGCCAACGCCTTCCTGCCGTATCCGCAGGTCCTGGATGAGACGTTTGGCTTCCACGAAGTGATCGCCCAAACCGGCCGTTTCAAAGTTTACCGCACGGTGATGACTCGCCAGGCGAAGAAATAATCATTGTTCCTTGCCGGCGGCGCTCCCAATGCGCCGCCGGTACTTCCCTCCGCTCTGAATAGCCGATTTTTGCAGCAATCGATAAAACCTGCATAATTAACTATTGACGTGTCGCCGAAAACCACTAGAATGCGCCTCCGTGGTAACGATACTTTTTATAGTGTCGATGGTATGCGAAGGTGGCGGAATTGGTAGACGCGCTAGCTTCAGGTGTTAGTGTCCTTACGGACGTGGGGGTTCAAGTCCCCCCCCTCGCACCATAATCCACGTTGATATCGCTCGCACTGTGCGAAGGTGGCGGAATTGGTAGACGCGCTAGCTTCAGGTGTTAGTGTTCTTACGGACGTGGGGGTTCAAGTCCCCCCCCTCGCACCAACGAGGCGATATCAGATTAAGAATACTGTGCGAAGGTGGCGGAATTGGTAGACGCGCTAGCTTCAGGTGTTAGTGTCCTTACGGACGTGGGGGTTCAAGTCCCCCCCCTCGCACCAATATTCTTACCCTTCTCTGTTTTATCCCATCAGCTTCAAATTCAACATTATCAGCATTATTCCACTAACCAACGCTACGCTTGACGGCAACAGTACGAAATGACGCAACTGACGGTGCCAGATCATAGCCGCCGATAGTAATAACCCCAAAGCAATCATCACGCGCCAGGCTTCCACCGGCAGACCAATCATGCCTAACACCATCACCAGGACGCCCGGCAGCAGAATTCCCCAACCACTCCCTAAAGCTCGCTGCAACATGGTTTTGCCTCTTACAACGATAATGATAACCAATATCATATGATAATTTTTATCATTTGTCATCTCAGGGCGTTCAACTTTTATTACTCTTGCACTCAGGGGTAATGACATACATTCATTGGGATGATAAATTAAGCAAATTAAATCTATATATTAAATTGTCTGATCATTTGCGCAGATATCCTTATATTATGCATTGTTTTATATTTTCCCCCTTTGGCAGCCATCATCTTGAAACTTAACTACTAATAATGATAGTACCTATATGACTGCACAAACCTGGCGGGCTCATTATGAGCAAAAATATCAGTATTCCTTACGACTTTTTTTATTACTTAATTGTGTTTCTGCTGCTCTGGCGCTGTTCAGCCCGCTGTTTACCATTGTCACCGTCACATTGCCGAGTGCGCTGATCTGTGCGGCCAGCATGGGCTTATTGTTATGGAATTGGAAATTCCCAAAACAGAAAATAAATATTCCTGTTATTTCTCTGTTATTTGGCGTGCTATGGGCCTGGCACATCGTAATAAAATCCTCATTGTTACCCCCTCCGCATTTTAACTTTCTGGTTATTGCCTTATTAAGCATCCTGTTTATTGGAACTATCGCTTTTTCTAACAATATCATCGCCTTTACTCTACATTCTCTACCGACTTTTATGGTGTGTCTGGCGCTGGCTGGCGGTGAACAATGGCTGCGGATGTTTTACTGCTTTGTCCTGCCTGTTGCCGGGATTACGTTGCAAAACATTATGCAAAAGCGCAGCGATAATTTTACCCAAGGGCTAATGGATAAATTGCTGCAAGAGCGTAACACCCTGAACGATCTCAGTATGCTTGATCCTTTGACCGGTCTTTATAACCGTCGCGGCTTGCAAAACCGGATGGATAACATCCTGGCAGTGGATTCGCGCGAACATTTCATCCTGCTGTTGGATATTGACCATTTCAAAGCCTACAACGATAACTATGGCCATATGATGGGCGACCAGGCGTTAATCCAGGTATCGGCGGCGATTCGTAATTCCGTGCGCTCACGCGATATCGTCGCTCGCTTTGGCGGTGAAGAGTTCATGGTCGTGCTAACCAGTAGCACGGCGGAAACCGCCTTCCAGACGGCAGAACGCATTCGCCAGCGGGTTTACGATTTAAAAATCGCGCATCGTTTTAACGAGAGCGTCGCTACCAATGTCACCATCAGTATAGGTATGACCCCGCTGGTGGATGGCGATATCGACAGTGCGATAAAACGCGCCGATAGCGCGCTATATGAAGCCAAAAATCAGGGGCGTAATATCATTCTCGTCAACTAACGCTTCCAGCCCGCCGCAAGGGATACGCGGCGCTGACAAATCGCTTGCGCTCCCTGCGCTGAACAACTAGTATCAGCAATCATTATCATTTAGATTTGTATCTGGAAATCTGATGGCTTACCGTACCTTCTCCTTCAGCGATGATATTATTTGGCGTGCGCCGCTTGCGCCCGTCGAGCACGCTTTGGCGAATGCGATACGGGAAAAGATCGCGGCGGTACGCCCGCATCTGCTGGATTTCCTGCGTCTGGATGAAGAAGCGCCGCCGCTTACCCTGACCCTCGCGGAATGGTCGCAACCCACCACCCTCATTTCGTTGTTGGCCACCTATTCCGATCATATTTATCGCCATCAGCCCGGCCAGCCGCGTGAACAAAAACCCCTGCTGTCACTCTGGGCGCAGTGGTATATCGGCCTGCTGGTACCGCCGCTGATGCTGGCGTTACTAACAGAAGAACAAGCTATTAGCCTTGAACCGGAGCATTTTCGCGTTGAGTTCCATGAAAGCGGGCGCGCGGCTTGCTTCTGGATTGACGTGCATGCCGACCATGATGCGCTAATGCTTTCCGCGCAAGCGCGTATGGATATGTTGGTCAATAAAGCCCTGAAGCCGGTGGTGGAAGCGCTGGAAGCTACCGGCGACATTAACGGTAAGCTTATCTGGAGCAATACCGGCTATTTGATTAACTGGTATCTCGGTGAAATGAAAAATCTGCTTGGCGACGAGCAGGTTAACGCGCTACGTCAACACTGTTTTTTTGCAAAACAACAGGCCAGTGGCGAGGATAATCCGCTGTGGCGGACGGTAGTCGTGCGCGAAGGGCTACTGGTACGCCGAACTTGCTGTCAACGTTATCGCCTGCCGGACGTTCAGCAATGCGGCGACTGCACGTTAAAGTAATCATCTGACGGGCGGCAATATGCCGCCCGTTGTTATTTTATGCGGTCTGCTCGTTCTCCTGCTCGGCGCGCTGCGCCTCTTCAGCTTCCTGCGCCAGCAGTTGCTTTTCGTACACCTTAAAGAACGGGAAGTAGATGATTGCCGATACGCAGGCAAGAATAACGACCAGGATCGCCGCGCGGAAATCCCATCCCAGAGCCCATGCGCCGCCAATCGGCGCCGGCGCCGTCCACGGTACGACCGAGATAACTCGGCCTATCAGATCCAACTTCATGGCCGCCCAGGCAATCACCGCGTTAACCATCGGCGCCAGCAGGAACGGAATAAAGAATACCGGGTTCATGACGATAGGCGTACCGAAGATAACCGGCTCGTTAATGTTAAACAGGCTTGGCACCACGCTTAAACGACCAATAGAGCGCAAATGCGCAGAACGACTGCGTAGATAACAGAACACCAAGCCCATCGTGGCGCCAGAACCGCCTACGACAATAAAGAACGTCCAGAACGCTTCCATGAAAATATGCGGCAGCGGCGCGCCCTGCGCCAGAGCCTGCTGGTTCATCCCCAGATTAGTGAGCCAGAACATCTGCAGCATACCGGAAACAATCGCCGCCCCGTGAATCCCTGCGAACCACAGCAGGTGGCCAATCAACACTGCCAGCAGAATAGCCGGTAATGAATCCGCGGCGGATACCAGCGGCTTAAAGATAGCCATAATGGCCTGCGGGATCAGCAGGTCGAAATGATGCTGGATAAACAAGCTCAGAGGATAGAGCGTCAGTACCACCACCAGAACCGGGATCAACAGATCGAAAGAGTTTTTGATCATCGGCGGCACTTGATCCGGCAGGCGGATCCCGATGTTGTGCGCCCTTAAGAAACGCATCATCTCAACACAGTAAATCGCGACCAGGATCGCGGTAAAGATCCCGGTACCTCCCAGGCTATCAACCGGCAGAGTGCCGTTGGTTTTTGGCGCAGCGATCAGTAGAAAGGCCATGATCGACAGCATGGCGCACATGAAAGGATCGAGCTGGTACGCCTTTTCATAATGTTTGCCCAGGTTGTAGGAAATCGCCGCGCAGATATAAATAGACATGATGCCCATGGTCATATCAAAAGGCGTCAGAATGCGTCCTTCGAACTCTTTGGCCAAATCCAGCCAGGCGCGGGCGAAGCCCCAGGTGGTATCCGGTGAAAACGGCGGATAGGCGAAGACCAAGAGAAAGGAGCCTACAATCATAAACGGCATGGCCGAGATAAATCCGTCACGAATAGCCATGACGTGGCGCTGCGATGAAATGCGCCCGGCAACGGGACTTATATAGTTCTCTACAAAGCGAAATATCAGATTAAACGCAGCATGGTTTGCAGACATAGCAGCCCTCCTGACAGGCTATCGAAACAGGACCAACAACGGTAATCTTGCCGCTATGCTGAAATTAACTGCAGACGGATTGTGGCTGACCGGGACTGACGGTTGCCATAATGCCAGCAGGAGGATCTCATGCGCGGCTGTTAGTTATCTTTGGTACAGGGAGTTACCATGTCAGTATTCATCGACGAGCGCGATCCTGCAACCGGTTACAGTAACCGGTTGCGGCGATTGTGAAGAAGATCCAGAAATCAGAATAATTCCTGATTATCCATCGACAATATTTACAGATTTCCGGCCTTGTGACAGATTTAAGCGGATAACTACCAGGAGAACCCCATGAGTCTGCAGTCCGTGAGGCAGTTTTTTGCTGAGCATGCCCCCGATATTGAAATCATCGAGTTGAATCAAAGTACGGCGACCGTTGCGCTTGCCGCCGCCGCGCATCGTGTCGAGCCGGGGCAAATCGCTAAGACTTTATCCTTAAAGGTAAAAGAACGGGTTATATTGATCGTCGCTAAAGGCGATGCTCGCCTTGATAATAAGAAGCTGAAAGACGCCTTCGGGGCAAAAGCGCGGATGCTCAGCAGTGATGAAGTCGTTACGCTAACCGGCCACCCCGTCGGCGGCGTCTGTCCGTTTGGCCTGGAAAACCCTCTGCCGGTCTATTGCGATGTTTCACTCAAGCAGTACGCCGAAGTTCTACCGGCAGCAGGGGCAATTCATAGTGCGGTACGAATTTCGCCTGAGCGCATGGCACAACTGACAGAAGCCGATTGGGTGGACGTCTGCCTGTAACTTGCCGGTTATTGCGCCAGGCACATTCCTGGCCCATCGTCGTTATTCGCCGGCAGACACAGCAGAATGTCCGCCGCGCTAAGCAGGCCAATATCAGAGTTAACGCCCAGTTTGGTCATCGCGTTAAATTTATGTGCGCGAATGGTTTTGATATTTCTATCAAGCTGGGTGGCAATTTCGGGCAATGAATAGCCATAGGTCATATAACGCAGTATCGTATGCTCCGTCGGGCTAAGAATTTGCCCACAGGAGCTGTAGCTGCGCTCCAGAATGCTTTCTTTATCCAATGGCGCCTGCTCGATCAGCTGCAGTAAACGTTCCTGCAGACGAGTAAGGCAAGATGATTTATTCAGAATCGTTTGCGGGCTTGAAGGTGTCAGATGACTGATCAGACGCATTTCCGCCGTATTATCCGCCAGTACAATTCGCTGTATTTCGGGTCGCGTTTGCGCTATTTCATGTAAAAAAAGCAGGCTTTCCAGACGAATACGTCGGCTACCGGAAAGAGAAAAAATAACGGCGATAAAGTTTTTGGAAGCGAATTCACGCTTTAAGGCCTGAGTATCTTTATAAAAATGAATGCTATATTTTTTACCTGCTTCATTATCTAAAATATAACGAAGCGCCATCTCAGTCATTGCGCATTTTTCTACGATAGCGACACATCGTGTTGTGAGATTTTTTTCCATTCCGTGTTATCTCCATAGGCTGAATACAGATTCAGTTCCTTCATTCCTTGAGCGCTATTGATCCAGGCATACATTTCTGCATTACTGCGTAACGAAAGTCGGCGCATGGCGCTATTTTTCTGCGCGCTTATCGTTTTATTGCTTTTTTTCAACAAGGCAGCAATCTGGTTAATTCCCCACCCTTTTGCCAGTAACCGCAACACTTTGCGCTCTGAAAAGGTTAAGATGACCGTATCGCTAGCATCATCACCTAAGTTGTCCATCTCGGGTGAAAAGAGTGTCTGGCTAATTCTTTCGGCAGAAGCTTTACCAGCTCGGATAACCTCAATGAAACGTTTGACCGGCTCGCTATCAGAAATCAGAGAACTTTCCGGCCGCATCAGAAACTCAACTGCCAGTGGGAAGCAGGAGTGACCAACCATAAAGATCCAGTGAATATCCCGGTATTGATTCATTAACGAATAATAATGCTCACAAATATCTCGCGGGCGTTCAATGTGACCGGAGAGGTCGACGAGAACCAGCACGGCGCGGCGAAGCTGAAGCAGCGTGAGTTCATCCTGTGAACCACAGAAACTCAGATCGTAATCAGGGAGATGCTCCCTTAAAATAGCCTTCAAACCCGATTGCATAACCGGTATTCTACTAATGATGACGCCAAATTTACCTTGTCCTGGCAACATAAAACCTCCACCTCCTGTCAAAGATTCACACCCGAAATAAATAACGGATGAATGGCTACTATAATATTATTTCGCCAATTGAATCTTTATCGTCCCTGGTGGGCATGACGTATGCCCTGAAGTTAATTCCATAACCGTGAGGGATATTTTTGCATTACTCTCACCAACGATTTACCCTAACACAAAATGATGCCATCAATAAATTAGAAAAAATTAAAAGCCTCATTAGAAAAATTACCTTAAGAATTAAATAAATAATTTATTTAATTTCTTTCCTAAATGCTTTCGGTGAGACCCCACTATATCGTCGAAAGAATCTCGAAAAATAAGCAGCATCAGTAAACCCCAAATAATCAGAAAGTTGGGTGATAGTCATGCTGGTATATTGCAGGTTACGCCGCGCTTCCAACATTAAACGTTGATGTAATACGCCTAATGCGCTGCAGCCATGAAATTCACGACACAAATAATTTAAATGCGTTGCGGAAAGCCCCACTAGCTTTGCATATTCAGCCAGCGGCAGATGTTCCCGGTAGTGGCTTTCAATCAGACGGGAAAAATGGCGCATGACGCTGCGCTTACGTTCGGCTTTGTCTTCTGTCACGGGTGTCGGCCGGCACTGGCGGTTTAACCATACTAATAGCGCTCCCAGCAGCGAATGGAGCATCATTTCGCGCGCATCATGCTCTTCGCAATATTCTTCACGTAAGGCGGTAAACAACGAACGAATATGGCCGCGGGAGCGTTTCACCGCCACGCACTGCGGCTGCGATAGCACATCAAGCGTGCGCCCAAACTGGCTTTCAAAGCGGCTCAGCAACGGCTGCGACAGCGACAGGACAAACCCTTGCGTGCCGGGCGAGAAACGAAAGCCATGAATACATAATGCCGGCACGACCTGTATACAGGCTTCGGTCATCACCCTGGTGACGCCTTCGATTTCAATTTCAGCGCGCCCCTTATGCAGATATAAAAGCTGCACCATTTCGGCATGTTGATGTACGCGGATATGCCACTCATAAAGGCTGCTGCGCTGCAAAATGGATTCGCAATGCAGCAGATCCGGCGTCGGCCAACCGCGCTCTTCGCCATACAGGGTAAAAACGGGAATCGTGTTCGCGGTTAACATGGTCTCTCCAGTTTTCGTTTGTCGTTACGTGACGCGCTCCATCGGCAGCCCCACATAATTTTCGGCAATGGTCGTTAGCCCGGCTCGAGAACCCAGATAGTAGCGGCGGTCGGCGGCCTGCATTTTTTTATCGAATTCATTCTGTTCAGGAAAGTCGTGCAACAGGCGAGTCATAAACCAGCTGAATCTTTCTCCTTTCCACACGCGGTCGAGAGCAAAGCGCGAATAGCTGGCAATAAGATCCGCGCGGCCATGGTGATAATATTCGCGCAGGATCCGCCATAAATAATTGACATCCGACGCCGCCAGATTCAGCCCCTTTGCGCCGGTTGGCGGCACGATATGCGCGGCATCTCCGACCAGAAACAGTCTGCCGTACTGCATCGGCTCAACGACATAACTGCGCAGCGGCGCAATGCTCTTCTCAAGTGAGTGACCAGTTACTAACTTATTTGCCAGATCCTCCGGCAGGCGGCGTTTTAGCTCATCCCAGAAGCGTTCATCAGACCACGCCGAGACGCTATCGCTTAGCGGCACCTGCAGGTAATAGCGGCTGCGGGTGAGTGAGCGCTGACTACACAATACAAATCCGCGTTCGTGATGAGCGTAAATCAGCTCCGGATTCACCGGCGGCGTATCCGCCAGCAAACCTAACCAACCAAACGGCCACACGCTTTCATACTCTTTGAGAATGTCACGTGGAATACTTTGCCGCGAAACGCCGTGGAAACCATCGCAACCGGCAATAAAGTCACACTCCAGTCGACACTTTTCGCCGCCGCTCACGTAGGAGACCACCGGCCGGTCGCTCTTAACATCCTCGATTGCCACCTCGCTAACGCCATAGATAATCGCCGCGCCGCTGTCGCGTCTTGCCGCCATCAGGTCACGGGTGACTTCAGTCTGACCGTAAACCATCACGCTTTTACCGCCGGTCAACTCGCTAAGCGGTACCGGTACCCGCTGGCCTTCAAATAAAAACTCCACGCCATGATGAACCAGCCCTTCCGCGTCCATGCGCTTCGCCACCCCCGCTTCACGCAGTAGTTCGACGGTACCGTTTTCAAGTATCCCCGCGCGGATGCGCCCCAGCACATATTCCGCACTCTGACGTTCAAGGATGACGGTATGAATACCAGCGTTATGCAGCAGTTGGCCTAACAGCAGCCCCGAAGGGCCCGCGCCAATAATGGCAACCTGTGTTCTCATAGGGTACTCGCTCTCGAAAGTTAATTATTTGTTTGTTTTTTGTTTATTAAAAGTTCACAGATGCATTTTTGATAACTCAAACGGGAAAAAGAAGGGATGAATGGCGGTAAAAATTGCACTTTCCAACGAAGTGGTGAAAGTGTGGCGCGGTTCAAATTTCAGCCAACGCCATTGATGGAGCAATTTTTGCACATTGTTTGATCCGGCACGCCGCACAACGGGGTGGAGTTCAGGTACAAGTATTAATAGAGACGCGGACAGCAGGTACTTATGCAGGCAGATAAATCAGAGCAGCGCGCCGTCACCCGGTTGTGCATCCAGTGTGCCCTTTACTTACTCCAGCACGGTGCGGAAAGCGCGCTGGTTGAGGAGCTTTCTACCCGCCTCGGGCGAGCGTTAGGTATGGATAGCGTTGAGAGCGCCATCTCCTCTAACGCGATTGTGCTCACCACGATTAAAAATGGTGAATGCCTGACTTCTACCCGCAAAAACAGCGATCGCGGAATTAACATGCACGTGGTGACGGAGGTACAACATATCGTGATCATGGCCGAACATAAGCTGTTGGATTACAAAGATGTCGAGAAGCGCTTTTCGCAGATCAAACCCTTGCGCTACCCGCGTTGGCTGCTGGTATTGATGGTTGGCCTCTCCTGCGCCTGCTTTTGTAAATTGAACAACGGCGGCTGGGATGGCGCGGTGGTTACCTTCTTTGCCAGCACCGTCGCCATGTATATTCGCCAGCTGCTGACCCATCGTTCCATGCATCCGCAGATTAATTTCTGCATTACCGCCTTCGTCGCTACCACGATTTCCGGGCTGATGCTGCGTCTGCCGGCCTTTAGCGACACGCCGACTATCGCCATGGCCGCCAGCGTGCTGTTGCTGGTTCCCGGCTTTCCGTTAATTAACGCCGTGGCCGATATGTTCAAGGGCCATATTAATACCGGGCTGGCCCGCTGGGCGATCGCCAGCCTGCTGACGCTGGCGACCTGTATTGGGGTGGTGATGGCAATGACCGTGTGGGGGCTACGCGGATGGGCATAATCTCTTATCTTTTCGACCTGGCGCAGGATATGGCGCTGGCGGCCATCCCTGCCGTCGGCTTTGCGATGGTGTTCAACGTTCCACAGCGCGCGCTGCGCTGGTGCGCGTTACTGGGGGCTATCGGCCACGGCTCGCGGATGATAATGATGAGCGCAGGCTTCAATATAGAATGGGCCACCTTTCTCGCCGCGTTACTGGTTGGCAGTATCGGCATTCAATGGTCGCGCTGGTATCTGGCGCACCCGAAGATATTTACCGTCGCCGCAGTGATCCCGATGTTCCCTGGGATTTCGGCTTATACGGCGATGATCTCGGCCGTTAAAATCAGCCATTTTGGTTACTCCGAAGAGATGATGATTATGCTGTTGAGCAACTTTTTAAAAGCCTCCTCCATCGTCGGGGCGCTCTCTATCGGGCTATCTATTCCCGGTTTGTGGCTCTATCGCAAACGCCCGCGCGTATAACCGGCAGCGCTGCTTCCTGGCCTCGCACTATGCTACTATGTCAGCAATTCCCCCACTCTTTGCTGTTCAGAGTTGAGATAGCGTTATGTCTTCACGAATTTTAACCACCGACTTTTGCGGTCTTGACGATTTCGTCGAGAACCACGCGGCCAGGCTGCAAAAATCAGCCAGCGGCGCCGTCGCCGTGTTTGCCAATAACGCCCCGGCGTTTTACGCGCTGACGCCGGAGCGCCTGGCGCAGTTGCTGGAACTGGAAGCGAAACTGGCGCGCCCCACCAGCGATATCGCGCTGGATGCGCAGTTCTTTGACGAGCCGAGCGCCGCGCCCGTCGCCGTGCCGATGGGGAAATTCGCCATGTATGCCGGCTGGCAGCCGGATACCGATTTTCAGCGTCTGGCGGCGCTGTGGGGCATCGCCCTGACGCAGCCGGTCACCCCTGAAGAACTGGCTGCCTTTGTCGCCTACTGGCAGGCGGAAGGCAAAGTTTTCCACCACGTGCAGTGGCAGCAAAAGCTGGCGCGTAGCGTGCAAATCGGCCGCGCCAGCAACGGCGGGCAGCCGAAGCGCGATGTGAACACCATTAGCGAACCCGATAACCAGATCCCGCGAGGTTTCCGAGGATGAGCATGAAAAACGTTGGCGATCTCATGAAGCGCCTGCAAAAAATGATGCCAGCCCACGTGCAACCGGCGTTTAAAACCGGCGAAGAGCTGTTGGCCTGGCAAAAAGAGCAAGGTAAGCTGCGTTCAGAGGCGCTGGAGCGGGAAAATCGGGCGATGAAAATGCAGCGCACCTTTAACCGCTCCGGGATCCGTCCATTACATCAGAACTGTTCATTTGATAATTACCGGGTCGAAAACGACGGGCAGATGATAGCCCTATCCCGCGCCCGCCAGTACGTTGAAGAGTTTGACGGCAATATTGCGAGCTTTATCTTCTCCGGCAAGCCGGGCACCGGTAAAAATCATCTTGCCGCCGCTATCTGCAACGAGCTGCTGCTGCGCGGTAAATCGGTATTAATCATCACCGTCGCCGATATTATGTCGGCGATGAAAGATACCTTTGGTAATCGGGAAACCAGCGAAGAGCAATTGCTAAGCGACCTGAGCCGGGTCGATCTGCTGGTTATCGACGAAATCGGTATGCAAACCGAATCGCGCTACGAGAAAGTGATCATCAACCAGATTGTCGATCGTCGCTCCTCCTCGAAACGCCCGACCGGCATGCTGACCAACAGTACCATGGATGAAATGAACAAACTGCTCGGCGAACGCGTCATGGATCGCATGCGCCTTGGTAATAGCCTGTGGGTAAACTTCACCTGGGATAGCTACCGCGATCGCGTTACCGGTAAAGAGTATTGAGAGATTTCCGAGCTCAAGCGGCGTTATACTGAAGAGATTCTTAAGTAACGACGAAGAGTACGTTTATGAAATCTTTGCAGACAGCTTTTTGCGCCGCTATCGCAGCCGGCGCGTTGATGGCGGCCCCCACCTACGCCGCCTCCTGGCAGGACTCACTCAATAGCGCCGCCAGCCAGCTCAGCAGCAGTTCCCAGCAAAGCGGCGGTGGTATGTCGATGTCGTCCTTAACCAGCCTGCTCAACGGCGGCAACCAGGCGCTCACCTCCAGCAGCATGAACAATGCCGCCGGCGTTCTCTCTTATTGCGCGCAAAAAAAACTGACCTCGGTCACCAACGCCGACAACGTGAAAAACCAGGTACTGGATAAGCTTGGCCTGAGCACGCCGGAGAAACAGAAACAGGATACCGGTTATCTGGAAGGGCTACAGGGATTGCTGAGCAGTAATAACGGCCAGCAGTTGAATCTGAACACCCTGGGCAGCAGCCCGCTGGCTGAAAAAGTGAAGACTAAGGCCTGTGACCTGGTACTGAAACAGGGCGTTAACTTCCTGTCTTAAATTTCCCCGCCGATGCCGCGTTTGGCGCTTTAGCGTCGCCAGCGCGGCCGCAATCGCTATTTTTACTTTTCTGCTCCTGTTTTCCCCGTGACGACAGGATGAGACATCGTACAAAAAAGACGCTTTCTAAACCAATTCTGAATCACAGCACACTTTCATGACACTACAATTGCAGCAGAAAGACGCTGCCATTACAGTGTAGCGTGAAAATCGATCTATCCGGCCAGCCCGCCGCTGGCGCACATGAGGGTTAGCTGTGTCAGAGTTGTTATCCATCGCCTTGTTTCTCGCCTCGGTGGTGATCTATGCCTGGAAAGCCGGTCGCAATACCTGGTGGTTCTCTGCCACTCTTGCGGTGCTGGGGCTGTTTGTTGTGCTCAATATCACCCTCTACGCCAGCGACTACTTCACCGGCGACGGTATTAACGACGCGGTACTCTATACCCTGACCAACAGCCTGACCGGCGCGGGCGTCAGTAAATATATTCTGCCGGGTATCGGTCTGGTGCTGGCGCTGGTCGCCGTATTTGGCGCCCTCGGTTGGATATTACGCCGTCGCCGCCACCATCCGCATCACTTTGGCTACAGCCTGATAGCGCTGGTACTGGCGCTGGCCTCCGTCGACGCCAGCCCGGCGTTCCGCCAAATCACCGAACTCGTGAAATCGCAGTCCCGCGACGGCGATCCGGACTTCACGGCTTACTACAAAGAGCCGTCGAAAAGCATCAACAATCCGCAGCTGAATCTGGTCTATATCTACGGCGAGAGCCTGGAGCGCACCTATTTCAATAACGAGGCTTTCCCGGAGCTCACGCCGGAACTGGGTAAAATCAAAAGCGAAGGACTGGATTTCAGCAATACCGCACAGCTTCCCGGCACCGATTACACCATCGCCGGTATGGTCGCTTCCCAGTGTGGTATTCCGCTGTTCGCGCCGTTCGAAGGCAACGCTTCCGCGGCGGTATCCAGCTTCTTCCCGCAAAATATCTGTCTCGGCGATATCCTGAAAAATTCCGGTTACGAAAACTACTTTGTACAGGGCGCCAACCTGCGCTTCGCCGGTAAAGACGTTTTCCTCAAATCCCACGGTTTCGATCACCTGTACGGCGCGGAAGAGCTGAAAACAACGGTGGCCGACCCGTCCTACCGCAACGACTGGGGCTTCTACGACGACACCGTGCTTGACGAAACGTGGAAAAAGTTCGAAGAACTCTCCCAATCCGGCAAACGCTTTTCGCTGTTCGCCCTCACCGTCGATACCCACCATCCTGACGGCTTTATTTCGCGCACCTGCGAGCGTAAACGCTATGACATGGATGGCAAAAAGAATCTCTCCTTCAGCGCCGTGGCCTGTAGCCAGGAGCACATCGCCGCGCTAATTGAAAAGATTAAGGCCTCGCCGTACTTCAAAAATACGGTCATCGTGGTCTCGTCCGATCATCTGGCGATGAAAAACAGCGCCTGGGATTATCTGAACAAACAGGATCGCAGTAATCTGTTCTTTATCCTGCGCGGCGACCAGCCTCAGCAGGATGTGCTGGCCGTGAAGCGTAATACCATGGATAACGGCGCGACGGTGCTGGATATTCTCGGCGGCGATAACTATATCGGCCTTGGCCGCAGCAGCCTTTCCGCAGAATCGCTCTCCACTATCTTCATGAACATGAAAGAGAAGGTGCTGGCATGGAAACCGGACGTCATTCGTCTGTGGAATTTCCCGAAGGAGATTAAGAGCTTCAGCATCGACTCGCAGAAGAACATGATCTCATTCTCCGGTAGCCATTTCCGTCTGCCGCTGCTGCTACGGGTCTCGGATCAGCGCGTCGAGCCGATTCCGGAAAGCGAGTATTCCGCGCCGCTGCGCTTCCAGTTGGCGGACTTCGCCCCACGCGACAATTTCGTATGGGTCGACCGCTGCTACAAGATGGGCCAACTGTGGCGGCCGGAACTGGCGCTGTCCACCGACTGGTGCGTCTCGCAAGGTCAGCTGGGCGGCGAACAGCAGGTACAGCACGTCGACAAGCCGCAATGGCAGGGCAAAACCGCCTTCAAAGATACCGTTATCGATATGGAGCGCTACAAAGGCAACGTCGATACGTTGAAAATTGTCGATAACGATATTCGCTATAAAGCCGATAGCTTTGTGTTTAATGTCGCCGGCGCGCCGGAGGAGGTCAAACAGTTCAGCGGCATCTCGCGGCCTGAGCTGTGGGGACGCTGGTCCAACGCCCAGCTCGGTGACGAAGTGAAGATTGAATATAAAGAACCGCTGCCGGAAAAATTCGATCTGGTGATCACCGCCAAGGCCTTCGGCCCGAACGCCAACCAGCCAATACCGGTGCGCGTCGGGAAAAGTGAGCAAGTACTTACTTTAGCCAATGAAGTGACTACGACGACGCTGCATTTCGACAATCCGGCGCGCAGCAACACCTTAACTATCACTCCGCCGGAGCCGCAGTCCACCAACGAAGGCAATATTGTCGGCCACGCGCCGCGCCAGTTGGGCATTGGCATGGTGGATATTAAAATCGTCGGTCGCGAAGGTTAACACCTACGGCCCGGCGTCTGCGCCGGGCTAGTTCAAGCGCAGGCACATCTCGTACTGCTGCAGCGCCAGCGGCGCATAACCCGCCGATTTAAACAGCGGCGTGAAGGTTTCCGGGATGGTCACCGAAGTGCTTAATCCCGGAAACTGTTGAGCCAGCGCGATCAGCATTTCCCGCCCCAGCCCGCGTCCGCGCGCCGCCGGCGTCAGCCATAAAAACTGCAGCTGCGGCTTGCTGGCAGTGGTTGCCAGCACGGCGAAGGCCTGCTGCTGCAGCGTCAACGCCCGACATGGCAAGGTAATAAAGGTCAGTGGATCCAGCAGCCACGGCAGTTGTCCTTCCTGCTCCAGGCTTGCATGACGCAGCAGACTCAGCAAATCGTAATCCTCCAGGGGAGACTCACGCGGCTCCGCTTGCGTCTCGCTGAGATAGCCGCACAGCCCGTGACGCACCGCAAAGCCCAATGACTGATACAGCGCCACCGCCCGGTGGTTATCGCGGATTACCTCCAGCCACATTCGCTGTACGCCCTGAACCCGTAAATCGGCGATAAGCGAGGTCATCAATTGTCGCCCTCGTCCTTTGCCGCGAAATCCGGGATGAATAGCAAAAGCCGCCAGTCGCGCATCGCGCCCGCGGCGGGCGATGAGCCCGATAGCCGCCGGTTCATCTCCTGCCAGCCACACCTTAGACTGCAACAGGTTTAACCCTTCGGCGCTAAAGCGCTGTACAAACAGATCTACCGACATCGATACCGGCACCAGATAATCGGCAAAGCAGTCATTCAAAATCGTAGTCAACTGCGCGCCGCTAAACTGGACGGCAGGAACGGCGGTGAACTCCATGCATTTCTCCCTGAGGCTGCTATGCTGAGGCGATGAAAACTAACACTATAAACCCCACTTTCACTTTTCGCCTGACCGAAGAAGGCGATCTGCCGCTGCTGCCCGCGCTGGAGCGTTCGGCGGCACAATCCTTTGCGCGCATTCCCGCTTTCGCCTGGCTGGCGGAAAGCCCGGTAATGAGCGTTGAACAGCACCGGCAATACCTGGAAACCGGCCATAGCCTGCTGGCGCTTGCTGACGACAGGCCCGTTGGTTTCCTGCTGAGCGAGCCGCTGGACGATGCCCTGTTTATTGTAGAAATCTCCGTCCACCAGCAGTGGCAGGGCCAGGGTATTGGCCGCGCCCTGCTTAGCCAAACTATCGACAACGCCCGCCGCGACGGCTTCCCGGCGGTGACGCTCACCACCTTTCGCGAGGTGCCGTGGAACGCGCCCTTTTATACCCGGCTGGGCTTCACCATCCTCAATGAACTGCGCCTACCCGAAGGGCTGGCGGCGAAACGCGCGCTGGAAACGGAGCATGGCCTGACGGCGGAAACCCGCTGTGCGATGCGCCTTGATTTTTAACGCCGCGAGAGGCGCCGCGCTGATTTTGTCACCGGTATATGGTACAAAGTACCATTCCCAATACATAACCTAATACATAACCTGATACCCGGAATGGCCTACTCGATCGATATCATCTCCTGCATCACCGACCGCTTTATGGCGCTGACCGCGACCGAAAAGCGCATTGCGCAGTTTATTCTCGACGACGTCGCCGCCGCGGCGGAAATGCCGATTGCCGAACTGGCGCGCCTGACCGACACCAGCCAGGCATCGGTGACGCGCTTTGCGCGTGCGCTGGGCTGTAAAGACGTACGCGAACTGAAAATGAAGCTCGCCCAGTCGCTGGCCATTGGTCAGCGCTTTATTCTCGACGTACCGGATCTGGAAGGCGTACAGGGAATTTATGAATCGATCATTAGCGTACTGGAAACCAACCGCCGGGCGCTGGATCTTGCGGCGCTGAAACGCGCGGTGGAATGGATTAGCGACGCCCGCCAGGTGCTTGCGCTGGGTATGGGCGGCGGCTCGACCATCTGCGCGCAGGAGATCCAGTATCGCCTGTTCCGCCTCGGGTTGCCGGTAGTCAGCCAGAGCGACGGCCTATTGGTACGCATGATGAGTTCGGCGGTGACGGCGAAAGATGTGGTAATTGTGCTGTCGCTCGGCGGCTATACCAAAGAGATGATTGAAAGCGCCGCTATCGCCCGGCAATACGGGGCGAAAATTGTCGCTATTACCCCGCCGGAAACGCCGCTGGCGGCGCAGGCCGATATCGTGCTGCCGCTTCTGGTGAGCGAAAACGACTATATCTTTAAGCCCAGCGCCTCACGCTATGCGATGCTGGCGATGGTAGATGTGCTGGCCACCGAGCTGGCGATGGCCAATAAACCGCAGGCGAAAGACCGCCTGCGCCGCATTAAGCTGGCGCTCGACGACCACCGCGACGGCGTCGACCGACTGCCGCTCGGCGATTAATCGCCGCAGGCGGCGATAAAGCGTTGCGCCTGCTGGCGGGTACGCGCCAACGGCTGCCCGGCGCGGTAGAGATCGCTGCCTAGCCCTGCCCCCGCGCAGCCCGCCTGACGCCAGCTGGGCAGATTTTCCGGCGTCACGCCGCCGACCGCCAGCACCGGCACCTCCGGCGGCAACACCGCTTTCAGCGCGCGGATATAGTCCGGGCCGAATGCCGATGACGGAAAGATTTTCAGCCATTGCGCCCCGGCATCCAGCGCGCTAAACGCCTCCGAGGCCGTCGCGCAGCCGGCGCACACCAACATCCCCTTATCTACCGCGCGGCGGATCACCGCCGGGGCCGTATTGGGCGTCACGATAAGTTTCGCCCCGGCTTCAGCCAGAAAATCAACCTGTTCAACCTTCAGCACCGTCCCCGCGCCAATCACCGCCCGCTCGCCAAACTGGCGCACCATCGCCGGAATACTTTGCTGCCAGTCCGGCGAGTTAAGCGGAATTTCAATATAGCGAAAACCCGCATCGATAAGCGCGGCGATATGCTCCGCCGCCTCACCAGGCTGAATACCGCGTAAAATCGCCACCAGTTTAACCTTGTCCATCAATCATCCTCGCTATACCCGAAAGAAACGCCGCCTCGCCGGAACAACAGGAAACGGCTAACCCGCGCGCCGCCATCGCCTGCTGATAACGGGTGCTGAGCGAGTGCTCACCAACCAGCACCACGCGGCTGGCGCGATAGCGTTCGCTAAAGGTCGCCACCTCCGCGCCAATCAACAGCCCGGAGAGATAATCGCTCACCGAAGTCGCCGCCAGCGCGCCTAACACCCGCGCGGCCCGAGCGCTGAATAACCCGTCCAGCAGCGCTGGCTGAGTTAGCCCTTTTTCCATACCGAGAGCGAAAGCGGCGTCATCGGGTTGTTGTACCGGCAGTTGCTGGCCGAGCAGCGAATGGTTAAGCAGCAGGTGATGCAGTTCGCCGGTCATCGCCGTGGCGAACTGGCGCACCACGCCGTTTTGCACCTGCACCCATTTGCAGTGGGTGCCGGGCATCACGTAACACTCCGCGGGCATCAGTTGCCAGGCGCCCAGCAGCTGCGTTTCTTCACCGCGCATCACGTCGTAATCTGCGGCCTGCGCCACTTTCAGCCCCGGCACGATCCACACGTTTTCCGCCACCTCATGTAACTGACCGTTGAGCGCCTCCAGCGCCAGCGGGCAGGCCAGATAAGGCACCGGTTGCCAACCGGCATCGCTGCCGATCATCCCCGCCATCACCACCGGCAGCGCGGGGTCGCCGCGCCACGGCGCCAGCTGCTGCTGAAATACCGCTTCGGCGCGCTGCCCGTTCAGACGCGTGACGCCGCAGGGCAGCTTCAGCTTGTCGATGCATTCGCCATCACGCATCCGCCATGCCCGCAGCTGCGTAGAGCCCCAATCGACGGCAATATACTCGTTCATGATTGCCCCTTACCCGCGTGAGGTATGACGTTTGCCAATCGGCAGCGGCGGCGGCGTTGGGCGGCTTTCACGCTCGCGGGTAATCATCTCCAGCGCCTGCTCGCGGCTCATGCTGCTGGCCGGGGTCAGTAACGTCACCACAACCGAAGCCACCAGGCTCGTCAGTACCGCCGGAATACACGGGTTGCCCCAGAACGCCAGCCAGTCGCTATCCACCAGCACCGCAACCGATGCTCCAGCGCCGCCGGCCAGCGCGGCGACCGCGCCCTGCCAGTTAAAGCGTGTCCAGAAACGACCAAGCATGGTGCAGATAAACATGCCGGACATAATCATCGAGATCATTTTGGTGATATAGCTGATGATGTCGTTGGAGGTCAGGGCAAACAGCAGCGCCAGCGCAATCACCAGAACCAGGAAGATCCGCGACAGGCGAATGGCTTTCTCCGGCGCGGGCATATGGCCGGTCACCAGGGTGTAGAGGTCGCGCAGCATGATGGACACCGCGGCGATGGCATCAGAGCTACCGGAAGACATATTGGCCGACATGCCGGCAATCAGGATCGCCATCGCCAGCACCGGCGGCAGCACCTGGGTGGCAAATAAGAAGGCGAAGCCGCTGTTTTCCAACTGCGGGTTCATGGTCCATACCGCCATACCGATGATCGCCGGCAGGAAGGAGAAGCCCAGATACAGCAGGCCGGTAATCGTGAAGGACTGACGTACCGAGGAGACGGTCTTCGCCGAGTAAATGCGCTGGCGATAAGAAGGCGTCGCCAGCACGCCGACGCCGATCACCATCGCCAATGATAGCGCCGGCAACACGCCTAATTTATCGACCGCGAACAAGCTTTGCGCCGCCGGATCGACGGCCTGCTGAATATGGCTCCAGCCGCCAACGTGATGAACCGCCAGCACCGCCATTAAAATAAAGCCGACGAACAGTACAATCGATTGAATGGTATCGATCCACACCACCGCGGAATAGCCGCCAATACCGACATAAACCACAAAAGCCAGCGCAATAATAATTTTTGCGACATTAATATCAATGCCGCTGGCCCACGCCAGATATAATCCGCCACCTAATATATGCGCCCCCAGCCAGCCGATAGAAGCAATAAAAATAAGTATCGCGACGAGGTTTTTAATTATTTTACTGCCGCCGGTGTAATACGACATTTCTTCACTCATGGTCATGAAGCGAAGTTTGCGTACCGGAGCGAATAACCATGCCACCAGCAGAATCCCCACCGCGCCGCCGAGGCCGTAAAGCATCCCGGCCCAGCCGTTGCTGTAGCCAAAGCCGACGGCGCCGACGCTGGAGCCGGTGCCCACCATGGTGCCGACCGTCGAGCCGAGAGTGAGGATCATCGGCAGCGAACGGCCGCCAAGTAAAAAGTCTTCGCCGGTTTTCTGTTTGCGCGAAACGTACCAACCTAAGGTAATCATCGCGCAGGCATAAACGGAAAACCAAATCATAAATGACATATTATTCATGGCTCACATCCAGACGTAATAAATAATATTCGTGCCGCTGAATATTATGAGTTAACAGGAACCATGCCTGAAAAAAGGCATAGCGAACCCAGTGGCACCGATTTATTTATTCACTCTGGTGCCGATATCACACTTTTTTGATGCTCCCTCCCGGAAGGGAGGGATTTATTTTTAGGTTTCGAGCGTTATTGTCGTGCAGCGTTAAAACAGGTCACATCCACTTCAACTTTGCAATCCACCACCAGGTCCGCCACGCAGCAAATGCGCGCTGGCGGATTATCGCCAAAGAACTCGCGAAATACCTTATTGAACGACTGGAAATAGCGCGCGTCGGTGAGGATCACTTTGACGTGCACTACGTCCGCCAGGCCGTAGCCGGCTTCGCTCATGATGTCGACGCAGTTCTGGATCGCCAGCCGCGATTGTTCGACGATGCCGCCTTCTACGACTTCGCCATTTTTCATTGGCGTCTGCCCGGAAACGTACAGCCAGCCGCCGGCTTCCACCGCGCGGGCGAACGGCAGATGCTGACCGCCGGTTCCGGTACCGCCTTCTACGCCATAACGTTTGATACTCATATTCAACTCCTTAGTCCATCCGACGGCGCAGGAAACGCCCTGCCCGCCCGGTAATTTTCTTATCACTGCCGTAGCTCATCACGCCGTTGACCATCACCGCCTCAATGCCGTCCGCCGGTCGTTTCGGATCGGAGAAGCTAGCAACATCGCGCACCGTCTGCGGGTCAAACAGCACCAGGTCGGCGAAGTAGCCAATTTTCACCAGCCCGCGATCCGCCAACTGGAAGCGGGCCGCCGACAGCCCGGTCATCTTGTGTACCGCGGTAGTCAGCGGGAATAGCTGCTCGTCGCGGCTATAGTGGCCGAGTACCCGCGGGAAGGCGCCCCACAGGCGCGGATGCGGCATCGGATCGTTCGGTAGCCCGTCAGAGCCAATCATGGTGACCGGATAGCGCATCACCCGCCGTACGTCCTGCTCATCCATGTTGTAGTAGATAGCGCCCGCCGGCATCAGCCGCGCCGCGGCGTCGTGCAGGCTCACCTGCCACTCATCGGCGATCTGCTGCAACGTTTTCCCGGCCTGTTCCGGCTGCGCTTCGGACCAGGTGATCACGATATCAAACTCGTCGGTCACCTGTTTCATATCCAGCGTCGACGAGCTGGCGGAGTAGGGATAACAGTCGCAGGCGATATCCTGCTGCTGGCGCATCTCATCGAAAAACGCCAGCGTCTCTTTGGTACGCCCCCAGTTTTTCGCCCCGGCGCACTTGTGGTGCGAAACCACCACCGGCACGTTGCCGTGGCGGCCGATGCGGAAGGCTTCGTCCAGCGCCTCGAGAATCGGCTCAAACTCCGAGCGTAAATGGGTGGTATAGACGCCCTTCCCGGCTGCCAGCTCTTCCGCCAGCGCCATCACCTCTTCGGTAGTCGACTGGAAGGCGCTGGCATAGGCCAGCCCGGTACTGAGCCCTAACGCCCCCTGGCGCAGCGCATCGCGTAGCTGTACGCGCATGCCGGCGATTTCCGTCTCGTTCGCCGGACGAAACAGATCGTCCATATGGTTATTGCGCAGCGCGGTGTGACCGATTAACGTGCCGACATTCAGCGACGGTCGCGCCGCTTCCACCGCATGGGCATAAGCCTCCACGGTGGGATAGATAAAGTGCTGCTGCTCGCCGAGGAGATTCATCGGGTCCGGCACTTCCCCGCGCATGGTAGCGGTCGCCGCGCTAATCCCGCAGTTGCCGACGATCACCGTCGTCACCCCCTGGCTGAGCTTCGGCAAGTACTCTGGCATGCGGATAACGTTGATATCATCATGGGTATGCACATCAATAAAGCCCGGCGCCAGTACCCGCCCTTGGCCATCAATTTCCTGCTCCGCCGCGACGTCCAGCGCCGGGGCGATAGCCATTATTCGGTCGCCCTTCACCGCCACATCGGCACGGTATTGCGGCCCGCCGCTCCCGTCGATCACCGTGACGTTTTTGAAAAGCCAGTCAACTTTCATAGCAATTACTCCCTTTCGACATGCCGATAAGTTAACCATTTACAAGCGCAAAAAACAGTGGAAAACTACGCAAAACCCAGATCATTTTGTGATACTTTTATTCAAAACGAATAACATTTTTATATTAAAAATATATTTATCAAATAGTTATAAATGATACCCAGCGATTAACCGATTATAAACCCTGAAAGGATAGTGTTATGAAATACCATTCAGCACCGCTCATCCCGCACAAATCCGCCCTCATGTTCGCACCGGCTAATCTGCTGGCGGAAGAGGTCTGTCTGCCCGCCGCGCTGTTAAAAAAGTCGGCGCTGGAAAACAATATTTCATGGATGCAGCGCTATGCCGACGCCCGCGGCGTGTCGCTGGCGCCGCATGGTAAAACGACAATGACGCCATGGATATTTCAGGCGCAGCAGCGAGCGGGAGCGTGGGGGATCGGCGTGGGCAGCGCCTGGCAGGCCAGCGCGGCGATGGCCAGCGGCATCCAACGCGTCCTGATGGTCAATCAGCTGGTCGGCAAGGCCAATATGCAGGTGGTCGCGCAGCTAAAAGCCCACTATCGGGCAGTGGATTTTATCTGCTGCGTCGATAGCGAGGCCAACGTGCGCGCCCTTTCCGCGTTTTTCGCCGCCCAAGGACAAACGCTGGATGTGCTGATTGAACTTGGCGTGCCGGGCGGGCGCTGCGGCTGTCGTAGCGTCGATGACGCGCTGGCGCTGGCGCAGCGGGTAAGCGACCTGCCGGGACTACGGCTACGCGGGCTGGAATTGTATGAAGGGGTGCTGCACGGCGACGATCCGCAGCCGCAGGTGGAAGCGCTATTACAGCAGGCCGCGGCGCTTGCCTGCCGCATGGAGCCGCTGGTTGACGGCGAATTTATTCTCACCGGCGCGGGCACCGTCTGGTATGACGTGGTGTGCAACATCTGGCTGGCGGCGGCAAAACCGCGCCGCTGCCGTATCGTCATCCGCCCTGGCTGTTATATCACCCACGATCGCGGGATCTACGATCTCGCACAACAAGAGCTGATCGCCCGCGATCCAATTGCCTGCGATCTCGCCGGCGATCTCACTTCAGCGCTGGAGCTGATGGCGATGGTGCAATCGGTACCGGAGGCGGATCGCGCGGTGGTGAATTTCGGCAAGCGCGACTGCGCTTTCGACGCCGGGCTGCCGCAGCCGATCGCCCATTATCGTAACGGCCAGGAGTTAGCGCTGCGCGCGGAGTCGATCGTCAGTATCGGCATCATGGATCAACACTGCATGCTGCGCCTGGCGCCTGGCAGCGATGTGCAGGTCGGCGATATTCTGCTGTTCGGCACCTCGCACCCGTGTCTGACCTTTGATAAGTGGAAGACGTTGCTGCTGGTCGATGACGACTACAACGTGCTGGACGAGCTCGACACGCTATTTTGACAGGCATCCCGGGTGGCGGCGCTTCGCGCCTTACCCGCCCTGGCGCAAGGCGCAAATCTCATCATGCAATGAACGGCTGATGGCGACCCCCTGCCGCTCACTCTGCTGGCGGCAGGCGAAACGCCGCTCGCCCGGCAGCCGCGCCCCCTGATCCTGCATCGCATTGAACAACGTTTCGGCGCGCGCCAGCTGCTCTGGTGCCTGCGCGCCGAGAAAGCGCTGCGGATCCAGCGCCAGGATAAGCTCACCGCCGTAGGGGAGACCGCCCGCGCCGTTATCCCACGCCAGCGATTCGGCGCTGGTCATATCGCCGATAAGCGGCCCAGCCAGCAGCTCGACCATTGCCGCCAGCGCCGAGCCCTTATGTCCACCAAAGGTTAACATCGCGCCGTTCAGCACCTCTGCGGCATCGGTCGTTGGCTGTCCCTGACTGTCGATTCCCCACCCTTGCGGTAGCGCTTTACCGGCGCGCTGATGCAGTTGGATCTCGCCGCGCGCCGCGGCGCTGGTCGCCATATCAACAATAAACGGCGGCTTATCCCGCCGCGGCCAGCCAAAAGCGATAGGGTTGGTGCCGAACAGCGGACGCGTGCCGCCCGCCGGGGCTACCCAGGCGTGGCTTGGCGTACAGGCCAGCCCCACCAGCCCTGCCTCGGTCAACGGCTCAATATCGGCAAACAGCGCGGAAAAATGGACGCAGCGATTAATCGCCAACGCCGCAATGCCGTTGTGCCGCGCCTTCTCCAGCAATAACGGCAGCGCGCGCTCGTAGGCCAGCAGCGAAAAAGCGCCACCGGCGTCCGCCCGCACAATCGCCGGCGCCTGGTCGTGGATTTGCGGCTCGGTATCAGGCGATACCTTACCTTTACGCAAGGTATCGACAATGCCCAACAGCCGCCACAGGCCGTGGGAAGCGCAGCCGTCGCGCTCTCCGGCGGCCACATTACGTGCAATGGCCGCCGCATGGTCGGCGCTAAATCCATTGGCGCTGAGTACCTCCAGCGCCAGATCATAAGCTTCAGGTAACGATAGAGTTACCGATTCCATACTGTTCTCCTTTACTCTTCTTCGTCTCCGCTAAAGTTAGCCTGCGGCAGGCAGCTGCGCGCGCCCCAGTAGTAAATCCCCAACGACATCGCCGCCACCAGCACCGTATCCCAGGGGTGACCGATAACATTAAGCCCGCCGAAGCTGCCCAGCCAGGAAAAGAGGATAATCAACGCATAAAAAACGATCAGCCACAGCGAAGACTTCACCTGCTGCGCCAGGCTCACGGTATGTTCCGGCACCTTACCTTTGCACATCACGTAGACGACAAACATCACGATTTGCAGCCCCAACAGCCACGAGAGCGTATTCCAGCCGGACCAGTAGACTATCAGCGCCGAGATCATAAACGATATCGGGCCGATGATGCCGAAGGCGCGCACGCGGAACGGCCGCGGTAGATCCGGCGCGTTGCGGCGCAGCCCGGCGGCAGTCACCGGGGCGATGGCGTAGCTCAGCACCAGGGCAGCCGACACCACGCTAATGAGCTGTTCCCAGGAGGGGAACGGCAGCGTCCAGAAAATCGACAGTCCAAAAGTCAGCCATAGCGCCGGGCGCGGAATACCGGACTCTTTATCAATATGGGTAAAGGCTTTAAAGAAGGTACCCGCCTTCGCCCAGCCGTAGATCACCCGCGGCGTCGCGTTCATATAGATATTGCCGGTGCCGCTCGGGGAGATGATCGCATCGCTTATCACCATAAAGGCCAGCCAGCCCATGCCGAGGGTAATAGCGATATCGCGATACGGTAGCGAGAACTGTTTGCTCACCTCGGCCCAACCGCCGTTCAGCATCTCGGTGGGGATACTGCCAAGGAACGCCAGCTGCAGCAGCACGTAGATAATCGTCGACAGCACCACTGATAAAATCAACGCAATAGGGATAGTCCGCTGCGGCTTTTGTACTTCGCTGGCTACCGAGATAATCGGCGTCAATCCCAGATAAGCGAAGATAATTCCGCCCGCGCTGATCGCCGCTTCCACCCCGGACATGCCAAATGGCGCAATACCCTGAGCGTGCAGATTCTCCGGTTTAAAGAAGGTGAACAGCGTCACCACCACCAGCAGCGGCACCAGAAACTTGAGCACGCTGATGAAGTTGTTCGATCGGGCGAAGGTCTTGACGCTGTAGTAGTTCAGCGCAAAGAAGAAACAGAGCAGCAGGAACTGCACCACCCACCCCAGCAGCGTCGGCGAACTGGAGCCCGGCTGGGTCAACGCCGGAAACCAGGCCGCGGCATATTGCCGGGCGGCGACGATTTCAATCGAAATCAGGCTGGAGAACGCGATCAGGGTGATGAATCCCAGCAGATAGCCCATCAGCTCACCATGGGAAAAGACCGGGTAGCGAATAATGCCGCCGGCGCGCGGCAGCGCCGCCCCCAGCTCGCAGTACACAATCCCCAGTAGCAATACCGCAAAGCCGCCGATCACCCACGACGCGATCCCGGCCGGACCGGCGATGGATGCGACGTGGCTGGCGGCGAATAACCATCCGGAGCCGAAAATCGCCCCCAGGCCGATAAAGGTGAGATCGGTTAGGGTCAACTGTTTTTTAAACTTACCCGACTCTGCAACGCGGGTTTGACTGTTATGCGTAGAGTGAATGGTCATGGTGATGCCCTTGCGTCAATGAGAGGAGGAAATCGCTTCCCGGGTCCACTGGCCGTTGACCAGGCGCAGCAGGTTCAAAGGGTTCGCATCCTGCAGCGCCGGCGGTAACAGGGCGGCTGGCGCGTTCTGCAGACAGACCGGGCGCAGAAAGCGCTCAATCGCCCGGCTGCCGACCGAAGTCCCGCGGGCGTCGGTGGTCGCCGGCCACGGGCCGCCGTGGACCATCGCATCGCACACTTCCACGCCGGTGGGATAACCGTTAAACAGCACCCGTCCGGCCTTTTCGCAAAGCAGCGGTAGCAGGCTCGCCGCCAGCGGGCCATCATCCGCCTCAGCATGCAGCGTCGCGGTGAGCTGCCCCTGCAGCGCTTTCACCACCGCCTGCAGTTGGGCCACGTCGTCCACTTCCACCAGTAGCGATAGCGGGCCGAAAACTTCGGTCTGCAGCAGCGTATCCTGCGCCAGCAGATCCTCGACCTGAGCCTGCCACAGCAGGGTTTGCGCCTGCCCGGCGCCGGCGGCGATGCCGCTCGCCAGCTTCTCGATACGCGGGTGCGCCGCAAGCGCCGCCACGCCCTGGCGGTAGTGCTGAAGGGTCGGCGCATTGAGCAACACCTGCGGCGAAGAGCCCGCTACCGCCGCACACAGCGCCGACTTAAAGCGTTCCAGCCCGGCGCCGCGCAGCGCCAGAATCAGCCCCGGACGGGTACAGAACTGGCCGCCGCCGAGGGTGAATGACGCCACCAGCTCGTTCGCCAGCGCCTCTGCCCGCGTCTGCAGCGCCTGTGGCAGAATAATCAATGGGTTAATCGCCGACATTTCAGCAAACAGCGGGATTGGCTGCGGGCGCTGCTGCGCCAGCTGATACAGCGCCTTACCACCAGCCAGAGAACCGGTAAAGCCAACGGCCTGAATCGCCGGATGGCGGACTAATTCGGCGCCGATATCGGTCCCGAAAATCATATTGAATACGCCGCCGGGTAAACCGCACCGCACTACCGCCCGGACGATCGCTTCAGCAGTCAGCTCGGCGGTGGCCATATGGCCCGGATGGGCCTTCACCACCACCGGGCAGCCAGCCGCCAGCGCCGAAGCGGTATCGCCGCCGGCGGTGGAAAAGGCCAACGGAAAGTTGCTGGCGCCGAACACCGCCACCGGTCCTAACGCCTGCTGATACTGGCGCAGATCCGGGCGCGGCAGCGGCTGGCGATCGGCTAAGGCGGTATCAATACGGGCGGCGAAGGTATCGCCGCGCTGGATCACGCCAGCAAACATCCGCAGCTGGCCGCTGGTGCGCGCCCGTTCTCCCTGCAGCCGCGCCAGTGGCAGCGCGGTCTCCTGCCCGGCGATAGCAAAAAACGCCTCGCCCAGCGCATCCAGTTCATCAGCAATGGCGTTGAGAAAGCGCGCCCGCTGCTGCGGCGTGGTTTGTGAATAGACGGCAAAGGCCTGCTGCGCGGCTTCTGCGGCCTGAGCGGCTTCCTCGCGTGAAGCCGGATAAAAGCGGTGGCCGGTGGCTTCGCCGTCCACCGCCCGCAGGCTCAATAGCGTCGCCTCACCGCTGGCAATACGGCGTCCGGCAATAAACTGCCGTCCCGCCGTGGTCTGAGATGCATTCATATTGACTCCTGAGCTCAGAGGCCGACATCCGGCAGCGTCGGACGAGTCGCCAGCGCCTGTTCAACGATCGCCACCACCTGCTGGCGCGTTTCGCCTTCCAGCGCCAGACGCGGCGGACGGGTGATGGCGCTACCGCGACCCAGCAACTCTTCACACAGCTTGATGCACTGCACCAGATCCGGACGCGCATCGAGATGCAGCAGCGGCATGAACCAGCGGTACAGCGCCATCGCCTCTTCGTAACGCTGCTGGCGCGCCAGGCGGAACAGCGTTTCCCCTTCGCGCGGGAAGGCGTTGGACATCCCGGAGATCCAGCCTTCCGCACCGACGGCGATGCTTTCCACCACCACGTCATCCAGCCCGGCAAACAGCACAAAGCGGTCGCCAACGGTGTTACGCAGGTCGATAAAGCGGCGGGTATCGCCGGAGGAGTCTTTAAAGCAGACGATATTGTCGCAGTCGGTCAGGGTGGCGAGAATGTCCGGCGTCACGTCGTTTTTGTAAATCGGCGGGTTGTTGTAGACCATAATCGGCAGGTCGGTAGCGCTCGCCACGCTGCGGAAGTGGGCCGCGGTTTCATGCGGTTTTGAGGAGTAGACCAGCGCCGGCATCACCATGATCCCGTCAACGCCGACGCGCTCCGCCTCTTTCGCCATTTTCTGGGCAAAGGCGGTGGTGAACTCGGCCACCCCGGCGATGACCGGAATTTTTCCGCCGGCGGCATCCTTCGCCACCTCGATAATCTGCAGTTTTTCATCGGTGCTCAGCGAGGTGTTTTCACCTACGCTGCCGCACACCACCAGCCCGGAAACGCCGTCTTTAACCAGGTTTTTCATCACCGCGTGAGTAGCGTCTAAATCGAGGGAGTAATCGCTACGAAACTGCGTGCTGACCGCCGGGAATACGCCACTCCAGTGAATCGCTTTTTTGCTCATGCTCGGTTCCTTGTCGTCGTTTTGTTAAGTCAAAGTGAATGAATGGTGAATATTCACTGACAGATTGACGTGTCGCGGAACCGGCGGCTTGTCGGTTTTCCCTCAATACGATGACGAAATTAGCACAGTCGACAAAAGTGTGAGCCAGCGTTTATCCGAGCAGCGTGAGGCGAAAATCACGCGGCGTCGAGCCGGTCATGGCCTTGAACTGGCGGCTGAATGCGCTGTGATCGGTATACCCGCACTGCAAGGCGATATCGGTAATCGGCGTATCGCCGGCCAGCAGTTCGGTGGCTTTTTCCAGCCGCACTTTGTGGATCATCTGCCGCGGGGTGAGATGAAAGATCCGCTTGCAGTAGCGTTCGATCTGCGCAATCGACATTCCGCTTAAGGCGGTTAACTCTTCCATGGCGATCGGCCGGTGATAGTGGCGGCGAATATGATCGTCGACGATCGCCAGCCGCTGCCACGCCGGATGGCGGGCGTGGGCCTCCTGCAGATCGTGCGAGATCCCGGCCATGCCGATCACCTGGCCGCTGATATCGCGTAGCGCCAATTTCTGCGTCAGGCACCAGCCGCGCTCGCGGCCATTGTAGAGATGCATTTCCAGCTGATCGCGCAGGGTCACGCCTTCCCGCAACACCCGAAGATCCTGCTCGGTGTAACCCTGGCCCAGCGCGGAAGGAAAGACATCGGCGGAGGTTTTGCCCAGCAGCGAGGAGACGCTTTTGAAACCACAGCGGCGGGCCAGCGTCAGGTTCGCCAGCAGATAACGCGCTTGGCTATCTTTGATAAAAAAGACCACATTAGGAATAGCATTGAGCAGGGGCGCAATCAGCGCCAGCGCATTCAGCAGCGCCGGCATATTTTCCGGCCGCTGGCGCGCCAGCCCTTCGCAGATCTGGCTTAGCTCATCGACGGCCAGCTCAGGTTGGTTAACCGCGCGCGGCGGCGCCGCATCAGAAACACCGATCATAAGGCCTCCTCATGGTAAGTGACCGAAGGATATTTATTCACTTTCCGTTAACACCACAAGCAGCAAGCGCTGGATTTGCGATCCTGGATCCGCTTTACGCCTTCCCCTGATTTAGCCACTGGCGCAATGGTCACTTTCGGTTTACCACAGCATTAAGCAAATGATTAATAAGAAATAACTATGTGGAATAGAAATATACCGCGCTCAGTACTATGCAGATTTCGTCATTTTCTCTGACGAAAGCGCTCAAGCAGGTCGGGAAAGGTTGCGCCAGCATGATGAAACATGTTGTTAACTTTCGGAGAGCCTGATGACCGCGCCACGCCCCCCTATTACGCTGAGAGCTATTGATTCACACACCGGCGGCGAACCGACCCGCCTGATCGTTGACGGCTTCCCCGATCTCGGCGGCGGTAGCATGGCGGAACGCCGCGACCGCTTCGCCCGCGACTTCGACCATTGGCGTCAGGCGGCCATTCTCGAACCGCGCGGCAATGACGTACTGGTCGGCGCGCTGCTGTGCAAACCGGTCTCGGCAGCGGCTACCGCTGGCGTGATTTTCTTCAACAACGCCGGTTTTCTGAATATGTGCGGCCACGGCACCATCGGGCTTATCGCCTCGCTGGCCTGGCTTGGACGTCTCCAACCCGGCGTACATCTGATTGAAACGCCGGTCGGCGACGTAAGCGCCACGTTGCACGACGATGGCAGCGTATCGGTGCAAAACGTCCCGGCCCGCCGCTGGAAAAAACAGATCCGCGTTGAGACCGCGCTGGGTCCCGTCATCGGCGATATTGCCTGGGGCGGTAACTGGTTTTTCCTGATTAACGACCATCCATTCGCCATTACCCCCGAACATATTCCACAGCTCACCGACTACGCCTGGGCGGTGCGCGAGGGATTGGAGACGGCGGGGATCCGCGGCGACGACGGCGGCGTTATCGACCATATCGAACTCTTCGCCGATGACGATACCGCCGACAGCCGCAGCTTCGTGCTCTGTCCGGGAAAGGCCTGGGATCGCTCGCCATGCGGTACCGGCACCAGCGCCAAGCTGGCCTGTCTGGCGCAGGATGGCAAGCTGCAGCCGGGGGAAATTTGGCGTCAGGCCAGCATCATCGGCAGCCAGTTTACCGCCTGCTACCAGCGTACCGCTGAAGGCATCATCCCAACGATCCGCGGCGAAGCCTGGGTGTGCGGCGATAACCAATTGATCCTCAACCCTGACGATCCCTTCTGCTGGGGGATCGCGCCGTGAAGCAGTGTGATGTCATCGTGATCGGCGCCGGGATCATCGGCGCCGCCTGCGCGTGGCAGCTGGCGAAGCGGGGGCAGAGCGTGACGCTCATCGATAACGGTCAGCCCGGCGCCACGGCGGCCGGTATGGGCCATCTGGTGTGCATGGATGACGACCCCGCCGAGCTTACCTTGTCGGCGTGGTCGCTGGAACGCTGGCGCGCTATCACGCCGCGGATGCCCAACAATTGCGCCTGGCGCGGTTGCGGCACGCTGTGGCTGGCGGAAAGCGAAGAAGAGATGGCCGTGGCTGACGACAAACAGCGGCGGCTGGCCGGCTATCAGGTCCACAGCGAACTCCAGACCCCGCAGCAGATCGCCGGGCGCGAGCCGCTGCTTCGCGGCGGGCTGGCCGGCGGGCTATGGGTGCCAGGCGATGGTATCGTCTACGCGCCGAACGTCGCCCGCTGGCTGATAGCCGATGCCGGAGACCATCTCACCTGCCTGCGCGATAGCGCACAGACGATTGAAGAGCCGCAGGTGCTGCTCGCCAGCGGCCAACGGCTACAGGCGCGGGCGATCGTGGTGGCCTGCGGACTTGAAGCCAACGCGCTGTTAGCGGAAAACTGGCTGAGACCGAAAAAAGGCCAACTGGCGATTACCGATCGCTACCGGCCGCTAGTGCAGCACCAGCTGGTTGAACTGGGTTACGGCGCCAGCGCCCACGGCGGCGGCACCTCGGTGGCGTTTAACCTTCAGCCGCGGCCCACCGGCCAGCTGCTGATTGGCTCTTCGCGTCAGTTTGATAACCGCGAGCGCGAGTTGGATCTGCCCTTGCTGGCGCAGATGCTCGATCGCGCCCGCCATTTCGTACCAGCGCTGGCGACATTGAATATCATCCGCTGCTGGAGCGGCCTGCGCGCCGCCTCGCAGGATGGTAATCCGCTGATCGGCCCACACCCCACCCGCCGTGGCGTATGGTTAGCGCTGGGCCATGAAGGGCTGGGCGTCACCACCGCCCCAGGCACGGCAGAACTGCTGGCGGCGCAGATCCTCGATGAACGCTGCCCATTGGCTCCCGACGCCTGGCTCCCGGCTCGTTTGTCTCAACAGGAGGCGATTGCATGAATGCCACTCTCAACATCACCGTCGATGGCCAGCCTCTGACGGTGCCGGAAGGGATCAGCGTGGCGGCGGCGCTGGCGTTGACTGGCGATCCTACCACCCGCCAGGCGGTTAACGGCGAGCTCCGCGCGCCATTTTGCGGTATGGGCGTCTGCCAGGAGTGCCGGATAGCCGTCGATGGCCTACGGGTGCTGGCCTGCCAGACCTTGTGCCGGGCCGGTATGCAAATAGAAAGGAGCCGCTATGCAAACGCTGCGCTGTGACATTTTAATCCTCGGCGCCGGCCCCGCAGGGATGGCGGCCGCGCTCTCCGCCGCCGCCTGCGATAAACAGGTCATCATCCTCGACGATAACCCCGCCCCTGGCGGGCAAATCTGGCGTGCCGGTCCGCAGGCGACGCTACCCGACCTGGCCCGGCGCTACCGCCACGCCATCGCCGCATCTGCCGCCATCCTGGTGGTGAACGGCGCGCGGCTGATTGCCCGCCCCTCCGAGCACAGCGTGCTGTTTGAAACCGCCGACGGCGGCGGCGTGGTTCACTGGCAGAAACTGATCCTCTGCTGCGGCGCGCGCGAGCTGTCGCTGCCCTTTCCCGGCTGGACCTTACCCGGCGTGACCGGCGCGGGCGGCCTGCAGGCGCAAATCAAACAGGGCCTGTCACTGAAGGGAGAAAAAGTGGTGATTGCCGGCAGCGGTCCGCTACTGCTGGCGGTGGCGGATACGGTGAACAAGGCCGGAGGCGAAGTAACGAATATCATTGAGCAAGCGCCGCTCCCGGCGCTGCTACGCTTCGCCAGCGGGCTGTGGCGCTGGCCGCAGAAACTGCGCCAGTTAGCGACGCTGGCCCCGAAAGGCTATCTCAGCAACGCGCAGGCGATCCGCGCTCACGGCACAACGCGGCTGGAAGCGATTACGTTACGCCAGCGCGGCGTCGAGCGGACTATCGCCTGCGATCGGCTGGCTATCGGCTACGGGCTGATACCCAATATCGAGACGGCGCTGCTGTTCGGCTGCGCCACGGCGCAGGAGGCGATACAGGTTAACCGCTGGCAGCAGACCAGCATCGCGGATATCTACGCCGCCGGCGAGTGCACCGGTTTCGGCGGCAGCGAACTGGCGCTGGCGGAGGGCGAAATCGCCGGTTTTGCCGCCGCCGGGGCCAGCCATCAAGCGCAGGCGATTTTTGCCCGCCGCGCCCGCTGGCAGCGCTTCGCCGAAGCAATCAACCGTACCTTCCGGCTGAGGGAGTTCTTGAAAAACGCCGCGACGCCGGAAAGCCTGCTGTGCCGATGCGAAGATGTACGCTGCGGCGACGTTGACGCCGCCGGAGGCTGGCCGCAGGCCAAACTTAGCCTGCGCTGCGGAATGGGCGCCTGTCAGGGGCGCACCTGCGCCGCCAGCGCCCGCTGGTTGTACGGCTGGCCGCTACCGCAGCCAAGAGAACCGCTGGCCCCCGCCCGCGCGGAAACGCTTATTGCCCTCGCCCGGCCGAGCGCCGAGCCTTAACCGCTACTCTTCTTCATCACCGCGCGCGGCAGGGACGCCAAGCGCAATAAACTCCTCCAGCAGCGTGGTCAACTGGCGCATCTTCTCCGCCGTAAACTGCGCTTCTATCTGCCGGTAGGCCTCTTCCACCTGCGCCTGGGCGCTCTCATACAGCGCCAGCCCTGCGGGCGTCAGCGACAGGTAGAGCTTGCGCTGATCGTTGACCGGTTTTAAGCGCAGCACTAAACCGTCGCGCTCCATGCGCGTCAGAATCCCGGTCAGGCTGGGGCGCAAAATGCAGGCGCGCCAGGCCAGGTCGTGAAAATCCATCGATGGGTTTTCCGCAAGGATACGCACAATACGCCACTGCTGTTCGGTCAGGTTGTGGCGTTTAACGATCGGCCGGAAATGGCCCATCGCCGCTTCTCGCGCCTGCAGCAGCGCAATGGTTAATGAATCATGCATGGTATCCCCTCAACAACGCTCACCAAAACTTATTAACAATTTAATAATTAGCCATAATCCTGCCATGTACAACCGGTTTCTGCACCTGAAAAGTACCAGCCGCTATCAAAAATAAATATATGTAATTGATATAGAAGATATAAATAAAAAACATGTAAATATTGTGTTAATCCGATCACAAAACATTCACTTCTATTTGCCAAACCGGCGCGCAAAGAATAAAAGATGATCATTAACATATTAATGAAATCCCTTTGAATCCAAAATCAGTACCAGAGGAGTGGTGAATGAAAGGTACCATCTTCGCCGTTGCGCTCAATCATCGCAGCCAGCTCGACGCCTGGCGCGAAGCGTTTCAACAGGCCCCCTACAAGACGCCGCCGAAAACCGCGGTCTGGTTCATCAAACCCCGTAATACCGTGATTGGCGATGGCGAAGCCATTCCCCATCCGCAGGGCGAGACCGTACAAAGCGGCGCGACGGTGGCGCTGATTGTCGGCAAAACCGCACGTAAAGTGGCGACGGAAGAGGCGGCGAACTATATCGCCGGCTACGCGCTGGCTAACGACGTTAGCCTTCCGGAAGAGAGTTTTTATCGCCCGGCGATAAAAGCCAAATGCCGCGATGGCTTCTGCCCCATCGGCGCGCTGTCGGCGGTGCGCAATGTTGATGACCTGACCATCATCACCGAAATCAACGGCCGCGAAGCAGATAGCTGGCATACCGGCGATCTGCAGCGTAACGCCGCGCAGCTGCTTAGCGCCTTGAGCGAGTTCGCCACCCTCAATCCCGGCGACGCGATCCTTATCGGCACGCCCCACTCTCGCGTTACGCTGCGCCCCGGCGACCGCGTACGTATTCTCGCCGACGGTTTCCCGGCGCTCGAAAACCCGGTTGTCGCAGAAGGAGAGCTGGCATGAAACAGGCACGCATTGAATGGCAAGGACAGGTACGTGACGTGCTGGTCGATGAACGCGACCAGGTGCGCCTGCCCGATGGCACGGTATTGAAAGAAGGTGAATTCCGCTGGCTGCCGCCCGCCGACGGCACGCTGTTCGCGCTGGGGCTGAATTACGCCGATCACGCCAGCGAGCTGGAGTTTAAACCGCCAACCGAGCCTTTGGTATTCATCAAAGCGCCGAACACTTTTCTTGGCCACCAGCAGCAGTCGGTACGCCCGGATAACGTCGAATACATGCACTACGAAGCCGAACTGGTGGTGGTGATCGGGAAAACCGCGCGCCGCGTCAGCGAAGCCGAGGCTATGGATTATGTCGCTGGCTATACCGTGTGCAACGACTACGCGATCCGCGACTATCTGGAAAACTACTACCGCCCGAACCTGCGGGTGAAAAGCCGCGATACCCTGACGCCGATCGGCCCGTGGATCGTCGCCAAAGAGGCGATCCCGGCCCCGCATAATCTGGCCTTGCGCACCTGGGTCAACGGCGAACTGCGCCAGCAGGGCACCACCGCCGATCTGATCTTCAGCATCCCGTTCCTCATCGCTTATTTAAGCGAATTTATGACCCTGCAACCGGGCGACATGATCGCCACCGGCACGCCGAAAGGGCTATCCGATGTGGTGCCGGGCGACGAGGTGATCGTTGAAGTCGAGGGCGTGGGCCGCCTGGTCAACCATATCATCAGCCAGCAAGCGTATGAGGAGACACTGTCATGAAAAAGATTAACCATTGGATCAACGGTAAAAACGTTGCCGGCGCAGACTATTTTCATACCACCAACCCGGCCACCGGCGAGGTACTGGCTGAAGTCGCCTCCGGCGGTGAAGCCGAAATCAACCAGGCGGTAGCGGCGGCGAAAGAGGCCTTCCCGAAGTGGGCTAACCTGCCGATGAAAGAGCGCGCGCGCCTGATGCGCCGCCTGGGGGATCTGATCGATCAGAACGTCCCGGAGATCGCAGCGATGGAAACCGCCGATACCGGCCTGCCGATCCACCAGACCAAAAACGTGCTGATCCCGCGGGCGTCGCATAACTTCGAATTTTTCGCCGAAGTGTGCCAGCAGATGAACGGCAAGACCTATCCGGTCGACGACAAGATGCTTAACTACACCCTCGTGCAGCCGGTTGGCGTCTGCGCACTGGTGTCGCCGTGGAACGTGCCGTTTATGACCGCCACCTGGAAGGTGGCGCCATGCCTGGCGCTGGGCAATACCGCGGTGCTGAAAATGTCCGAACTGTCGCCGCTGACCGCCGATCGTCTGGGCGAGCTGGCGCTGGAGGCCGGGATCCCGGCAGGCGTGCTCAACGTGGTGCAGGGCTATGGCGCCACCGCTGGCGACGCGCTGGTACGCCATCATGATGTGCGCGCCGTCTCCTTCACCGGCGGCACCGCCACCGGGCGCAACATCATGAAGAACGCCGGCCTGAAAAAGTACTCCATGGAGCTCGGCGGAAAATCGCCGGTGCTGATTTTTGAAGACGCCGATATTGAGCGCGCGCTCGACGCCGCGCTGTTCACTATCTTCTCGATCAACGGCGAACGCTGCACCGCCGGTTCGCGTATTTTCATTCAGCAGAGTATTTATCCGGAGTTCGTTAAGCGTTTCGCCGAGCGCGCCAACCGCCTGCGCGTAGGCGATCCGACCGATCCGAATACCCAGGTCGGCGCGCTGATTAGCAAACAGCACTGGGAGAAAGTGTCCGGCTACATTCGCCTCGGCATCGAAGAGGGCGCCACCCTGCTGGCCGGCGGCGCGGATAAACCGTCCGACCTGCCGGCGCATCTGAAATCCGGCAACTTCCTGCGCCCGACGGTACTGGCGGATGTCGACAACCGCATGCGCGTCGCCCAGGAAGAGATTTTTGGCCCGGTCGCCTGCCTGCTGCCGTTCAAAGACGAAGCGGAAGGGCTGCGTCTGGCCAACGATGTAGAATACGGTCTGGCGTCGTACATCTGGACCCAGGACGTCAGCAAAGTGCTGCGCCTGGCGCGCGGTATTGAAGCCGGAATGGTGTTCGTCAACACCCAGAACGTGCGCGACCTGCGTCAGCCGTTCGGCGGCGTGAAGGCCTCCGGCACCGGCCGCGAAGGCGGCGAGTACAGCTTTGAAGTGTTCGCCGAAATGAAGAACGTCTGCATCTCGATGGGCGACCATCCGATCCCGAAATGGGGAGTCTGATATGGGTAAGTTAGCGTTAGCAGCAAAAATCACTCACGTGCCGTCGATGTATCTGTCTGAGCTGCCGGGGAAAAACCACGGCTGCCGTCAGGGCGCGATCGACGGGCATAAAGAAATTGGCAAGCGCTGCCGTGAAATGGGCGTCGATACCATCATCGTGTTCGATACCCACTGGCTGGTCAACAGCGCCTATCACATCAACTGTGCCGACCATTTTCAGGGCGTCTACACCAGTAACGAACTGCCGCATTTTATTCGCGACATGACCTACGACTACGACGGCAACCCGGAGCTGGGCCACCTGATTGCCGACGAGGCCGTCAAGCTTGGCGTACGCGCCAAAGCGCACAATATTCCGAGCCTGAAGCTGGAGTACGGCACCCTGGTGCCGATGCGCTACATGAATAGCGATAAGCATTTCAAAGTGGTATCCATTTCCGCCTTCTGTACCGTTCACGATTTTGCCGACAGCCGCAAGCTGGGCGAGGCCATCCTCAAGGCCATCGACAAATATGACGGCACCGTGGCGGTGCTGGCCAGCGGTTCGCTGTCGCATCGCTTTATCGACGACCAGCGCGCCGAAGAGGGGATGAACAGCTATACCCGCGAGTTTGATCATCAGATGGATGAGCGCGTGGTGAAACTGTGGCGCGAAGGCAAATTCAAAGAGTTCTGCACCATGCTGCCGGAGTACGCCGACTACTGCTACGGCGAAGGCAACATGCACGACACGGTGATGCTGCTCGGTCTGCTGGGTTGGGATAAATACGACGGCAAGGTGGAGTTTATCACCGAGCTATTCGCCAGTTCCGGTACCGGCCAGGTGAACGCCGTGTTCCCACTGCCGGCGCAGGCGTAAGGAGGCCGTATGCCGCATTTTATCGCCGAGTGTAGCGACAATATCCGCGAACAGGCCGATTTACCGGGCCTGTTCGCCAAAGTCAACGAGGCGCTGGCCGCCACCGGCATCTTTCCGATTGGCGGTATTCGTAGCCGCGCCCACTGGCTGGATACCTGGCAGATGGCCGACGGCAAGCAGGATTACGCCTTCGTGCATATGACCCTGAAGATCGGCGCCGGACGTAGCCTGGAGAGCCGTCAGGAGGTGGGCGAAATGCTGTTCGCGCTGATTAAAGCCCACTTTGCCGCGCTGATGGAGAGCCGCTATCTGGCACTGTCGTTCGCCATGGAAGAGCTCGACCCGACGCTGAACTACAAACAAAACAACGTGCACGCGTTATTTAAATAACGTGCAAATTGCCCGGTGGCGCTGCGCTTACCGGGCCTACAACGGCCATGAATTTGTAGGCCGGATAAGCGAAGCGCCATCCGGCAATACAATGCCACAGGAATCACTATGCTCGATAAACAGACCCGAACCCTGATTGCCCAGCGGCTGAACCAGGCCGAAAAACAGCGTGAACAGATCCGCGCGATCTCGCTGGATTATCCGTCGATCACCATTGAGGACGCCTACGCCGTCCAGCGCGAGTGGGTCGAGATGAAGATCGCCGAAGGCCGCGTGCTCAAAGGTCATAAGATTGGCCTGACCTCTAAAGCGATGCAGGCCAGTTCGCAGATCAGCGAACCGGACTACGGCGCGCTGCTCGACGATATGTTCTTTCACGACGGCAGCGATATTCCCACCGACCGCTTTATCGTGCCGCGTATTGAAGTCGAGCTGGCCTTCGTGCTGGCCAAACCGCTGCGCGGCCCGAACTGCACGCTGTTTGATGTTTACAACGCCACCGACTACGTCATCCCGGCGCTGGAACTTATCGACGCGCGTTGCCACAACATCGACCCGGAAACCCAGCGCCCGCGCAAAGTGTTCGACACCATCTCCGACAACGCCGCCAACGCCGGGGTGATCCTCGGCGGCCGGCCGATTAAACCAGATGAGCTCGACCTGCGCTGGATCTCCGCCCTGCTGTATCGCAACGGCGTGATTGAAGAGACCGGCGTCGCCGCGGGCGTGCTCAATCATCCGGCCAACGGCGTGGCCTGGCTGGCCAACAAACTGGCACCGTACGATGTCCAGCTCGAGGCCGGGCAAATCATCCTCGGCGGCTCCTTCACCCGCCCGGTCCCGGCGCGCAAGGGTGATACCTTCCACGTCGACTACGGCAACATGGGCGCCATCAGCTGCCGCTTTGTTTGAGGAGAGCAACATGAACAACGCATTTAAAGAGGCGCTCAAGGCCGGGCGTCCGCAAATCGGCCTGTGGCTTGGGCTGTGCAGCAGCTACAGCGCCGAACTGCTGGCCGGCGCGGGCTTCGACTGGCTGCTGATCGACGGCGAACACGCGCCCAACAATGTACAAACGGTGCTGACCCAGCTTCAGGCCATTGCGCCCTACCCCAGCCAGCCGGTGGTGCGTCCGTCGTGGAACGATCCGGTACAAATCAAACAGCTGCTGGATGTCGGCGCGCAAACCCTGCTGGTGCCAATGGTGCAGAACGCCGACGAGGCGCGGCTGGCGGTAAAAGCCACCCGCTACCCGCCTGCCGGCATCCGCGGTGTCGGCAGCGCGCTGGCCCGCGCCTCGCGCTGGAATCGCGTCCCGGATTATATCCACCGGGCCAATGACGCCATGTGCGTACTGGTGCAGATTGAGACCCGCGAAGCGCTGAAAAATCTGCCGCAGATCCTCGATGTCGAAGGGGTGGATGGCGTGTTTATCGGCCCGGCGGATCTGAGCGCTGATATGGGCCACGGCGGCAACCCACAACACCCGGAAGTGCAGGCCGCCATTGAAGATGCCATCCAGCAAATCCGCCAGGCCGGAAAGGCGCCGGGGATCCTGATGGCCAATGAACAGCTGGCGAAACGCTATCTCGAACTGGGCGCGCTGTTCGTCGCCGTCGGCGTCGATACCACCCTGCTGGCCCGCGGCGCAGAAGCGCTGGCGGCCCGTTTTACCCACACCGCAACCACCACAACCGATAACAATAAATCCGTCTATTGAACGGATAATGTGGAGCGCAACATGACTACCTCTACCCTGCAACACAATGATAATAAAGCCGTTGAAGTAGAAAACCGGGTGATCAAAAAGCTGTTCCGCCGCCTGATTACCTTCCTGTTTGTTCTCTTTGTTTTCTCATTTTTGGATCGCATTAATATCGGCTTCGCCGGCCTGACGATGGGTAAAGATATCGGCCTGACCTCCACCATGTTCGGCCTGGCGGCGACGCTGTTCTACGTCACCTACGTGCTGTGCGGGATCCCCAGCAATATCATGCTGGCGAAAGTTGGCGCGCGCCGTTGGATCGCCGGGATCATGGTGGTCTGGGGGATCGCCTCGACCTGTACCATGTTCGCCACCAGCCCGCATACGCTATACATCCTGCGCATGCTGGTCGGCATCGCCGAGGCCGGTTTTCTGCCGGGGATCCTCGTCTATCTGACCTGGTGGTTCCCGGCCTACCATCGCGCCCGCGCCAACGCCCTGTTTATGATCGCCATGCCGGTGACCATGATGCTCGGCTCGATACTTTCCGGCTATATTCTGGCGCTCGACGGCCTGTGGAACCTGAAGGGCTGGCAGTGGCTGTTTCTGCTGGAAGGCCTGCCGTCGGTGGTGCTCGGCGTCGTCACCTGGTTCTTCCTCAACGACACGCCGGATAAAGCCAACTGGCTGGATAATGAAGAGAAACAGGCGCTGAAGGCGATGATCGATCGCGAACGGGAACATGCGGCGATCGTCCCGGCTTCGCCGCGTTCCACGCTGCGCGAAGTACTGACGCCAGCGGTGCTGATGTATACCCTCGCCTACTTCTGCCTGACCAATACCCTCAGCGCCATTAATATCTGGACGCCGCAGATCCTGCAGAGCTTCAACACCGGCAGTAGCAACATCATGATTGGCCTGCTGGCGGCGATCCCGCAGTTCTGCACCATTTTCGGCATGATCTGGTGGAGCCGCCGCTCCGACCGGCGCAAAGAGCGCAAGATGCATACCATCCTGCCCTACCTGTTCGCCGCGGCGGGTTGGCTGCTGGCTTCGGCAACGCACCACAGTCTGATCCAGCTGATCGGCATTATTATGGCTTCGGTGGGATCTTTTACCGCGATGGCCATTTTCTGGACCACCCCGGATCGGGTGATCAGCCTGCAGTCGCGCGCGGTAGCGCTGGCGGTGATCAACGCCATCGGCAACGTCGGCTCTGCCGTCAGCCCGCTGTTGATCGGCATTTTGCGCGATACCACCGGCAGCTTTAGCTCCGGGCTGTGGTTTGTCGCCGGGCTGCTGATCGTCGGCGCGCTGGTGCTCACCCGCATTCCGATGAGCCAGCGTGAGGACGCTGCCGCCGCGCCGGGCTTAGCGGCGCAAAAAGGCCACTAAGGAGCGGGTATGTGCCAGCATTCAATCGCCAACATCGACATCAATAAAGATTACGACGAGAGTCTGGGCACCGAAGAGGTGCACTATCAGTCGTTTGCCCGCATGGCGGCCTTTTTTGGCCGCGACATGCAGGCGCATCGCCACGACCGTTATTTTCAGATGCACTTTCTTGATACCGGACAGATTGAGCTACAGCTTGATGACCACCGCTATTCGGTGCAGGCGCCGCTGTTTGTGATAACGCCGCCTTCGGTGCCGCACGCCTTTATTACCGAGTCCGATAGCGATGGTCACGTGTTGACGGTGCACGAAGAACTCATCTGGCCGCTGCTGGAGGTGCTTTATCCCGGCACGCGGGAGACCTTCGGCCTGCCGGGGATCTGCCTGTCGCTGGCGGATAAACCTGACGAGCTGGCGGCGCTGGCGCACTACTGGCAGCTGATTCGCCGTGAATCCACCGCTCAGTTGCCGGGGCGCGAGCATACCCTGGCGCTGCTGGCGCAGGCGGTATTTACCCTGCTGCTGCGCAACGCCAGGCTCGACGATCATGCCGCCAGCGGGATGCGCGGCGAGCTGAAATTATTCCAGCGCTTTAACCAGATGATCGACAGCCACTTTCATCAGCACTGGACGGTACCGGATTACGCCAACGAGCTGCATCTGACCGAATCGCGGTTGACCGACATCTGCCGCCGCTTCGCCAACCGCCCGCCGAAGCGGCTGATATTCGACCGCCAGCTACGCGAGGCTAAGCGGCTGCTGCTGTTTTCCGATAGCGCGGTCAATGAGATAGCCTGGCAGTTGGGGTTTAAAGATCCCGCTTATTTTGCGCGCTTTTTTAGCCGCCAGGTCGGCTGCTCGCCCAGCAGCTACCGGGCGCAAAAAGTACCGGTGTCGTAATTCCCCGGTGGCGCTGCGCTTGCCGGAGCTACGGTCCATAGGGCCAGTTAGCGCCGCGCCACCCGCCAAAAGCTGCAGAGATCACAAAATTTACTCCCGCCTGAAAAGTACCCGCCGTTGTCGCAAACGTCCCTTCACGACAAGCGCAATAACCGCTTCAATTAAACAACAAAAACAAAACATATATTTAACATTATTATTCCGATAAATACTGAAGAGGCCCCTATGAAACCTGAAGATTTCCGCGCCGACGCGAAGCGCCCGTTAACTGGCGAAGAGTATTTAAAAAGCCTGCAGGATGGCCGCGAAATTTATATCTACGGCGAGCGCGTGAAGGATGTCACTACGCACCCGGCTTTCCGTAATGCCGCGGCTTCTGTCGCTCAGCTGTACGATGCGCTGCACAAACCGGAGATGCAGGATTCCCTGTGCTGGGGCACCGATACCGGTAGCGGCGGCTACACCCATAAATTCTTCCGCGTGGCGAAAAGCGCCGACGACCTGCGCCAGCAGCGCGACGCCATCGCCGAGTGGTCGCGCTTAAGCTACGGCTGGATGGGCCGCACCCCGGACTATAAAGCCGCCTTCGGCTGCGCGCTGGGCGCCAACCCGGCGTTTTACGGCCAGTTCGAGCAGAACGCCCGCAACTGGTACACCCGCATTCAGGAAACCGGCCTGTACTTTAACCACGCTATCGTCAACCCGCCGATCGACCGCCACAAGCCGGCTGATGAAGTGAAGGATGTCTACATCAAGCTGGAAAAAGAGACCGATGCCGGGATCATCGTCAGCGGCGCGAAAGTGGTCGCCACCAACTCGGCGCTGACCCACTACAACATGATCGGTTTCGGCTCCGCACAGGTGATGGGCGAGAACCCGGACTTCGCGCTGATGTTCGTCGCGCCGATGGATGCCGAAGGCGTCAAGCTTATCTCCCGCGCCTCCTATGAAATGGTCGCCGGCGCGACCGGATCCCCGTACGACTATCCGCTTTCCAGCCGTTTCGACGAGAACGACGCGATTCTGGTAATGGATAAGGTACTGATCCCATGGGAGAACGTGCTGATTTATCGCGACTTTGACCGCTGCCGCCGCTGGACGATGGAAGGGGGTTTCGCCCGCATGTACCCGCTGCAGGCCTGCGTGCGCCTGGCGGTAAAACTGGACTTTATCACTGCCCTGCTGAAGCGTTCTCTGGAATGTACCGGCACCCTCGAATTCCGCGGCGTACAGGCCGACCTCGGCGAAGTGGTGGCGTGGCGCAACATGTTCTGGGCGTTAAGCGATTCCATGTGCTCGGAAGCGACGCCGTGGGTCAACGGCGCATGGCTGCCGGATCACGCCGCGCTGCAGACCTACCGCGTAATGGCGCCGATGGCCTACGCCAAGATCAAGAACATCATCGAGCGTAACGTCACCAGCGGCCTGATTTATCTGCCGTCCAGCGCTCGCGATCTGAACAACCCGCAGATCGACCAGTATCTGGCGAAATACGTGCGCGGCTCCAACGGTATGGATCACGTTGAACGTATCAAGATCCTCAAACTGATGTGGGACGCGATCGGCAGCGAATTCGGCGGTCGTCATGAACTGTATGAGATCAACTACTCCGGTAGCCAGGATGAAATTCGCCTGCAGTGTCTGCGTCAGGCGCAGAGCTCCGGCAATATGGACAAAATGATGGCAATGGTCGACCGCTGCCTGTCCGAGTACGACCAGAACGGCTGGACGGTGCCGCATCTGCACAATAACGCTGATATCAACATGTTGGATAAGCTGCTGAAGTAATTCACAGCGGGAGGTCATAATGCAATTAGATGAACAACGCCTGCGTTTTCGCGATGCCATGGCCAGCCTGTCGGCGGCGGTTAACGTTGTCACCACCGCAGGCGAAGCAGGCCGCTGCGGCATTACCGCCACGGCGGTTTGCTCGGTGACGGATACGCCGCCATCGGTAATGGTTTGTATCAACGCCAACAGCGCGATGAACCCGGTCTTTCAGGGCAACGGCAAGTTGTGCATCAACGTGCTGAACCACGAGCAGGAAATCATGGCCCGTCACTTCGCCGGGATGACCGGGGTGACGATGGAAGAGCGGTTTGCCCTCAGCGGCTGGCAGCAGGGCGCGCTCGGGCAGCCGGTGCTGAAAGGCTCGCTGGCCAGCCTCGAAGGCGAGATAAGCCAGGTGCAAACCATTGGTACCCACCTGGTTTATCTGGTGGAGATCCGCAATATTACCCTGAGCCCGCAAGGGCACGGCCTGATTTACTTTAAACGCCGTTTCCATCCGGTGATGATGGAAATGGAAGTCGCGGTGTAATGGCCTCGTCAGCTCCTCTCCGCCAGGGGAGGAGCCTTATCTTACATGACCATCTTCCCGGTCATAATACCCTGTGATCTCAATCACATATTTATCTCCTGTTCACTTCATAGCCAACCGCTTACCCCAGCTAGCGACCGCTTAACCCCCCATACAACCACTCACTCATTTACCCAACTTTACGCGCGCGCAGTTCTGGCAAGATCGACGTTAGCCTAGCTAATCAATACCTCAACCAACCCAAACACAAAACCAGACGGCTTCGGCCAATTATTAATCTAATTAACGCCAGGTTTTACTATGGATACCAAAAAACTACTCAAGCACATACCCTGGGTGATTCTTGGAATCATCGGGGCATTTTGCCTCTCAGTCGTCGCGTTGCGCCGCGGTGAGCACGTCAGTGCGCTGTGGATCGTCGTCGCGTCGGTTTCCGTGTACCTCGTCGCCTACCGTTATTACAGCCTGTATATCGCGCAGAAGGTGATGAAGCTTGACCCAACGCGCGCGACGCCGGCGGTCATTAATAACGATGGCCTGAACTACGTGCCAACCAACCGCTACGTGCTGTTCGGCCACCACTTCGCCGCTATTGCCGGCGCCGGCCCGCTGGTCGGCCCGGTACTGGCCGCGCAGATGGGCTATCTGCCGGGCACCCTGTGGCTACTGGCCGGCGTGGTGCTGGCGGGCGCGGTACAGGACTTCATGGTGCTGTTTATCTCCTCGCGGCGCAACGGCGCCTCGCTGGGCGAGATGATTAAACAGGAGATGGGGCCGGTACCGGGGTCTATCGCCCTGTTCGGCTGCTTCCTGATTATGATCATCATCCTCGCGGTGCTGGCGCTCATCGTGGTGAAAGCGCTGGCGGAGAGCCCGTGGGGCGTCTTTACCGTCTGCTCGACGGTGCCTATCGCGCTGTTTATGGGTATTTATATGCGCTTCCTGCGCCCTGGCCGCGTCGGTGAAGTCTCGGTTATCGGTATCGTGCTGCTGGTGGCGTCTATCTGGTTTGGCGGCATCATTGCCCACGACCCGTACTGGGGCCCGGCGCTGACCTTTAAAGACACCACCATCACCTTTACCCTGATTGGCTACGCGTTTATCTCCGCGCTGCTGCCGGTATGGCTGATTCTGGCGCCGCGTGACTATCTGGCCACTTTCCTGAAAATCGGCGTGATCGTCGGCCTGGCGCTGGGGATCGTTATCCTCAACCCGGACCTGAAAATGCCGGCAGTGACCCAGTACATTGATGGTACCGGCCCGCTGTGGAAAGGCGCGCTGTTCCCGTTCCTGTTTATCACCATCGCCTGCGGCGCGGTCTCCGGCTTCCACGCGCTGATCGCCTCCGGTACCACGCCGAAGCTGCTGGCCAACGAAACCGACGCCCGCTTTATCGGCTACGGCGCGATGCTGATGGAGTCGTTCGTCGCCATCATGGCGCTGGTCGCGGCATCAATTATCGAACCGGGTCTCTACTTCGCGATGAATACCCCGCCGGCAGGCCTTGGCATCGTCATGCCGAACCTGCACGAAATGGGCGGTGAAAACGCGGCGATGATCGCTGCGCAGCTGAAAGAAGTGACCGTCCACGCGGCGGCTACCGTCAGCTCCTGGGGCTTCGTAATTTCACCAGAGCAGATCCTGCAGACGGCGAAAGATATCGGCGAACCTTCAGTACTGAACCGCGCCGGCGGCGCGCCGACGCTGGCCGTCGGTATCGCTCACGTGTTCCACAAAATCATCCCGATGGCGGATATGGGCTTCTGGTACCACTTCGGTATCCTGTTTGAAGCGCTGTTTATCCTCACCGCGCTGGATGCCGGTACCCGCGCAGGCCGCTTTATGCTGCAGGATCTGTTGGGTAACTTCGTGCCGTTCCTGAAAAAAACCGACTCGCTGGTCGCCGGTATTATCGGTACCGCCGGCTGCGTCGGCCTGTGGGGTTACCTGCTGTATCAGGGCGTGGTCGACCCGCTGGGCGGCGTGAAGAGCCTGTGGCCGCTGTTCGGTATTTCTAACCAGATGCTGGCCGCGGTGGCGCTGGTGCTCGGCACGGTGGTGCTGATCAAAATGCAGCGCACCAAATATATCTGGGTTACCGTTATTCCGGCTGCGTGGCTGCTGCTGTGCACCACCTGGGCGCTGGGTCTGAAACTGTTCAGCACCAACCCGCAGATGGAAGGCTTCTTCTTTATGGCTCAGCAGTATAAAGAGAAGATTGCCGCCGGCGGCGAGCTGACCGCGCAGCAGGTCGCTAACATGAACCATATCGTGGTTAACAACTACACCAACGCCGGCCTGAGCATCCTGTTCCTGGTGGTGGTGTACAGCATCATCTTCTACGGCATCAAAACCTGGCTCAATGTCCGCAACAATAAGGTGCGTACCGACAAAGAGACTCCGTACGTGCCGGTACCGGAAGGCGGCGTGAAAACCTCGTCACATCATTAACCCTGATGCCGGATAGCGCTACGCTTATCCGGCCTACCAAAAACGCATTAACGTAGGCCGGATAAGGCGCGAGTCGCCATCCGGCTTTATTCGTTATCTGGAACTTACAATGTTTGGTAACTTAGGTCAGGCAAAAAAATATCTCGGTCAGGCGGCGAAAATGCTGATCGGCATTCCGGATTACGACAACTACGTCACCCATATGCAAACCAACCATCCGGATCAGCCGTACATGACTTATGAAGAATTCTTCCGCGAACGCCAGCAGGCCCGCTACGGCGGCGACGGCAAAGGCGGCGTACGCTGCTGTTAATGGAGGCAATAATGGCACCGATTGCAGTCACCCTATTAACCGGTTTTCTCGGCGCAGGAAAAACCACCCTGCTGCGCCATATTCTTAACGAGCAGCACGGTTTCAAAATCGCCGTGATTGAAAATGAATTTGGCGAAGTGTCCGTTGACGATCAGCTGATCGGCGACCGCGCCACGCAGATTAAAACCCTGACCAACGGCTGTATTTGCTGCACGCGCTCCAACGAACTGGAAGATGCCCTGCTCGATCTGCTCGACAGCCGCGATCGCGGCGAGATTGCCTTCGACCGACTGGTGATTGAGTGCACCGGCATGGCCGACCCGGGGCCGATTATTCAGACCTTTTTCTCCCATGAGGTGCTTTGCGAACGCTATCTGCTGGACGGCGTGATCGCCCTGGTTGACGCCGTCCATGCCGACCAGCAGATGGATCAGTTCACCATTGCCCAGTCGCAGGTCGGCTACGCGGACCGGATTCTGTTAACCAAAACCGATGTCGCCGGCGACAGCGAAAAGCTGCGCGAACGGCTGGCGCGCATCAACGCGCGGGCGCCGATTTATACCGTCATCCACGGCGATATCGATTTAAGCCTGCTCTTTAATACCAGCGGTTTTATGCTGGAAGAGAAGGTCGTAAGCGCCACACCGCGCTTTCATTTTGTGGCAGAAAAACAGAACGACGTCTCGTCGATTGTGGTCGAACTCGACTATCCGGTGGATATCAGTGAAGTCTCACGGGTGATGGAAAACCTGCTGCTCTCCTTCGCCGAGCAACTGATGCGCTATAAAGGCATGCTGTGGATCGACGGCGAGCCAAATCGCCTGCTGTTCCAGGGCGTGCAGCGCCTCTACAGCGCCGACTGGGATCGCCCGTGGGGCGATGAAACGCCGCACAGCACGCTGGTGTTTATCGGCATTCAGCTGCCGGAAGAGGAAATCCGCGCCGCGTTTGCCGGGCTTCGTAAATAGCCGACGCAAGGAAGTATCCCTCCCCCAATGGGAGAGGGATACTTCATGATGGGTGGTTTAGCGGCGAACGACCACCAGCTTCTGATTCACAAACTCTTTGATACCTAGGTCGGAAAGCTCACGGCCAAACCCGGAGCGCTTCACGCCGCCAAAAGGCAGCTCCGGCGCGGTATCCGTTAACCAGTTGATATAGACCATTCCAGTCTCAATCCCCGAAGCCATGCGCTTCGCCCGCTCAATGTCCTGACTGAACACCGCGCCGCCCAGGCCGTAGTGAGAGTCGTTGGCGAGCGCAATCGCCTCATCATCGTCTTTCACCACGTAAATCTGCGCCACCGGGCCAAAGAACTCCTCGAAGTACGCCGGGTTATCACGGGTAATTCCCGTCAGAATGGTGGGTTCATAGAAGTTGCCTTCGCCGGAAACCGGCTTGCCGCCAAGGTGTAATTTGGCGCCATGCTTCACCGCCTCGTCGACCTGCTTGCTTAAGGTTTCCAGCGCATCTTTCGAGGAAAGTGGGCCAAGCGTAGTGCTTTCATCCAGCGGATCGCCGATCTTCACCTGGCGGAAGGCATCGCTAAATTTGGTCAGGAACGACTCGGCGATCTTTTCATGCAAAATAAAGCGCTTAGCGGCGGTGCAAACCTGCCCGGCGTTGTTCAGCCGCGCCTGTACGCCAATTTTCACCGCGCGTTCCAGGTCGGCATCGTCGAGCACTACAAACACATCGTTGCCGCCCAGCTCCAGCGTCGCTTTCTTGATATGCTTCGCCGCCTGCGACGCCACGATGCCGCCCGCTTTTTCCGAGCCGGTCAGCGCCACGCCCTGCACCCGGTCATCCGCGATAATTTTCGCTACCTGATCCTGAGAGATAAACAAGTTGGTCCACGCCCCTTCCGGCGCGCCAGCCTCGCGCACCAGATGCGCGAAGGTCTCGGCGCAGTGCGGAACGATGCTGGCATGCTTGGCAATCACCGGGTTACCGGCCGCCAGATTTGGCGCCAGCACGCGCATTAACTGGTAATAGGGGAAGTTCCACGGCTCCACCGCCATCAAGACGCCGATGGGATGATGCTCAACCCAAGCTTCGCCAAGCTCGGAGGGATACTTCACCGGCGCCAGGAACCGTTCGGCGTTGTCGGCATAATAGCGGGCGATCTGCGCACAGAGTTTGACCTCGCCGCGGCTCTGTTTAATGAGTTTGCCCATCTCCTGGCTGGCGATTTTCGCCAGCTCCTCCGCCCGGCTGTCGATAAGGTCGGCCAGCTTATGCAGCACCGGCAGACGCTGCGCAATATCGCCTTTCGCCCACGCAGAATGATAAAGCGCATTTGCCTGCTGCAGCGCCGCCTCCACGTCAGCATCGCTGTGTGCGGGATAGCTTTTAATAAGCTGATTATTCGCAGGATTCACTGTCTGATAAGCCATATCGCATGTCTCCTTGTTATCGCTATTAATGCAGTCAAAAATGCCGCTAAGGATATTAAGGGTAGTCGAGATAGCTGGCGATGCGGGTAAAGTTAGGTATATCCGGAATATTCCATGAGAGTGGATAGCAGGGACGCCCCTAAGGGCGCCCCGGCATAACGGCTTTATCAATGTGGTAACGTGGCTATCTCTTCGGCAGCCAGACCGGTAATTTTCAGCACGGTTTCACGTGCAATACCGTCGGCAAGCATCATCCTCGCAATCCGCAGCGCCTCGGCGTGCCGCCCTTCTTGCCTGCCTTCTTGCCGTCCTTCTTGCCTGCCTTCAAGCCGCCCTTCACGTTTGCCTTTTCTGCGGCCAACTTCCTGTAATCTTTCTGCGATGGTCATCAATCTCTCCCTGTGTTGAGGAACCCGATGCGCGACTTCGCGAATAAACCGGCCAAATCGGCGCGCGTTGCCAGTTTGCAGTAAATAATTAAATAGCGTTTTTAGCTGCCTGTCATTAGCGTAACCGCTAAGTAAAATTGACGTTAGCTGCTCGACTATGCCCATTAAATCGCGCTGACGAATATGTTTTTGGATAAGTTCTAATAGCGCCACGCGTCGATGTCCCACAATTTCATCATCCGGGATAACCGTAATATCCACCAGTGGAAAGGGTGACGAATAAAGCGCCTTCGCGAGTTGTGGGTCAGCGAACCTATCGAGCCAGTTAAGCGACCACGGATACGGAGACACGGAACCATGGTAGAACAACATAGGTACCACCAGCGGCAAGGTTTTATGGCCGCCGTCGAGATGACGTTGCATCGCAGCAATAGCATAACGCATCAGGCGAAACGCCATCTGCGCATCGGGTGAACTCTGATGTTCGATAACAACATAGATGTAGCCCTCGCCAGAAACCGTTTTTAGCGACCACAGCACGTCCGAATACCAGGCTCGCAGGTTCTCCTCAATAAAACTAGCCGATTCAAGCTGTAACGAATTGAGATCGCAGATCTGATGTAGCGCGGGCGGTAAATGGATCGCCAGAAAATCACGGGCGGTATCAGCCTGCGTAAGAAACTTTTTGAAAACCGCATCATGCGGCGTAGACGTTGTGGACCTTTCCATGTGTTCGCCCCTGCCAGCCAATTCTGCTGCGACTCTACGCTGCAGATCTCCCTCTGACACCTGGCAAAAAGCGTTTTCTCGAGCCGTGCCGAAAGCTAATTTCTGCGTGCTGCAATCGTTATCTTACCCTGGCAGCCCACTCGCAAATTGACCCGCGCATACAGGAAGTTGTGCCGATTTTTGCATGACCTCGCCGTCAGGTTATATGCTTAACCCTATGGAAAAACTCGCTGAATTAAAACGCGCCAAACTGCTGGCGCTGTCGCTGCTGCTGATTGCGGCGGCGCTGTTTATCACTACGCTGCTGCTACCGCCGACGCCATGGGTCAGCGCGCTGAAGGCTATTTCCGAAGCGGCGATGGTCGGGGCGCTGGCCGACTGGTTTGCGGTGGTGGCCCTGTTTCGCCGCATTCCGCTGCCGTTTGTCGCCCGCCATACGGCGATCATTCCGCGCAATAAAGACCGGATCGCCGATAATCTTGGCCATTTCGTGCAGGAGAAGTTTCTTGATACCCCATCTCTGGTGGCGCTGATCCGCCGCTACGAACCGGCCCTGATGCTCGGTAACTGGTTCAGTCAGCCCGAAAACGCCCGCCGTGTCGGCCAACATCTGCTACAGGTGATGAGCGGTTTTCTCGAGCTCACCGACGACACCCGCATTCAGCGTCTGCTGCGGCGCGCGGTGCACAAGGCTATCGATAAGGTCGACCTGACCCAGACCAGCGCCATGATGCTGGAGGGGCTGACCCGCGACAATCGTCATCAGAAGCTGTTGGATTCACTGATAAGCCAGCTTATCGCCCTGCTACAGCGCGACAGCTCCCGCGCCTTTATCGCCCGCGGCATCGTGCACTGGCTGGAGACCGAACACCCGCTGAAGGCCAAACTGTTACCCACCGAGTGGCTTGGCGAGCACAGCGCCGAGATGGTGACAGACGCCGTGAATACGCTGCTCGATGAGGTCACTCAAGACCGCACGCATCAAATTCGTCAGGCCTTCGACCGCGCGGCGCAGAAGCTTATCGACAATCTGAAATCGGATCCGCAAATGGCGCAAAAAGCCGATAACATCAAAGCGTATCTGAAAAACGATGAGACCTTTAATCGCTATCTGGGCGAGGTGTGGGCGGATCTGCGCGGTTGGGTGAAAAACGATATCAGCAGTGACGATTCGCGCATCAAGCAGCGGATCGCCGAGGCCGGTCAGTGGTTCGGCGAAACCCTGGTGCGCGACGACGCGCTGCGTGAATCGCTGAATGAGCATCTGGAGCAGGCGGCGCATCGGGTGGCGCCGGAATTCGCCGCCTTCCTGACTCGCCATATCAGCGACACGGTCAAAAGCTGGGACGCGCGCGATATGTCGCGACAGATCGAGCTCAACATCGGCAAGGACCTGCAGTTTATTCGCATCAACGGCACGCTGGTTGGCGGCACTATCGGCCTCGGCCTGTGGCTGTTATCGCAAATTCCGGCGCTGCTGCATCTGCATATTGGCTGACAATGGTAGCATCATAACTATTCTGACGATCACTACCCGACGGCAAGGAGACGGCTATGTCATGGATTTCGCGATTGAGCGCCCGCTACGGCGCATCGCTGTTCTTTCCGATGGCGCTGATCCTGTATGACTTTTCCGCCTACCTGACCACCGATCTCATCCAGCCGGGAATCCTGCACGTGGTGCGGGATTTCAACGCCGATGTGGCGCTGGCGCCGGCCTCGGTGAGCCTGTATATGGCCGGCGGGATGGCGCTGCAGTGGCTGCTGGGGCCGCTTTCCGATCGTATTGGCCGCCGGCCGGTACTGCTAAGCGGCGCGCTGATTTTTACCCTCGCCTGCTTCGCCACCCTGTGGACGACCTCAATGACCCAGTTCCTGATTGCCCGCTTTGTGCAGGGCACCAGCATCTGTTTTATCGCCACCGTTGGTTACGTCACCGTGCAGGAGGCCTTTGACGAAAAGCGGTCAATCAAGCTGATGGCGGTGATTACCTCCATCGTGCTGGTGGCGCCGATCGTCGGCCCGCTTTCCGGCGCGGCGCTGATGCACTTTATCCACTGGAAAGCGCTGTTTGGCATTATCGCCGCGATGGGGCTGGTGGCCTGGCTGGGTTTACTGTTTAACATGCCGGAGACGGTGCGTCGCGGCGACGTGCCGTTCAGCCCGCTCGGCGTGGTGCGCGATTTTCGCGACGTCTTCCGCAACCGCATCTTTTTACTCGGCGCCGCCACGTTGGCGCTGAGCTATATTCCGCTGATGAGTTGGGTGGCGGTGTCACCGGTGATTTTAATGGACGCCGGCGGGCTCACCACCAGCGAGTTTGCCTGGAGCCAGGTGCCGGTTTTCAGTGCGGTGATTATCGCTAATCTGTCGGTGGCGCGCTGGGTGAAAGACCCGACTCGCCCGCGCTTTGTGTTAAGCGCAGTCCCCATCCAGATGGTTGGTCTGGCGATCCTGATTATCGGTAATCTGACGTGGCCGCACGTCTGGCTGTGGTCGGTGCTCGGCACCTGCTTCTACGCCTTCGGCATCGGGCTGATTTTCCCGACGCTGTTCCGCTTTACCCTTTTTTCCAATGACTTGCCGAAAGGGACCGTTTCCGCCTCGCTGAATATCGTGATCCTTAGCGTCAGCGCATTGTCGATTGAAGGCGCGCGCTGGTTATGGTTCCATGGCGGTAGATTGCCGTTCCACCTGCTGGCAGTGGCCGCCGGGATCGTCGCCGCCTGCTGTCTGGCGGGGCTACTCCACAATCTGCGCCAGCGTTCAGAGGCGGTCATCGAAGCCCGGCAATCCTGACTAACTCACCGAGATTAACCACGCATGAGCGATATTGAACTCAGCCCGGCGCAGCGCGATCTGCTGCGCGAGCGGCTAAGCAAGTACTGCGAAGAGACCTTTAACCTGGAGCTGGAACAGTTCGACGCCGAGTTTTTTGTCGACTTTATCGCCAAAGAGCTGGGGCCTTTGTTCTACAACGCCGGCATTGAAGAGGCCATCCGCACCCACCTGGCATGGAGCGAACGTATCCAGGAAGAGATGGATTTGAAGAAGGTCTATTAACGCCACCGGGATGGGCGGGTGATCAATAAATACACACAAACAACATGGTTATAATGGCGACTCTTTCATCATCTCCCGTGTACGGGGAAGGAAAATCATGTCGCTCATCACCGATCTACCCGCCCTCTTCGATCAATTCTCAGAAGCTCGCCAGAAAGGCTTTCTCAGCGTAATGGAACTCAAAGAGCAGAACGTACCGCTGGTCGGTACCTACTGCACTTTTATGCCCCAGGAGATAGCCATGGCGGCGGGCGCCGTGGTCGTCTCACTGTGTTCCACTTCTGATGAAACTATTGAAGAGGCGGAGAAAGACCTGCCGCGCAACCTCTGCCCGCTGATTAAAAGCAGCTACGGCTTTGGCAAAACCGATAAATGCCCCTACTTTTATTTCTCCGATCTGGTGGTCGGCGAAACCACCTGCGACGGCAAAAAGAAGATGTACGAGTACATGGCCGAATTCAAGGCGGTACACGTAATGCAACTGCCCAATAGCGCCAGCGATGCCGCCTCCCGCGCGTTGTGGAAAGCGGAAATCAAACGCCTGCAGCAGGTCGTTGAAACCCGGTTTGCCACGCCCATTAGCGAAGCGGCGTTGCGTGAAGCCATCGTACTGAAAAATCGCGAACGCCGGGCGCTGGCCAACTTCTATCGCCTCGGGCAACTCAATCCGCCGGCGCTTAGCGGCAGCGATATTCTGAAGGTGGTTTATGGCGCGACCTTCCGCTTCGACAAAAGCGCGCTGATTGACGAACTGAACGCGATGGCGGAACGTATCCATCAGCAATGGCAAGGAGGCCAACGGCTGGCGTCTCGTCCGCGTATTCTGATCACCGGCTGCCCGATCGGCGGCGCGGCGGAAAAAGTCGTCCGCGCTATCGAAGAAAACGGCGGCTGGGTGGTGGGCTACGAGAACTGTACCGGCGCGAAGGCCACCGAGCGCTGCGTGGCGGAAGATGGCGACGTCTACGATGCCTTAACCGATAAATATCTCGCCATCGGCTGCTCCTGTATTTCACCTAACGACCAGCGCCTGCAATTGCTAAGCCAGATGGTTGAGGAATACCAGGCCGACGGCGTGGTCGATGTCATTCTGCAGGCTTGCCATACCTACGCCGTGGAATCGCTGGCGATTAAGCGTCACGTTCGCCAGCGGCACGACATTCCTTATATCGCGATCGAGACCGATTATTCGACGGCAGATCTCGGCCAGCTCAGTACCCGCGTCGCCGCGTTTATCGAAATGCTATAAGGAGCAAGCGTGATCTACTCGGTAGGTATTGATTCCGGCTCCACCGCCACCAAAGGCATCCTACTGGCAGACGGCGCCATCGTGCGCCGTTTCCTCATTCCGACGCCCTTTCGCCCCGCCGATGCCATTCACGAGGCCTGGGAGACGCTGCGCGCGGACCTCGCGACAACGCCTTTTTTAACCCTCACCGGCTATGGTCGCCAGTTGGTCGATTTCGCCGATAAACAAGTCACCGAGATTTCCTGTCACGGGCTCGGCGCGCGCCTGCTGGCGCCGGAAACCCGCGCGGTGATTGATATCGGCGGCCAGGACAGCAAAGTCATCCAGCTTGATGAGCAGGGCAACCTCAGCGACTTTCTGATGAATGACAAATGCGCCGCTGGTACTGGGCGCTTTCTGGAAGTTATTTCACGGACCCTCGGCGCCAGCGTCGACCAGTTGGACACTATTACCGAAGGCGTAGAACCGCACGCCATCACCAGCATGTGTACGGTTTTTGCCGAATCGGAAGTCATCAGCCTGCGTTCCGCCGGAGTCGCGCCGGAGTCAATTCTGGCCGGGGTGATCAACGCCATGGCGCGGCGCAGCGCGAACTTTATTGGCCGCTTATCGGCACAGGGGCCATTGTTGTTTACCGGCGGCGTCAGCCGCTGCGTCGCCTTCGCCCGCATGCTGGAGAAGCATGTTGGCATGCCGGTCGCGACCCATCCCGACGCCCAGTTTGCCGGGGCGATCGGCGCGGCGCTGATCGGCCAGCACCAGCGGAGACGCGGATGAGCAAATATCTATTCTTATTCCATTCAACGGTGGGCGTCGTGCGGATGCGCAAAGCCCTGCAGGCGGCAGGGATGACCTTCGAGGTAAAAGATATTCCCCGCCAGCTGCGCAGCGGCTGCGGGCTGTGCGTATTGATTGAGGGGGGCGAAAAAACAGCGCGAAGTTGGATAATCGCCGGGCATACAGCGGCGCTTTATCAGCAAAACGGGGAAGCGTGGCGCTGCATCGCCCGCTTCCCGCAGGAGGATTAATCGGTAACCACAAACCGCGTCGGCGCGAAGCAGTTCAGTACTCGATGGACCAGAAACACCATAGTCAGCGTCGCCACCAGCGAGACCGTGACCGAAGTAATACGGTACAGGTCGCTGAACACCAGATCCTGATTCGGATGCAGGTTCTGGCCAAACATAATACCGATGGTGGTGATACTGGCGAAACCTACGCCCGCGCCCACTTTTTCCATCACGTGCAGGCGGGCGCTAAAGGCCAGGCCAAGACCAATTAGCGGCATCATCAGGATCATATGGTTGCTGAAATCATAGATAATCAGCTGCACCACCAGAATGTACAGACAAGCCAGCACGACCCCCGCCACACGCCAGATCGAGCTTATCACCGCGCCGCGATAGTGCATCGGAAACAGGATCAGCACCCCGGCCATTAGCGCCGATAGCGAATCGCTCAGATCGCAGATCTGAAAGATCACAAAGATAATGGTCGCAACCGTGCCGGAAAGCAGCGATTCATGGCGGATCCGCGCGGCGTCTTTCTCTATGCGCGGCGGCGGCTTACGCGGTTCAACATCCGGGATCAAATAGTGCAGCAGCGCGCTCAGCGCCACCGCCATCACGCAGGCCTCCATATTGGAGAACATCAGCGTGTGCCAGTTGCTGGTGGGATAGCTCATAAAATTGAGCATCGTGCTCTGGCACACCACGCCCATCGATCCCAGCAGGAACAGCGGCCCCTGGCTCATAAAGCGAAAACGCATCACGTACAGACCAAAGACGACTAATGTCATAATTACCGGCCACTGCGACAGATAGCCGACGATGAGCACCATTTCGACGCAGTTAACCGCCGCGCTGAACACAAACTGCCGGGCGACGTGGCGATTAAAAACCGGCACCAGCGACAGCAGCATCAGCGGATAAACCACGAAAAACACGCCGTACTGCACGTCGTAGAAGGTCGAAATACTCAGCGCGATGGTGCCGGCGACGGCGATGCGTATCGTCTGACGAAAATCATTGGCCGTGTAGACGATATTGCCATGCGGGGTAAAGACGCGCGCGAGGGTGTTAATAGACATAGTGCAACAAACTCACCAGATGGATCTGCAGGCCGGCAAAGGTGCGGGCGAATGGCCCATCGCTATTGTACAACTGGACGGTGGCACGGGCCCCGGTGGGCAGCGGCTTATCCAGCGGTTGATCCAGCGCAACGTGGATCCGCATGCGCTGCGCATCGCGCACCCAGCGGGTAGACTGCTCAGGCTGCGACAGCTGGCCATTCACCGCTTCCTGACCGGCAAGAATACCGGCGTCGCTGCTGGTCACGTGCGCCGGGAAGACTTTACCCGGCAGGGCATCGAACACCACCGCCGCATCGGTATTCACCGCCGTATGGCGCAGGCTTTTTTCACGAAAGTCGGCGACGATATCGGTATTGTTGTTAACCAGCGCCAGCACGGCGGTGGCGGCGGTGGCGTAAATACCCGGATTAAGCTGCAGGTTGCTGACCATACCGTCGGTCTCAGCGCGCACCTGGGTCCAGCCGAGGTTGAGCTGCGCCTCTTCCAGCGCGTTGCGGTATTTCTGCAGCGTCACGTTGCGCTTGTCGTCGCGCTCGCCGCGCTGGATCAGCAGGTTCTGAATCTGCGCATTCAGGGCGCTGACCGATTGTTCGCTGGTCTGCCATGTCGTGCGCACCTTATCGAGATCCGATTGCGACACGTTTTGCATGGTGCTCAGGCGCTGGTAGCGGTCGAGAGTGACTTTGTCATTACGCGCGGTGTACTGCGCGGTGCGCAGGTTGGCGCGAGCGGCGGCGATTTGCGCATCCAGCTGCTGGTTGCTCAGTTTGGCCTGTTGAAGAGCGATTTGCGCCGCTTCAACTTTATTAATGAATGGCGTGGGATCGAGCTCATACAGCAGGTCGCCCTTTTTCACCTGGCTATTGTTGTGCACGTAGACGTGCGAGACGTAGCCGGAGACCCGCGACGAGACCGGAGTCACCACGCGCATCACGGTGGAATCCGGGGTTAGCGGGATCCAGATATCGGCAACGATAAACCAGGCGAATATCACCAGGAAAGCGGCAATACTTACCCTTACCCAGCGGGCAAATTTTTGTTCTGGCGTCATCATAGTGTTTTAGATCTTGTTATCTTCTTCGCGGATTGTCCGCAAGTTGCAGGCGATTTGATTTAACGTGGCGCTGAAGGTGTCGAGATCCGCATCGGGGATGGTTTCCGTCACGCGCTGTTGATAGGTCTCAATGACGCGGTTCAGCTTTTCCAGGATAGTACGGCCTTCCGCCGTCAGCGTAAGCAGGCGGATGCGTTTGTCATATGGCGATGTTGAGCGCAGTAGATACCCCTGCTTTTCCAGCTGCGTGAGAGTGCGCATCAGCGGCGGCAGCTCAATACCCTGCACTTCCGCCAGTTCGCTTACCGAGACGTTGCACCCCAGCTGATGCAGCTGCATCAGCACCGTCCAGCTTGACTGGGTCAGGCCGGTATCGGTAATGGCGCTGTCGATAATCGCGCGCCACTGGCGCACCACCATCGCCATGCGCATCCCCATCGGGCGGCGGGCAAACAGTTCGTCTTCGGTCATGTTACTTTCCTCACTTAGCTGTGGGGAAAATAATACTTATCATGGTAAGTATCAAGAAACGATGGGAGTAGAAGCATCAATTGATAAATTTTGTGAATGTAATTCCCCGGTATCGCTGACGCTTACCGGGGCTACAAAAAAGCACTTTTTAATTGATCTGATCCCGGCGCAACCCGACATCTTTCAGCTGTTCGTCGCTCATTCGCTGCAATACTTTGCGCGTTTGCCCACGAAGCCACCATTTTCTAATCGCTCGCGCCAGAAATACCCAACCGATAAACGGCTGTTTTGCCCGATTTTCGTGAAATTCCATCCTCTACCTCCTCGCCTTGCCAGAGGCTTTATCTTCACGGATCCGGGCCCAAACAATACAGATTCACAAAACACTTTTCTTTAACATACAGATTGGCTAAAACGTACACCATGCCCCATTTTTGACCGCCATCTGTACTGGTTTATCTATCTGTATGGCGATAATTAAGGATACAGCATGACCCGCTACCAACATCTGGCCAGCCTGCTGGCCGAGCGTATCGAACAAGGGCTGTATCGCCACGGCGAAAAGCTGCCGTCGGTGCGCAACCTGAGCCAGGAGCATGGCGTCAGCATCAGTACAGTTCAGCAGGCCTACCAGACGCTGGAACAGCAACAGCTGATCGTGCCGCAGCCGCGCTCCGGCTATTTCGTCGCCCCGCGCAAAGCCCAAGCGCCGGTGCCGCCGATGTCACGCCCGGTGCAGCGCCCGGTGGAGATCACCCAGTGGGACCAGGTGTTGACCATGCTCGATGCGCGCAATGATAAATCAATCATTACCTTCGGCGGCGGCTCGCCGGACGTCACCCAGCCTAGCCTTAAGCCTATCTGGCGCGAACTCAGCCGGGCAATTCAGCACAACCTCAGCGAAGTGCTCAACTACGACGAACTGGCCGGGCGTCGCGAACTACGCGAACAGATCGCCCGCCTGATGCTCGACGGCGGATCGGTCGTCACCGCCGACGATCTACTGATCACCAGCGGCTGCCACAGCGCACTATCGCTGGCGCTGCTGTCGGTGTGTCATCCCGGCGATATCGTCGCCGTCGAATCCCCCTGCTACTACGGCACCATGCAAATACTACGCGGCCTGGGGCTGAAAGCCATTGAGATCCCAACCGATCCGGAATCCGGGATCAGCATCGAGGCCTTAGAGCTGGCGCTGGATCAGTGGCCAATCAAAGGGGTGATCCTGGTGCCTAACTGCAACAATCCGCTGGGATACATCATGCCTGACGCGCGCAAACGCGCGGTGCTGTCCCTTGCCCAGCGCCACGATATCGTGATTTTCGAAGATGATATTTACGGCGAGCTGGCGACGGAATACCCGCGCCCGCGTACGATTCATTCATGGGATATCGACGGTCGGGTGATACTTTGCAGCTCGTTTACCAAGACCATCGCCCCCGGCCTGCGCATCGGCTGGATTGCCCCCGGTCGCTACTACGATCGTCTGCTGCAGATGAAGTACGCCGCCAGCGGCACTAACGTCCCTTCAACCCAACTGGCGGCCTGTAACTTTATTCGCGAAGGCCATTACCACCGCCACGTGCGGCGGATGCGGCAGATCTATCAGCGTAATATGGAGATCTATACCTGCTGGCTGCGGGAGTTTTTCCCCTGCGGGATCTGCGTTACCCGGCCAAAAGGCGGCTTTATGCTTTGGGTCGAGCTGCCGGAACAGGTGGATATGGTCTGCGTCGCCAAGCAGCTGTGTCGGCTGAAGATCCAGGTTGCTCCGGGATCGCTGTTTTCGGCATCCGGGAAGTATCGCAACTGCTTAAGGATCAACTGCGCCCTGCCGCCAATCGAGAAGCATAAAGAGGTGATGGTCAAGCTGGGGGAAGCGGTGAAGGTGGCGATGGAGTGATTTTCCGCTGACGCTGTACTCACCGGAGCGATGGGTTTATCACCCTGCGCCAGTTCGTTGCCAGGCAAGAGATTGCTATCTTCTTCTCTGCTCAGTCGAAGTGCTGGCGAAAATAGTAAGAGTTATTGATAATTACTATGGGTGTATCTCGCGGATCGCCAATTTAATTATACTTGGCATAATATGCTGCAAAATAAGCAGGTGAGCAGTAAAAATCAGGAAATTAGCTATAGTGAATAAGACAATAAACAAAAAAACATTAGATACACCACTTTATTATATTTAATACAACCAAGTATAACATTTTGATTTTAAATAATAATCACCGCAAACACTCTTAGGCCACTCATAATTGCCTTCCTGCGATATTCCCGATACATTCACCCTTTCCCCGACGGGAAATACCAAATAAAAAAACACAACAATATTACCGGGATGAATCTAATGAAAATAACCAAAGATCGGGTGGTTTACGCCATGTCGCGCGATAACGTTCCTGTCGCCACCGTCAACAGTGGAAGTGAAGTGTTATTCGAAACCTGCGACTGCTTCTCCGACCAAATTACCTCAGCCGATGCCGTCTTTAATGAACTGGACTGGCAGCGCATTAACCCGGCGACCGGCCCCGTCTTTATTGAAGGCGCAGAGCCGGGCGATTGCTTAAAAGTCAGCATCAAACGCATCACCCTGACGGCTCAACAGGCGGTGATGGTGACCGCGCCGCAGCTCGGCGTCATTGGTGATGAACTGCATGAGCCCACGGTCACCATCGTCCCAATCGTCGAGGATCATGCGGTCCTCCCGGGGAACGTGCGCGTGCCATTGAAGCCGATGATCGGCGTCATTGGCGTTGCTCCAGCAGGAGAACCCATATCCTGCGGCACGCCGGATAGTCACGGCGGCAATATGGACTGCAAAATGATCGCCGCCGGCAGCACGCTGTGGTTGCCGGTCAACGTGCCCGGCGCGCTATTCGGGCTGGGCGATTTGCACGCCGCGATGGGGGATGGCGAAGTGTCTGTCTGCGGTCTGGAAGTGCCGGGCGAAGTCCTCGTCGAGTTAACCGTTGTTAAAAACCGTCAGCTACCCTTACCGATGCTGGAAAACAACGAAACGATTTTCACCCTCGCCTCCGCCGTTACCCTCGACGATGCGGCAGCCCTTGCGGCACGTAATATGGCCCATTTCATCGCCGACAATACCGCATTAACGCTGGCTGAGGCGATCAACGTGCTGAGCATCGCCGGAGACCTACAAATTTGCCAGGTCGTTGATCCGCTGAAAACCTGCCGCTACGCGCTGCCGAAAACGGTCGCCGAACAGCTTTCTCTGTCGATTGATGGGGGCAAGCATGAGCGTTGAACAGTTCGGCTATAAACAGGAGCTCCATCGAGCGCTGACCTTCCGCGATCTGCTGGTTTACGGCATGATTTTTATGGTGCCCATCGCCCCTTTCGGCGTCTTCGGCTACGTCTGGGATGGCGCGCAGGGCATGGTGGCGCTGGCTTATCTGATCGGCATGGTGGCAATGTTTTTCACCGCCATGAGTTACTGGTCGATGTCGCGCGCATTCCCGGTTTCCGGTTCGGTATACGCTTACGCTCAGCGCGGAATACACCCTATCGTCGGCTTTTTTGCCGGCTGGCTGATATTGCTGGACTACATTCTGGTGCCATCGCTGCTGTATATCGTCAGCGCGGCGGCGCTGGGGCCGATGCTGCCGGGCGTTCCGGGCTGGGTCTGGATTATCGGCTTTATCGCAATTAACAGCCTGATTAACTTACGCGGCATTACCTTTACCGCGCGGGCGAATAATACCATTTTGGTTGCTGAAATCGTGGTCCTCGCGATTTTTGTGGTGCTGGGATTGATTGCACTTTATTACGGAGCCGGGGCAGGCCACCTGACGCTCGACCCCTTGTATAATGCCGATAAATTCAGCCTGCCGCTGGTGATGGGCGCAGTCTCGATTGCCGTACTCTCTTTCCTCGGCTTCGATGGTATATCGACGCTGTCGGAAGAAACCAAAGGCGGCGTCGATACCGTCGGCAAGGCCTCGTTAGGCGCCCTGATGCTGGTGGGTACGCTGTTCATTGTCCAGACCTGGATTGCCGCGGATCTGGCGCAGGGTATGAAATTTGGCAGCCTCGATACCGCGTTCTACGACACCGCCAATCTGGCCGGCGGCCAATGGCTGAAATACGTCACCATGTGGTCCACGGTGATTTCCTGGGGGATCGCCAACGCGCTGGTTGCTCAGGCGGCGGTTTCACGCATCCTGTTTGCGATGGCTCGCGATAAGCAGCTCCCGCAGCTGCTGGCGAAGGTGCATCCACGACTGAAAACCCCGTATGTCAGTACCTTATTTGTCGCGCTGATTTCACTGGTTTCCGGTCTCTGGTTCTACGGCGATATCGACAACCTCAGTCGGCTGGTGAACTTCGGCGCGCTGATGGGCTTCCTGGTGCTGCACGTGGCGGTGATCAACCACTATCTGATCCGCCAAAAGTCGCGCAATCTGGTGATGCACCTGCTCTTCCCGGTGATTGGGCTGTGCATTATCGGCTTTGTCATTTATGAGATGGATGTTGAAGCCAAAGTGCTCGGCCTGAGCTGGCTGGCCGTCGGCGTGGTCTATTACGCCATTATGCGTCTGGTGCTTAAGCGCAACGTGGAGCTGAATCTGGAAGGGTAAACACCACCGGGCGTCGGGCTCGCCGTTATTTGCGGGCCCGGTAGCCCCTGAGTATTTCCCCGCTCGCGCTGCGCTTAGCGGGGCTACTGGTTCACAGCCGTTTGCGGGCCGGTAGCCCGGAAAAGGCGCGGCAAGCGCCGCCTTCGGCGGTATTTCCCCTACTAATTCGAAGCTATCAACGTTTACCTACAACAGTTTCGAAGAAGAGATATATATTACTTTAACCATTTTGGTATATTATATTCAGGCAAAGGCGCCGCTATATATGAATCTTTCCTGTTACTCCCTTGTTGACAAGTTAACTCATAGAAACCCCATTTATCATTTTTATCCGAATAAAAAACAGTATATTTCCCAGTATTAAAACCAAAGTATTTTTCATTTTTATTATTGATTTTTAGATCGCCACACTTTGCTTCGTCACGCCATTCATAATTGATGGCGATTTTTAACACATAGTAAGCAACATCACCAATCAATTTAGGAACCAGTAGAAACAAAAAAACTGACATAATAAAGGCACCCGTTAATGTAAATATTCGATACCCTTTCGCCTTATCACCGTAAATGATAAATAATCCATAACAAATTGGTTGTGATAGCCATAGGAAGAACATAAGGAATGCCGTGGCTTTCCAGCAATATTCTAACCATGGCGAGGAAGATAGCGCCAGATTGCTGATTTGCCAGAAAATACTGGCTGAATAACTACTGGTAAATGTAAAAACACCGGAAAACACGGTAACAGCAAAGCCGATAATTTTAAGGGTTTTTGCTGTATTTTTTCTGGCAATATCTAAAACAGTCAAAATGCTGCTAATAAGGATAGAGACTGAAAATAAAATTGCTAACCAATACGTTATGGCGTTTACAAACACATTAGCAGACAACAATAAGAGCAAGAAAATTGACCATGCAGATAGCGATAGAATGCCAGCACACCGAGTCAATAAGTGATCATTGCCTGTGCGTACAAAGAAACTGATATATTCCCTAATCCGTATTTCTTGAGTACAAGTAAAAATTAGAACAAGTACAAAAAGAAATGCAACCAGGTAATTTTTTAAAGGAAACTTATAGGGAATTAAATAGATTGCGATTATGCCGTAAAGAACTACCGCAGCATCCAATTTTTTCCGTTTAAAATACTGAAAAAACGTCCTCCATACTTGAATAATTTCCATATTAAAACCTCATTTATTTGAACATAACATTCACGAATGCATCTAAGACACTGAGTTAACACTAATAATGCACACAGACTGTAATGATTTCTCCTAATTTTCTGTGTAGAATTTGTCCATTGCTATTTGATGAGACAACCCAATGGCTGAGCTGAACCTGAGTACCCTGACGGAAGCAGACATCATCACCAAACGCGTTATGCCCGCCATCCTTGATGCTGGCTGGAACGACACAACGCAAATCAGACAAGAGGTCAAACTCCGGGACGGTAAGGTCATCGTGCGCGGCAAAGTCGCGGCGCGTAGAACGGTGAAATCCGCCGATATCGTGCTCTACCACAAACTCAATATGCCACTAGCTGTTATCGAGGCCAAAGCCAATAAGCATGAAATCGGCAAAGGTATGCAGCAGGCTCTAGGTTATGCACATCTGCTGGATGTTCCCTTTGCATTTGCTTCTAACGGCGATGGCTTTATCTTCCACGATAAAACAGCAACCGGTGCGATTGAGCGAGAAATTACCCTCGACGAATTCCCAACGCCTGATGAACTGTGGCAGAAATATTGCCTCTGGAAAGGTTATACCGCCGCCCAGATGCCGATCGTTACACAAGATTATTACAACGACGGCAGCGAGAAACGGTTGCGCTACTACCAGCTTCAGGCCATCAACAAAACGCTGGAAGCCGTGTCAACCGGGCAAAAGAGATTATTACTGGTCATGGCAACAGGAACGGGTAAAACGCTGACGGCGTTCCACATCATCTGGCGCTTATGGAAAGCTGGCGTAAAAAAACGCATCTTGTTCCTGGCTGACCGAAACGTCCTTGTTGATCAAACCCGACTTGATGACTTTCAGCCTTTCGGTTCTGCAATGACCAAAATCACCGGGCGCACTCTCGATCCCGCTTTCGAAATCCATCTTGCGCTTTATCAAGCGTTAACCGGCAATGAAGAGCATCAAAAAGCGTTTAAGCAGGTTTCACCAGATTTCTTTGATCTGATTATCATCGACGAGTGCCACCGCGGTAGCGCCTCTGAAGACAGCGCCTGGCGTGAAATTCTGGATTATTTCAGCACCGCTACCCAGATTGGTATGACTGCCACGCCGAAGGAAACGCACGAGATCTCCAATAGCGACTATTTTGGCGATCCGATCTACACCTATTCGTTGAAAGAAGGCATTGAGGATGGGTTCCTCGCACCTTACAAAGTGGTACGTGTCGATATTGATGTTGATTTACAGGGCTGGCGGCCCGTGCGTGGCCAGAGTGACCTCAACGGTGAACTGATTGACGACCGAATCTATAACCAGAAAGATTTCGACCGCACGATGGTCATCGACGAGCGTACTGAACTGGTGGCAAAAACCATTACCGATTACCTCAAACGCACCAATCCGATGGATAAAACCATCGTATTTTGCGAAGACATTCCTCATGCTGAACGAATGCGTCGGGCGCTGATCAATCTCAACCCGGAGATGGTAAAACGTAACGATAAATACGTGATGAAAATTACCGGCGACGACGAGGAAGGAAAAGGTCAGTTGCAGAATTTCAGCGACAAGAAAAAAGAATGGCCGGTAATTGTGACCACCTCAGAACTGATGACCACCGGCGTGAACGTCAAAACCTGCAAACTGATCGTGCTGGATCAAACCATCCGCTCGATGACCAAATTTAAGCAGATTATCGGCCGTGGTACTCGCATCGAAGAAAGCTACGGCAAACTGTGGTTCACCATTCTCGACTTTAAAAAGGCCACTGAGCTCTTCGCCGATGAGCGTTTCGACGGTATCCCGGAAAAAGTGATGGAAGCCACTGCGGATGACATTACCGACCCGAATTCCGGGTTCGATGAAAAGCTGGATGAAGACGATTTTGACGTTTTTGCAGAGGACGACGTTACAGGGGCAGATGAAGATCCGGCAACGTATACAACCGGCTCATTCGACAATTCAGGCCTACTTCCGGAAGAAGAAGACAACCGAATCCGCAAATTCCATATTAACGGTGTCACCGTAAGCGTCGTGTCTCAGCGCGTTCAGTACTATGATGCCGACGGCAAGCTGGTCACCGAGTCATTCAAAGATTACACCCGCAAAACCGTGCTCAAAGCCTGCGCCTCACTGGATGATTTTGTTCAGAAATGGCAAGATGCTGACCGCAAAGCGGCGGTAATCAAAGAGCTCGAATTGCAGGGAATCCTTTGGGATGTACTGGCGGAAGAGGTTGGCAAAGATCTCGACCCGTTCGACATGCTCTGCCATGTGGTGTATGGTCAGCCGCCGCTCACGCGCAAAGAGCGTGCAGACAACGTTCGCAAGCGTAATTATTTCACTAAATATTCCGATGTCGCGCAGACCGTGCTCAGTAATCTGCTGGACAAATACGCTGATGCCGGCGTCGAAGAAATCGAGAATATTCAGGTGCTGAAGCTCAAACCGTTCGACCAGATGGGAACTCTGCAGGAGATCATCACCGACGGTTTTGGCGATAAAGGCACCTATATGCAGGCAGTGATCGACCTGGAAAGCGAAATTTACCAGCTTCCTTCCCGCTCCGCCTGAACATCCTGATTACGCCACCTGCGGCCCGTCTGCCGCAGGTGGCTTTGTTTTTTTATAAAGGGACGACCCCATGTCAATCAGCTCGGCTATCAAATCATTACAAGACATCATGCGCAAAGATGCAGGTGTCGATGGCGACGCACAGCGTCTGGGTCAGCTCTCCTGGTTACTGTTCCTGAAGATCTTCGACGCCCAGGAGCAGGCGCTGGAAATCGAGCAGGAAAAATACAGGCTGCCCATGCCGGAGCGCTACCTGTGGCGCAACTGGGCGGCCGATAACGAAGGGATCACCGGCGATAAACTGCTGGCGTTCGTCAACGACGACCTGTTTCCAACGCTGAAAGATCTGCCCGCGCAGATTGATATCAATCCGCGCGGCTATGTGGTTAAGCAGGCGTTCAGCGATGCCTACAACTATATGAAAAACGGTACCCTGCTGCGTCAGGTGATCAACAAGCTGAACGAGATCGATTTTACCCGCGCCAGCGAACGTCATCTGTTCGGCGATATCTACGAACAAATACTCCGGGATTTACAGGCCGCAGGCAACGCGGGTGAATTCTATACCCCACGCGCCGTGACCCGTTTTATGGTCGACCGCGTTGATCCGAAACTCGGCGAGTCGATTATGGATCCGGCTTGCGGCACCGGCGGCTTCCTCGCCTGCGCGTTTGACCACGTGAAAAACAATTATGCGCACACGGTGGCTGACCGCCAGATCCTGCAACAACAGATCCACGGTGTGGAGAAGAAACAGCTGCCGCACCTGCTTTGTACCACCAATATGCTGCTCCACGGCATTGAGGTACCGGTACAGATCCGCCACGATAACACCCTGAACAAGCCGCTCTCCTCCTGGGACGAGCAGATGGATGTGATTATCACTAACCCTCCCTTCGGCGGCACCGAAGAAGACGGTATCGAGAAGAACTTCCCTTCCGATATGCAGACCCGCGAAACGGCGGATCTGTTCCTGCAATTGATTATTGAAGTGCTGGCGAAGAACGGTCGTGCGGCGGTGGTACTGCCGGATGGCACGCTGTTTGGCGAAGGCGTGAAAACCAAGATCAAAAAGCTGCTCACCGAGGAGTGCAACCTGCACACCATCGTGCGTCTGCCGAACGGCGTGTTTAACCCGTACACCGGGATCAAAACCAACCTGCTGTTCTTTACCAAAGGCCAGCCGACGAAAGAGATCTGGTTCTACGAGCATCCGTACCCGGCGGGCGTGAAAAACTACAGCAAAACCAAACCGATGAAGTTTGAAGAATTCCAGGCCGAGATCGACTGGTGGGGCAACGAAGCCGACGGCTTCGCCAGCCGCGTTGAGAACGAGCAGGCGTGGAAGGTCAGCATCGACGAGGTAATTGCCCGCAACTTTAACCTCGATATCAAAAACCCGCACCAGGCGGAAACCGTCAGCCACGATCCGGACGAACTGCTGGCGCAATATGCCAAACAGCAGGAAGAAATTCAGACCCTACGCCACCAGCTGCGCGATATTCTCGGCGCGGCGCTCTCCGGTAAGGAGGCCAACTGATGGCGGTGGAAAAACTGATTGTCGACCATATCGACACCTGGACCACGGCGCTGCAAACCCGCTCCACCGCCGGGCGCGGCAGCTCGGGCAAGATTGACCTGTACGGCATTAAGAAGCTGCGCGAGCTGATTCTGGAGCTGGCGGTGCGCGGCAAGCTGGTGCCGCAGGATCCGAACGATGAACCGGCGTCGGTGCTGCTGGAGCGTATTGCGGCGGAAAAAGCCGAGCTGGTGAAGCAGGGGAAAATTAAAAAGCAGAAGCCGCTGCCGGAGATTAGCGAGGAAGAGAAACCTTTTGAGCTGCCGGCGGGGTGGGAATGGGTTGCATTACAAGAAATATGTTCATTAGAAAATGGTGACAGAAGTAAAAACTATCCGAATAAGTCAACACTAGTAGAGACAGGAGTACCATTTGTCAACGCAGGTCATCTTGAAAATGGAAATATACGACAAGAAGACATGACATTCATTACACCAGAACATTTTAGCATTCTCCGTTCAGGAAAATTCCTCAATGGTGATATTTTATTTTGTCTTAGAGGTTCTCTAGGTAAATCAGCAATTGTACAAAACCTATCAGGAGCAATTGCTTCATCACTAGTAATCGTTCGTGTTTTTAAGCCTACATTTAATAAATATATTCATTTGTATTTCGATGCGCCATTATCTTATGATTTTATAAATAAATATGATAATGGGACAGCCCAACCTAATCTGGCAGCTACAGATTTAGCTCGTTTTTTAGTTCCATTACCACCCTTAGATGAGCAGTCTCGCATTGTTAATAAAATTACGGAGCTAATGACACTCTGCGACCAACTGGAACAGAACTCCCTGACCAGTCTGGATGCTCATCAACAGCTGGTTGAAACCCTACTAACTACGCTAACCGACAGCCAGAACGCCGATGAACTGGCCGAAAACTGGGCGCGTATCAGCGAGCATTTCGATACGCTGTTTACCACCGAAGCCAGCATTGACGCCTTAAAGCAAACCATTCTGCAACTGGCGGTGATGGGTAAATTGGTGCCGCAGGATCCGAACGACGAACCGGCTTCTGAACTGCTCAAACGTATTGCGCAGGAAAAAGTGCAATTGGTAAAAGACGGGAAAATTAAAAAGCAAAAACCACTGCCGCCGATTAGCGATGAGGAAATACCGTTTGAACTGCCGGAGGGGTGGAAATGGTGCCTATTCGAAGACGTCGTTGATATTCAAAGCGGTATAACTAAAGGAAGAAATTTAGCCAACCGAAAACTAATTACTATTCCTTATCTACGCGTAGCTAACGTTCAGCGTGGTTATCTTGATCTATCAGAGGTTAAAGAAATTGATATTCCTGAGGAAGAGCAAGATAAATATCATGTTATTAAAGGTGATCTTTTAATAACAGAAGGTGGTGACTGGGACACTGTTGGTAGAACAACTGTGTGGTGTCATGAATGGTATATAGCTAATCAAAACCATGTTTTTAAAGGAAGAATTATAGGAAAGGAGATTGATCCATACTGGCTTGAGACATACATGAATAGTCCTTATTCAAGAGATTATTTTGCTAGTGCCAGCAAGCAAACAACCAACTTAGCATCCATTAATAAGACTCAATTAAGAGGATGTCCTGTAGCGATCCCTCCAAGTAGTGAAGCAAACAAAATCATGCTCAAATTAAATGATTTTAATGAATCATGTGAAAAACTTAAATTACAGCTCCAATCCGCCCAACAAACCCAGCTCCACCTGGCCGACGCCCTCACCGACGCCGCCATAAATTAACCCGCCCCCAGAAACCAATAAAGCGGCTAAATGGCCGCTTTATTCTCATCATCAGAAATAATGTTTCTCTTCATCCACACCGTTATTTTCATTGATTTTCAGCTGGACTTTCCTTCTATTCCCTGATGATATGTACAGGTATTTATCGCGAGACGCCCGTGCTGCAACACGAGCGCCTCGCTAATCACAATCACTATTCATAGGAAATAGCCATCATGACTACCCCGCATTCTATTGCAGAATTCAACGATCCAGAAGTCTCCCCGGAAAATAACCGTAAAGGCACCGTCAGTTACGCGAGCCGCTTTGAAGATCATCAGCGTATCCCGGCGATTATCATGAAAGGCCAGTGGCTGGAAGCCGCCGGTTTTGCCACCGGCACTAAAATTGATATCAAAGTAATGGAAGGCTGTATCGTGATTACCGCGAAGCAGCCTGAGCCCGAACTGGTGGAGTCTATGCGCCAGCTGCATAAGCTGTCGGCGCGCAAACAGAAGCAGGTGCATGAGTTTATTGCCGTCATTGCCAACAAGCCCCGCAGGCAGAAACATTAAAACCAGCCACCCGGCAGCCCCTGCGCTGCCGGGTTGACATCGCGGCTAAACCGCCGCGCTATCCATCTGTTTTTCAAACGCCTGGCGGATCAGTCCCATCACATACGGCAGTTGGGCAATATCGCTGAAACCGACCTCCACATCACCATTGCCCCAGCGACCAAGATCCGTTACGTCTTTCGCCATTCCTTTCGGGTCAACCAGCTCATGGAACGGCATATTCAGCGACAGGCGCAGTCGGCTTTTCTGCGGTACCACGTCGACAAAATTGGTCTCCGCCTTGAAGGCAATATACAGCTTCAGCACCTCCTGGGTGATGCTTGCATCCAGCTTTAAAATTTCCGGCGCCAGCTGGTCAAACAGCATCCGGCTGTGCGAACCAACTTCCAGTTGATGAAAGTCCGACAGACTGTAGTTCATGGTTTTTTCAGGCTGCTGGCGATACTGGCTCAGCACCTCTTCACTCAGCGCAGGCGCGCGCCAGACCTGAACGGCACGCTTCGCCAGACGCTCGGCCCGCGCATCCATTGCCGCTTCATCCCATTTCTCGCACTGCCCTAACCCGGCGTTTAAATGCAGCGGGCTTTCCTTGAAACCGCCAGCAATATCGCGTTTTTCCACAAAGGCTTTATCACTGTAACGCGAGTTATAGCCGGTTAACGTCAGATTCCCCAGCGTATGCAGCCGTTCTTTATGTATCCGCTGCCAGTCGCTGCCCAACTCTTCACGCCATTTTGCCGGCAGATTTTCATTCTGCGGCATAATGTGTTCAATCGTATATTCATCCACCGCCACGCGCTCTTTACGCTGATAATTTTCCAGACGACGCAGCCAGTAACTGCGGCTGCGGAAGTTATACAGATCGCGCTCTTTTAATTTAAGGCTGAATTCATCATCATCCGGAAAACGTCGGTAGCTCGGCAGTTCCAGTAAATGCGCCTGAATACTATCCAGATAGTTTTCTTTATTTAATACCTTATAAAACGTGGCGAAGGTTTTGTTTAGCGAGTTAGTGGGAATGGCGCAAACCGCGCGGCGGAAAACATACGACTCAATCAGCCTTATTGCACTCAGGAAATCGTCGGGCAATAAATCACCCTCACGGTAATCGTGATACATCGCCAGCAGGAATGGATAGGCAACATCGACCTTTAACTCGCGCAAATCCTGAAACGCAGTCGCGAGAGATTTATCGCTCTCTTTGCCCAACGCCATCGCACAAAAATATTCCGCATAGCGTTGAATATCCGCCACCAGCGCATCGACCCCCGCTTCGGCGACAGGCAGGCTACGCGCATGCAGCTTAAAGGCTTCATAAACTTCATCGGTACGGGGAATATCCCCCGTTTTGACCGTCAGATAATGGCGCATAAAGCTGTCGAAATATTCACTGTAGCCTTTCTGCCCGAAGGCAATTTCCATCGGCCGCCAGTGGTCATCATACAGCCGCGTCTGATGCTCCGGCTCCAGCCCCATCAGAATAAAGTTACGCACTAAATCGGCCTGGCTGAGCGCTTTCCCTGTGGAGTTCATGCTTTCAAAAATCAGCTGCGGATTGTCCTGCCCGCGATTGAGCGCCACGTCGACAATCAATAGCTTTGATAATCCACGACACAGCGAAATCAGGTCATCGCCTAATTTACTGATTTGCTCATCGAAGAATTCAAAATTGGCCGCAATACGCTGCGAACCGTTTTCAGGCAGCGGTTTTTGTTTTATCAGCGCCAGCAGGCTGTCTTTATCGGTCTCCGTCAGCAGCAGCTTATAGCCTCTCTCCCCGGATTCATAAGGGTTGAGCAAATAGTAATTGCGTAATTTCATAGCAGAAAAGCCGTCAATCAGCTCTTCATCGCCAAGGTGACGGGATAGCGCTTCAAGCAGCAACATTGCGGTGGTCAGACGCTGCTGACCATCAATAACCAGCAACGGAGAAATCCCCGACACCTGATACAGCCCCTGCTCGATATAAACAACGGAGCCAATAAAATGCGCAGAAATATCATCGCGCTGCCCGGCACGAATAATATCGTCCCAAAGTTGGCGACATTGTTGCTCAGACCATGAATAGGTACGTTGGTAGATCGGGATAACAAATTGCTGTGAGCGTTTGAGAAAATCAAGTAATCGGGCTTCTGTGGCTTTCATTTTCAGAGCTCTCTTCCATGAAAAATTAAGTATGCCAATAATAACCACGCCTTTTAAGAAGTTAAATGTAAATACTGATATAAGGCATGATCGCATACTCCTTCCCCGCTCGCGCTGCGCTTAGCGGGGCTACTATTCAGTCGCCAAAAAACACCATCCCCTTATACGGTTGTTCGCGGCAGGCGGCCAGGCGCTGGGCGAGGTTGCCAACATGTAGTTCCAGCTTGTGGCCGTCGGGGTCGAGGAAATAGTGCGATTCGCCTTCGCTACGGTTTAGCTTCCATACCGCTACGCCAGCGACCTCAAGACGGGCGGCAAAGCTGGCGAAATCCGCCTCGCTGATGCTAAACGCATAATGGGTGTAGTCGCTCTCCTCCGGCGGAGTGACGCGCCGCTGCGGATCCAGCGACAGGCACAGCCACAGATCGCCGCAGGAAAGATACGCGCCGCTATCCCAGCGCGCGTGCAGCGTCATGCCGAGTAGCTGATGATAAAACGCCACGCTCGGCGCCAGCTGGCTGACCGCCAGGGTCAGATGATTTAATCCGCTCAACATATCTGTTCCTCCGGTGAGATGCGCTAACCATACCCAATCCCACCCTAAACCACCATTGTGGCAGCGAAAGGACACCCTGCTGGCCGCTAAGACCGGCAACTTCGCCCCCGGTCTCTTTCTGACGCCGCGTAATAGTGTATGTTCTCAACTATCGACATTGAACAACCCGGTAACGAGATGAGACGTATTGAGATAGTACTGCGGGAGCTGGAGAGGCTGAGCCAGGCCGTGACGCTGGAGGATTTAGCCAGGGGCTCGAACGCCTTCACCGCAGAGCAAATCGGCTTTAACCTCGGGCTGGCGCGCAACTCGGTGAGTAAAGATCTCAATCAGCTATGGAGCGACGGGCTGGTGATTAAAACGCGCGGCCGCCCGGTATTCTTTTTACATCGCCGGACGACGGAAACGCTACTCGACCGTACGCTGACGGAAAGCGAACGCGAGCCGGCAACACTCGCCGATCTCCTGCCGCAGCCACAAGATAACAATGAGGCTGTCGATCCGTTCGCCATGCTGATCGGCCACGATCGCAGCCTGCACGATGCCGTGGAAAAGGGTAAAGCCGCGGTGCTGTATCCCCACGGCCTGCACGTCCTGCTGACCGGCCCCTCCGGCGTGGGTAAAACCTTTTTTGCCGAGCTGATGCACCGCTACGCCTGCGAGCATGCCGGTGAAAAACGGCCGCCGCTGGTCTACTTCAACTGCGCGGAATACGCCAACAACCCGGAGCTGCTGTCATCGCATCTCTTTGGCCACCGCCAGGGCGCTTTTACCGGGGCGATGGAAAACAAAAGCGGGCTGATCGAACAGGCCGACGGCGGCTATCTGCTGCTGGATGAAGTGCATCGCCTGCCCTATGAAGGGCAGGAAAAGCTCTTCTCGCTGCTGGATAAAGGCGAATATCGCCCGCTCGGCGCCAGCGGCCCGGCGCGCAATATCGCCGTACGTCTGATTTGCGCCACCACCGAGCCCATCAGTTCATCGCTATTACGCACCTTCCAGCGCCGTATTCAGGTCACCATCGATCTACCCGGTATTCGCCAGCGTTCGGTAGAGGAGCAGATTGAGCTGATCATCGGCTTTTTACAGCGTGAAAGCCGCAAGATCGAACGCACGGTAAGCGTAGATAAACCCTTGCTGCTGTGGCTGCTGAACAAGCCGCTGGAGGGCAATATCGGCCAGCTCAAAAGCGATATCCAGTTTTTATGCGCCCAGGCATGGGCATCCGGGATGGCGGCCCATAACGAAGTATTGCTACTGGATAGCAAACTGGCGGACGGCCCGATCAATGCCACGCCGGAGCAACGACAGCTGGTCGATGCGCTGTTTAATGGCCGCAACCTACTGAATATCGACGCCCGCACGCTACCGCAGTTGAAAAGCCCGGCAGCCGATGACAGCGTCGAGGAGAGCGACCTGTTCTACAGTTTCCTGACCCGCGAGTACGTTAACCTGCGCAACAGCAACGTGCCGCCCGCCGAGACGCTGGCGATCCTTAAAAATAAGCTCAGTTCGATTTTTGAATATGGCCTCTATAGCCGCGATAACGCCAGCCATGCCCCACGCTATGGCGATCGGATTGAAGAGCGGGTGGGTCTGCTGATCGGTTACGTTGAGCAGGTACTCGGCTTCGCCCTGCCGGAAAACCTGGTCAACCCGCTGCGTAAACACTTTCTCGCTCTCATCAGCTACGTACAACGCGGCCTGATCCCGCAGTTATACTCTTCGAGCCTGATCCTCGATCGCTGCAAAGATGAATACGATAATGCCACTCTGTTGTGCAAGAAGATCAACGATCTGCTGCATATCCAGTGCCCGGCCACCGAGGTGGTCTGGCTGTGCCTGTTCCTCAAAGAGTGCCGCCATTACCGCCAGCGCATCAGCGCCAGCCCGGACTGCGGGGCGATCCTCATAGCCCATGGCGCCACCACGGCCACCAGCATGGCGCAGTACGTCAATCGGGTGCTGGAGCGCGAATTGTTCAACGCTATCGACATGCCGTTCGAGCAATCGGTGCACGATACGCTGGAAAAACTGATCCAACTGATCCACAGCAAAGGCTGGCAGCGGCTGATCCTGATGGTTGACATCGGATCGCTGGTCCATTTCGGTAGCACCATCAGCAAACTGTTCCAGATTGATGTCCTGCTGATGCCGAATATCACCCTGACCAGCCTGCTGGAGATCGGTCTCGATCTCAGCTACGAAACCGGCGATCTGCCGCGGTTGGTCAATCTGATGCAGGAAAAAGGCATCGCCAGCCAGCTGTGCACACCGCAGCAGGAGAACGCCGGCAAGGTGCTGGTGATCTCCTGCATTACCGGCATGGGTACGGCGGAAAAAATCAAAAAGGTGCTGGAGGAGAGCTTTGGCGAGCTGATGTCGCAGGATACCCGGATGGTTATCCTCGATTACAACGAAGTTCGCAGCCCGGAGCGCCTGCAGCAGGCGATCAGGGCGCATGAACGGCTGGCGGGTATTGTCGGGACATTCCAGCCGGGGCTGCCCGATATCCCGTTTATCTCGCTGGAGGAGCTGTTTTCCGAGCAGGGGCCGGAGCTGGTGCTCAGCCTGCTGACCCCCGATTTGTCCAGCAGTGAACGTCGTCTGGAGATGGAGCGCAGCGCTTCACGGTTTATCAGCGCCCTGACCATGGAAAGCATTATCAACCATATTTCGGTGCTCAATCCGCAGCGCATATTAAAAGAAATGGAAGGGATCCTGAACCATCTCAGGAACGCGCTGGCCATCGCGCCTAACCGCCAGGTGACACTACGCTTTCTGATCCACTGCTGCTGTATGGTCGAGCGTATCGTGATTAACCGTAAACCGTTACAGATGGCGCTGGAAACGCGGCCGGATATGGACGCTCAGGCATTTAGTGTCATCAAATCGGCTTTCCATCCGGTTGAAGAGGCCTACGCCATCCGTTTATCCGATGCCGAGTACATTTATATCTACGAATTATTATTTAGTTAACGCCTGTTCTGGCGCGGCTTTGCGACCCGCCAGCCCTTTCCTCTTTGGTAGATGACACAAATTGTGGCACGCGCTTTGCTCTTATTAGTGCGTCAACGATTCGGCGCCAGGAGGCCACTTTGTCATCCACTGAACCTACCACCCAGTTACCCCAGATTCTGCTGCTGACGCACGGCGGCTGGGGCACGCAACTTTGCGACAGTCTGCGCATGGTGACCGGCGAAATCGCCGGCGTCAGCGAAATCGCGCTTATGCCGGTCGATACCCTCGGCGAGTTTTATCAGCGCGTCGAAGCGGCCGTACAGGCGATGCCGGCAGGCTCGCTGATTTTGACCGATTTTCTCGGCGGCACCACCTCCAACGTCGCCGCGCGCCTGAGCGCGGATTACCCCATCGCCGTCGTCTGCGGGCTCAACGCCTCGCTGCTGCTGGAGGCGTTGGATCTGCGCGAACAGGGTCCGCTCACCGGCTGCGTTAATGCGCTGGTCGAAGCCGGACGCAGCAGCTGCCGCGACGTTGTCGCCCACGTGAACCAGTTAACCTCTTAAGGAGCCCATCATGGCAAAAATCGTTTTATGTCGTATCGATAGCCGTCTGATCCACGGTCAGGTCGTCACCAAATGGGTCGGCCAGTCGCAGGCCAATCGTATCGCCGTGGTCAGCGACGAGCTGGATGCCGATCCGTTTATGAAAAATATCTATTTAATGGCCGCGCCGCCGAACATCAAAGTCGACTGTTACGGCAACGCCAGCTTCGCCGCCGCCTGGAAAGAGAATCAGCTCGGCGATGGCAATGTGCTGGTACTGTTCCCGTCGCTGTCGGCCGTTCAGGAAGCCGTCCAGTTGGGCTTTGACGTGCAGACGATTCAGGTTGGCGGGCTGGGCGGCGGGCCGAACCGCAAGGCCGTGTTCCAGAACATCACCCTTGATGAAAAAGACGTCGGCATCCTCGGCGCTCTGAAAGATAGCGGCATTCAGGTGTTCTTTCAGACCATCCCGGAAGATAAACCACAGTCACTGGACGACATCCTGAAAAAATTCTAACCAGTTGATAAAAAGGTAAAAAACTATGGATCCCTTACTTTTTGCGAGCCTGATGGGGTTGTATTACTGGTTCGCCCGCTTACGTTTAGGCTATACCTTCTCCGCCATGTTGCTGCAGCCCGTGGTGATCGCCGTATTCGTCGGCCTGCTGCTGGGCGATATGAAAACCGCGATGATCATCGGCGCGGGTATGCAGCTGGTCTATCTTGGTGTGACCTCCACGCCTGGCGGCAACGTGCCGTCGGACCCGGCGCTGGCCGCCTGTATCGCCATTCCGATCGCCGTGAAGGCCGGGATGGAGCCCAACCTGGCGATCGCGCTGGCAATCCCGTTTGGCGTCATCGGGGTATTCCTCGATCAGCTGCGCCGCACGCTCAACGCCGCGTGGGTGCATATGGCCGACAAACACGCCGAAAGCGCCAACATGGCGGGCATCATGCGCTGCGCCTTTATCTATCCGGCGCTGCTGGGGCTGGTGCTGCGCTTCCCGGTGGTCTTCGCCGCCAACTACTTTGGCCAAAGCGTAGTGGAAAAATTCCTCAAACTGATGCCGCACTGGCTGACCCACTCGTTTGAAATTATGGGCGGTATCCTGCCGGCGCTGGGCTTTGCCATCACCATCATGGTGATCGGCAAAAAGAGCCTGCTGCCGTGGTTTATCGGCGGATTTTTCGCGGTGCTCTACCTGAAGGTGGACATCATGGCGATGGCGATTTTCGGCACCTGCGTCGCCTTCCTGATTAAAGGCCTGGCCAAAAATGAAGGAGCTGCATGATGAGTAGCGATGTAATGGAACATGAACTGGTTGAACGCGCCCGCGAAACCCAGGCGCTGAGCAAAGCCGATATCACCAAGGCCTGGCTGATTTACTGGCTGGGGGCGGAGGTATCCAGCTCCTACGAACGTCTGCAGAGCCTGATTTTCTGCGCCTCAATGACGCCCATCATCAAAAAGCTGTACCCGGGAAAAGAGGAGCAGGCCGAGGCGCTCAAACGCCACCTGAACTTCTTTAACTCGGAACAGACTTTCGGCTCGGTTATCCAGGGTATCTCCATCGCCATGGAAGAGCAGAAAACCCGCGGCGAGCCGATCAGCGATGCTTCAATCACCGGGATCAAAACCGGCCTGATGGGGCCGCTGGCCGGGATGGGCGACTCGATTATCTGGGCCGCGGTGATGCCGTTGCTGATTGCCATTTTCATCCCTTTCGCCGCCAGCGGCAGCGCGTTCGGCGGGATCGCCCCGCTGATCCTCTACCCGGCGATCACCATGGCGATAAGCTACGGACTGGTGCATAAAGGCTACACCCTGGGCCGTGACTCCATTATCGGCCTGCTGCAAGGGGGGCGAATTAAAGAATTGATTTACGGCGCCAACGTGCTGGGTCTCATCATGATGGGCGCGCTGTCGGCAAGCTACGTCAAAATCACCACCCCGCTGAAAATCAGCGCGCTTAAAGGCTCGGAAGTGGTGGTCCAGCAGATCCTCGACTCGATTGCCCCCGGCCTGCTGCCGCTGGCGGCGGTGTTCGCTATCTATTTCTACTTACTGAAAAAAGGGCCGCGCTACACCACCATTTTACTGTCAATCGTTGCTATCAGCATCGTCTGCTCGCTGTTGGGAGTGCTGTAAATCATGAACGGCAATATCTACCAGCAACTGGGCTTAAAACGGGTGATTAACGCCTGCGGCAAAATGACCATCCTCGGCGTGTCCGCCGTCGACCCGCAAGTGATGCAGGCCACCGCGCAGGCGGCGGGGGCCTTCGTCGAAATCGATAAATTAACCGACCGTGCGGGCGAGCTGGTTTCCGCCCACACCGGCGCGGAAGACAGCTATATCACCTCCTGCGCCTCCGCCGGGATCGCTATCGCCGTCGCGGCGGCGATCACCCGCGGCGAGCCGGAAAAGGTGGCGCAGATGCCGGACAGCAGCCAGTGGCCGAACGAGATAGTGATACTGCGCGGGCATAATGTCGATTACGGCGCGCCAATCACCAGCGCCATCCGCCTCGGCGGCGGGCGCATTGTCGAAGTCGGTTCCAGCAATCTGGCGGCGCGCTGGCAGCTGGAGAGCGCGGTGAACGCACGCACGGCGGCGCTTCTGTATGTGAAATCGCACCACTGCGTGCAAAAAGGCATGCTCGGTATTGACGATTTCGTGCAGGTCGCTCGCCAGCATAATCTGCCGCTGATCGTCGATGCCGCCGCCGAAGAAGACTTGCGCCAGTGGGTCGCCAGCGGCGCGGACATGGTTATCTACAGCGGAGCGAAAGCCTTTAACGCCCCAACCTCAGGCTTTATTAGCGGCAAGCGCACCTGGATCGCCGCCTGTAAAGCCCAGCACCACGGTATCGCGCGGGCGATGAAAATCGGCAAAGAGAATATGGTCGGTCTCGTCTACGCGCTGGACCGTTACCGGACGGCGGCGCCGGCGCCTGACGCCGCCGCGCTGCGTCCATTCGCCGAGGCGATTTCCGCGCTACCCGGCCTGTGCGCCGATATCGAGCAGGATGAAGCCGGTCGCGCCATCTGGCGCATTCGGGTCAGCGTCGACGCCAATGAACTGGGACTCAGCGCCCGTGAGGTTGAAGCTCAGCTACGCGGCGGCGATATCGCTATTTACGCCCGCCGCTACTATCTGCATGAGGGCCATTTTAGCCTTGACCCCCGCACCGTCGGCGAAGGAGAAATGTCGCTCATCGTCGCGCGCTTACAGGAGATTACGCAGCATGCAGCGGATTAACTTTTATCGCCAGCGGGTGGCGATTAACGTGCTGGCGAAGGATATCGCCAACGCCCGGGAAATCTATGACGCCGCTGAAGGGCACGCGGTGATTGGCGTACTCTCGGCGCAATTTACCGACGTTGAGCAAGGCGTTGCAGAAGTGCGCCGCTGGATGGCGGAAGTGCCTTCTATTTCCGTCGGTCTCGGCGCCGGCGATCCGGCGCAGTTTTACAAAGCGGCAATGATCGCCGCGCAGGTCCACCCCGCTCACGTCAACCAGACCTTCACCGGCAGCGGCTTTGCCGCCGGGGCGCTGGCGGCGACCGGCGGCCAGCAAACCTTTATTAATGCGCTGGTCAGCCCCAGCGGCACGCCCGGTGAAGTACGTATCTCCACCGGCGTGCGCAGCGCCAAGGGCATCCCGGCCCAGGTTTCCTGCGATGCGGCGGTCAGAATGATGTTGGATATGGGCGCGCAGGCGGCTAAATTTTTCCCGATGGGGGGCGAAAAGTCGCTGGCGGAGCTGAAAGCGCTCGCCCAAAGCGCGGCAGAAAACGGTATGACGCTGATTGAGCCCACCGGGGGCATCGATCTCGATAACTTTGCGCTGATTCTGCAAACCTGCCTGCAGGCCGGCGTCGCACAGATTATGCCGCACGTGTACAGCTCCATTATCGATCCGCAAAGCGGCAATACCCGCCCGCAAGATGTCCATGCTCTGATGAACATCGTCAAGGAACTGGTCGATTAATCCCCCCGCGCGTGCGGTGTAGGCCACTATTACCGCACGCGCTAACTGCCTGATCTGCGGAAGGTCACTGTCAATCTGTGAGCCTCCACGCAATAACCGCATCCCGCCGTGCAAAGCGCCCTCTCATATTGATAGCGATCAAGAATAATCATACCGTCTGGTCGGTATGATCCGGGCCATGAACATGGAAGCCCAGCATCGTAAAAAAGACCCCGTCCGTTTGCATCGTCAACTGCTTGAATCGGCGGCGATGATTGCCGGCCGGGACGGTATCGCCGCCCTGTCGCTGAACGCCGTCGCCCGCGAAGCTGGCGTCAGCAAAGGCGGGCTCATGCACCATTTTCCCAATAAACAGGCGCTAATTTTCGCCCTGTTCGCCCGGCTGTTGGCGATTATGGAAAAGGCGATTAGCGAGCTGATGGCCGCCGATAACATCGCTTACGGGCGCTTTACCCGCGCCTATTTGCGCTATCTCTCCAACCCGGAGCTGACGGATACCCACGAAAGCCGGCAACTGATGGTGCTGTCGCTGGCGATGCCCGACGAACCGGTGCTGCGAAAATGCTGGCGCGACTGGATGCTGGATCATCTGGCGCAGGGCGATGCGCTCGATAACGGCCCAACCGGCACGCTGGTGCGCTATGCCGCCGACGGCATCTGGTTATCGGAACTGACCGAAGGGCGCACCATGAGCAGCGAACACCGCCAGGCGCTGGTAAACGATCTGACAAAAATGACGCTTCCCGCGTGAAGCGAGTAGAGTGAGGCCGCGATGCGCTACAACATCAATGCCCGTCTCATTTATGACGCAACGGACGGCACCCTAACATTACCGGGCGGCAATGAGCCGGATAGCCAGCTATCCATTACCGCCAACGCGCTGCTCTATTTTTTTCTTCGCCATACCGGCGTCGTCAGTCGCGATGAAGTGTTGAAAAAGGTCTGGGACGATAACGGCTTAACCTCATCCAACAGCAATCTCAATCAATACCTGAGCATGCTGCGCAAAACCTTCCGCCACTACGATATCGATAACATTATTGTCACCGTGTCGCGCGGCATGCTGCAGCTGAATCAGGATCTCAGCATCGAACTGCTCGATGCCGAGCCGACGCCCGCCGATGCCGTTCTCACATGCGCTACGCCTGATGAAGCCGCCCCCGCTGCGGCGCCAACGCCGCCCGCCGCATCTCTACATGCGCGTGGTATGTGCTGGTATCTGGCCGGCGGCTGTCTGCTGCTCATCGCCCTGCTGCTGGTGGCATTTAGTCTCGCCGGCACCCACGTCGCCCGGCCAATCAATCTGACGCTGATGAGCCACAGCCAGTGCGAACTGCTGGCCAGCGATGAAATGCTGCGTTCGGTTTCCGCCACGGCCTACGGTAAGAATTTTGATGAGGTGCGTCAGCGGCTGAAGCTCAGCTGCAAGCCGGGGGAGCGTTTCGTTTTCTTCTACGGCGACCGGCTGGAGACTAACGGCCTGGGCCGGGTATTTCTCGCCCACTGCGCGATGCACGAAGACAACCCATTTAGCTATTGCGATAACTACTTTTACTACTCCTGGAAGCCGCAATGAGACTCGCGCCCCGCCCCTTTTTCGCCCTCTCCGCCCTCGCATTTATCGCCGCCGCCGGTTTTAGCGCCTGGCGCCTGTTGCCGGATGCCAACGATGGCGTGATGAGCTGCTCCACCAAAGCGATCATGCGCTTTGAAAACATGGAAAAAGAGAATGTGAACGGCAATATCCATTTTAATTTTGCCGCCAACGGTAACGGTTCGATGGTGGTGGAAGGCTATACCGACTCCGCCGCCGGCTGGCTCTACCTGCAGCGCTACGTCAAATTCAGCTACACCAGCCAACGTATCTCGGCAACTGAACGCCACTACCGCATTAAAAAATGGGAATCCAGCGCCTCGTCCATCGACGAATCGCCGAATGTCATCTTTGACTACTTCATGCGCGAGATGTCCGACAGCCACGATGGCCTGTTCCTCAACGCGCAGAAGCTTAACGACAAAGCTATCCTGCTGAGCTCTATCAACTCACCGCTCTACATCTGCACGCTGAAGTCCGGCAGCACGCTTAACTAACCCGTCACCCCTGAACCGCCGCGAGGAAAATGCGCCCTCGCTCACGCTCCGTTATTGCCCCCTCTTTCCACGATGCTAAAAGCGCACGTTTTGCATTTAGCTTCGACGCCAAAACTTGCGCATACCCACAATTATCACGCGGCTATATTACCGCCTGCTGGCAAGTAATTAGCATCTTATTAACATTCACCTCTCGCCGATAAACAGTCTAAAAAAGCGCCGTATCATCATAAAAATCAACACGCATAAAACAGAACGAAAAGATAAATGGAAGGCTAAATAAGGCTAAATCACAGAGTAAAAACCTAAAATATTCATCTCCACGGATTTAAATTTCACTTCTTTCCCCATTCCCTATAGTGAACCCCGAACGCCGCTTCCGCGTGTTGATGCCGTTACGCGGACGGTTTTCCCGAATAACAAAACCTGTTCTGGAGGAAATCACGATGGGTGATGCATTGGGGCTTATCGAAACCAAAGGTCTGGTGGCCTGTATTGAAGCAGCGGACGCGATGTGTAAAGCCGCCAACGTCGAACTGATCGGCTATGAAAACGTCGGCTCTGGCCTGGTCACCGTGATGGTGAAAGGCGACGTCGGCGCGGTGAAAGCGGCGGTGGATTCCGGTGTGGAATCCGCGCAGCGCATCGGCGAAGTGGTGACCTCGCTGGTCATCGCGCGTCCGCATAACGACATCAACAAAATCGTCATTAAACACAAGGCCTGAAGGCCAGGAGAACGCAAATGGGTGATGCATTAGGTCTGATTGAAACCAAAGGTCTGGTGGCCTGCATTGAAGCGGCGGATGCGATGTGTAAAGCCGCCAACGTCGAACTTATCGGCTATGAAAACGTCGGCTCCGGCCTGGTCACCGCGATGGTGAAAGGCGACGTCGGCGCGGTGAAAGCGGCGGTGGATTCCGGCGTGGAATCGGCGCAGCGCATCGGCGAAGTGGTGACCTCGCTGGTTATCGCCCGTCCGCATAACGACATCAACAAAATCGTCTCGCATTACAAGATTGCGGACTAACGGAGAATCCTGATGAAAGAAGCGCTTGGTCTTATCGAAACCAAAGGTCTGGTGGCCTGCATTGAAGCCGCGGACGCGATGTGTAAAGCCGCCAACGTCGAGCTTATCGGCTATGAAAACGTCGGTTCCGGCCTCGTCACCGCAATGGTGAAAGGCGACGTCGGCGCGGTCAACGCGGCGGTCGACTCCGGCGTGGAAGCGGCGAAACGCATTGGCGAAGTCGTCAGTTCTCGCGTCATTGCGCGTCCACATAACGACATCGAAAAAATCGCGGCGCAGCACAAAGCATGACCTGACAGGGCGCGCCCCGTCTCCACTCTTTTCGTCTGATGAAGGATAGACTCATGATTGAACTGGATAACGATTTGCAGTCCCGGCAGAACGCGCGGGAACTGGTGCGCAACGCCAAAAAGGCGCAGGCGATTCTGGCCACCTTTTCGCAACAGCAAATCGACGCCATCGTGAAAAACGTGGCCCAGGAAGCAGCGCACCACGCCGAAGCGCTGGCGAAAATGGCCGCGGAAGAGACCGGTTTTGGCAACTGGCAGGACAAAGTGCTGAAAAACCGTTTCGCCTCGCTGCGCGTCTACGACGCCATCAAAGATATGAAGACCGTTGGCATCATTCATGACGACCCGGTAAAAAAAGTGATGGACGTGGGCGTGCCGCTCGGCGTGATTTGCGCGCTGGTCCCCTCAACTAACCCAACTTCTACGGTTATCTACAAAGCGCTGATCGCCCTCAAGGCCGGCAACGCCATTATCTTCTCCCCGCATCCGGGCGCGCGTCAGTGCAGTTGGAAGGCGATTGAAATCGTCAAACGCGCGGCAGAAGCGGCCGGCGCCCCGGCAGGCAGCGTTGACGGCATCACCCAGTTAACGCTCGAAGCCACCTCCGAACTGATGCACAGCAAAGACGTGTCGCTGATCCTCGCCACCGGCGGCGAAGGCATGGTGCGAGCGGCATACGCTTCCGGCACCCCGACCATCAGCGGCGGCCCGGGTAACGGCCCGGCGTTTATCGAACGCAGCGCCGATATCCACCACGCGGTGAAAGATATCGTCACCAGTAAAACCTTCGATAATGGCGTGATCTGCGCCTCCGAGCAGTCGATTATCGTCGAACGCTGCATTTACGACGAGGTTCACCGCGAGCTGGAAGCGCAGGGCGTCTACTTCATGAATGAAGATGAGGCGGCGAAAATGGCGGCGCTGCTGCTGCGCCCGAACGGCGCCATCAACCCGAAAGTGGTCGGCAAAACCGCGCTATACCTCAGCCAGATGGCGGGATTCTGCGTCCCGGCCAGCACTAAAGTGCTGATCGCCGAGCAAACCACCGTATCGCCGAAAAACCCCTACTCGCGCGAAAAACTGTGCCCGGTACTCGGCCTGTACGTGGAAGAAGACTGGAAAGCCGCCTGCCACCGCGTGGTGGAGCTGCTGACCAACGAAGGACTCGGCCATACGCTGGTGATCCACACCCGTAATCAGGACGTCATCCGCCAGTTCAGCCTCGAAAAACCGGTCAACCGCATTCTGATTAATACTCCGGCGGCGCTCGGCGGTATCGGCGCGACCACCAACATCTCTCCGGCGCTGACCCTCGGCTGCGGCGCGGTCGGCGGCGGCTCCAGCTCCGACAACGTCGGCCCGATGAACCTGCTCAATATCCGCAAAGTCGGCTATGGCGTGCGTTCGATTGACGAGCTGCGCGCGCCGGGCAGCCGCCCTGAGCCCCAGCCGACCATCGTTACTCCGGCGAGCGATCCGCAGCGCAGCATTCTTGATGACGCGCGTTTCAACGCCCCGGCCAACGCCGCGCCAGCGCGCACTGCAGGCAACGATGACCGTTTCGCCAGCGTAGGCGCCGCCAGTATGGAAGGTGAAATCAACGAACAAAACGTGGAACGCGTTATTCGCCAGGTGCTGGAGCGCCTCGCTAAGTAACGCACTGATATAAGGCGATAAACGATGATTCTCGCAAAGGTAACCGGCCATGTCGTCGCCACGCAAAAATGCGATGAGCTACGCGGCAGCAACCTGCTGTTGATCACCCGCTTAGATGACAAACAGCAGCCGATGAAAGACCAGACCTGGGTCGCCGTCGATAACGTCGGCGCCGGCATGCACGACATCGTGCTGGCGGAAGAGTACTTCGCGCTCAATAAAGACCGCTACAAAGCGATGTCGGTGGTCGCCATTGTCGAGAACGTGTTTCGGGACGCCTAACAGGAGTGAATAGCCCAATGAGTGAATTTTTACTGAAACCGCGGATTTGCTTCGGTCAGAACGCCCTCTCGGTGCTGAACGAACTTTCCGCCCGCAGCGTGCTGCTGGTGACCGATAAAGCGATGGTGAAGTTTGGTCTCGCCGAGCGCGTCACCGCCCTGTTGCGCCAGCGCGGGATCGCCTGGCAGATGTGGGACGACGTAGTGGCGGATCCGGATATCGCCACCGTGGTGCGCGGCATGAAGTTAATGGATAACCACTATCCAGATCTGGTTATCGCGCTCGGCGGCGGTTCGGTAATCGATGCCGCCAAAGCGGTTATTTTCTCCCTGGCGCAAACCCGTCCGCAGACTGACCGCCCGCGTCCATGCTTTGTCGCTATCCCAACCACCAGCGGTACCGGCTCGGAAGTCACCGCCTTTTCGGTGGTGAAAGCCAACGCGGAGAAGCTGGTGCTGGTGGATGCGTCGCTGCTGCCGGATATCGCCATTCTTGACCCGGCGCTGGTGGCTTCGGTGCCGCCGGCCATTACCGCCGACACCGGCATGGACGTGCTGTGTCACGCCCTTGAGGCCTACGTCTCCCGCGCCGCCAGCGACTTTTCCGACGCGTTGGCGGAGAAAGTGGTGCAGCAGGTATTTCGCTATCTGCCGACCTGCTGGCGCAGCGGCGACAACCTACAGGCGCGTGAAAAGATGCATAACGCCTCCTGCATGGCGGGGATGGCCTTCACCAACGCCTCGCTTGGGATCACCCACAGCCTGGCCCACGCCCTCGGCGGCATCTTCCGCGTGCCACATGGCCGCGCCAACGCCCTGTTGATGGCGCAAGTCGTCGCCTGGAACGCCGATTTCGACGGTCAGTGCGACACCCTTGCGGCAACGAAATATGCCCGTCTGGCGCATCTGCTGGATCTGCCAGCCGCCTCGCCGCGCCAGGGCGTCGCCAGCCTGCTGGTCGCCATTCAGGCTTTAAAAGAAGAGATGAGCATGCCCTCCGGCATTAGCGACACCGGCATTGAGGCGGCTGAATTCGAACGCCGTTTGCCGGAGATGGTCGGCCAGGCGCTGCGCGATAGTTGTACCCCTACCAACCCACGCGCGCCGGACGCTAACACGTTAACCGAGCTTTATCGCCGGGCCTGGTCCGGTCATCCCGTACAGGGCCACTGATAACAAGATTTGGAGAACCTTACCCATGGCACACTACAGCTTAACGCCGCGCGTCAAAGTGCTGGCAGACCGTTTACGCTCACAGGCAAGCAGCCTGTGCACCGAGCACGCCGCGATCCTCAGCGCGCTGGATAGCGATATCGCAGGCATTCCCGCCGCCGTCAAACCGGCTCGCCGTTTCTATGAACTGATGCGCCAGCTGCCGCTGACCATTAGCGCCGACGAACTGATCGTCGGTAACCAGACCCGTAAACCGCACGGGGCGATTTTCCATGATGAAAGCGCCGCGCATCGGCCATCCGTATTCCAGTTCCTCAACCTCAACAGCGATCTCGATTCACCGGACTACAACCTGGTCGTCGAAAAAGGCGTGCTGGCGATTAAGCACCAGTTGGAAGAGAAAACCCGAGCCCTCGGTAGCGCCGTTAGCCGCAGCGGTATGGATGAAGTCAACGGCTGCCGCGCCGCCATCTACGCCTGCGATGCCCTGCTCGCGCTGGCGCAAAATCTGGCCAACAGCGCCGAGCAGCTGGCAGCTGCAGAAACCAATACTTATCGCAAAGCCGAGCTGCTCGATAGCGCGGCCATTCTGCACCACGTTCCGGCCCATCCGGCGCGTAATTTCAAAGAAGCCTGCCAGGCGTTCTATCTGTTCCAGCTGGCGCTACAGCTGGATAACGGCAGCTATGCGGTTAACCCGCAAGGGGCGGATAAAGCGCTGCTGCCTTACTTCCAGCGCGATATCAACAGCGGCGCGCTGAATAACCAGCAGGCCTATGAAATCGTGGAGTGCCTGTGGTTCAAGCTGGCGGAACTGAGCGAAGTCCGCGCCGCCTGCGCCATTGACGGCTATCCGATGCTCGACGCCATGCTGCACGGCGCCTCTTTTGACAACGCCGAAGTGAACGAACTCTCGGCGATGTTTATCAGCGCCCAGCGCAACCTCAGCGCGCTGAATCTGCCGGTGCGTCTGTTTAGCGGCGCACAACAGGTCAGCCACGCGCCGTTCGCCGCCTGCGCCGACACGCCGGCGATAGAAGGCTTAACCCCGCGTATGCAGCGCCTGCGTAACCACTACCTGACGGTACGCCCGAGCGTCTCTATCTATCGCGCGCTGGCCTTTACCGAAGTGGTCAAAGCCAACCCTGGCATGCCGACCATTTTGCTGCGCGCCAAAGCTTTCCGCCACGCCTGTGAAACCGCGCCGATTCTGATTCAGGACGATGAGCTGATCGTCGGCCATCCGTGCGGCAAGCCGCGTGCGGGCGCCTTCTCGCCGGATATCGCCTGGCGCTGGGTACGCGATGAGCTCGACACCATGAGCACCCGCCCGCAGGATCCGTTTGAAATCAGCGAAGCGGATAAAAAAACCATTCGCGAAGAGATCGTCCCGTTCTGGGAAGGGCGTTCGCTGGATGAGATTTGCGAAGCGCAATACCGTGAGGCCGGCGTCTGGGCCTTCAGCGGCGAGACCTTCGTCAGCGATCTCTCCTATCACCAGATTAACGGCGGCGGCGATACCTGTCCGGGCTACGACGTGCTGCTGTTCACCAAAGGGATGAACGGCATTAAAGCCGATGCCGAGGCGCATCTGGCCAGCCTGAGCATGGAAAACCCGGAAGATATCGACCGTATCTACTACTACAAAGCGGCGATTGAAACCTGTGAAGGTGTGGTCAACTACGCCCGCCGCATCGCCGCCCACGCCCGCGAACTGGCGGCTAAAGAGCAAAACGCCCAGCGCCGCGCCGAGCTATTGACCATCGCCGAAGTGAACGAAAACGTGCCGGCCAATCCGCCGAAGACCTTGCAGGAAGCGCTGCAGAGCATCTGGACCGTCGAATCGCTGTTTGAAATCGAAGAGAACCAGACCGGGCTGTCGCTGGGCCGCGTCGACCAGTACTGCTACCCGATGTTCGAAGCCGATATCCGCGAAGGCCGTCTGACCCACGAGACCGCGCTGGAGCTGCTGCAGGCGTTCATCATCAAATGCGCTGAACTGATGTGGATGTCGAGTGAGCTGGGAGCGAAATATTTCGCGGGTTATCAGCCGTTTATCAACCTCACCGTTGGCGGCCAGAAACGTAGCGGCGGCGATGCCTGTAACGATCTGACCTATCTAATTATGGACGCGGTGCGTTTCGTGAAGGTTTATCAGCCGTCGCTGGCCTGCCGTATCCACAACCAGTCGCCGCAGAAATACATGGAAAAAATCGTCGACGTGGTGAAAGCGGGAATGGGCTTCCCGGCCTGCCACTTCGATGACTCCCACATCAAGATGATGCTGCGCAAAGGCTTCGATTTTGAAGACGCCCGCGACTACTGCCTGATGGGCTGCGTTGAACCGCAGAAATCCGGGCGCATCTATCAGTGGACCTCCACCGGCTACACCCAGTGGCCTATCGCAATTGAATTCGTACTCAACCGCGGGCGGATGGTGCTGTTCGATAGCTATCAGGGGCTGGACACCGGCGACCTGCGCGACCTGCGCACTTTCGACGAATTCGACGCGGCGGTAAAACAGCAGATCGCCCATATCGTGCGCCTGTCGGCCATCGGCACCGTCATTAGCCAGCGCGTCCATCGCGATGTGGCGCCGAAGCCGCTGATGTCGCTACTGGTCGAAGGCTGCATGGAGAGCGGCAAAGATGTCGCCGCCGGCGGCGCGATGGTCAACCACGGTCCGGGGCTGATTTTCTCCGGTCTGGCGACCTACGTCGACTCGATGGCGGCGATCCGCAAGCTGGTGTTCGAAGAGAAGAAATACACCCTTGAGCAGATCCGCGATGCGCTGCTGGCCAACTTTGAAGGTTACGAAGCGCTGCGCCGCGACTGCCTGAACGCGCCGAAATACGGTAACGACGATAACTACGTCGACCAGTACGCGCTGGATATTACCGAATGGACCGAGAAAGAGTGCCGTAAGTACAAGATGCTCTACTCGACCCTTAGCCACGGCACCCTGTCTATCTCCAACAACACGCCAATCGGCGAGCTGACCAACGCCACGCCGAACGGCCGCCTGGCGTGGATGCCGCTCTCCGACGGCATCAGCCCTACCCAGGGCGCGGATAAACAAGGCCCGACGGCGATTATCAAGTCGGTCAGCAAGATGAACGTGGAAACCATGAACATCGGCATGGTGCACAACTTCAAGTTCCTCAAAGGGCTGCTGGATACCCCGGAAGGCCGCCATGGCTTGATTACCCTGCTGCGTACCGCCTCGATTCTCGGCAACGGCCAGATGCAGTTCAGCTACGTCGATAACGAAGTGCTGAAGAAGGCGCAGCAGGAGCCGGAGAAATACCGCGACCTGATCGTTCGCGTCGCCGGCTACAGCGCCTACTTCGTTGAGCTGTGCAAAGAGGTCCAGGACGAGATCATCAGCCGTACGGTGATTGAGAAGTTCTAGTTCTCTTAATGGGAATTATTTGAGCTGTATTTGAGAAATAACCGGAAGTTCTCCGTCCCGTAACGGGACGGAGCGGGAGGCAAGCGTGATCGCAAAACAAGAATTAACGGGCCGAATTTTCAATATCCAGAAATATTCGATCTATGACGGCGATGGCATTCGCACGCTGGTGTTTTTTAAGGGCTGCAACATTCGCTGCCCGTGGTGCGCCAACCCGGAAGGGCTGAGCAGTCAGTTCCAGGTGATGTTTTCGCACGACAAATGCATTAACTGCGGCGACTGCGTCAGCGTCTGTCCGGCGGGTATTCATTATCGGGCGGAAGAAAACGGCGAAATGAAGCACTTCGTCGACCGCAATAAAGACTGCATTGGCTGTCGCAAATGCGAAGAGATTTGCACCCAGAACGCGCTGGACATTATGGGCAAGGACGTCACCGTTAGCGAGCTGATGGAGATCATCATGCAGGACTACGACTTTTATATCTCCTCCGGCGGCGGTGTCACCATCGGCGGCGGCGAGATGAGCCTGCAGACCGATTTTGCCGTCGCCTTATTCAGCGAATGCAAAAAGATGATGATTAACACCGCCGTCGAAACCCAGGGCACCACCCCGCTTGCCAACTACCAGAAGCTGGCGCCGGTCACCGACACCTTCTTATTCGACATAAAGCAGATTAACAGCGAACACCACAAGGCGATGCTTGGCATCGGCAACGAAGGAATCCGCCGCAATCTCGAATGGCTGGTGGATTCCGGCGCCAACGTCATTGTGCGTATGCCGCTCATTCGCGGCTACAACGACTCATTCGACGCCATTACCGGCGCCATTGATTACGTACAGAAGCTGGCGAAGCGTGGAAATATCCGCCGCATAGACATGCTGCCGTACCACCAGTTGGGACGCAAAAAGTACGAACGCCTGGATATGCCCTACCCGATTACCCAGGACCCGTCTTATTCACCGGACGAACTGGACCGGCTGGAAACCTTCTTCCAGCAATTTGATTTTGATATTCGCTTAGTCCGCCATTAACAGGAGCCGACCATGAAAAGTTTAGGCGTAATTGAAACGCGAGGATGGGTCGCCGCCATTCAGGCCGTCGACGCCGCCTGTAAAGCCGCGGGAGTGACCTGCATTGGCTATCGCAAACCAGGCTCCGGGCTGGTGAGCGTCTGCTTTGAAGGGGAAATCAGCGCCATCCACACCGCTATCGAACGCGGCGTGGCAGTGGCTGGCGCCGAGCACACCGTGAAGTCGCTGGTGATCGCCCGCCCGGAGCGCTGCGTGGTTGAAGCGTTAAGCAACCTCAAAGGCAACCCGCCGCCTGCGAAAAAAGCGGCCGAGCCTGTGGTTATCGCCGCCCCGGAACCTATCGCCCCCCCTGCCGCCCCGAACGAAGCGGAAGAGAAGCATCCGGCGCTGAAGAAAGGGAAGAAGTCATGATCGACACCCTGGTTCGCGAAAAAATCGCCGCCCGCCTGAGCGCAACGGCGCCGGCGATCCCGGTGGGGATCTCCAACCGCCACGTCCATCTCGCGCAACAGGACGTCGAGGCGTTGTTCGGCAAAGGCTACAGCCTGACGCCATTTAAACCGCTGCGCCAGCCGGGGCAGTTCGCCGCCCAGGAGTGCGTGACCGTTGTCGGGCCGAAGGGCTCGCTGACCAACGTCCGTGTCCTCGGGCCGACCCGCCCGGTTTCGCAACTGGAAGTGTCGCGCGCCGACTGCTTCACGCTGGGGATTAAGGCGCCAGTTCGTGAGTCCGGCCAGCTGGAGAATGCCGGTAGCGCGCTGCTGATTGGGCCCGCTGGCCACGTTGAACTCCATTCACAGGTGATCTGCGCCTGGCGGCATATTCATATGTCGCCGCAGGACGCACGCCGACTCAACGTTAGCAATGGCCAGAAGGTCAGCGTGCGCAGCAACGGCGAGCGCCAGCTGACTTTCGATGAAGTGGTGGTGCGGGTGCGCGATGACTTCGCGCTGGAGTTTCACATTGACACCGAAGAAGCCAATGCCGCCGGGTTGAAAAACGGCGCGCAGGTGACGCTCATCGGCTAACGGAGGCTCGCCATGACCGACGAACAGATTGAAGGTTTAGTTGCGCGTGTTTTGCAGCGCCTGCGCCCGCCGGTACTGGTGATGGTGACCGCTGCTGACGGCTATCGCGCGGCTATCCGCCAACGCCTGGCGGGAAGCGGCTATCCGCTACGCCTCGCGCTGGAGGATGGCCTCGCTGACGCCGCCGCGTGGCGGGAGGTCGGCGAGATAATTCCCTCTTCGGCCTGGCAGGATGCCCTTCCGTCAGCGCCGTGGCGGGCGGTACTGCTGCCGTTTCTCGATTATCCGCTGGCTGCAGACCTGCTGAACGGCACGCTCAGCAGCCCGCTCGCCCGCTGCGCGCATGAGGCGCTGCTGAAGGGTATTCCCGTGCTGGCGCTGCGCTATCACTGCGATCCGCTCAGCGAACTCAACCAACTGTGCGGCGCTCAGGCCGACAGCGCCTATGCCGGGCATCTGCAGGCCACGCTGGCTCGTCTGGAAGCCTGCGGCGTCTTCCTCGGCACCATGAATGAGCTGCTGGCGACGCTGGACGCGCCCACCGCGCCAGCCGCCGCCAGCCGCGAACCGCGCCGTTATCTCACCGTCACAGACGTGGTGAATAATCCGGCGCTGGCGGCGGCCCCGCACGCGCAGCTGACCGATGCGGCCATTGATTATTTAAAAAACAGAAAGATATGACCTTACCCAACTATGAACCTGGAGCTTAACGATGTCTTCGAAAACAAAATGCTGGTTATGGATGCTGCTGGTTATCCTCTCCGAAACCTCGGCAACCTCGACGTTAAAAATGTTCGGTAGCAGCGAAGGCAGCACAAAAATGCTGCTGCTCGGCCTGCTGATTGTCCTCTACTGCACCTGCTATTACTCGCTCTCAAGGGCGGTGAAAGATATCCCGGTAGGCCTGGCGTACGCCACCTGGTCCGGTACCGGCATCCTGGTGGTCTCGACGCTGGGAATGGCCTTCTACGGCCAGCACCCGGATACCGCCGCCATCATCGGCATGGCGGTCATCGCCAGCGGCATCGTTATCATGAACCTGTTCTCGAAAATGGGTTCTGAAGAGAGCGAAGAAGCCGCGCCCGCCGCGCCAATCGCGTCTATGGATAAGAAAATCGCCAACTAACAGGAAAGGAATACCCTATGTTTAATCTAGGATTTTTATGGCTGGCGCTGTCTATCGGCTCCGAAATCACCGGCACCTCGATGATCAAAAAAACCAACGGCTTCAGCAAACTGGCGCCTTCAGTGCTGGTGGTCTGCGCCTACGGCCTGTGCTACTTCGCCCTCACCCGCGCGATGAGCACCATTCCGGTGGGCGTAGCCTACTCGCTGTGGTGCGGCTTCGGTATCGTCGGCGTCACCATCTGCTCCATGATCCTCTATAAACAGAAGCCGGACCTGGCGGCCATTATCGCCATGGCGCTGATTATCTCCGGCGGCGTGATCATGAACGTCTTCTCGACCATGTAATACAAGGCGGGTTTACCCCGCCGTGATTTCGTGGCAGGATAAAAAGATGAACAGAAACGTTATCGTTACCTACCCCCGTCGTTGGTGGCTGCCTGCATAACAGGCGGCAAGATACACGTTTCCATTTTCAAAGCCGCCGGAAGGCGGCTTTGTTATTTTCAGGACGTCTTTCGGCTGAACAGTCTGATAAGGAGTCCTTGATGAACCATCCACAAACCATTCTCACCGGCGACCGCCCGACCGGCCAACTACATCTTGGCCACTACGTCGGCTCGCTGCGCCAGCGCGTCGCGCTGCAGCACGACCACCAACAATTTATTCTGATCGCCGACCTGCAAGGGCTCACCGATAACGGCAGCAACCCGCAAAAAATCAGCCACCATATCCTCGAAGTCATGGCCGATTATCTGGCCGTCGGCATCGACCCCAGGCTCACCACTATTTGCCTGCAGTCCGCTCTGCCCGCGCTGGCTGAGCTCAGCGCGCTGTATATGAATATCGTCACCGTCGCTCGCGTGGAACGTAATCCGACGGTAAAAAATGAGATTGCCCAGAAGGGATTCGCCCGCTCGCTGCCGGTTGGCTTTCTCGCCTATCCGATTAGCCAGGCCGCCGATATCACCGCCTTCAAGGCCGAGCTGGTGCCGGTGGGCGACGATCAGCTACCGATGATTGAGCAGACCAACGAAATCGTCCACAAAATGAACAGCCTCACCGGCGAACCGGTGCTCCACCACTGCAAAGCGCTACTCAGCGAAGTGAGCCGCCTGCCGGGCGTCGACGGTAATGCCAAAATGTCGAAATCGCTGGGCAATACGCTGACGTTATCAGCCAGTGAAGAGGAGATTCACCGCGCGGTCAGCGCGATGTATACCGACCCGACACACCTGAGAGTCTGCGATCCGGGGCATGTCGACGGCAACGTGGTGTTCACCTATCTCGACGCTTTCCTTAGCGATAAGGCGCGGGTTGCTGAGATGAAAGCCCACTATCAGCGCGGCGGGCTGGGCGATCGCCAGTGTAAGAATGAACTGGAAACCTGTTTGCAGGAGCTACTGGCGCCGATCCGTGAACGCCGGGCCACTTACAGTCAGGATAAAGGAATGCTACTGGAATTGTTGCGCCAGGGCAGCGAACGCGCCCACCAGCTCACGCAGCAGACGCTGCATGAAGTGAAGCGCGGGCTGGGGCTGCCGGTACTGTTCTGAGCTTCAGAGCCCTGCCCCGGTCGCGCTACGTTTACCGGGGCTCGTTTTACACCCTGCCTTTATGCATCTTCACGCAGTTGCGCCCCTCGCGTTTGGCGGCGTACAGCGCATTATCGGCATCGCGCAACAGCAGGTTGTAATCGGGATGGCCGGAGTGCACGGCATAGCCAATGCTGGCGGTGATCGGGATCTGCGTATCGCCGCCAACGTTAAACGCCAATTGGCTAATTTTCTTCCGCAGGCGGTCGAGGATGGTAAACGCTTCTGACAAGCCGGTCTCCACCAGCACCAGCAGAAACTCTTCCCCGCCGTAGCGGAAGATATAGTCGCTGGAACGGATATTATCGCTGAGCAGTTCCGCGACATGTTTAATCGCCCGGTCGCCGACCATATGGCCCCAGTTATCGTTAATGCCTTTGAAATGATCGATGTCGACGATCGCCACCGTCATCGGCAACTCATGCTCCATCGCCAGCGTCACTTCATGCTTCAGCACCACCGGCAAATAGCGGCGGTTAAGTAGGCTGGTTAACGCATCTTTGCCATTTTGCATCTGCGACAGGCTGCTAAAAATCACCCCCAGTTGGCTGCCTATTTGCTGGCAATGAATATGGATCCCCTGAATCAGGTTTTGTGTATTTTTATAATCCATGGCAGAGGCGGATGCTCGCCATCCTATTAATAAGTCGTCGACCTGCGAAATTAATGCGGCGATTTCGTCCATCTGGCTATTTTTGTTAAAATAGCGCACGCACTTATGGCGGAACCATAGGCCAAATTCCGACTCAGATAATAACGTAGCGTTAGTATGTGCTTTATTTTCGCTAACAATATTAAAAATCGCCGTATTTTCCCAACCGGAAAGCGCCGCCTGCTGTTTGCCATATTCCATCGGGACATTGTCCATCAAACTATACAGGCGATACGCCTCTTCGTTTTTGGTCGCCCGATAGTGCGATAAGGTATAGGCATGGCACATCATCTCAACGGCCATATTAATCGCCATAATAGCGTAATAAATGGCATCGACGGCAATCTGGCGGTCGCTAACGTGGCTGCGGATATACTCGATAAGCCCGGCCTTAATCTGCCGGGCGCCGCGCAGAACCGCCTCCGCCGGGATGCCGATCCGCGCGTGGATGCTGCCAATCTGATATTGCCGTTCCGCCAACGCCGGCAACTGCGCTTTATCGCTGGTCAGGATCTCCTTCACCCATAGCGCCAGCGAGCGGCTCAGACGCTCCTGAACTAAATCATAAGTCAGGTGGCGGGCAATATCCGGATCCTGAAAAATAAAATCATAAAACCGGGCCGCTAACGCTTCCGATTGCTCCTCTGCGATATTTTTAAGTACCTCCTTAACGGCTGGCGTCAGGCTGTCATACAGAGGTAGCCACTCCTTAAAAATAACAGAGATATATTTTTTGCTTTCATCGTTCATGAATAAAGCGCTCGCCGGGCGTTAGTCTATTTCGGGGTTGCCGATCATACATGAGTTGCCGCAGGTCAACCAGACGAAGAAAATCATAGGGATAGCGTAGTTCTCAGCCATTACAGTGAGGGGCTCGCAATTCCATAGTTTATATATGGACTTTGGCGCAACCGATGTTAGTATCCAGATTATAAATATGCGTGTTTCATTTAAGGCCAGGATTGCTGATGATGACCACTCTAAAAGCACATCTTCCCCACCGGTTGGCAACGTAACAGGATTTTGCGCCGGACGGCCTTATCTCCTCTTTTTTTATCGTCCCGCCGGGCGAAATAGCGAAACGCGCACCACTCAGCAATATGGAACAGAGCGAGTCGCGTATGGACAAGAACAAACGACGTTGGACCGGGTATATCGTAGTTGCAGCGGTAATCATCGCCGCAGCATGGTGGATGTTGCGCCCGGCCGGGCTACCGCCGGGCTTCGCCGCCAGTAATGGCCGCATCGAGGCGACGGAAGTCGATATCGCCACCAAAATTGCCGGGCGTATCGAGACGATTCTGGTCAAAGAGGGGCAGTTCGTCCATAAAGGCGATGTGCTGGCGCGGATGGATACGCGGGTACTTAACGAGCAGCGCCTCGAAGCCGCCGCGCAAATCAAAGAAGCGCAAAGCGCGGTTGCCGCCGCCAACGCGTTACTCGACCAGCGGCAGAGCGAAATGCGCGCCACCGAAGCGGTGGTGAAGCAACGCCAGGCGGAGCTAGACTCCACCGCTAAACGCCACGTCCGTTCCAGCACCCTTTCACAGCGTGGCGCCGTCTCCGCTCAGCAGCTGGATGACGATCGCGCGGCCGCTGAAAGCGCCCGCGCGGCGCTGGAATCGGCGAAAGCGCAGGTCTCTGCCGCCCGCGCCGCCATTGAAGCCGCCCGTACCAGCATCATTCAGGCCAAAACCCGCGTTGAAGCCGCCGAAGCCACCGAACGGCGGATCCTCGCCGATATCGACGATAGCCAGCTGAAAGCGCCGCGCGACGGCCGCATCCAGTATCGCGTTGCTGAGCCAGGCGAAGTGCTGGCCGCCGGGGGGCGGGTATTGAACATGGTCGACCTGGCTGACGTCTATATGACCTTCTTCCTGCCAACGGAACAGGCGGGTCTCCTGGCGCTCGGCAGTGAAGCGCGCTTGATCCTGGATGCCGCGCCAGAGCTGGTGATCCCGGCAAATATCAGCTTTGTCGCCAGCGTCGCGCAATTCACGCCGAAAACGGTAGAAACCAGCGACGAGCGGCTCAAGCTGATGTTCCGCGTCAAGGCGCGCATTCCGCCAGAACTACTGGAGCAGCATCTGGAATATGTCAAAACCGGCCTGCCTGGGATGGCCTGGGTACGACTGGATAAGCAGAAAAGCTGGCCTGAAGCGCTGACGGTGAGGTTGCCGCAATGAAACTGACGCCGCAGGATACTTCGCCCCCCGTCGCCCTGCTGGAAAACGTTGGCCAGCAGTTTGGCGCTACCATCGCGTTGCGCGATATCAACCTGGCGATTCCGGCGCGGCGTATGGTTGGCCTGATTGGCCCGGACGGGGTCGGTAAATCAAGCCTGCTCTCGCTTATCGCCGGGGCGCGGGCCATCGCGCAGGGTAACGTGATGGTGCTCGGCGGCGATATGCGCGACGTTCGTCACCGCCAGCAGGTATGCCCGAAAATCGCCTGGATGCCGCAGGGCCTGGGGAAAAACCTCTACCATACGCTATCGGTCTATGAAAACGTCGACTTCTTCGCTCGCCTGTTTGGTCACGATAAAGCCGAGCGTGAACTTCGTATCAACGAACTGCTGCAGAGCACCGGGCTGGCGCCGTTTCGCGATCGCCCCGCCGGTAAACTCTCCGGTGGAATGAAACAAAAACTTGGGCTGTGCTGTGCGCTGATCCACGACCCGCAGCTACTCATCCTTGATGAACCGACTACCGGCGTCGACCCGCTCTCCCGCGCGCAGTTCTGGGATCTAATCGACAGCATTCGCCAGCGTCAGCCGGAAATGAGCGTGCTGGTCGCCACCGCCTACATGGAAGAGGCTGAGCGCTTCGACTGGCTGGTGGCGATGAACGCCGGCGAGATTCTGGCGACCGGTAGCGCGGCGGCGCTCAAAAAACAGACCGGTAGCCAGACACTGGAACAGGCATTTATCGCCCTGCTGCCGGAAGCGCAGCGCCTGGCGCATAAAGACGTGGTCATCCCGCCGCGCGACAGCAGTGAGGAAGAGATCGCCATTGAAGCGCGCGGCCTGACCATGCGCTTCGGCAACTTTGTCGCCGTCGACCACGTTAACTTTCGTATCGCCCGTGGCGAAATTTTTGGCTTCCTCGGCTCTAACGGCTGCGGCAAATCCACCACCATGAAGATGCTAACCGGCCTGTTGCCCGCCAGCGAAGGCGAGGCCTGGCTGTTTGGCCAACCGGTCGATCCGAAAGATATCGCCACCCGCCAACGAGTGGGTTATATGTCGCAGGCCTTCTCGCTCTATAGCGAACTGAGCGTACGGCAAAACCTGGAGCTGCACGCCCGCTTGTTTCACATTCCGGACCATGAAATAGCTGGCCGGGTCGCAGAAATGAGCAAACGCTTTATGCTGACCGAGGTTGAAGACGCGCTTCCCGCTGACTTACCGCTGGGGATCCGCCAGCGTCTGTCATTAGCGGTAGCGGTAATCCATCGCCCGGAGATGCTGATCCTCGATGAACCCACCTCCGGCGTTGACCCGGTGGCACGCGACATGTTCTGGCAGCTGATGGTCGACCTGGCGCGGCAGGATCGCGTCACCATCTTCATTTCTACCCACTTTATGAATGAGGCGGAACGCTGCGATCGCATCTCGCTGATGCACGCCGGCAAGGTGCTGGCCAGCGATACGCCGCAGGCGCTGGTTGAGCAACGTGGCTCCGCCAGCCTCGAAGAGGCGTTTATCGCCTGGCTGCAGGAAGCGGCGGATGCCGCGCAACCGACCGTTTCTGTCTCTACAACGCCCGCGCCGCCTGCTGTCGCATCACAGCAGAAGAATGCGTCCCCACGCCAGTCATTCAGCCTGCGTCGCCTGTTTAGCTATAGCCGCCGCGAAGCGCTGGAATTGCGCCGCGATCCGGTGCGATCGACGCTGGCGCTGCTGGGGACGGTGATCCTGATGTTTATCATGGGGTATGGGATCAGCATGGATGTCGAGGATCTGCGCTTTGCCGTCCTCGACCGCGATCAAACGATCAGCAGCCAGAACTGGTCGCAGAATATCGCGGGCTCACGCTACTTTATCGAGCAGGCGCCACTGCAGAGTTATGACGAATTGGATCGTCGAATGCGTAACGGCGAGCTGGCGGTGGCAATAGAAATCCCGCCAAACTTTGGCCGCGATATCGCTCGCGGTACGCCGGTGCAGATTGGCGTGTGGGTGGACGGCGCAATGCCGAATCGCGCGGAAACGGTGCGCGGATACGTGCAGGCGATGCATCTGGCCTGGCTGCAGGAGATGGCCGGGCGGCAAAGTAGCCCGAATCGTGAGACCTCGCTCATTTCCATCGAGACCCGCTATCGCTATAACCCGGACGTGAAAAGCCTGCCGGCCATCGTCCCGGCGGTGATCCCGCTGCTGCTGATGATGATCCCGGCGATGCTCAGCGCGCTCAGCGTAGTGCGTGAAAAAGAGCTCGGTTCGATCATCAACCTGTACGTGACGCCGACCACCCGCAGCGAATTCTTGCTCGGCAAACAGCTGCCTTACATCGTGTTGGGGATGTTTAACTTCTTTCTACTGTGCGCTTTATCGGTCTTCGTATTTGGCGTCGCGCATAAGGGGAGTTTCCTGACCCTCTCCCTGGCGGCGCTGCTGTATGTCACCATCGCCACCGGGCTGGGTTTGCTGATTTCGACATTTATGAAGAGCCAAATCGCCGCTATTTTCGGTACCGCGATTATTACGCTAATTCCGGCCACCCAATTCTCCGGGATGATCGATCCGGTGGCATCTCTGGAAGGGCCAGGTCGCTGGATCGGGCAAATCTACCCGACCAGCCATTTCCTGACCATCGCCCGCGGCACCTTCTCCAAGGCGCTGAATATTAGCGATTTGTGGGTTTCGTTCATTCCACTATTGATTGCGGTGCCGCTGGTGCTCGGGCTGAGCGTGTTGCTGTTGAAGAAACAGGAGGGATGATGCGCGGATTACGCAATATCTATAACCTCGGCATCAAAGAGCTGCGCAGCCTGCTCGGCGATAAAGCGATGCTGGCGCTGATCGTGTTTGCTTTTACCGTATCGGTTTACTCCTCGGCCACGGTAATGCCCGGCTCACTGCACCTGGCGCCTATCGCCATTGCCGATATGGATAAATCACAGCTCTCATCGCGGATCATTAACGGCTTTTATCGGCCGTGGTTTTTAACGCCGGAGTTGATCAGCGCCGATGAAATGGATGCCGGGCTGGATGCGGGACGATACACATTCGCCATCAATATTCCGCCAAACTTCCAGCGCGATGTGCTGGCCGGTCGCCAGCCGGAAGTGCAGGTCAACGTCGACGCCACGCGAATGAGCCAGGCCTTTACCGGCAACGGCTATATCCAGAATATTATCAGCGGTGAAGTGAACAGCTTTGTCGCCCGCTATCGCGACAACAGTGCGCTGCCGGTAGAGCTGGCGGTGAGGATGCGCTTTAACCCTAACCTTGAGCAAGAGCGCTTCGGCGCGGTGATGGCGATTATTAACAACATCACCATGCTGGCAATTGTCCTCACCGGCTCGGCGCTTATCCGCGAGCGAGAGCACGGCACCATTGAGCACCTGCTGGTGATGCCGGTAACGCCGTTTGAGATAATGATGGCAAAAATCTGGTCGATGGGGCTAGTGGTACTGGTTGTCTCCGGGCTGTCGCTAGTGCTGATGGTGCAGGGAATTTTGCAGGTACCGATTGAGGGGTCGATTCCGCTGTTTATGCTGGGAGTTGCGCTCAGCCTGTTCGCCACCACCTCCATTGGCATTTTTATGGGCACGCTCGCCCGTTCTATGCCGCAACTGGGGCTACTAATGATCCTGGTGCTGCTGCCGCTGCAGATGCTCTCCGGCGGATCCACGCCACGGGAGAGTATGCCGCAGCTGGTTCAGGACATTATGTTGACCATGCCGACCACCCATTTCGTCAGCCTCGCGCAGGCGATACTTTACCGTGGCGCCAGCTTTGCCATCGTCTGGCCGCAGTTTTTAATCTTGTTCGCTATCGGCAGCGCTTTCTTTACCATTGCGCTGATGCGTTTTCGCAAGACAATTGGTGAGATGGCATAAAACCTGGAGCTGGCGCTGCGCCGATGGCTTATTTTTGACGATTCATAAAGCGGCGCAGACCCCAGGTGAAGGCCATCGCCATACTGAAAAGAATGAATAACAGCACAATCCAGCTGATAGAAATGCGCAGCAACGTGCCGGGCGTCATAAATGGCTGAAGATAAACGGTGAAAGAGTGGGCAGGCGATTTCCCCAGCAGTTGATAGGCGCTATCGGTAAGCCACACGCCAACCCGGCAAAACAGCCAGATAATCGCCGGCCAGCAGAGCAGAACCAGAAAGGTAAAGCGCTCCTGAATGTAAGTAACGATCTGGCGCAACGGCGGCCAGTTAAGCAGGATTTTCATTTATATTCTCATATTGCCAGCCGATGACCTGCAACATTCATCGCAAGGCACTTCGGGCAGCATCCATACAGGCAATCTACCCTATTTGTATATCAAATTTACCGTCACTTAAACCAGATCAAGTTAACAAAGTGTTAATGATGTCTCTCATTAACGCCAAAAGAGTGGATAACACCTGTCGATCGTGGAAATAAGTGGGGAGAGAAGTATTAAGCGGTGGGAATAAATTTTCAAGTCTACAAGTGGCTGATTTTTATAGCTGATAGCAGCGCGCCATTATTTCGCCGCTGGGCAATATAATGGCGCGGAAATATAAGTGGGTGATTAATCGTAGCTGCTGATAATTATTTTCCTGTTCGCATCATTCGGTAAATTCACCGTTTGGGTAACCACCCCATGAGAAGGGACTGCCATATTTTGCGTGTTAATGAGGTAAGTATTTTGCCCACAACGCTGTTGAGCCTTTTCGTTAATGATATTGGTGCTGCAGGTAGGTGTCGCCACACGCCCGGAGATCGTTAATGTAGCGGTATCAGCAGCGAATGCAGGCAAGCTCAATCCATAAGCTAATGTCAGAATCCCAATTAGCGGTTTTTTCATTGAATTTATAACCAGTTAACAGGATGAGAAATAAGCGATTTGCTTTCTATTTTTCTCCCTCAGGAGAAGTGATGCGTTGATGTCATCACGCAGGAAAGATAATCCATATAATTAATAAGGACAATTATACTGAGAGCTATTAGTGCGATAGGTATTACTGATGTTAACGAACCAGGCGGCCGGGTCGGGTATTTTCCCGGAGGCGGTGCTGCGCACCTTTTCCGGGCTACGGGGTCTGTAGCCCCGGTAAGCGCAGCGCCACCGGGGAGATGGCGGCGCGTCTGGCCGCAAAACACAAAAACAAAAGGCCCAGTCTTCCGACTGAGC
>NZ_JAQIRK010000010.1:0-199915 GCF_050600805.1 Klebsiella sp. 141240 | reverse complement strand
GAGCCATGATCAAACTCTTCAATTTAAGTTTGATGCTCGTGAATTAAACTTCGTAATGAATTACGTATGTTCACTCAGAGACTTGGTATTCATTTATTGTCCGAAGACATTAAGAATCCATGTCACTTTGAGTGCCCACACAGATTGTCTGATAAATTGTTAAAGAGCAGTTGCGACGCGCTTTAGCGCTCTGTCGCGAGGTGGCGTATATTACGCTTTCCTCTTTCAGAGTCAACCCTGAATTTCAGAATTTTTCTCTTCAACCGAACCGGCTGTTTGTGTGAAGTGATTCACATCCGCCGTGTCAGTGGGAGCGCATTATAGGGAGCTGCTGAGATATAGCAAGCCTTAAAATACAAAAAACTTATCAAGCGCTCATTTATTAAGCTTTTCACATTTATCCGCGGTAAGAACGAATCGACAAAACCCAGTATTCATGCGACCTGCAGCGCATTTCCTACCGAAACCACTTTTTTGCGAAAACGCGATTTTTCTCGTTTCCCCACCGCCGCTATCACGCCAATGGTGAATTAAGCACCACTCTTGACCCATGACAAAGCGCCACGCCTTCCCTCCTTTCTATAATCAGAGCCGTTTCTTCCTACTGGTAATAATCTATGGCTTATCAACTCAACATTAACTGGCCCGAGTTCTTAGAGAAGTACTGGCAAAAGCAGCCGGTCGTATTAAAGAAGGCGTTTCCGAACTTCATCGACCCCATTACGCCAGACGAACTGGCCGGGTTAGCCATGGAACCGGAAGTCGATAGCCGACTGGTCAGCCTGGTCAACGGTAAATGGCAGGCCAGTAACGGTCCATTTGAGCATTTCGACGGGCTGGGCGAAAGCGGCTGGTCATTGCTGGCCCAGGCGGTAAACCACTGGCATATGCCGGCCGCCGAGCTGGTACGCCCGTTCCGCGTGCTGCCTGACTGGCGTTTAGACGACCTGATGATCTCCTTCTCCGTCCCCGGCGGCGGCGTAGGCCCGCATATCGATCAGTATGACGTCTTTATTATTCAGGGCATGGGAAGCCGCCGCTGGCGCGTGGGCGATAAACTGCCGATGCGTCAGTTCTGCCCGCATCCGGCACTGCTGCACGTCGATCCGTTCCCACCGATCATTGATGAAGATCTGGAGCCGGGCGACATCCTCTATATTCCACCGGGATTCCCGCACGACGGCGTAACTCACGAAACGGCGCTGAACTACTCCGTCGGCTTCCGCGGGCCAAACGGCCGCGACCTGATCAGCAGCTTCGCCGACTATGTGCTGGAAAACGATCTCGGCGGCGAACACTACAGCGATCCGGACCTCACCTGCCGCGACCATCCGGGCCGGGTTGAAGAGTATGAACTCGACCGTCTGCGCAACATGATGATCGACATGATTCGCCAACCAGAAGACTTCAAGCAGTGGTTCGGCAGTTTCGTCACCACGCCGCGTCACGAGCTGGATATTGCTCCGGCGGAACCGGCATATGAAGAAGAGGAAGTGATCGATGCGCTGCTGGGCGGCGAAAAGCTTTCTCGCCTGAGCGGACTGCGCGTTCTGCATATCGGCGACAGCTTCTTCGTACATAGCGAACAGCTGGATACCACCGATGCCGAGGCGCTGGATGCATTGTGCCGCTATACCTCATTAGGTCAAGAAGAGCTCGGCAGCGGCCTGCAAAATCCAGAATTCGTGAGCGAGCTGACGCGGCTGATTAATCAGGGCTACTGGTACTTCGAAGAGTAAAAGAACGGCAATACTGCGGGCAGCCGCCTGGCGCTGCCCGCTTGCTTTCAGCCGTTATTGCGCATATTTCGGCAGCACGATAATAAAGCGCGTAGAGCGCAGATCGGACTGCACCGCTACGCTGCCGTGATGGGCGCTGACAATCGATTTTACAATCGCCAGACCGATACCGCTGCCCTCGCCTTTGCGCTGGCGTGACGGGTCGACGCGATAGAAACGGTCAAACAGGCGCGGCAAATGTTCAGCAGCAATCGGCGCGCCGGGGTTCTCCACCACCAAGCGGATCTTTTCGGCGCTTTCGCTCAACTGAATGGTCACCGCCTGTCCGGCCGGCGTATAGCGGATCGCGTTCGACAGCAGGTTACTGATTGCCCGCCGCAGCATCAGCGGGTCGCCAATCACCCGGCAGTGGCTACCGACAAAACGCAGCGCCACCTCTTTCTCTTCCGCCCACGCTTCAAAGAACTCAAACACCTTATTCACTTCCTCGGCCAGATCCAGCGCCCGTTGTTCAGGGATTAACTGGTTATTATCCGCCTGGGCGAGGAACAACATATCGCTGACCATCCGCGACATGCGCGAAAACTCTTCGAGATTGGAATAGAGCACCTCTTCCAGCTCCTGCTGGCTGCGGCTTTGGCTCAAGGCGATTTCGGTTTGCGTCACCAGGTTGGTAATCGGCGTACGGATTTCATGGGCGATATCGGCGGAGAAATTAGACTGGCGGGTAAAGACATCCTCTATCCGCTCCAACATATGGTTAAACGACAGCGCCAGCCGTTCCAGCTCGATGGGCACCGCCTGTGGGTCAAGGCGTACATCGAGATCCCGCGAGGTAATATTCTGGATCTGGCGGCTGATCTGGCGAATCGGCTTATGCCCCTGATAGACCACAAACAGCACGATGGCGATAATCAACAGGCTGATTATCGACGCCGCGGAAATCAGCTTCGCTTTGAGTTCATTAATATAGTGCAGGTGAAAGTCGATCGATAAAGCCATCAGCAGATGCCAGGCCGGTTTACCGTCCGACTGCTTGCCGAGCGGCAACATGATTAGCCGCCAGGAGCGGGTCTCCATTTGATGATTATCATGAACCATTTCCCGCGGCTGCGGGTCAGTCCATGAAATCACATTACCGTCGCGCAACTTCATCGCCAGCCCCGGCGTGCTCATAATATGGCTGAGTTCCGGGCCGTCTGGCGACTGAAATAAGATATTGCCCTCGGCATCATCCAGACAGATAAAGACGTTAGCGTAGCCGCCAATCACGTTTTTTAAGATCTCCAGCCGCCGCGCCTGCGGGTAGTCGGCGTGGTTGAGCACCGTCTCAAGCGTGGTGCTGAGCTGCTTGAGATCGTGAACGTCGCGCTCTTCAAAATGGGCCTTCACCGAATGGATCATGATCCAGGTGAAGGCAAAGAAAGCGATGATGGTGGCGAGGCTGATAAAGAAGGTCAGCCGGGTGGCCAACGAAAAGGGGCGCTTAGCGGCCATCCGGCACCTCAAGCATATAGCCGACGCCGCGCACGGTCTGGATAAGCTTCGGCTCGAAGTCGTTATCGATTTTGGCGCGCAGCCGCTTCACCGCCACGTCGATGGCGTTAGTGTCGCTGTCGAAATTCATATCCCACACCTGCGACGCGATCAGCGAGCGGGGTAGCACCTCGCCCTGATGGCGCAGGAAGAACTCCAGCAGAGTGAATTCTTTACTGGTCAGGGTGATACGAGTCGCGCCGCGCATCACCTTGCGGCTGACCAAATCAACGCTGAGATCGGCCGCCTGAAACTGGCTTTCTACTATTACCGCCGCTCCGCGACGTAGCAGAGTGCGCACCCGCGCCAGCAGTTCCGCAAAAGCAAAGGGCTTCACCAGATAGTCGTCGGCGCCCAGCTCCAGCCCCTTCACCCGATGCTCGATAGTGCCAAGCGCGGTGAGCAGCAGGATCGGCATCCCTTTATTGGCGGCGCGCAGCATGCGCACGATATCCCAGCCGTTGACGTCCGGCAGCATGATGTCGAGGATCAGCAGATCGTAGTCGCTGGTCATCGCCAGGTGATAACCGTTAAGGCCGTTGTCGGCCAGGTCGACGACGAATCCGGCTTCGGTAAGCCCTTTGGTCAGGTACTCCCCGGTTTTCTTCTCATCTTCGACAATCAAAATCTTCACGGCTGGCTCCTTCACGCGCGCTCTGTGCGGGTATTCAATTTTAGAGGAGCCCCTCCGGATAGCAATGAAATATCAGGAAAATGACAGCTTTGTCATTTTCCTGTCACGCGTTGAACAGAGCCCGCTGCGTAAAGTATCCGCCATTGATAAATCGCCGAAAACCGTCTGCCGTCATGCGCCCAATTAAGCTTCTTTCTCTCAGCGTGATATTCGCCTTAACCGGCTGTCTGTCACTTGCTCCGGACTATCAGCGCCCCACCGCGCCGGTGCCGCAGCAGTTCTCTCTCAGCCAGAACAAACTGGTTACTGCGACTGCGGGCTACCAGGAGACTGGTTGGCGCACCTTTTTCGTCGACCCACAGGTAAAAAGCCTGATTAGTACCGCGCTGACCAACAATCGCGATCTACGGATGGCGGCGCTGAAAGTGCAGGAAGCCCGCGCCCAGTACCGGGTCACCGACGCCGACCGCTACCCGCAGCTTAACGGCGACGGCAGCACCACCTATGGCGGCAAGCTCAAAGGCGACACCACCACCAGCAGCGATTATGCCGCTGGCTTGAATCTCAGCTACGATCTCGACTTCTTTGGCCGGTTGAAAAACCTTAGCGAGGCCGACCGGCAGAACTTCTTCGCCAGCGAAGAGGCGCGGCGCGCGGTGCATATCCTGTTGATTGCTAACGTTTCACAAAGCTACTTCAACCAGCGTCTGGCGGCGGCGCAGCTACAGGTGGCGAACGACACCTTACAGAACTATCAGCAGTCTTACGCCTTCGTTGAAAAACAGCTGCTGACCGGCAGCACCACCGTCCTGGCGCTGGAACAGGCGCGCGGCATGATCGAAAGCACCCGCGCCGATATCGCCAAACGGCAGGGCCAACTGGCGCAGGCTAATAACGCCCTGCAGCTACTGCTCGGCAGCTATCAACGGCTGCCGGACGATAGCGCCAGCAGCGCGGTGGACCTGAAAGGCGTAACCCTGCCGCCGTCGCTCTCCTCAGAGATCCTGTTGCAGCGGCCGGATATTTTAGAAGCCGAGCACAGCCTGTTGGCGGCAAACGCCAATATCGGCGCCGCGCGGGCGGCCTTCTTCCCGTCGATTACCCTGACCAGCTCGCTCTCCGGCAGCAGCAGCGAGCTCTCCAGCCTGTTTAACGCCGGCAGTGCGATGTGGAACTTCATCCCCAAAATCGAACTGCCGATTTTCAACGCCGGGCGTAATCAGGCCAACCTCGATCTGGCGGAGATCCGCCAGCAGCAGCAGGTGGTCAACTATGAGCAAAAAATACAGTCCGCCTTTAAAGAGGTGGCCGACGCGCTGGCCCTGCGCCAAAGCCTGGCCGATCAGATTGCTGCCCAGGAGCGCTATCTCGCTTCACTAAATATCACCCTGCAGCGCGCTACTGCGCTCTTTCGTCACGGCGCGGTCAGCTACATCGAAGTCCTGAGCGCCCAGCGCGACATTTTCACCACCCGACAAACCCTGTTGGAACTCAACTATTCCCGTCAGGCTAATGAAATCACCCTGTTCACCGCCCTCGGCGGCGGCTGGATGGAATAACCCGAGGAGTCTTGATTATGAATTCACTGTCTAAAATCGCCCTGTTCACCCTGCTCTCTGGCGCAGTGTTCGCGGCCCAGGCCGCCGACCCGCACGCCGGTATGGCAATGCACGAGCAGCCCGCTGCCCTGCAAACGCAAAGCATCACGAGCAAAGGCGTCATTAAAGCCATTGACATGGATAGTAAAAAAATCACCATCGCCCACGACGCCATCCCGGCGGTGAACTGGCCGCCGATGACCATGCGCTTCACCATCACCCCGCAGACACAGCTCAACAATGTGAAGAACGGCGACAGCGTGGATTTCACCTTCGTTCAGCAGGGCAATCTGTCGCTGTTACAGGATATCCGCGCCCAATAACGGCCCGGCGACGGTAGGCCCCCTCAACAACTGAATGGACGACACATGGCATCCCTGACACTGAAAAATACGGCGCTGATCCTTGGCAGCATGCTGATTGGCGGCGCGCTTACCGCGGCGCTGTATACCCGACTGACGCCGACAATGGATAGCGCTCCGGCGGCCGAGCAGCAGCGTAAAGTGCTGTTCTGGTACGACCCGATGTACCCGAACACCCGCTTCGATAAACCGGGTAAATCGCCGTTTATGGATATGGACCTAGTGCCGAAATACGCTGATGAGGAGAGTGCCGCCGCCGGTGCGCCAGGGGTGCGTATCGACCCGACGCAGACCCAAAACCTCGGCGTAAAAACCGCCGCGGTCACCCGCGGGCCGCTGCGCTACGCCCAGACCTTCCCGGCCAACATCAGCTATAACGAGTACCAGTACGTGATTATGCAGGCGCGGGCGGCGGGCTTTATTAATAAAGTCTATCCGCTGACCGTCGGCGACAAAGTGAAACAAGGCACGCCGTTACTCGAGCTGACCATCCCGGACTGGGTGGAGGCGCAGAGCGAATATCTTTTATTGCAGGAGACCGGGGGCACCACCACGCAGGTTGAGGGGATCCTCGAACGCCTACGCCTTGCCGGGATGCCGGATGACGATATCCGCCGCCTGAAAACCACACGTAAAATCCAGACCCGCTTTACCCTCAAAGCACCGATCGATGGCGTTATTACCGCCTTCGATCTGCGCGCCGGAATGAATATCGCCAAAGATAATGTGGTGGCGAAAATCCAGGGCATGGACCCGGTGTGGGTCAGCGTGGCGGTTCCGGAATCCATCGCCTGGTTGATTAAAGACGCCTCGCAGTTCGCCATTCAGGTTCCCGCCTGGCCGGGCAAAACCTTCAGCATCAACAAATGGACCATTCTCCCCAGCGTCGATAGCGCCACCCGTACCCTGCAGCTGCGCCTGCAGGTCAACAACCCGGATGAAGCGCTGAAGCCGGGGATGAACGCCTATCTGAAACTGACCAGCGAAAGCGCGCCGATGCTGCTGATCCCATCAAAAGCGTTGATCGACAGCGGCAACGAGCAGCGGGTGATTACCGTGGATAACGAGGGCCGCTTCGTGCCGAAGCTCGTGCAGGTATTCCATGAATCCGCCGGCGTCACGGCCATTCGCAGCGGTCTGCAGGAGGGCGAAAAAGTCGTCGCCAGCGGCCTGTTCCTGATCGACTCGGAAGCCAATATCTCCGGCGCGCTGGAGCGCATGCGCGCGCAGGCTCCTGATGTCACAGCCCCTGCCGCCCACGCGCACTGAGGAACGGAACAATGATTGAATGGATTATCCGCCGCTCGGTGGCCAACCGTTTCCTGGTGATGATGGCGGCGCTGTTTCTCAGCATCTGGGGGACCTGGACCATCGTCCATACCCCGGTGGATGCTCTGCCGGACCTCTCCGACGTACAGGTAATCGTCAAAACCAGCTACCCGGGACAGGCGCCGCAGATCGTCGAAAACCAGGTCACCTGGCCGCTGACCACCACCATGCTGTCGGTGCCTGGCGCCAAAACGGTGCGCGGCTTCTCGCAGTTTGGCGACTCCTACGTGTATGTAATATTTGAAGACGGCACCGATCCTTACTGGGCGCGCTCGCGGGTGCTGGAGTATCTCAACCAGGTGCAGGGCAAACTGCCCGCCGGGGTCAGCGCCGAAATGGGCCCGGACGCCACCGGGGTTGGCTGGGTCTTCGAGTACGCGCTGGTCGATCGCAGCGGCAAACATGACCTCGCCGAACTGCGCTCGTTGCAAGACTGGTTCTTAAAATATGAGCTAAAAACCATTCCTAACGTCTCGGAAGTGGCTTCGGTAGGCGGCGTGGTCAAGGAGTATCAGATTGTCGTCGACCCGATGAAGCTGACCCAGTACGGCATCAGCCTCGGCGAGGTGAAATCGGCGCTGGATGCCTCTAACCAGGAGGCGGGCGGCTCTTCCGTCGAACTAGCGGAAGCCGAATATATGGTGCGCGCCAGCGGCTACCTGCAGACGCTCGACGACTTCAAAAATATCGTGCTGAAAACCGGCGATAACGGCGTGCCGGTCTATCTCGGCGACGTCGCGCGGGTGCAGATTGGCCCGGAGATGCGCCGCGGTATCGCCGAGCTTAACGGCGAAGGCGAAGTGGCCGGCGGCGTGGTGATCCTGCGCTCCGGCAAGAACGCCCGCGAGGTGATCTCGGCGGTCAAAGAGAAGCTGGCGTCGCTGCAAAGCAGCCTGCCGGAAGGGGTTGAAGTGGTCACCACCTACGACCGCAGCCAGCTTATCGACCGCGCCATCGACAACCTCAGCCACAAGCTGCTGGAAGAGTTTATCGTTGTCGCGCTGGTCTGCGCCCTGTTCCTGTGGCACGTGCGCTCGGCGCTGGTGGCGATTATCTCGCTGCCGCTCGGTCTGTGCTTCGCCTTTATCATGATGCATTTCCAGGGGCTTAACGCCAACATCATGTCGTTGGGCGGGATCGCCATTGCGGTAGGGGCGATGGTCGATGCCGCCATCGTGATGATTGAGAACGCCCATAAGCGGCTGGAGGAGTGGGAACATCAGCACCCGGGAGAGAAGCTAAGCAACGACATCCGCTGGAAAATCATTACCGATGCGTCGGTGGAGGTCGGCCCCGCGCTGTTTATCAGCCTGCTGATCATTACTCTGTCGTTTATCCCGATTTTCACCCTCGAAGGCCAGGAGGGCAAACTGTTCGGCCCGCTGGCCTTCACCAAAACCTGGTCGATGGCCGGGGCGGCGCTGCTGGCGATCGTGGTGATCCCGATCCTGATGGGCTTCTGGATCCGCGGCAAGATCCCGGCGGAGAACAGCAACCCGCTGAACCGCTTTTTGATCCGCATTTATCACCCGCTGCTGCTGAAGGTACTGCACTGGCCGAAAACTACCCTGCTGATCGCGCTGCTGTCGATCCTGACGGTTATCTGGCCGCTTAACCGGGTCGGCGGCGAGTTTCTGCCGCAGATTAATGAAGGCGATCTGCTGTATATGCCATCAACGCTGCCGGGGATCTCTGCTGCGCAGGCGGCGGATATGCTGCAGAAAACTGATAAGCTGATCATGACGGTGCCGGAAGTGGCGCGGGTGTTCGGCAAAACCGGCAAGGCCGAGACCGCCACCGACTCGGCGCCGCTGGAGATGGTAGAGACCACGATTCAGCTCAAGCCGCAGGATCAATGGCGACCGGGGATGACCATGGAGAAGATCGTCGAGGAGCTGGATAAAACCGTGCGTTTGCCGGGGCTGGCAAACCTGTGGGTGCCGCCGATCCGCAACCGCATCGACATGCTCTCCACCGGCATCAAGAGCCCGATCGGCATTAAAGTTTCCGGCACCAATCTGGCCGATATCGACGCCATCGCCGAACAAATTGAAGTGGTGGCGCGCACCGTGCCGGGAGTCACTTCGGCATTAGCCGAGCGGCTGGTCGGCGGGCGCTACCTCAACATTGATATTCATCGTGAGAAGGCGGCCCGTTACGGCATGACCGTCGGCGATGTGCAGCTGTTCGTTTCGTCTGCTATCGGCGGCGCGATGGTTGGCGAAACGGTAGAGGGCATCGAGCGCTATCCGATCAACATCCGCTACCCGCAGAGCTATCGCGACAGACCGGAGACCCTCCGCCAGTTGCCGATCCTCACGCCGCTGAAGCAGCAGATCGTGCTCGGCGACGTCGCCGAGGTTAAAGTCGTTACCGGGCCATCGATGCTGAAGACCGAGAACGCCCGCCCGACCAGTTGGATCTACATCGACGCTCGCGACCGCGACATGGTGTCGGTGGTGCGCGATCTGCAGCAGGCCATCGGCAAAGAGGTGAAGCTGAAGCCGGGCATCAGCGTCTCCTACTCCGGGCAGTTTGAACTGCTGGAGCGCGCCAATCAGAAGCTGAAGCTGATGGTGCCGATGACGCTAATGATTATCTTCGTGCTGTTGTACCTGGCGTTCCGCCGCTTCGGCGAGGCGCTGCTGATTATCACCAGCGTGCCGTTCGCCCTCGTCGGCGGGATCTGGTTCCTCTACTGGATGGGATTCCATCTGTCGGTGGCCACCGGTACCGGCTTTATCGCCCTGGCCGGGGTGGCGGCGGAGTTTGGCGTGGTGATGCTGATGTATCTGCGCCACGCCATCGAGGCGGAGCCATCGCTGGAGAACCCGCAGACCTTCAGCGCCGATAAGCTCGACGAGGCGCTGTATCAGGGCGCGGTGCTGCGCGTGCGGCCAAAGGCAATGACCGTGGCGGTGATTATCGCCGGCCTGCTGCCGATTTTATGGGGCACCGGCGCCGGTTCGGAAGTGATGAGCCGTATCGCCGCGCCGATGATTGGCGGGATGATCACCGCGCCGCTGCTGTCGCTATTTATCATTCCGGCGGCATATAAGCTGATGTGGTTGTACCGGCATCGGGGCAAGCGCGGAGAATAGATAAAGGCAAGCCCGTTGGTATTTCACCGGCGGGCTTTTTTATTATTAGACCCACAAATAATTACCTCATTTAACCCTCACCCGTTCTCATATTATCTCATCCTCTGCGCCAATCGGCCTTCACTCGATGTTATTCCCTTTAGCTTCATTGATTTTCCTGCTCACCCTGGCTGCGTATTTATCACGCTGGGAAAAGGTGGGCCTTAATTCAATGAGCGCTATCGATGAACCTGAATCCTTTTCCACCCTGTTTATTTTTGCTGTTATTACTTTCTACCCTGAGCACGATATCACCCAGCCATGCCGCGACAGCAAAGGTGGATAATTGCGAAGTTGGCTGCCCAGCCGGCGGCAGCCAACAGACGCTTTTCCGCGCGGCCTACACGCTGAATAACAACCCCCGCCATAAACTGGCCAACTGGGTAGCGTATAAAATCACTCGCGCCAGCGAGGCCAGTAACCGGGAGAGAGTGTGGAAGCAGGACCCCGATTTACCCGCTGCCGATACGCTGACGCCCGCCGACTATCGCCGGGCCAACGCCTTACTGGCGGTCGATCGCGGTCATCAGGCGCCGCTGGCGAGCCTCGGCGGCGCGGCGGACTGGCCTGCGCTGAACTATCTGTCGAATATCACCCCGCAGGAAGCGGCGCTGAATCAGGGAGCATGGGCGCGGCTGGAAGACGCGGAGCGCGCGTTAGCCGAGCGCCCGGGGGTGACGGCGGTTTATACGGTTACCGGGCCGCTGTTCGAACGGCATATTGCCACCCTGCCCGCCGCGCCGGGCGTGGAGATCCCCAGCGGCTACTGGAAGATTATTTTCCTCAATGATGGTCCGCAGAGCGGCCAGTACGCGGCATTTGTGCTGGACCAGGCGACGCCGCGCGATGCTAATTTTTGCGACCATCAGGTGACGGTGGCGGAGATCGAACGCCGTACCAGTCCGCATTTGACGCTGTGGCCGGCATTGCCGGCGGCCGTTGCCGCAACGTTAAAAACGCAGCCGGGGACTCTGGCGCGGGAGATGGGTTGCAGGTAGGGGACGGAGGGGTAAAGTTGTCGACCTGTCGCGATTAACAATCGGCGTCTTACCGCCAGCCAGCAAACCAAGTATAGTTGCCGTCTCTGCCACCGCTAAGCGCTGTTGATATCGTATGAAGCTCGGTTATTTTTGTTACTTCCTGCTGGCCATCGCCGCCGTCGGCAGCGTGTTACTGCCCCATTCCATCGCCATGTGGTTCCTGCTGGCGAACGTGCTGACCTGGCTTATCTACGGCATCGACAAATTAGCCGCCCGTAAAGCCTGGAGCCGGATCCCGGAATCCTCCCTGCTGACGTTCGGCCTGCTTGGCGGATGGCCGGGCGCGATTGCCGGGCAGCAGTGTTTTCGCCACAAAACCCAGAAGCAGCCATTCAGAACGTATTTCATTATTAGCATCGTGCTGAATGTTGTGGTGCTGGTTGGCGGGTATTGGCTGTACCGGGGATATGGGGTGTAGGGTTGGTGTAATTTATTATCACTACATATACGCTCAATATGCTCAACACCAGGTCTGCAAACGCAGCGTTGAGCAATATTTTTTACTACCTATTGCTCTACTTTTTCAATAATAAAACCATCGCGTCGTAAAAAATCAATTACACGCTGGATATTACCAAGCCCCCATTGGTTCGATATTGCGATAACTTCGCCAGATTGAAGCTCAATTACCGCATCTTCACTCAAATGATATCGATTCTTTCGCCCATCAGGAACTTGATCAGCCAAAACAATTGTTCGATTTTTGAGAATTTCACCCAGCTTAGTATAAATGTCCTCAAGGCTGTGGGGATTATGCTTATTTATCCAATCAGTAAATAGTTCAAGGGCTAACTTACGCTTATTATAAACACCACCATTATACCTATATTCAGAGTAATCTTTTTCAGACTTCTGGCTACTTATATTTTGCTCAACCAGCTTTTCTCTGAACTTAACTTGATATTCTTCTAATTCTGGAACCGGAATTATTTGCTCTGCATTTATTAGTATATCATCGTTAAACTTGTAAGGTGTAAGACGAACACAACGAATTTCAACACCTTTATCTCTCAGCCAAATCGCTGTAGTGGTCAGTTCTTTCCCAAAATCAGCTGAAGCAAGAACAATTCTAACATCCTTACCAAAGTCAGAGAGCTCATTCTCCTCAAGACCAATAAATTCTAATATTTTTGCTTTAGCATTAACATCTGAATCAGTACCTAAATATGACTGATAATATTCGCATGCTTTTGTAAAACTCATTGTAGAAATCATAGCTGCATAACGCAATGCTTGTAATTCCATATGAGCGCCGATTTCATCTCGCTTTAACTCTATTACGACAAGATTAGCCTGCTTATCAATCGCTAATAAGTCAATCCGTCTTCTGCTGTCCTCCCAATCTGAAAACTCCTCAGCAATGACAAGACAATCAGGTGCAAGGATATCAATATTATTTTTTATAGCTTCTTGCAAATCGTAACGTTCCTGAAGCCCCTCTATTGAGTAGGTAGTTTTTTCCAGCGCAACTAAATTTTTATCAGCAATATTAAATAATGCCATTTTTCAAATCCGTTTATGAAAGTATTACTATGATTGTATCAGAGTTTTTAATTCATCTGGCGTATATAGCGGGTTTCGCCGATGCAGCATCGCGTGACAGTTGGGGCAAACAGGGATCAGATCAGTTTTCGGATCCAAACGATAGTCCTGTTTAATCTCCGATAGCGGCACCAGATGAATGTGGATAAAGCCCTGGCCGATATCACCATAGCGCTTAGCCATATCAAGGCCGCATACCTGACACCGGGTACCGTGATAGCGCAACGCGGCCTCGCGGGCCTGGCGATCGCGCTCATAGCGGTTAACCATAACCTGAACCGCAGCCCCTTCTATAAACTCACTTTTCGTCTGTAGCTCGTCGGGGAAAAGGGTAATGCCGGCATCATCTACTAGCTCATAAACGATCTTGAATCCTTGTTCCAGCAACAGACGGACGCATTTGGATTTGATCCCACCGCTGAAATCCGCCGGCGTGAACTCCGTTTTTGTCGCCATGGTGGCCGCTATCCCAACGATAGCTTTAGAGGGATAACGACGTCCTTCGAATTCGACTTCATACAGACGCGCGTCTTTAAACTGATGCGCTATACCCTCGTCGTACGCGCGGATGGCTTCGATGATGCATTCTCGCGATAGATGATCTGGCAACCGTTTCATATGGCTGAGCTATTTGATGATGAGTGACCTCATTATAGATAGAAAGCGGAATAAATTTCGAATAGATAAATCATGGTGATAGTTGAAAAGAGACCTGGGTTGGATATCGAATCCCGGTGGCTTGATCGACAGCAGTTTTGCGAGCATCATCGCAATTATTTAGCAAAATACGTAACGCGATGCCTTCTAGTAAAACTCTGCAACAAGCGATCGCCAATATCACTATCTGGCGCAAAGGCGAACAGCGCGCGCCGCATAAACCTCTGCTGTTGTTGCACGTGCTGTCGCATTACCAGCACGGACATCCGCGGATGTTCGATTACGCCTCAGAGGTTCGTGATGAGTTACATAGCCTGCTGGAGCGTTTTGGTCCACAGCGCGCGCAATACCGCCCCGATATGCCTTTCTGGCGTCTAAAAGGCGACGGCTTCTGGGAATTACGCAACGCTGAGCAATGTTCAACTGAAGGCAGCAGACAGCCACCCTCTAAAGAACTGGAAACCTATCACGTCGCGGGCGGCTTTGACGAAGAGCACTTCGCGCTGCTGAGCAAGAATAAGAGGCTGATTAACACCCTGGCGCATCAGATCCTGCAGGCCCATTTCCCGGAGAGTATTCAGGAAGAGATCGCCGACGAGATGGGGTTTGATATCCAGCAAATTCGCAAAGAACGCGACCCGCTGTTCCGCCAGCAGGTGCTACGCGCTTATAACTATGAATGCGCTATCTGCGGCTTTAATATGCGCCATGACAACACCTCCGTCGCGCTGGAGGCTGCGCATATCAAATGGAAGCAGCACGGCGGCCCATGTGAAATTCCCAACGGCCTGGCGCTATGCGCCATTCACCACAAAGCATTTGATAAAGGTTCGATTGGCCTGGATGAGCATATGCGGGTACAGATTTCTCCCGCGGTTAACGGCGGCGGGATTGTCGGAAAGCTGTTCTGGGATTTTGATGGTAAGCAAATTGGATTGCCTCAGGGGAAGGACTGTTACCCGAAAGAGGGATTTGTGGAGTGGCACAGGAGAGAGGTATTTAGGGGGTGAGGTAAGGCACGCGACTATATGTCACGGAGTCACCCCTCCGCTATTTAGTCAACGTCCCAACACTATCAATAAAGAATTCATGAACATATTTTTTATTATTTAAACCGTAGTTAATGACATAAGTATGATTCTTCTTCCATTCAATATCGATGCAATTGTCAGGATATGATGACATTAACTTGTCATAACCAGAACTCATTACCGTTTGCGTCTTACCGTTTTCGCCTGAATCAATAGTGTAGTAATTCAATACATCCCTTTTATCCAAACTAAAGCAAAGATGCTCTCCATTAATAATGGTATCTCTTGGGTGTGGCGCAGGATTACCACCAGGACAACCGGAAATAAGAAAAGTTAAAGGTAAGATAGCGAATCTCTTCATTGTGGAAATCCCTTCATAACTAATTTATATTTTTGAAGCAATGTATAGTCAGATTCTTTATGATCATAATCTCGTAATGCAGGCAGATACAGATAATTTTTAAAACCGTAAGCTTGCAACAACCAGTAATCACTAACTAATGAAGCCTGCTGTTCTAAGTTATAATGTCGTATGTTCTCCTTGTCTAAACTGTAACTGTAATCAGCAAATCGGGAGAACAACCCTCTGGTTCTAACAAACATTCCGTGCTGCGCTTGCCATACATGCATTAACTCATGCATGAATCTATGTTTTTTCTGCACATCAACTTCCATTGAAAAATCATGGGAGTAGGTGTCTTCCCTAAACCACATTTCTCCGTTAGGACTCATAGCAATATCAGTAGGCTGCAGATTGAACGGCAAATAACTTTCCCGATGAATCCACACTGTATTGTACCGGAGACCGTAGCTAAATAGCGTTCTTGCTAACCCAATCTCACCAGTGGTTATAAGCCTCGTTCCACCGGGCTTAATACGTGTCCCGGATGTCGCGTTAATCCTCTCGTTTACAGGCATTCAAAATCCCTCTGAATTGCAGCGGTATTGTTTATTTATCGTACGCCAATGCAATCGACAAGGGAAAGATTTTTATCCGAAAAAATTTGCAGCTGACTTAGCATAGTTAATGGGAATACAATACTCACATTCGTTACACGAAGTGTTTAAACAGATACTGAATTTCCGGCACAAAAAGATGCCTTCAGGTGAATTGGTTGCCGATTGGGTGCGAAGGCCGGACTCGAATTTAACACCTAACAAACTGATATTAATGTATTTTACAATCAGGAATAAGTAATTATACCCGCACTTGTACCCACAAATCAGAATCCATACAAAAAATAGACATTGCGAGTGGATACAATATCAGTAGACCACCGATAAGGCCCTTAAGCAAGGGCATGCATTTAAAATGACACCTTCTTAGTTACTTTATATTTATCCATTTCAACAGTTCGTAATTGACATTAAAAATATAATCTGTATCCATAACTGTTTCTGTTTAATAAAAAACATAAAACCTGTACCTGTACCTGTACCTGTACCTGTACCTGTACCTGTACCTGTACCTGTACCTGTACCTGTACCTGTATCTAAATTTTATTTACCCTGTATGTTACTCAATATTAAAAGCATGAAAGAGCTATAATATTGCAACAGCTTCTGTACCATCTTCCTTTAGTACAGTTTCAAAAGCAGGCCATATATCAAAAAACGGATAAGAGAATTTTATGTCTCCGCACTGGACATTATATGCAAGCTGCTTTACTCTTCGACGCTTTGCAGTAATAGATGGTAATTCATTCAAGAAGCCAAGCATTTTTTCAATAGTAATCTCACCATGGTAAAAACGATCACTTTCAGGAATTATCTGTGTACGCATTCCATTTTTCACTTCGGTAGTTACACTCACCATACGCTCAATAAAGCTATAAAATGCAGTTTTATCGACAACAAAGCACCCCTCTTGATGATAAATCCCCCCAAACACCGAGGTGGTGACAATCATTTTATGAAAACACTTTGGCTTCCATCCCGCGGGTAAACCTAGAGCATTTCGGACCAATTCTAATTGAGTAGAATAATAATTAGCATATCGTGTCACTTGTTTAATCCAAGAGGTTTTAGTTTTCTGTGCAACATTACCACCATTAATATTCACAAGCGTCTGGTAATAGCGATTAAAATGTACCGGATGTCCATTAGATTTCAACTCAACAAAGAATAAATGATCTTGAATCACCATTGCGCAGTCACAGTCATAATCTTTTCGTACTGAAAGTTGAGCAGCACAAATTTTAGAATTCCTGACCTTCTGAATAAACTCTCGTTCGTGAACTTTTCCCTTATCATCGATTGAAATATTTTTGGCACTAAAAAGTGATAATAGGGAGCGAGTCACACAACTCATTGAAACAATGGAAGGCAACATACAAAGACCATCGTTACATTGTAGTAACGGGCAATCATTTATATCTAAAGCTTTATCATCAAATGTAAAGTAATCAGTGACTAATGCCGCAGTAACCCAACAAAGGCCGCCCTCAACAAAAAGTCGTATCCATTCATCACGAGTATGATAAATAACCCAATCTTTAAGTTGTAATTTCCCAGGCGTTGTTCTGCGGAAACGTTCAACCATCTCCTGTTTCGCTATCGCCACTAATATTCCATATGCATGTATCCATGCATAAATATTAACTCCCCCATACTCAATATATAAATCCTCCGGTGACATATTTTCCATTTCACTAAAATAAGCGATGGGGAAAAAATCGTTTTCATTAATCCACTCAGGAACTATCGACTTCAGTTGTTCAATGAAATTAGGATTTTCTTCCAAAACCCTCTGAATTTCATAATAGACCCCCGTCCCCCTCATGGTAAATCTTGAGCGTGCAACCTCATAATCCTTATAAATACAATCCTCATTCACTTCTATGGAGATGTTATTTAAATCTAAATAGTTAACCTTTGCATTACAAAACCGGAAAAGATCACTGATACGATTAAGTGAATCGTAATCGTCCCATTCTTTTATCCAACCACCTGCATTTTTTACTGCTTCCTCTGAACAATGATGTTCAATTTCAAGAAAATTAGAATGCCGTAACTCTTTAAATATGTTACCAGTATAACTGCACACTTGGTCAAATATCATACTGATTGATTTTACATTATGTGGAGTGACATCTTCCGACAGTGGAAGTCCATGCATTCTAAATATGATGGGAAAAATTGATTCAAGCCGACTGCTTGGTATATCATCAAGGAGTGAGCACATAATACTCAAGCTTATTTCAGAAAAAATTAAAAATGCACTAAGCTTATATTCCTCTTTCCTGTAAAAACGTTCATTCATAACCCTAATGCGTCTAAAAAAATCATTATATGCCACATGAATAGTACGGCAGTCCTTCTCCATCTTTAAAATCTCATCACAATGAGAAGGAAAACGGACTAAAAGCAGATAGATACATTGACCAAAATAACACGTATAATCATCTTCAGATTGTTCAGATAAGCGATTATAGTAAAGTGCTGAAATTTTGAGAACATTCAAAGCTGGTTCAAGCTCTACTTTATCAATCCACTCCTGAAAAAACACAATAAATCCCTCAGCATCTTCGGCTAATTTTTTTATCACCCGCGCATCATAGTAAGTCATTGAACTATACCATTAAGAATATATTATTGTTTTATAAGTATGTAATAGAACAGTCACTAATTGCCAGTATTTTCTATTAAAAATTGCACACCAGAGGTGTTGTAAGCACACCTGTTTTAGTTCCACGCACTTTTTGAGAGCTCCGGGTTTTTGACCCTGGCCCAAATTCAGTGCAGTGCTAAATCAGAGATCTTCGTCTTTTTGCAGACTCCGGATAAATTCAGCCGGAGTCATGTCATTTAGTGATGAATGCGTCCTCTCATGATTATATTCCCTGCGCCACTTGTCGAGTTTGTCCTGCGCATCTTCCAGTGACAGGAACCAGTGAATGTTCAGACATTCGTCCCGCAGGCTGCCGTTAAATGACTCAATAAACGGGTTATCGGTCGGTTTCCCGGGACGGGAGAAGTCCATCGTGACACCGTGCTCATACGCCCATTTATCCAGACTTTTCGAGATGAACTCGCTGCCGTTATCCGTCTGGATACGTACCGGCAGGCGTTTATCCAGCACCCGTAATGCTTCCACTATGCTGACCACATCCTCGCCTTTCAGCGATTTTCCGGCATGGATCGCCAGACACTCCCGACTATAATTATCCACTACAGTCAGCGCCCGAAAACGCCGCCCGTTAAACAGACTATCCGACACGAAATCCATACTCCAGCACTGATCGATATGCGTCAGGGCCGGGCGCTGCTGGCGGCGTGCGGCACTGACATGCCTGCGGGGGCGCTTTCTGCGCAAATTCAGGCCTTCCAGACAATAAATCCGGTGTGTTTTCTTGTGGTTAATCTGCCAGCCTTCCCGCCGCAACTGGATATGAATACGCGGGCAACCGTACCGTATCCGGGTTTCCGCTATTTCCCGGATACGCAGGGTTATCGCCCGATCGTCACGCCGGCTCTGCCAGTGGTAGACAGTTCTGCTCTGCATCAGCAACCCGCATCCCCGGCGGACACTGATACGATAGGCCTCCTGCAGAAAATGCACCGCCTGGCGCTTCTGAGCCGGCCTCAGAACTTTTGTTTCAGTACCTCCTGCAGCATCTCCTTGTCCAGACTCAGGTCTGCCACCAGTTTCTTCAGCCGCTGATTTTCATCCTCCAGTTGCCGCAGACGGCGCAGTTCCGTTACGCCCAGACCGGCGAATTTCTTCTTCCAGTTGTAAAACGTGGCCTCAGAAATGCCCATCTTTCTGCAGACTTCCCCGACGCGGGTGCCGGTTTCGGCCTGTTTCAGCGCAAACGCGATCTGTTCTTCGGTATAACGGGTCTTTTTCATGGCGATGTGCCTCTCTGTGAGATCGAAGAAAGACCGGAGACTTCAGTTTAGACTGGTACTGTTTTCAGGGAGGAGATCAGATCATCCGGTAAAATATACCTGAGTGCATCTCCAGGAATTAAGTTCTAAAAAGGATAACTCTGTGTTGAGTTGAGTCTAAGGTCTCTTTCCGAATCTTCGTGTACTGGTAAAATTGAAAATAGCATTTACTTAATAATTAGATGACGCAAGTAAGTAAAACTGATAATAATATCACTACGATCATAGATCGCATAAATTAAAACCACATTCCCATTAAATTTCCTCATGGAGAGTCAGATGAATTACAACCTATTTTTAAACTTGTGTGATGAGTTAGTTTCTAATGCAAACCAGCCTCAAATAAATAGTAGTGATGGCTATACAAAAATAAAACAGCTTTCAGGAGATGATGTCTATCTAGTCAGGGAGAAGCTAATATATCTACGAAAGAAAATTATTTATGAACACATCGTCAATGGAGGACCTTTAACACCTTACATTTCTTATGTATGTACCTTAATTGATGGAGCAAGAGACAATACAAAAACTAGAGAACAAGGCAACGCTTCAACTATCAAATGGAAAGAAATAATAAGTGTTTTAGGGGAAATTAAAGAAACAAACAGTCTAATGAAAGAAGATAGCAACTTCGGAGAGACCTATGCAAAATATTTTGATTTTAGCCACTCCTGTTCAAGAATAATAAAGAAAGGATTCCCAATCCTAGAAAAAGAAGATAACTTCTATCTCGATGATAGTTATTACCAGCAACTAACCAAGGAGATTGACAGACTTGCCACTTCAATTGGTGGATGTAATATCCTCCATGCGGTTTTTGAAAACATTGCCACTAAATATGATTATAATCAAAAAAGATTCCATATTCACCGTTCACTTTCTATGGGTCAGGATAGACCGTTACCTGCTATACCATGGGCATACCTAATTGCGTTAGGGACAAAGCATTCAAATAATTTTGGAGATCGTAATCGTGAGAGTAACTTTCCCAAATTAATTGAACTTTTAACAGATGTAGTTTCTATTTTTGAGGTTCAGGATTATAGCCCCTATGAATCATGGTACGTTGACCATTATGGTTTAACCAAATTCCTATCTGACGAAATTGTGTTCGACAACCTGTATTGCATAGCTCAGATGCACAGTGACCACGTGGCTGAAATCTTAAACTATATAGTAAACTCATCTGAATTTAAAAATTTAAAAAGCTATGGTTTTTCAATAGGTAAAATATACAAGAGCGGGTTAACATTACTTAGTAAAACTTTAGATATTCAGATTACTAATATTAGCCATGACAGCATAAAAAATATATTAAATTTAGATCATAAAAAAACCACAGCGATAATTAACAATATCCTCCTCAATAAATCCCCTAACCACTCATTAGAATTCCCTCCCAAAAGCACCAATATTGATAATAATTTTAATATACTGTCTCCCTTAAAAAACTCTTATCTTTTATTACCACGACCTTTATCTTCCTTAGCACTTCTTAACAACATATTAAACTCTATTATCGCTCCTGATGGCAAAAGAAATGAACATAACGATGCAGCGTTAGGACATGTAATCGAGAGATTTGTTAAGGATAAATTATTATCTTATGGGATTGTGTTTCATAGCGGAAATTTTGTTAGTAAAGATGGATTAGTATATGGTGAAAGTGATATAACAATTGAAACTAAGACCGCCGTAATTTTTATTGAGATAAAAAAGAAAGGAATGACCAGACTATCAATGTCAGGGGTCGATTATTCAATTCTGTCTGATTTAGGTGGGGGGTTGATTCATGCCACAAGCCAATGTTTTAAGGCTGAGCGCGTTTTACGATGTGATGGTGGAATTAGCATTGAAGGATCTTCCCCTATAACATATAAATCACAAAGAGTAATTAAAATTGCCTTAACTCTTTATGATTATGGAAGTTTTCAAGACAGAATGACGATTCGTTCAATTTTGACTAATTCATTGGGTGTAACATTTAAAGGAGCTAATTCAGGCATTGACAAAAAACTTAATAACTGGAAAGAACACATAAATGAATTATCAACACATATTCAATGCCTTAAGGATTCCAGCCAACTTGATGCCGAACCATTTCACAACTTATTTTTCATGAGCATATCTCAGTTGCTGATGATACTAGAAGAGAAAGGTTCTAGCGACGGTCTTGTGAAAGCATTAACAATGCTTTCATCAATATCACATTCGACTAGAGATTTCTACAAAGAGTATTCTCTTTCTAGAAAATACATGCAACCTTAAAGCAACACTAAACAAAATTAATTATTTTTGACAGTTGCCAAATTAATACTGGCGACTGTCAAAATTATCTTAGTTTAATAACTCCCACTTGAGCGTTAATTTTACCAAAAAAACATTTAACACCAGCCTTTTCAACCACATACATTTCTTGTTAGATTCTTTCAGCATTGCACAAGGCTACTATTTTCCAGTTTCGATTTCATTTAAACTGAGAGTTATTTTAGAGCCTTTTGATACTGTTCATTTCCCAATAAGAGCATAATCATAAGGTGTTATAGTTTGGCTCTTATTTATATCAAGATAATCAGCCCACCACTGCACCATTAACAGTCTCTCATCCAAATGCTCAGATGTATGAATATAAGCCGCACGTACATTGTTGCGCTCTGAGTGACTCAACTGGTGTTCTATCGCGTCATCGCTCCATAACCCTGACTCACCGAGCGCACCACGCGCCATCGTCCTAAAACCATGTCCGCAAACTTCGGTTTTCGTATCATAACCCATGGCACGCAACGAACTATTCACCGTGTTTTCACTCATAACTTTGGCGGCGTCGTGATCCCATGGGAACAGCAGCTCTTTATCACCACTAATTTGCTTGAGCTGCTCTAATAAAACCATCGCCTGCCGACTGAGAGGAACAATATGCTCCTCTTTCATTTTCATGCCACGAAACGAGTAACGCACACCTTTAATTTCTTCTCGCTGTGCTGGTATACGCCAAAGAGATTTATCGAAGTCGAACTTATCCCATCGCGCGAAACGTAACTCACTGGAGCGCACAAAAGTTAGTAAGGAAAACTCAACCGCGATGCGTGTCATTACACGGCCACGATATGCCGCAAGGCGTGCCAGAAATTCAGGGAAACGGCTGGGAGGTAGAGCTGGATAGTGTCGTGCTTTGGTTGTCGATAACGCACCAGCCATATCGCTAGCCGGGTTAGAGTCGATGTAATCGTTCTGTACGGTATAACGCATAATTGCCGTGACACGCTGCTGAAGACGCTGTGCGACGTCATGTTTGCCACTGGCATCAACTTTCTAATCGGGGCTAACAGGTGGCTGGTTTTGAGCTGGAGAATGCCGGACGAACCGATATGAGGGAAGATATAAAACTCAAGATAGCGAAGAACGCGCGATCGATGCTCTTCACTCCAGCGCTTGTTACTGGCATGCCATTCACGGGCAATAGTTTCGAAAGTATACGCCCCGAATTCTCGGCCTGATCTTCTTTTTATTCGGCTTTTGGGTCAATGCCCTGCACTAATAGCTTTTTAGCTTCATCACGCCTTGCTCTTGCCTAAGCAAGGGTCGCAGTAGGCCAAACACCGAAAGCGAGGCGATCCTCTTTTTTGTCAGAGGGGCGTCTGTATTTCATGCGCCAGTATTTAGAACCCTTGGCCGAAACCTCAAGATACAAACCGCCGCCATCGGCCATTTTGTAGGTTTTGTCTTTTGGCTTTGCGGTCTCGACCTGTCTGGCGTTGAGCTTCATCTGGGGGCACATTTCTTATCGAAGTTAAGATGCCCCCAATTATGCCCCCAATGACATCCGGATTTCAACGGACAGCCCCGGACGACTCAGGACGTAAAAATCGCTGTAAGCATTGATTTTTAAGGGGTAATTGGACTTTCTCGGATGGTCTTGGAAGTACTAATGGTGCCGAAGGCCGGACTCGAACCGGCACGTATTTCTACGGTTGATTTTGAATCAACTGCGTCTACCGATTTCGCCACTTCGGCACTGAAGGGATACGGAAAACGTTTTGGATTATACCTGCCGCTGGCCGCCATGCAAGCAACAGCGTGCATCAGTCGTGCTAAGTGTTGAAAAAAACAGCGTAATCCCACAAACGAGCGGTGCGGCGTCACATTTTTCAGCCATCAATGCGCAGCAAACCGGCTCCGTGGCCTTCACTTCCCTACCCCTACGACCGACACATCACCAATTCCGCGCCAATTTTTCTCAAATCCATCTCACATTACACCCTCATCGCGTCAACGTTTTATCGCCGCCAACCATAAGCATTTACGCTTCCTCAAACACTCAATATAAGATTCCGGAATAATTGATGTAATTAATTTATATATTCCATAAAAAACTACTCCATCGCTTTTTCTTATTACCGCAATCCTTAAGAATTTATTAATTACGTCAATATTTTTATAACTTTACATTAATGAAAAGTTTTGTTTTCGCTCTTTATTCCAGGATTTTCCTCAGGCGTGAAAGTTCCGGTAAATACTATTTTTACTAGTCGCTGTACGAGTCTCGATGGACATCTTCACTCGGTGAATTTACTCAGGAGAAAGACTGTGACTACCTTAAAACCTTTACTGGCGCGTAACCGCAGCTGGGCGCTGCAGAAGTGCCAGTATGACCCGGAATATTTTGAAAAACTGGTAGCCGGGCAGCGGCCGCACTCGCTGTGGATTGGCTGCTCCGATAGCCGCGTTCCCGCCGAAGTGCTCACCGGCAGCCATCCCGGCGAACTCTTCGTCCACCGCAATATCGCTAACATGATTGACCCCGCCGACGACAACTTTATGAGCGTATTGCAATATGCCCTCCACTATCTCGAGGTCGAACGGGTGGTGCTCTGCGGCCACTACGGCTGCGGCGGCGTGCAGGCGGCGCTGTCGTTGCCGGAGATGCCGCTGGCCCACGAGTCCTCGGCGCTGTCCCGCCGCATCGGCTCGCTGCGCGATACCCTGCAGGGTGATATCACTGCTCTGACGCACACTGACACTGACGCCGAAGCGGGCGAGGCGCTCAATGCCCTGGTGGAGGCCAACGTTCGCGCCCAGTTCATCCGCCTGCTTGACTGTGACCCCGTACAGACGCAGCTCGCCAGCGGACGGCCGCTCAGCCTGCACGGCTGCGTCTACGATCTGGCATCTGGCCATCTGACCACTCTCGTCGAACACCTCTCACCTCAGGAGCATGCCCCATGAATACTCTTCGTCAGGACTCTCTCGCAGGCATTGTCGTCTTCCTTGTCGCCCTGCCGCTGTGCCTCGGCATCGCCCAGGCCAGCGGCTTACCACCCTTTGTCGGTCTGCTAACCGGCATCATCGGCGGCCTGGTCGTCACCGCACTCAGCCCCTCCCGCTTCGCCGTCAGCGGCCCCGCCGCCGGACTGGTCACCATCGTCGTCGCCGCCATTGAATCCCTGGGTTCCTTCTCCGTCTTCCTGATGGCGCTGGTGCTGGCCGGCGTGCTGCAGCTGCTGTTCGGCATCCTGCGGGCCGGGCGCTTTATCTCGCTGGTTCCCGCCAGCGTCATCAAAGGTATGCTGGCGGCGATCGGCATCCTGCTGATTATGCAGCAGATCCCCGTCGCGCTTGGCAGCGCAGAAGAGACCGGGCTCGTTGATATCGTGCAGGGTAACGCCACCTTCTCCCTCAGCGCTATCGCCGTCGCCCTGGGCGGCCTGCTGGTGCTATGGCTGTGGGGTTCGCCGCTTATCCGCCGGGTGAAGAGCCTGCGCTGGATCCCCGGCCCGCTGATCGCTGTCCTGCTCGGTTGTGCCACCACCGTATTAATGACCCAGGCCGCGCCGCAACAGCTTGCCGCTCTGCCGCGCATTACCCTGCCGGAGTTCGGTAGCCTCGGCGATCTGCTGGGCGAGCTGGAATCTCCTGCGTGGAGCGCATGGCGTAATCCGTCGGTGTGGGTAGTGGCGTTGACCCTCGCGCTGGTCGCCAGCCTCGAAACCTTGCTCAGCCAGGAGGCGCTGAAAAAACTGCGTCCGCAAAATCCGCCGCCTTCGCCGAACCGCGAAATGGTCGCCCAGGGCGTCGGCAACCTGCTCTCCGGCATACTCGGGGCGATGCCGATCACCGCGGTTATCGTCCGCAGCTCGGTCAACGTCAGCAACGGCGCACAGAGCAAACTGTCGATCTTTATCCACGGCGTGCTGCTACTGATCTGCGGACTGTGGTTTAGCGGCCTGCTGACGTTAATCCCACTCGCCAGCCTCGCTGCCGTGCTGCTGTACACCGGCTATAAGCTGGCGACGCCGCGGCTGTTCATTGAACAGTTCCGCCAGGGCGCCGCACAGTACGTCCCCTTTCTTGCCACCATTGGCGGGATTATCGGCTTCGGCATGCTGGCGGGGATCGGGATTGGTCTCGCCACCCAGGTGGCGTTCAGCATCTGGCGTAGCCATCGCCATTCACTGCAGCTGGCGCGCTACGACGACCACTACGTGCTGCGCATCCAGCAGAACCTGACCTTTTTACACAATCCACATCTGCTGGCGCTGCTGGCGAAAATTCCGGAAAAGAGCGTGGTGATCGTCGAGCACGATAACGTCGGCTATCTTGACCCGGATGTGCAGGCGGTGCTGGATGATTTTGCCGAGAGCGCGCCGCAGCGCGGCATCCGCCTCAATCAGTGGCCGCTTGCCAGCCGCTGACCGTCTCCCGGGCGGCTGGTCCGCCCGCTTATCCACCCCTCCTAATGCCAAGCGACGCCTGTTGCCATGCTCTACACTTTCTTCGTTACTACGCCAACCCCAAGGAAACAAACATGAGCATCATTAAAAGTTACGCCGCCAAAGAAGCGGGCGCCGATCTGTCGCTGTGGGAGTACGATGCCGGCGAACTGTTGCCGGAAGATGTCGAAGTCGAAGTGGAGTACTGCGGGATTTGTCATTCGGACCTGTCGATGATCGACAACGAATGGGGCATGTCGAGCTACCCGCTGGTCGCCGGTCACGAGGTGATTGGCCGGGTGGCGGCGCTGGGCAGCGCGGCGCAGGATAAAGGGCTGAAGATTGGTCAGAAGGTAGGGATCGGCTGGACGGCGCGCAGCTGCGGCCACTGCGACGCCTGTATCAGCGGCAACCAGATCAACTGCCTGGAAGGCTCTGTGCCGACCATCATGAACCGCGGCGGCTTCGCCGATAAGCTGCGCGCCGACTGGCAATGGGTGATCCCGCTGCCGGAGAGCATCGATCTGGCTTCCGCCGGCCCGATGCTGTGCGGCGGCATCACCGTCTTCAAACCGCTACTGACCCACCACGTGACCGCCACCAGCCGCGTCGGCGTGATTGGTATCGGCGGCCTCGGCCATATCGCGATTAAACTGCTGCGGGCGATGGGGGCGGAAGTGACCGCTTTCAGTTCTAACCCGGCTAAAGAGCAGGAAGTGCTGGCAATGGGCGCCGATCGCGTGGTGAACAGCCGCGATCCGCAGGCGTTAACCGCGCTGGCCGGTCAGTTCGATCTGATCATCAACACCGTGGCGGTGGACCTTGACTGGCAGCCGTACTTCCAGGCGCTGGCCTACGGCGGCAACTTCCACACCGTCGGCGCGGTGATGAAACCTTTCCCGGTTCCGGCCTTTACTCTGATCGGCGGCGACCGCAGCATCTCCGGCTCGGCGACCGGTAATCCGTCCGAACTGCGCAAGCTGATGAAATTCGCCGGCCGTAGCAAAGTGGCGCCAACCACCGAACTGTTCCCGATGTCGCAAATTAACGAAGCCCTGAAGCACGTGCGCGAAGGCAAAGCCCGCTATCGCGCGGTATTAAAAGCCGACTTCTGATTGTTCTTTATCGCCGGGCGTCCCGTTCGCCCGGCGCTTGTCTCTTTGCTTCATCAAACCGTCATCTCCCCGCCATTCCTCTGTAGTCATCGCTTCCCACAATCCGGGCTTCCATAAACGCCTGAACGAGACGCCCGTCACCATGAATAAGCGCTGGCTCCCCTGGCTGATACTGTCGCCTTCCCTGTTGTTTTTACTGCTGTTTACCTGGTTTCCGCTTGGCCGTTCGGTCTATGACAGCCTGTTTGATACCCGCATGGCCAGCGACGGCGCACAGTACGTCGGGCTGGATAACTTCACCCGCCTGTTTGCCGACGGCGTGTTCTGGCAATCGCTGGTCAATAACCTGCTCTATATCCTGCTGACGGTGGTACCTGGCGTGACGCTTGCTCTGCTGCTGGCGGTGGCGCTGAGCGAGAATCACCGCGTCAACCGCTGGCTGCGCACCGCCTTTTTCTTCCCGATGATTATCCCGATGGTTAGCGCCGCCGCGCTGTGGCTGTTTATCTTTATGCCCGGCCTCGGCCTCCTCGATCACTATTTGGCGAAGCTATTTGGCCCGCTAAACAACAACTGGCTGGGGCGCAGCAACAGCGCGCTGCTGGCGCTGGCGCTGATTGGCGTATGGAAGTTCGCCGGTTATTACATGCTGTTTTTCCTCGCCGGATTGCAGAGCATTCCGGCCTCGACGCGGGAAGCGGCGCTGATGGAAGGGGCCACCCGCACCCAAGTATTTTTTAAAGTGACGCTGCCGCTGCTGCGCCCGACGCTGAGCTTTGTAATCACCACCGCGCTGATTTACTCCATTACCCAGATTGATCACGTCGCGGTGATGACGCGCGGCGGGCCGGATAACGCCACGACCGTGCTGCTCTATTACATCCAGAATCTCGCGTGGGATACCCACGACCTCGGCAAAGCCTCCGCCGCCACCTTCCTGACGCTGGCCGGGCTGTTTGCCTTCTCGCTGATTAACCTGAAATTGCTGGAAAAAGGAGCCCACTATGAGCGCTGAAATCTCGCCGCTGATGGTCCGCTCGCCCGCCGCTGCGCGTCCGCTGTGGTTGCGCCTGCGTCGCTCGCAGCCCTTTACCCTGACGGTAATCATGTGCTGCCTGGCGCTGCTATGGGTGAGCCCGTTTATCTGGATGCTGGCGACCTCGTTCAGCGCCACCACCTTCGGCGAAGATATGGCCTCATTGCTGCCGCGCCTGCCGCTGACTCTCGATAACTTCCGCGACGCCTGGGACAGCGCCGACTGGCTGAGCCTGTACGCCAACACCCTTATCTTTACCTTCGGCACTTTCTTCGTGCAGCTACTCACCATCACCACCGCCGGCTACGTCTTCGCCTGCCACGAATTTCGCGGCAAGAAAACGCTGTTTCTGCTGTTTCTCGTCCAGCTGATGATCATGCCGGTGGTGATGATGGTGCCGAATATGCTGACCCTGAAAACCTTCGGCCTGCTCAACACCCTGACCGGCGTGATGATGCCCTACTTCACCTCAGCGTTCGGCGTGTTTCTGATGCGCCAGGCGTTCCTCGCCATCCCGAAAGAGCTGGAAGAGGCAGCGCTGATGGAGGGCTGCCGCTGGTGGCAGGTGCTATTCCGCGTACTGCTGCCGATGTCCTGGCCGTCGGTGCTGGCCTTCGCCACCGTCAGCATTACCTACCACTGGAACGAGTACCTGTGGCCGCTGATGATGCTCAACGATCCCGATAAGCAGGTGCTGACGGTCGGGCTGGTCTCTTTCGCCATGGGCGCTGAATCCGGCGGCCAGTGGGGCACCATCGGCGCCGGGACGCTGATGGTCTGCCTGCCGCTGATGCTGGCGTTCATCCTTTTCCAGAAACAGTTCCTGCGAAGCTTCGGCTTCTCCGGGATCAAATAAGGAGTTATTCATGCTGTTAGCGCACATTTCCGATACCCATTTCCGCAGCCGCGGCGAAAAGCTGTACGGTTTTATCGACGTCAATGCCGCCAACGCTGATGTGGTTTCTCAACTTAACGCGCTGCGCGAACGCCCGGATGCGGTGGTGGTGAGCGGCGATATCGTCAACTGCGGCCGTCCGGAGGAGTATCAGGTCGCCCGCCAGATCCTCGGCAGCCTGAACTATCCGCTGTATCTCATCCCCGGCAACCACGATGATAAAGCGCTGTTTCTGGAGTACCTGCAGCCGCTGTGCCCGCAGCTCGGCAACGATGCCAATAATATGCGCTATGCGGTTGACGACTTCGCTACCCGCCTGCTGTTTATCGACTCCAGCCGCGCCGGCACTTCAAAAGGCTGGCTGACCGACGAGACCATTAGCTGGCTGGAAGCGCAGCTGTTCGACGGCGGCGACAAACCGGCAACGATATTTATGCACCACCCGCCGCTGCCGCTGGGCAACGCGCAGATGGACCCGATTGCCTGTGAAAACGGCCACCGTCTGCTGGCGCTAGTGGAGCGTTTCCCGTCGCTGACGCGCATCTTCTGCGGCCATAACCATAGCCTGACCATGACCCAGTATCGCCAGGCGCTGATCTCCACCCTCCCCGGCACCGTCCATCAGGTACCGTACTGCCACGAAGACACTCGCCCGTATTACGATCTCTCGCCGGCTTCGTGCCTGATGCACCGCCAGGTCGGCGAGCAGTGGGTGAGCTACCAGCACTCGCTGGCCCACTACGCCGGGCCGTGGCTGTACGACGAAAACATCAGTTGTCCAACGGAAGAGCGCTAACCGCCATGCTCAGTCTGCAAAACATCAGTAAACATTTCGACGGTAAACCGGCGCTTAGCGCGCTGTCGCTTGATATCCGCGAAGGCGAATTTGTGGTGCTGGTCGGCCCGTCGGGCTGCGGTAAAAGCACCCTACTGCGCCTGCTTGCCGGGCTGGATCAGGTCAGCGAAGGCGAAATCTGGCTGCATGATGAGAACATCACCGACACCACGCCGCGCGAACGCAATTTTGCGATGATCTTCCAGAACTATGCGCTGTTTCCACATCTGTCGGTGCGCGACAACATCACCTTCGGCATGAAGGTACGCAAGGAAGAGAAAAGCAGCTGGCAGCCGCGGGTAGATAAAGTCGCGCAGATGCTGCAGTTGGAGACGCTGCTCGATCGCAAACCGGCGAAGCTCTCCGGCGGCCAACGGCAGCGGGTGGCGATGGCGCGGGCGATCGTACGTAATCCGCGGCTGTTCTTAATGGATGAACCGCTTTCCAACCTCGACGCCCGCCTGCGCAGCGAAGTCCGCGACAGCATTATGGACCTCCACCAACAGTTGAAAACCAGTACCGTCTACGTCACCCACGATCAAACCGAGGCGATGTCGATGGCCGACCGCATCGTGGTGATGAACGGCGGCCACGTGCAGCAGGTGGGGCGGCCAGAATATCTGTATGCCAACCCGGCCAATCTGTTCGTGGCTGGATTTATCGGTTCGCCGGCAATGAATCTGCTATCGCTCCCCTGCGTTGACGGTAACGTTCAGCTTGGCGAACTACGCCATCCGCTACCGTCGCGCCACCGCAGCCAGACCCGCGTCTGGCTTGGCATTCGCCCGGAACATATTACCGACCGCGTGGAGCAAGGCCATCTGCACCTGCCGGGCACCGTCCTGCAACGAGAACTGATGGGAGCCGATTATCTGCTCCACGTCAGCACCCCGATCGGCACCCTGCGCTTTAGCCGCCGCCACCGCGGCGCAGTACCGGAAAAAGGCGAATCGCTGATCCTCGGCTTCTCGCCTGCCGATGTGCATCTTTTTCATGCTGAGACCCAGCATAATTTACTGATGGAGTGTAATCATGTTTAAACCCTTCACCGCCCTGACGGTTGGGCTCAGCCTCGCTCTGAGCGGCGCGGCGCTGGCGAAAGAGAAAATAGACTTCATGTTTCCGGCCCCGGTAGACGGCAAGCTGACGATGGAGATGACCCGCGTTATTAAAGCGTTCAATGACTCGCAGCAGGATGTCGAAGTACGCGGCATCTTCACCGGCAACTATGACACCACCAAGATCAAAGCCGAATCCGCACAGAAGGCCGGACAACCGCCGGCGCTGGTGATCATGTCCGCTAATTTCACCACCGATCTGGCGCTGAAGGGTGAGATCCTGCCGATGGACGAACTGTTTAAATATGGCGATCAAAAGGCCGGCGATTTTCTGCAAAAGGAGTTCTGGCCAGCGATGCATAAGAACGCCCAGGTGATGGGCACCACCTATGCGATCCCGTTCCATAACTCGACGCCGATCCTCTACTACAACAAGACGCTGTTCGATCGGGCTGGGATCACCCAGCCGCCGCAGACCTGGGCCGAGCTGCTGGCCGATGCCAAAAAGCTGACCGACGAGAGCAAAGGCCAGTGGGGGATCATGCTGCCGTCGACCAACGACGACTACGGCGGCTGGATCTTCTCGGCGCTGGTGCGCGCCAACGGCGGTAAATATTTCAATGAAGACTATCCGGGTGAGGTTTATTACAACTCGCCGACCGCTATCGGCGCTCTACGCTTCTGGCAGGATCTGATCTACAAAGACAAAGTGATGCCTTCCGGGGTACTGAATTCGAAGCAGATCAGCGCCGCATTCTTCTCCGGCAAGCTCGGAATGGCGATGCTCAGCACCGGCGCGCTGGGCTTTATGCGCGAGAACAGTAAAGATTTTGAACTCGGTGTCGCCATGCTACCAGCCAAAGAGCAGCGCGCGGTGCCGATCGGCGGCGCCAGCCTGGTGAGCTTTAAAGGCATCAACGACGCGCAGAAGAAAGCGGCCTACCAGTTCCTGACTTATCTGGTGAGCCCGCAGGTGAACGGCGCGTGGAGCCGCTTTACCGGCTACTTCTCGCCGCGCAAGGCTTCTTACGATACGCCGGAGATGAAAGCATATCTGCAGCAGGATCCACGGGCGGCGATCGCCCTTGAACAGCTGAAGTACGCGCATCCGTGGTACTCCACCTGGGAGACCGTCGCCGTGCGTAAGGCGATGGAGAACCAGCTGGCGGCGGTGGTCAACGATGCCAAAGTAACGCCGGAAGCTGCGGTACAGACGGCACAGAAGGAAGCTGACGCGCTAATGAAACCTTATGTTGATAAGACCGCGCTGGGAGAAGTGAAGTAGCACAGGTCTGTAGCGGGGCGCCCGGCTTGCGGCGTAAACGCCCAAGCCGGGTGACCAACCGCCCCCAGCGCAGAATGCGCCGGAGAGTTTTTGCGAAGCCTTAGATTTTATCCGCCTGCGACGAAGCCCAGGATTTACGCGCGTAGGCTTTTCCCGCCGGGCTGGTATCCAGCTTCTCACGCAGATAGTGCTCGATCTGCTCAAGGCTGCGGTTGCGCGTTTCCGGCACGCATTTGATCACGAAGATCGCGCCGAAGATGCCGATTGCCGCAAAAATAAAGAAGGTTCCGGAGAGGCCGACCCACGACAGTAGCATCGGGAAGAACAGCGAGATCAGGAAGTTGGCAATCCACATTGAGAACACCGCCCCGCCCATAAACATCCCGCGCATCCGGGTTGGGAAAATTTCCGACAACAGCAGCCAGGTCACCGGTGACAGCGCCCCCTGCTGGAAGCTCAGGAACAACAGCATTCCCGCCAGTACCATATAGGCGCGCAGCGCATCCGGCTGACCATTGACCGTTTCCGGCAGCAGGTAGCTCACCGCGCCGATAAACACCAGGCAGGCGGTACAGCCGAACTGGCCGATCATGGTCATCGGGCGACGGCCTATCTTCCCCAGCATCCAGATACCGACAAAGGTCATCAGCACCGAAACCACGCCGTTGGCAATGGTGGCGAACAGCGCGGCATTATCGGTCATACCGACCGAGGTCAGCACCGTCGGCGCATAGTACATAATGGTATTGACGCCGGTCAGCTGCTGAATAACCGCCACGCCGATACCGATCATGAACAGCTTAAACAGCCACGGGGTCATGATTTCACGAATTTTTGGCTTACCAAGATTGCGCTGCTCGTCGAGAGTTTCCGTAATCTCCATTAGCTCCCATTCGACATCATCTTTACGCCGCGTACGCTCCAGCACCCGGCGCGCTTCCGCCAGTCGGCCTTTCATCGCATACCAGCGCGGGGTATCCGGCATAAACATCATGCCAAACCACAGCAGCACGGCAGGTAGCGTCGCCACCGCCAGCATCCAGCGCCAGGTACTTTCACCGCCCCACAACTCATGGAAGGTGGCGTTAGAGATATAGGCCAGCAGCTGGCCTGAGACGATCATCAGTTCCTGCAGCGTAACCAGTTGCCCGCGTTTGTTGGCCGGCGCCATCTCAGCGATATATACCGGCACCGTTGCCGCCGCGCCGCCAACCGCTACGCCGAGAACCAGGCGGAAGAAAATCATCCAGTTGACGTCCGGCGCGAGGGCAGTACCCACCGCGCCGATAGCGAAGATCACCGCCAGCCAGAGGATGATTTTCTTTCTGCCTGCGGCGCTGGCCAGATGGCCAGAAAGCAGTGCGCCGAATGCGGCGCCGAACAGCAGCGAGCTGGTCACCAGCCCGGTGGTAAACGGCGTGAGATGCAGCTCCTTACCCATAAACAGTAGGGCGCCGGAAATCACTCCGGTGTCGTAGCCAAAGAGTAAACCGCCTAAGGTCGCAATCAACGCGACGATCTTAACAAACGGCGTTGCCGGGGCGTCGCTATTCGGCCCCGACGCTTTATTGAGTGTGAGATATTGTTCCTGTGACATAGAAGACTCCAGTAACCTACCTTGTAGGGGGAAGATATGCTCTTGTCTGAATACAGAGGCCTCCTGCCTCACGGACGTGTCGTTCTCGTGTGGTTCTCTTGAGGTTTAGAAAAAGCGGGCCACGCAGCTGTGTGGCCCGAAATGCATCAACGATCAGATTCCTGCCGTTTCGCGGATGTATTTACGCGCCTTTACGGCGTATTCGAAGGGGTTCGCCAGCGCGGGGTCTTGTTCGGCTTCCACCACCATCCAGCCCTTGTAGCCGTAGTCATCCAGCAACTGGAAGACCGGACGGAAATCTATTTCGCCATCTCCCGGTACGGTAAAGGTGCCTTTCTTGACGCCGTCGAGGAATGAGAGCCCTTCGCGGCGCACCTGCTCGATCACCGCGGGGCGGACGTCTTTCAGATGCACGTGGTTAATGCGCGGCAGATATTTTTTCAGGATTGCCAGCATCGGCGCCTCGCCGCCTTCCGAATACCAGGCGTGACCGGTGTCGTAGAGCAGGAAGACGCGTTCATCCACCAGCGACATAAACTTGTCGATCTCCGCGGTAGTCTGAATGCCGGTGCCCATATGGTGATGCAGGCAAACCTGCATCCCCTTTTCTGCCGCCAGCTTGCCAAGCGCGTTATAACCTTCGGCTACCCGCTGCCACTCTTCGTCGCTAAAGCACGGCTTCGCATCGCCGAGAATCGGTTTATCGAGCCCCTGGATACTGCCGCTTTGCTCAGAGCAGCCAATCACCTTCGCGCCCATCGCATGGAGAAAATTCATGTGATTAACGAATTCATCGATGGTTTTTTCTTTTTGGCCATTCGCGAAGAAGGTGCTGAACCAGGCGTTGCAAATTTGCATGCCGCGAATATCCAGCATCGGCTTCAGCACCGCCGGATCGCGCGGATATTTGCTGCCGACTTCGCTGCCGGTAAACCCGGCCAGCGCCATTTCGCTGACCGTTTGCTGGAAGGTGTTTTCGCTTCCCAGCTCAGGCATATCGTCGTTAGTCCAACCGATAGGGGCGATAGCCAGTTTGACATTGTCTTTGTTCATTTTGATGCTCCTGCCGCCGCGCCTTACCGGCGCAGCAGTTCACGTTCGATAAGTTCACGCGTTTCCACGGCCTGGTATTTCATCTTTTCCGGGTAACCAAACAGCGAGGTGCAGACGATCGGTTCACCGCCAACTTTGAAGGTCTGTTCAGCGAAGCGCATATCGCGCAGGGTGCGGAACAGGGCATCGAAATCGACATCCCCCTCACCGACGCCGACGTGCTGGTGTACGGCGGCGTCAACGCCCGGCGGATTAACGATATAGCGGCAGTGTTTGGTGTGGTTGCGGGTATCGGCAATCAGCACGTGCGACAGGTCCTGACCGGCATAGCGCAGCATCTTCTCGACTTCACCTTTACCTTTGTCGTAGAAGAAGGTGTGCGGCACGCTGTAGACATACTTCACGTTGTCGCTGCGAAAGGACTTCACGATATCCACCGTCTCGTTGTTTTCTTCGCAGAAGTCCCACGGGTGGGCCTGGATTTCGACGCGGATACCTTCACGTTCGAATATCGGCAGTAATTCTTCCATCGAGCGGTAGAACATTTCTTCGCAAATTTCCGGCTGGTTAGGATCGCCGGAAAATTCGGTATTGATAACCTGCACGCCCATCTCCACCGCCACTTCGATTAACCGCTTCCAGTTCTTCACCGCCGCCTGACGACGCAGTTCATCCGGGCCGGACCAGCGATATACGCAGATGAACGAGGAGAGCTCAACGCCGTTGTCGCGCAGCGCCTGCTTGTACTCGGCCATGATCTCTCGGCTGGCGCGCGGATGTTTGTAGAACGGGTTAATCTGCGGGTGCGGCGATTGCTCAATGTATTTGTAGCCCCACTCGGCCACCTGCTGGACCATTCTGGTGATCCCGAGATCGCGAATCACATCGACATCAAAAGCAATTTTCATCGTCGTTACCTGTTTGAAACGTTACGTCGGTGAAGGAGGATTTAGCGTTGGTAGAATGCCGGGCATTCAGGCAGCGTCACGGCTACCGGTTCGTTACACTCCTGCGCTTTCAGACAGGCGTCGGCGGCAACCGATGCCGCATAGCCGTCCCAGGCTGAGGGGCCCTGCAGCTTGCCGGCTTTCACATCATTGATAAATGCCTGCAGTTCGACGTCGTAGGCTTTGATGAAACGGTCTTTCCAGTCGGTGAGGATGGCGGTCGACAGGCTGGCGGCTTTACGCATCTCCACCGCCGACGGTTCCGGCAGGCGCGCAATGCCCGTTTCGCCAACGACTTCGCACTGAATGTCGTAGCCGTACTGGCAATTTACGAAGACTTCGACGTCGATCAGGGTGCCCTTTTTCGTTTCAAACGAGACGATCTGTGGATCTTTCAGCCGCGCATGGGTATGGGAGGTCGAACGCGGGAAGCGTACCTGTACGGAGCGGTAGTCGTCATTTAGCAGCCAGCGCAGCACGTCCAGCTCGTGGATCAGGGTGTTGGTGATCGCCATATCGGTGGTGTAGTTCTCGCCGACCGACTGGTTGCGGTGGGCGCAGCGCAGCATCAGCGGCGCGCCGATATCGCCGTCATCAATGACTTTCTTCAGCGCCAGATAGCCTTCATCGTAAGGACGCATAAAGCCGACCTGAACGAGGCGACGCCCGGCTTTCATTTCCGCATCAACGATGCGGCGGCAGCCTTCCGCGCTCATCGCCAACGGCTTTTCGCAAAATACGGGCTTACCGGCCTCAATAGCCGCCAGGGTGTACTCTTCATGGGTTGGATCCCAGGAGGTCACCAGCACGGCGTCAACGTCGCTGGCTTTAATCACATCATGACCGTCGGCGTAGACTTCCGCCTGCACGCCCGGCAGCGCTACTGCCGCACGGGCGTTATCGGCGTTGATATCGGAAACGGCGACCACGGTCGCCCCCTGTAGGACCTGGGTGCAGCGACGGATATGTTCTTTACCGATGGCGCCTGCGCCGATGACACCTAATTTGAGTGACATGATGGTTCTCTCCGTAGTTCTGTAGGGTTCAGGGTTCGTGTTCTTTGTTAGTAATCCCGCGCCTGGGCGCGTTTTTCATTAATCATTTCAGCGACTTTACGGATACGTTCCGACAGCGCCGTCTGCGCCACGCCAACGTTCCACCAGCTACCGTATTTGTGGACCATAGTTTTCGGCAGTACTTTAATGTCGATGAGCGTGCTGACGGTTTCACGGCGAGCGGCATCCAGCGCGTGGCGTAGCTCTTCAAGGGTGGTGACCCGCCAGGTCTTGCAGCCGTAGCCGGAAGCGATCGTGGCGAAATCCACCGGCACCAGCCCGCCCTGCAACCGGCCATTTTCCGCCGAGCGGTAGCGGAACTCGGTGCCGAAGCTATCCATACCGTGTTCCAGCTGCAGGTTGTTGATGCAGCCATTCGCCATGTTGTCGAGCAGAATGACGTTGATCTTCGCCCGCTCCTGCAGGGAGGTGACCAGTTCAGAATGCAGCATCATGAAGGAGCCATCGCCGACCAGCGAATAGACCTCGCTCTGCGGCTGCGCCAGCTTCACGCCGAGAGCGGCGTTGACCTCATAGCCCATGCACGAGTAGCCGTACTCGACGTGATAGGTATTCACCGCCCGGTTGCGCCAGACGCGTTGTAAATCCCCCGGCAGGCTGCCCGCCGCCGCCACAATGACCGCATCCGCCGCCAGCGACTCGTTCAGCAGGCCAAGAACGCTGCTTTGCGTCAGGGTGGAATCCGTGATTTGACGGAATTCGCGATATACCGATTCACGGTCAATATGGTCGTCAATTTCTGGTACGAAATCCGTTTCCTGCCAGACAGCCTGGTAGACGCGCTGGGTCTCTTTCATCTGCCGGCTCTGCACGCTTGCAATCTGCGCGCCCCATCCTGCCTGCCAGGACTCGTTCGCCAGCGCAGCGCTGAGCGCGCTTAGCGCCTCGCGGGCGTCCGCCAGCATTGGGATGCCGTCCAGCTTCCAGGCATCAAAATTACTGACGTTAACGTTAAGAAAGCGCACGCCCGGGGACTGGAATATCCATTTCGAGGAGGTGGTGAAATCGCTAAAGCGCGTGCCGATACCGATGACCAGATCGGCCTCTTTCGCTAACAGGTTGGCAGCCAGACAGCCCGTTTCGCCAACGCCGCCGACGTTCAGCGGATGCGATGAAACCACCGTACCCTTACCGGCCTGTGTTTCCGCAAACGGAATGCCGTAACGTTCGGCGAAGCTCACCAGCGCTTCACCTGCCGCGGAATATTTCACGCCGCCGCCGCAGACGATGAGCGGTTTACGGCTGGTTTTAATTGCCGCTACCGCATCCGACAGCTGCGCTGCGCTTGGCGGACGGCGATCCAGACGGTGGACGCGGCGGGCAAAAAAGGACTCGGGATAATCCCAGGCTTCACCCTGCACGTCCTGCGGCAGACACAAGGTGACCGCGCCGGTTTCCGCCGGATCCGTCAGCACGCGCATGGCATTAATGCAGGCGCTCATTAGCTGTTCCGGGCGTGTAATTCGATCCCAGTACTTACTCACCGCGCGAAATGCGTCGTTAGTCGTGATACTCAGATCGTGGCTCTGTTCGATTTGCTGCAGTACCGGGTCCGGCTGGCGGGTGGCAAAGACATCGCCCGGCAGTAATAACAACGGGATACGGTTGGCCGTAGCCGTCGCCGCGGCGGTGATCATGTTGGCCGCCCCCGGACCGATGGAAGAAGTGCAGGCAATGATCTGCCGGCGCAGTGATTGACGGGCAAAGCCTGTAGCCGCATGGGCCATGCCTTGTTCATTACGCCCCTGGTAAACCCGCAGTTCGCCGCTGTTCTCTTCCAGCGCCTGGCCTAAGCCCAACACGTTGCCGTGACCAAAAATAGCGAAAATCCCTTTCACGAATTTCTGCGCTTCGCCGTCCACCTCCAGATACTGGTTATCAAGGAACTTCACCAGCGCCTGCGCCATTGTCAGTCTCAGTTTGCCCATGTTGCCTAATCCTTATCGTTCAGTATTTGTCGTGTGAGTTAGCGCTTTGCTCGCCAGAGAAGATGGCGTTGGTGAGGGAAAGCCGTTAACGTCCACTGGAATATTTTTGGATTATAGGCAAACATTTTTTTCATTAAACACAAATACAGAAGAAATGTTTCATTTTGCGAGAAGGATCAAACTCTCTACCCATTTCACACGTTTCACTTACATCTCCTTCGCGAGCAGGTTTCCAAACGAAAGGGTGAATATAAGATTATCTACATGAAAATTATGGATAATATTGATATTAAAAAAAGGGAAACATGGATAAGCGGGATGCATACAACATGTATGGGTGGGCAGCCGCTCATCCGCGCAGAGTGGTAGATCCTTCACACTTTTGGTTTTTTAATTTCGATTAGATTTGAAAATGAAATATTTATTTCTCAAACTAGAGATAACTAATAACCATCAGGCTGTTCACGGCAGACTGTCACTCATGCGACCTTCTCCTGGCAGCAGATTTGCAAAAGGAAACCCTAGCGATGAATGCAGCAGTTAAGCGGCTCGACGTCATCTGTATTGGCCGGGTGGCCGTCGATCTCTACGCCCAGCAGATAGGGGCAAGATTGGAAGATGTGGCCAGTTTCGCCAAGTATCTCGGCGGTTCCTCGGGCAACGTCGCCTTTGGTACCGCGATTCAGGGATTAAAATCGGCGATGCTGGCGCGGGTGGGCGATGAGCACAACGGCCGGTTTCTGCGTGAAACCCTCCGCCGCGCAGGTGTCGATACCGAATATCTGATCACGGATAAAGAACGGCTGACCGCATTGGTGATGCTGGGCATTAAGGATCAGGATACCTTCCCGCTGATTTTCTACCGCGACAACTGCGCCGATATGGCGCTGACGCCTGACGATATCAATGAAGAGTACATCGCCTCTTCACGCGCTCTGGCGGTGACCGGCACCCACCTTTCACACGCCAATACCCGCGATGCGGTACTGAAGGCGCTGGAATACGCCCGCCGCCACGGCCTGCGTACCGCACTGGATATCGATTACCGTCCGGTGCTGTGGGGGCTCACTTCGCTGGGCGACGGTGAAACGCGTTTCATTGAGTCGGGTCCGGTGACCCGTCAGTTGCAGGAAGTTCTGCACCTGTTCGATTTAGTCGTCGGCACTGAAGAAGAGTTTCATATTGCCGGCGGCAGCACCGATACCCTCACCGCGTTGAAAAACGTTCGCCATGCCACCAACGCGACGCTGGTCTGCAAGCGCGGGCCGATGGGCTGCGTGGTGCTGGAGGGCGCCATCCCGGATAGCTGGGACGAAGTGCCGCTGCAGCAAGGCGTTCGCGTCGAAGTACTCAACGTACTCGGTGCCGGCGACGCTTTTATGTCCGGACTGCTGCGCGGCTGGCTTAATGATGAAGGTTGGGAACAGGCCTGCCGCTACGCCAACGCCTGCGGCGCGCTGGTGGTGTCACGTCACGGCTGCGCGCCGGCGATGCCGACGAAAGTGGAGCTTGATGATTATCTATCGCGGGCCGGTGCCGTTCCACGCCCGGATATCGACGCGCGGCTTAATCATTTGCACCGGGTGACCAGCCGACGCCAGTCGTGGCCGGAACTGTGTATCTTCGCCTTTGACCATCGTAAACAGCTGGCGGATTTGGCATTAGAAACCGGGCGCGACCCGGCCTGTATTCCCGAACTCAAACTGCTACTGTTGGCCGCCGCCGAGGCGGCAGCCACAGAGGCCGGACTGGATCGGCGTAGCGGCATCCTCGCCGATGGAACCTATGGTCAACGTTCACTTAACGCCATTACCGGTAAAGGCTGGTGGATCGGTCGGCCGATTGAGCTCCCCAGCTCGCGTCCGCTACGTCTTGAACATGGCAATATTGGCTCACAGCTGATCGACTGGCCGCTTGAGCACGTCGTCAAATGCCTGGTCTTTTACCACCCGGATGACCCGGCAGCGCTGCGCGCCGAGCAGGACGCGCTGCTGCTGGAAGTCTGGCAGGCCTGCAATAAGTCGGGGCACGAGCTGCTATTGGAAGTGATCCTGCCGGAGAACGGACCGGACAAAGATGAACGCCACTACCACACTATGCTGGAGCATTTCTATCAGTTGGGCATCCAGCCGGACTGGTGGAAGCTGCCGCCGCTGGCCAGCGCCCAGTGGGAGCGGATTTCAGCGCTTATCGAGCGCGAAGACCCATGGTGCCGGGGCATCCTGCTCCTGGGGCTGGATGCGCCATCGGATCGATTGCGTTCAGGTTTCGCCGAAGCGGCCGGGCACCCGATGATCAAGGGTTTTGCCGTCGGCCGAACCATATTTGGCCAGCCTTCGCGCCGCTGGATGCAGGGCGAACTGGATGACGCCGCGCTAATCGATGAAGTGAAACGCAACTATCTACGGCTCATCGGCTACTGGCGCGAAGCGCGCGGCTAACCTCCTTCAGGCCCGCCTCTTCCTTGAAAGCGGCGGGCCTGCGGTTTCTTCGTGAAATGAATCGCGTATTTCATCGCAAAAAATGAAAAATTCGCTTCATTTGGTACACTGGAAGCCATATTCCTTCCATTTTCTCAGAGCGCAACTTATGGCTAATAATCCGACCCAACTGACCATCCTGCAGGATGAAATCAGACGGCGCTACGACACGCTCAGCAAACGTCTGAAGCAGGTGGCGCGCTATATACTGGATAACAGTAATAGCGTTGCTTTCGATACAGTAGCCTCCATTGCGCAACAGGCTGACGTTCCGCCCTCAACGCTGATTCGCTTCGCTAACGCCTTTGGCTTCAGCGGCTTTAACGAAATGAAGCAGATGTTCAGGCAGCATCTGATGGAAGAGACCGCCAACTACACCGAGCGCGCGCGTCTGTTCCGCCAGACCACTAACGACGAAACGACGCCGCCGGAAACGCCGACGGAAATCCTCAACATGTTCAGCATGGTCAATACCCAGGCGCTGCAGCAACTGGCAATGCAGACCTCCGGCGAAGACCTCAACCGGGCGGTAGATTTACTGGCGGATGCGGAAAATATCTATGTCATCGGCCTGCGTCGCTCATTTAGCGTCGCTTCTTACCTGACCTACGCGCTGCGCCATCTGGATCGCAAAGCCTTCCTGATCGACGGCCTCGGCGGGATGTTCACCGAGCAGCTCAGTCTGGTGGGGCCGAAGGATGTGGTCGTGGCGGTGAGCTTCTCGCCTTATGCCCGTGAAGTGGTGGAGCTGGTTGAGCTTGGCGCCCAGCGCAAGGCGCGACAAATCGCCATTACCGATAGCCAGGTAAGCCCGCTTGCCGCCTTCAGTGATGTGTGCTTTGTGGTGCGTGAAGCGCAGGTTGATGGTTTCCGCTCGCAGGTGGCCTCGCTGTGCCTGGCCCAGACGCTAGCGGTATCGCTGGCATTGAATAGCAGCAAAGAGCCGCAGCAGCACCGCGCCTGATTACCCGTTGCACTACGCTGTATACAACGGCAATCAACAGACAAAAAAGCCGGGGACATCCCCGGCTTTTCTCGTATATCGCACGCTATGAATAGCGATCGCTGTTGATCCAGGCGTGATCGTCTTCCCAGGTAAATAGCCACTTACGATCCGGCCCCGCCATTACGTTCAGATAGTAGCTGTTGTAACCGGCGATCGCCGCTACCGGATGGTAGCCGCGCGGCACCATCACCACATCATGGTTATAGGGCGCCATACAGGCATCCAGGCTGCGGTCATCGGTGTACACTCGCTGAAAGGCAAAGCCTTGCGGCGGATCGAAGCGGTGGTAGTAGGTCTCTTCCAGCTGGGTTTCCTGCCCCGGCAGCGCGGTATCGTGCTTGTGCGATGGCCAGGAGCTGGTCGCCCCTTCTTCGGTGTAGACTTCCACCACCAGCAGGCAATCCGCCTGCGCATTATCCGGCAGGATATTATGTACCAGCCGCTGGTTGCGCCCTTTACCGCGATGCTCTACGCCGACATCCTCAGGCCGTATCACTCGCGCCGGGAAGCTGCCTTTGCCCGGCGCGCTGCAGACCGCCAGCTCAAGATCGGAATCTGCAGTGACCTCGACCTTATCGTGCGGCGGCACATAGACCGACCACGGCGGCGTACGCTCGAATGGCGACATGCGTTTACCAAGGTCGGGAAAATCGGCGTGCTGAGTTTTGATCGAGGCCAGCCCAGAGACCAGAACCAGACATAGCTCACGATCACCGCTCTCCAGGGTCACGGTTTGCCCCTGTTTTAACATCCAGACATCAAAGCCAATATACTGCCACCCCGCGCTCTGCGGGGTGATGTGCTGGATATGTCCCTCTTGTTGCGCTTTAGCCAATAACGACATAGCGTTCTCCTTCGCCGATTAACCTAACGTCGGCATACTGAATTCAGATACGGTTTGCTGCCCCTGCGGCCAACGCACGGTGGCAGTTTTCATACGGGTATAGAAGCGGACGCCGTCCGGCCCGTGGACGTTCAGCGCGCCAAATACCGAGCGCTTCCAGCCGCCGAAGCTATGGAAGGCCATCGGCACCGGCACCGGTACGTTGACGCCAACCATGCCGGCCTGTACGTCATGGACGAACTCGCGGGCGGTATGGCCGTTGCTGGTAAAGACGGCGCTGCCGTTACCGAATTCGTGGCTGTTAACCAGCGACAGCGCGCTTTGGTAATCAGCGACGCGGACAATCCCCAGCACCGGACCAAAAATCTCTTCGCGCCAAATGGTCATTTCCGGAGTGACGTGGTCAAACAGCGTACCGCCAACGTAATATCCGTCCTCATGCCCGGCCACGCGCAGCCTGCGGCCATCCACCACCAACGACGCCCCTTCGCTGACGCCCTTATCAATATAGCCAAGTACTTTTTTCTGATGCGCTTCGGATACCACCGGCCCCATTTCGTTTTCGTCTTTGCCGCGCAGGCAGCCAGGACCGACTTTCAGCGACTCGACTAATGGTTTCAGGCGGGCAATCAACTTATCTGCAGTCTCGTCACCGACGGCCACCACTACCGGCAGGGCCATGCAGCGCTCGCCAGCGGAACCATACGCGCCGCCCATAATGGCATTCACGGTCGCATCAAGATCGGCGTCCGGCATCACGATGGCATGGTTTTTCGCCGCGCCAAACGCCTGGACGCGTTTTCCGTGAGCGCTGGCGGTTTTATAGATATATTCCGCCACGCCGGAGGAGCCGACAAAGCTGACGGCGGCAATACGCGGGTCGGTATAAAGCTGCTCGGCATCTTCATTGCTGCAGTGAATGACGTTAAAGACGCCATCCGGCAGACCGGCTTCTTTCAGTAACTCAGCCATGCGTACCGCCGCGGTCGGGGCCAGCGCAGGTGGTTTTAGCACGAAGCTGTTGCCGCAGGCCAGCGCGATGGGGAACATCCACATCGGCACCATCGCCGGGAAATTAAACGGCGTTATCCCCGCCACCACGCCCAGCGGCTGCATGAGCGAATAGCTGTCGACGCCGGTACCCACGTCGGAAGAAAACTCACCTTTAATGAGGTGCGGAATGCCGCAGGCAAACTCAACCACTTCCATGCCCCGGGTCAGCTCGCCCAACGCATCGGACCATACTTTGCCATGCTCGCTAACGATAATGCCCGCCAGTTCATCGACGTGCTGTTCGAGCAGCATTTTGAAATTGAACAGCACGCGGGCGCGGCGCAGCGGCGTGGTGCGGGACCAGCTGTCAAAAGCGTCGCGAGCGACCTGGATTGCATCGGAAACCTCCTGCGCGGTGGAAAGCGTGACTTCGCGAACCACATCGCCAGTAGCCGGATCGTACACCGGCATCGTTTCCTGGCTGCTGCTGGTTACCGTTTTCCCACCAATAAAGTTACCTGTGATAGTCATCTTCTCGCCTCATAGTGTAGAAGGCCGTTCAAGTTACGGCCCGTCGCTGATTGTGCTGTGCTATAACCGTAGTAAAATGAAATTTATATTTCAATAATCAGATAAAATGAAATTCTACTTTGGTGATGGTTGTCGCATTTTTCAGCAAACCACTCTCCATACAATTTCAAATCACAGCAGTAGCGAAGGTGAGATTTTATGCGGTTATCTTTGATGTAAACCATGAAATGGCGCAGCAACTTTTTTGCGATCGTGCTCAAACAACCATCATTTCATCCATTGCCAATGATGAAATAAACATTTTAACTATCTGGAAAGCGAACTAAACCAGTCAATATCTTGTCAGGAGTGTCAAATGGCCATTGCCCTGCAGCGTTTCTGTATCAATCGTAAAATTGCGCCGTCGCTCAGCATTGAGGCGTTTTTCCGTCTGGTGAGCGAACTCGGGCTGCACAAGGTAGAGCTGCGTAATGATTTACCCAGCGGTAAAGTCACCGACGCGCTCACCCACCAGCAGGTGCGCAGGCTGGCCGACCGTTACCAGCTTGAGATTCTGACGATCAACGCCGTCTATCCTTTCAACCGCCACAGCGCTGAAGTACGTCACCTGACGGAGTCGCTGCTGAAAGAGGCGCAGGCTATTGGCGCCAAATCGCTGGTGATGTGCCCGTTAAATGATGGTACCACGGTAGCGCCGCAAGAAACGCTTGCCGCTATGCGCGAGCTGGCGCCGCTGTTCGAACAATATGGCATTCAGGGCCTGGTCGAGCCGCTAGGCTTCCCACAAAGTTCGCTACGCTCGGCGGCGCAGGCTCAGGCGCTCATTCGCGACGCCCAGGTACCGTTTAAGCTATTAATTGATACTTTCCACCATCATCTTTATCCACAAGCAGAAGAGGAATTCAGCCAGCTGGACATTGCTGAGATAGGTCTGGTTCATCTCTCCGGCGTTGACGATTCCCGCCCGCGAGAACAGTTGACCGACGACGAGCGCATCATGCTGACGCCGCATGACCGGCTGCTGACCTGTCAACAGGTGCGGCATCTCGAAGCCCGCGGATACCAGGGGGATTACGCCTTCGAGCCTTTCGCTCCGCAGCTGGCGTCATGGCGCGAAGAGGATATTCGCCGCGAGATTGAACAGAGCATTGCGCTGATTCAGCGCCACTGCGCGTAAGATTAAACGTTGAGAGTTATCGATTTCCTCCATCTTTTGCTGTCAGGTTGCCTATAATCGACGCAGGATAAATGGAGGAATCGATCATGAGCTCACCCTTGCTAATCGCACGCACGCTGGACAAACAGCTCCATCTGCTGCCAGCAATGGCTAACCGTCACGGTCTAATTACCGGCGCCACCGGTACCGGTAAAACCGTAACTTTGCAAAAACTGGCGGAGTCATTTTCGGAGATCGGCGTACCGGTCTTTATGGCCGATGTGAAAGGCGACCTGACCGGTATCGCGGAGGCAGGGCAGAGCTCTGAGAAGCTTCAGGCGCGTCTGGAAAAAATCGGCGTTACCGACTGGGAGCCGCACGCCAACCCGGTGGTTGTTTGGGATATCTTTGGTGAAAAGGGCCACCCGGTGCGCGCTACGGTGTCGGACCTCGGCCCCCTGCTGCTCGCCCGCTTGCTCAACCTGAATGAAGTACAAAGCGGCGTGCTGAACATTATTTTCCGTATCGCTGACGATCGCGGCCTGCTGCTGCTGGACTTTAAAGATCTCCGCGCCATCACCCAGTTTATCGGTGATAACGCCAAAGCCTTCCAGAATCAGTACGGCAACATTAGCAGCGCTTCGGTAGGCGCTATCCAACGTGGGCTCTTGACCCTGGAGCAGCAGGGCGCAGAGCACTTCTTCGGCGAACCGATGCTGGATATTCAGGACTGGATGCGTGTCGATGCCAGCGGTAAAGGGGTGATTAATATCCTCAGCGCTGAAAAGCTCTATCAGATGCCGAAGCTGTACGCCGCCAGCCTGCTGTGGATGCTCTCCGAACTCTACGAGCGCCTGCCGGAAGCCGGCGACCTCGAAAAACCGAAGCTGGTGTTCTTCTTCGACGAAGCCCACCTGCTGTTTAACGATGCGCCGCAGGTACTGCTGGATAAAATCGAGCAGGTGATTCGCCTTATCCGTTCTAAAGGGGTCGGCGTCTATTTTGTCTCGCAGAATCCATCGGATATCCCGGATGCCGTGCTCGGCCAGTTGGGCAACCGCGTGCAGCATGCCCTGCGCGCCTTTACCCCGAAGGATCAAAAAGCGGTGAAGACCGCCGCCCAAACCATGCGCGCCAATCCGGCGTTCAGTACCGAGCAGGCCATTCAGGAGCTCGGTACCGGCGAAGCGCTGATCTCCTTCCTCGACGAAAAAGGCAGCCCATCGATAGTAGAAAGAGCGATGGTTATCGCCCCTTGCTCGCGGATGGGGCCGGTCAGCGACGATGAGCGAAATGGCCTGATTAACCACTCGGCGCTGTACGGCAAGTATGAAGAAGAGATTGACCGCGAATCGGCCTTCGAAATGCTGCAAAAAGGGGTGCAGGTCGCCACCGAGCAGCAGTCGGCGCCGCCGGCAAAAGGCCAACAAAGCGGCGATGACGACGGGCTGCTCGGGGGACTGAAAGATATTCTGTTCGGCACTACCGGCCCGCGCGGCGGTAAACGAGATGGTATTGTGCAGACCGCCGCCAAAAGCGCCGTACGTCAGGTCACCAACCAGATCGTCCGCGGTATGCTGGGAAGCCTGCTAGGCGGAAGGCGCCGTTAACGTCAGCGTCGAGCCCCGGATTGCGGCGCGCTGCGTCCGATCCGGGCGACAACAATACAGGGCATTACACTGCGGATCGCCACTCAAACCGCGGGCACAAAAAACCCGGCGTTGCTTGCGCTTGGCCGGGTCATTTATCGAACTACGCTTTTCTCATCATCAGCCAAAGGCTTATCAGGAAGAAGCTTGCGCTTGGCAGCAGCGCGCCGATTATCGGCGGTATGCCGTAAACCAATGTTAGCGGGCCAAATATCTGGTCGAGTACGTAAAAGATAAAGCCGAAGCTAATCCCGGTAACGACTCTCACGCCCATTGCCACGCTCCGCAGGGGACCAAAGATGAACGACAGCGCCATCAGCATCATCACGGCCACCGACAGCGGCTGGAAGATTTTGCTCCACATGTTGAGCTGGTAACGGCCAGGATCCTGGCCGCTGGACTTCAGATAGGTCACATAGTTATGCAGGCCGCTGATTGATAGCGCGTCCGGATCCAGCGCAACCACGCCGAGTTTGTCCGGCGTCAGTTTGGTCTTCCAGGTTCCGCTGACCATTTGCGTGCCGGTAACCTGTTTCGGATCGGTCAGATTAGATTCATCCACCTGCGACAGGCGCCAGATCTTGGCGTCATTATCAAACTTAGCGGAAGCGGCGTAACGAACAGATTGCAGACGACGGTTATCGTTAAACTGGTAGATGCTCACCCCGCCCAGCTCATCGTTACCCTTTACGCGTTCAATGTAGACAAAATTATGCCCGTCTTTCGCCCACAACCCCTGCTGGGTCGACAGCAGCGAACCGCCGTACATCTGCTGCGCACGGTAGTTACGCGCCATCTGTTCGCCCTGCGGCGCCACCCATTCACCCATCGCCATGGTCAACAACACCAGCGGGATCGCCGTTTTCATCACCGCCAGCGCCACCTGCATACGGGTAAAGCCGGAAGCCTGCATCACCACCAGTTCGCTGCGCTGCGCCAGCATACCCAGCCCCAGCAAAGCCCCAAGCAGGGCCGCCATTGGGAAGAAGATTTGCACATCTTTTGGCACGCTGAGAATGGTATAGAGTCCTGCTCCCAGCGCATCATAGCTGCCCTGCCCGGCTTTTTTCAGCTGGTCGACAAACTTAATAATGCCGGAGAGCGACACCAGCATGAACAGCGTCATCATGATGGTGTTGAAAATGGTTTTACCGATATAGCGGTCAAGTACGCCAAACGCCTGCATCACACCGCTCCTTTATTAAACCGGGCACGGAAACGACGCATCGGCACCGTATCCCACAGGTTAAGCAGCACCGCCAGCGCGAAGTAGAGCAGGTTCACGCCCCACATCCAGATGGCGGGGTCCATTTTGCCTTTACCCGCGTTCGATTTGATCGACGTTTGCAGCAGGAAGAACACCAGATACAGCAGCATCGCCGGCAGCATAGACAGCACGCGGCCCTGACGCGGGTTCACCACGCTGAGCGGGACAACCATCAGCGCCATCATGAACACCGCCGCCACCAGCGTGAAGCGCCAGTGCAGTTCGGCGCGGGCGCGATCGGTGTCGGTACGCCATAGCGTGCGCATATTCATCTGTTCGGTGTCGCTGGGATCGGCCGCTACCGCCTGATGACCAATAACCGCCTGGTAGTTTTTAAAGTCGGTAATACGGAAATCGCGCAGCATCGCCGTGCCTTCAAAACGCGTCCCTTGAGTCATCGTGACCACCTGGGAGCCGTCTTTTTTCTGCGACAGCTCGCCGGAATCCGCAACCACCACGGAAGGACGCGCGTTGCCTTTAGGCCTCAGTTGCGCCAGGAACACGTCGTTGAAGCGGTTACCGTTGACGTTTTCGATAAACAACACCGCGCTGCCGTCGCTGGCCTGCTGGAACTGGCCCTGAGCCAGCGCCGCCATTCCGGGGTTAGCTTTGGCTTCCGCCAGCACTTCGTCCTGATGGCGCGACGACCACGGCCCCGCCCACATCACGTTGACCGCCGCGACAGCGCCGGTAAACAGGGCAAGGATCATTGCCGCCTTAATCAATACGGCTTTGCTCAAGCCGCAGGCGTGCATCACCGTAATTTCACTTTCGGTATACAGTTTGCCCAGCGTCATCAACAACCCGAGGAAAAGACTCAGGGGCAGAATGAGCTGCGCCATTTCCGGTACGCCCAGCCCTAACAGCGAGAGCACCAGGTTGGTCGGGATATCGCCATCTACCGCGGCGCCGAGGATCCTGACGAGTTTCTGACAGAAGAAAATCAGTAACAGGATGAATAGGATCGCCAACTGGCTTTTCAGCGTCTCACGAACCAGATATCTTATGATTATCACTATAAATACGCCCGTAAAAACCCGTCTTATTGCAGGAAAATTGCTTGTTTCATGGCTTAAACGTCATTTATTCTCTTTTATCGTCGAAAACATCGCTAAGATTAAATGACTCATCGGTTCTGCGTATCAGGATCTTTTCTGACGAACCAAGGCCGTAATAACGTTAAGATTAACACGAAGTCACCGCAACAGCGGACATGAGTTACGAAAGCTTGCAATTATATACTCAATGGATTTCGAGTTGTAGAAAGGCGGCAGGACTGTGAAGCCCCAAAGCGGCATCAGCCAGCGTCAGGGGTAAGCAGGCGTAGCCAACACATCTGCAACTGGAAAGGCGACGAGTATAGCCGTAGCCACCACTGTTGTCTTTAAGATTCAGGAGCATAGTGCATGGAGTTCAGTGTAAAAAGCGGTAGCCCGGAGAAGCAGCGGAGTGCCTGTATCGTGGTCGGCGTCTTCGAACCACGTCGCCTCTCCCCCATCGCCGAACAACTCGATAAAATCAGCGACGGTTACATCAGCGCCCTGCTGCGTCGCGGCGAGCTCGAAGGCAAGCCTGGCCAGACCTTGTTACTGCACCATGTGCCGAACATCCTGTCTGAGCGCATTCTGCTCATCGGCTGTGGTAAAGAGCGCGAACTGGATGAACGTCAGTATAAACAAGTTATTCAGAAAACCATTAATACTCTGAATGACACTGGCTCGATGGAAGCCGTCTGCTTCCTGACCGAACTGCACGTTAAAGGGCGCAACAACTACTGGAAAGTTCGCCAGGCCGTTGAAACCGCCAAAGAGACGCTGTACAGCTTCGATCAGTTGAAGACCAACAAAAGCGAGCCGCGTCGTCCGCTGCGTAAAATGGTCTTTAACGTGCCGACCCGCCGCGAGCTCACCAGCGGCGAACGCGCCATTCAGCATGGCCTGGCGATTGCCGCCGGCATCAAAGCGGCGAAAGATCTCGGCAACATGCCGCCGAATATCTGTAACGCGGCTTATCTGGCTTCCCAGGCGCGCCAGTTAGCTGACACCTACAGCAAGAACGTCATCACCCGCGTGATCGGCGAGCAGCAGATGCGCGAGCTGGGGATGAACTCCTATCTTGCCGTCGGCAACGGCTCGCAGAACGAGTCGCTGATGTCGGTCATCGAGTATAAAGGCAACCCGTCTGAAGACGCGCGCCCTATCGTGCTGGTCGGTAAAGGCCTGACCTTCGACTCCGGCGGTATCTCCATCAAGCCTGCCGAAGGCATGGACGAGATGAAGTACGACATGTGCGGCGCGGCGGCGGTTTACGGCGTAATGCGAATGGTTGCCGAGCTGCAGCTGCCGCTGAACGTCATCGGCGTGCTGGCGGGCTGTGAAAACATGCCTGGCGGTCGCGCGTATCGCCCAGGCGATGTTCTGACCACCATGTCCGGACAAACCGTTGAAGTGCTGAATACCGATGCCGAAGGCCGTCTGGTGCTGTGCGACGTGCTGACCTACGTTGAGCGCTTCGAGCCGGAAGCGGTTATCGACGTTGCGACGCTGACCGGCGCCTGCGTGATTGCCCTCGGCCATCACATCACCGGCCTGATGTCGAACCATAATCCGCTGGCTCATGAGCTGATCGGCGCCTCCGAACTGGCCGGCGACCGCGCATGGCGTCTGCCGCTGGCCGACGAGTTCCAGGATCAGCTGGAGTCCAACTTTGCGGATATGGCCAACATCGGCGGCCGTCCTGGCGGCGCGATTACCGCTGGCTGCTTCCTGTCACGCTTCACCCGCAAGTACAACTGGGCGCACCTCGACATCGCCGGTACCGCCTGGCGTTCCGGGAAGGCCAAAGGCGCGACCGGCCGCCCGGTGGCGCTGTTATCGCAGTTCCTGCTCAATCGTGCGGGTTTTAACGGCGAAGAGTGATTGCCGTCTGATGCCCGGTGGCGCTACGCTTACCGGGCCGACGGAAAGATGCCGTTTGTAGGCCGGGTAAGCGTAGCACCACCCGGCTTTGCATTTAAATCCACAACAAGAAGCCCCATATATGAAAAACGCAACGTTCTATCTTCTGGACAACGAAGACACCGTCGACGAGCTCAGCGCCGTCGAACAGCTGGTGTGCGAAATTGCCGCAGAACGTTGGCGCAACGGCAAGCGCGTACTGATCGCCTGTGAAGATGAACAGCAGGCTATTCGCCTCGACGAAGCGCTGTGGACGCGTCCTCCGGAGAGCTTTGTGCCGCATAATCTGGCGGGCGAAGGCCCGAGAGGCGGCGCGCCGGTGGAAATTGCCTGGCCGCAAAAGCGCAACAGCAGTCCGCGGGATATTCTTATCAGCCTGCGGCTAAACTTTGCAGATTTTGCCACCGCTTTCACAGAAGTGATAGACTTTGTCCCTTACGAAGATTCTTTGAAACAACTGGCGCGCGAACGCTATAAAGCGTACCGCATGGCTGGTTTCAACCTGAACACGGCAACCTGGAAATAATGGAAAAGACATACAACCCACAAGATATCGAACAGCCGCTTTACGAGCACTGGGAAAAGCAGGGCTATTTCAAACCGAATGGTGATGAAAGCCAGGAGAGCTTCTGCATCATGATCCCGCCGCCGAACGTCACCGGCAGTTTGCATATGGGTCATGCCTTCCAGCAAACCATCATGGATACCATGATTCGTTACCAGCGCATGCAGGGTAAAAACACCCTGTGGCAGGCCGGTACCGACCACGCGGGTATCGCTACCCAAATGGTGGTTGAGCGTAAGATTGCCGCTGAAGAAGGTAAAACCCGCCACGACTACGGCCGCGATGCTTTCATCGACAAAATCTGGCAGTGGAAAGCGGAATCCGGCGGCACCATTACCCGTCAGATGCGCCGCCTCGGCAACTCCGTCGACTGGGAGCGCGAGCGCTTCACGATGGATGAAGGCCTGTCCAACGCGGTGAAAGAAGTCTTCGTTCGCCTGTACAAAGAAGACCTGATTTATCGCGGCAAGCGCTTGGTCAACTGGGACCCGAAACTGCGTACCGCCATTTCCGACCTCGAAGTGGAAAACCGCGAATCGAAAGGGTCCATGTGGCACATTCGCTATCCGCTGGCCGATGGCGCGAAAACCGCTGACGGTAAAGATTACCTGGTGGTCGCCACCACCCGTCCGGAAACCCTGCTGGGCGATACCGGCGTGGCCGTTAACCCGGAAGATCCGCGTTACAAAGACCTGATTGGTAAATTCGTAGTGCTGCCGCTGGTTAACCGCCGCATTCCGATTGTTGGCGACGAACACGCCGACATGGAAAAAGGCACCGGCTGCGTGAAAATCACCCCGGCGCACGACTTTAACGACTACGAAGTTGGCCGCCGTCATCAGTTGCCGATGATTAATATTTTGACCTTTGATGGCGACATCCGCGAAAGCGCGGAAGTTTACGATACCAAAGGCAACGAATCCGACGTTTATTCCAACGAGATCCCGGCTGAATTCCAGAAGATGGAACGTTTTGCCGCGCGTAAAGCGATGGTTGCCGCCGTCGACGCGCTGGGCCTGCTGGAAGAGATCAAACCGCACGACCTGACCGTGCCTTACGGCGACCGCGGCGGCGTGGTTATCGAACCGATGCTGACCGACCAGTGGTACGTACGTGCGGACGTGCTGGCCAAGCCGGCAGTCGAAGCCGTTGAGAATGGCGACATCCAGTTCGTGCCGAAGCAGTACGAAAACATGTACTTCTCCTGGATGCGCGATATTCAGGACTGGTGTATTTCCCGTCAGCTGTGGTGGGGTCACCGCATCCCGGCATGGTATGACAACGACGGCAACGTCTATGTTGGCCGTAGCGAAGACGAAGTGCGTCAGGAAAACAACCTGAGCGCCGACGTTGCCCTGCGTCAGGACGAAGATGTTCTTGATACCTGGTTCTCTTCCGCGCTGTGGACCTTCTCCACCCTCGGTTGGCCGGAAAACACCGACGCGCTGCGTCAGTTCCATCCGACCAGCGTGATGGTGTCCGGCTTCGACATTATCTTCTTCTGGATCGCCCGCATGATCATGATGACCATGCACTTCATCAAAGATGAAAACGGCAAGCCGCAGGTTCCGTTTAAGACCGTCTACATGACCGGCCTTATCCGCGACGACGAAGGCCAGAAGATGTCCAAATCCAAGGGTAACGTCATTGACCCGCTGGATATGGTTGACGGCATCACCCTGCCGGAGCTGCTGGAAAAACGTACCGGCAACATGATGCAGCCGCAGCTGGCGGAAAAAATCCGCAAGCGCACCGAGAAACAGTTCCCGAACGGCATCGAGCCACACGGCACTGACGCCCTGCGCTTTACCCTGGCGGCGCTGGCCTCTACCGGCCGCGACATCAACTGGGATATGAAGCGCCTTGAAGGTTACCGTAACTTCTGCAACAAACTGTGGAACGCCAGCCGCTTCGTACTGATGAATACCGAAGATCAGGATTGCGGTTTCAACGGCGGCGAGATGGTGCTGTCCCTGGCCGACCGCTGGATCCTGGCTGAATTCAACCAGACCGTGAAAGCGTACCGCGAAGCGCTGGATAACTTCCGCTTCGATATCGCCGCGGGCATCCTGTATGAGTTTACCTGGAATCAGTTCTGCGACTGGTACCTTGAACTGACCAAGCCGGTCATGAACGGTGGCAGCGAAGCGGAGCTGCGCGGGACTCGCCATACTCTGGTGACCGTGCTGGAAGGTCTGCTGCGCCTGGCGCATCCGATCATCCCGTTCATCACGGAAACCATCTGGCAGCGCGTGAAAGTAATCTGCGGTATCACCGCCGATACCATCATGCTGCAGCCGTTCCCGCAGTACGATGCTTCCCAGGTTGATGAAGCGGCGCTGGCCGATACCGAATGGCTGAAGCAGGCGATCGTCGCCGTACGTAACATCCGTGCGGAGATGAACATTGCGCCAGGTAAACCGCTGGAACTGCTGCTGCGCGGCTGCAGCAAAGATGCCGAGCGTCGTGTTAACGACAACCGCAGCTTCCTGCTGAACCTCGCGCGTCTGGAAAGCATCACCGTGCTGCCTGCCGATGATAAAGGTCCGGTTTCCGTGACCAAGATTATCGACGGCGCCGAGCTGCTGATCCCGATGGCGGGTCTTATCGACAAAGAAGCCGAGCTGGCGCGTCTGGCGAAAGAAGTGGCGAAAGTCGAAGCGGAAATCGGCCGTATCGAAAGCAAGCTATCCAACGAAGGCTTTGTGGCCCGCGCGCCGGAGGCGGTTATCGCCAAAGAGCGTGAGAAGCTGGAAGGCTACGCGGAAGCGAAAGCGAAACTAATTGAACAGCAGGCAGTGATCGCCGCGCTGTAAAAACTCGCGATAGAAAAAAGCCGGAGCTTGCTCCGGCTTTTTTTACATTATAAGAACGGCAGGTTAGGTAAAAAACCGCTGCACAATTTACCAGCTACTGGCGGCTGACAGGCCTCATCTTGCTGCAGGTCGAGCGTTTCAAAGTCACCAATCACCTCAGTGTTGGCGGCAATATAGCGCATCAAATTAATCTTTAACCAGGGATACGCCAGACCCAATGTCAGCGGAGAAAGAAACGTCAGAGCCAATAAACGCGGAGCAAGGCCAAAAAACGTCAGGGTAGAACGAAAACGAATGCTGTCGCCAAGCACCAAATTATTCCACGCGTGATTACGTAAGGCCACCCGGATAAATGCCATGGCTAATACGATACCAATGGTGAGAGATAAATATCCACTCAATACCGCACTAAGATGCCGCAATGCCATAAACAGCGCTGTATTTTCATTACACATGCCGAACATACATCCTGTGAAAAATTGCATAAATGCGGAAATGAAAAAACCCAAAAACAGTATCATAAACGGCAACAAAATTACCGTTGCCCATAAAAACGCCACGATGCAACGCTTCGTGCTGATATAAATATTAAATTTAGTTTTACCTAAGTTTCCGCCTTTGCCGATCAGCTCAAGCCAGTGACTGTAAACCACCCCACTGGCGGCGGCCATGACACACAGTGCCAGTAAAAACAGGGCAACGAAACCCACTAACATGCCATTTATGCTAAAACCTAACCAGAGACGGCTTCCGGGAATGAAGAGGATAACCGCCATTAGCACGACTATCAGCAAAGGTAACCCGAGCATAATCCACCATGCGCGCAGTAGATTACATTTAAACCCAAAACGAATATTAGCGAATGAGGTCATATTCGCGTGATAGCTTAACCCCTTCATTACCATGACCGGCAGCAGGATAAGAAATGCCAGCGTCTCGAGCCCTTCACTACCGGGAGAGAAAATGGCAAGCGCCAGACTAAGTAAAACCAGCACGATAAACATCAGCAGCCAGCTAAGTAAAATCGTGAAACCGCGCCCGTGGTAAGCAAAACGGTTACCGTTAACTTCCATATTTTCACAAAAATAACGGCGACTACGTACCCATGCCCAGGGAATGAATATCCCTAAAGTAATTACAGACAGTATAATATTAACCAAACAAATAAAAAAATAACTCTTTGCCCGACCGTGAAAAACAAAAAAATGACTACTGCTTTGTTTTCCCCCTGAAAAAATTTCCATACCTCGCCGTCCTTGCATTTTAAAGTATATATATAAATAATAAGCCAGAATAATTGCCATTAAACATACAGAATATATTATCTGGAAATTACCCAGCAATATATTTATGCACATCTTGCGTCGATTAAAGAATAATGGTATTAAAACAATGTATGGTTATTTAAGCTAACATTGAGTGATTCTATGAATCTTGCTGCGCCACAGACCTTTACTTTACGCCGCATTACGGCGGCAGATAATGCCGCCATCGCCCGAGTTATCCGCCAGGTCTCAGCGGAATACGGCCTGACCGCCGATAAAGGCTATACGGTCGCTGATCCCAACCTGGATGAACTGTACGAACTTTATAGCCAACCGGGCTCCGCCTATTGGGTTGTGGAGCAAAATGGCGAAGTGGTCGGCGGCGGCGGCGTGGCGGCGCTCTCATGTAGCGAGTCCGATATCTGTGAGCTGCAGAAAATGTACTTTATGACCTCGGCGCGCGGCAAAGGGCTGGCGAAAAAGCTGGCGCTGATGGCGATGGATTACGCCCGCGAACAGGGTTTTAAACGCTGCTATCTGGAGACCACCGCTTTTTTGAAAGAAGCGATTGCCCTTTATGAGCATCTCGGCTTTGAGCATATCGACGAGCCGCTGGGCTGCACCGGCCACGTCGATTGCGAAGTACGAATGTTGAAACCGCTGTAACGCCTCGCTACCGTGGGCTTCCCCGGTAGCGCTGCGCTTACCGGGGCCACAGAGTCCGGAAACCGCGGGCTACGGTGCCGTCGGTACGCCGCTGTGGAAGCGGAACTCAGACTCCGGGCGGAGAATCAATGCCGCTTCCGCCTCGCCAAGCTGGCGTACGCGCTCGCTGATATCTTCCCCCGCTATCTGCTGCGCCAGGTCCAGGTAATCCTGATAATGACGGGCCTCGGAGCGCAGCAACGACAGATAAAACTTCTGGAGATCATCATCCAGCCACGGCGCCAGCGCGGCAAACCGCTCGCAGGAGCGCGCTTCGATATAAGCGCCGCAAATCAGCTTATCGATCAGCATCACCGGCTCGTGCGATCGCACCTCCCGGCGCATACCGCGGGCATAGTTGCTGGCGGTGATTTTGACGTAAGGGATATCTCGCGCCAGCATGATCTCGCGCACCTGCCAGAAGTGGTGCAGCTCCTCTTTGATAAGCAGAATCATGCTGTCGAGCAACTGTCTGCCCCACGGGTCGTTGGTTCGCGGCATAGCGCTTTTGTTGATCCGCTTATGCAGAGCGACAAAATCCGGCTCCGGCCCACGGCGATAGGTAAAGTCTTCGTACGGTTTCAGGCATTCCAGTAGCTCGTCGGCGCCGTCTTTATCGGCGACGTAGCGGCGCACCAGCAGCATGGCGTTTTGCGCCGCTTTCAGCTCGCATACCATGTGGTCGGTCAGCAGCAGCGGCAGGTTTTCCGGTTTACGGGCTTCGTCAATCCACGCCTGCGGCGTTGGGCAGTGCAGGAATGCTAAAATCGGGGAAAGTATTTGCGGGTAATCCATTGAAGCTCCAGGCTATACCCTAATCAGGACGGGTATATACGGCGGCAGACGCCGCCGTATCCGTTGACGACTTAGTGGCGTACGCCGTTGTCGTCTTCGTCAATTAAATCTTCGTCATCTTCGCCGTCATCGTCTTCGCCGTTCGGGTCTTCGTAATAGGTACCCCAACCGTCGTACTCGACGTTGAATTTTTCCGCCAGGTTCATCAGCTGTTCAACCTGGGCGTCGATCAGATCGGCGTTGAGCGCGCTTTCGCTCAGAATATCGCAGCAGATCACCACTTCGCCTTCTTCGACTTCCAGCTCTTCCGGCTCGGTGACTTCATAACCCATCTTGAAGGCCTCTACCGCCACTTTTTCCAACGTTTCGAAATCGTCGGCAGAGAGATGATGCTCAATGGTATACAGCGCGTCCGGATCGCTGCCATCTTCCAGCAGCTCTTCGATAATCAGACGCGTTTCCTCACGCTGCTCTTCCAGTAGTTCCGGGTTTGCCATGGCTCGTTCCTCATAATGTGCGGCAGATACTCCTATTGTCACATACCGCCGTGATTGCCTCCACCTTCTGTGTAAAAGATTTCTTACTCGGGGTTGCAAATGAATATTCATACATATAAAGTGAATTTTAATTCAATAGTGGCGTTTGCCAGGTGAGGGAATTATGTCCGCGTTATATCAGAAGCATTTCTTGAGATTACTGGATTTCACTGCTGCAGAAATTACCGGCCTTGTCGACCTGGCCGCGCAATTAAAAGCCGATAAGAAAAACGGCATCGAGGCCCAGAAACTAAAGGGCAAAAACATCGCGCTCATCTTCGAAAAAGACTCAACCCGTACACGATGCTCTTTCGAAGTTGCCGCTTACGACCAGGGCGCCCGCGTGACCTATCTCGGATCCAGCGGTAGCCAGATCGGCCACAAAGAATCCATGAAAGATACCGCCCGCGTGCTGGGTCGCATGTATGACGGTATTCAATATCGCGGCTACGGCCAGGAGCTGGTAGAAACCCTGGCGGAGTATGCCGGCGTGCCGGTGTGGAACGGCCTGACCGATGAATTCCACCCGACGCAACTCCTGGCCGACCTGCTGACCATGCAAGAGCACCTGCCGGGTAAGGCATTTAATGAAATGACGCTGGTCTACGCCGGCGACGCGCGTAACAACATGGGTAACTCCATGCTGGAAGCCGCCGCGCTGACCGGGCTGGACCTGCGCCTGGTGGCGCCAAAAGCCTGCTGGCCGGAAGAGGGTTTAGTGGCGGAATGCACTGCGCTGGCGAAAAAGCACGGCGGCAATATTACCCTGACGGAAGATATCGCCGCGGGCGTAAAAGGCGCTGATTTCATTTATACCGACGTGTGGGTGTCGATGGGCGAGGCGAAAGAGAAATGGGCGGAGCGTATCGCCCTGCTGCGCGGTTACCAGGTGAATAAAACCATGCTGCAATTGACCGGCAACCCGCAGGTGAAATTCCTGCATTGTCTGCCCGCGTTCCACGATGACCAGACCATTCTCGGCAAACAGATGGCGGCGGAGTATGGACTGCACGGCGGCATGGAGGTGACCGACGAGGTATTTGAGTCGCCAGCGAGCATCGTCTTCGATCAGGCGGAAAACCGCATGCACACCATCAAGGCTGTGATGGTGGCGACGCTTGGAAAATAGCCATTAACCACGGTAGATTCCCGGATAGCGCCAGGCGTATCCGGGCTACCCGTTTTAAGCCATCAATACCTTCACCACCGCTTTGCGCACCTTCGCCGGCGCCCCGACGGCACAGAGCGGTTTATGCACTTCGCCTGGATAAAACACCACAAAATCCCCCTCGTTAAGGATAACGGTTTTCTCCTGCGCGCCTTCGCCGAGGAAGGCGATGTCTTTGTCCGCCAGCCAGTCAGTCTGCGGCTCGCCTGCCGGTAAGGTGCTGAAAGTCATCCCTTCCTGACCGCGAAGTACAATCTGGATATCCAGATAGCGGGCGTGAAACTCGGCGCGACGTTCGGCCTGCGGTTCGGTGCTGTCTTCAGAAATCAGATAGAACAGATTATTACCGTCGATGTCGTGCTTGCCGAGCGGCGTCGATTCGCTAACGTGGGCTTTAACATGCTCAATCGCCTGACGCAGCGCGTCCGGCAGCCAGGATTGCAGATGATGAATATTGCCGATAATCATAAGACCCCTCAAATATAAAACAGCTTTTCATTTTTATTTTATACGCCGCTTACCACTGTCAGACCACATTTTTATCGCGGTTTTTTGCGCTGGCTCAGCCTTCGCAGGCAAACGTTTCCCTGATTGTGGATTAATCGCTTGATTGCTCATCAAAGCTGCGTATAATGCCAGCCGTTTTGCCGGGAGGAAATATGGTCAATTGCGTACGACATTGCTGTGTCTTACCGCGTCTGAAAGCAGGCGCTGGCCTGGCGTTTTTCTTTCCGTTGCTCAATGAATTCTCGAAGCCCCTTATTTAAGGGGCTTTTTTTTTGCTCAGGCGTCAGGAGATAAGCATGGCTAACCCGCTATATCAAAAACATATCATTTCCATAAACGATCTCAGCCGCGAAGACCTCGAACTGGTGCTGGCGACGGCCGCAAAGCTGAAAGCCAATCCGCAACCCGAGCTGCTGAAGCATAAGGTTATCGCCAGCTGTTTCTTTGAAGCCTCCACCCGTACTCGCCTCTCTTTTGAAACCTCCATGCACCGCCTCGGCGCCAGCGTGGTCGGCTTCTCCGACAGCAGCAACACCTCGCTCGGTAAGAAAGGCGAAACCCTGGCCGACACCATTTCGGTGATCAGCACCTACGTCGACGCTATCGTGATGCGCCATCCGCAAGAAGGCGCCGCGCGTCTGGCAACCGAGTTCTCCGGCGGCATACCGATTCTCAACGCCGGCGACGGCGCCAATCAGCATCCAACGCAAACCCTGCTCGACCTGTTCACCATTCAGGAAACTCAGGGCCGCCTTGAGAACCTCAATGTCGCGATGGTCGGCGATCTGAAATATGGCCGTACCGTACACTCGCTGACCCAGGCGCTGGCGAAATTCAACGGCAACCGCTTTTACTTCATCGCCCCGGACGCGCTGGCGATGCCGCAGTACATTCTCGATATGCTGGATGAAAAAGGCATCGCTTGGAGCCTGCATAGCGCCATCGACGAAGTAATGGCTGAGGTCGATATTCTGTATATGACTCGCGTGCAGAAAGAGCGCCTGGACCCATCGGAATACGCCAACGTGAAGGCGCAGTTCGTGCTACGCGCCGCGGATCTCGAAGGCGCGCGCGCCAATATGAAAGTGCTGCACCCGCTGCCGCGCGTTGATGAAATCACCACCGATGTCGATAAAACGCCGCACGCCTGGTACTTCCAGCAGGCAGGCAACGGCATCTTCGCCCGCCAGGCGTTACTGGCACTGGTATTGAATAGCGAGCTGGCACAGTAAGGGGGATTGAGAGATGACACACGACAATAAACTGCAAGTAGAAGCCATTAAACGCGGCACCGTAATCGACCATATCCCGGCCCAGGTTGGCTTCAAACTGTTGACCTTGTTCAAGCTGACCGAAACCGACCAGCGCATCACCATCGGCCTGAACCTGCCGTCCGGCGAGATGGGCCGTAAAGATTTGATTAAAATTGAGAACACCTTCCTGACCGATGAGCAGGTCAATCAGCTGGCGCTGTATGCGCCGGACGCAACGGTTAACCGTATTGATGATTACGAAGTAGTGGGCAAATCCCGCCCGAGCCTGCCTGAGCGCATCAACAGCGTGCTGGTCTGTCCGAACAGCAACTGCATCAGTCACGCTGAGCCGGTTTCGTCGAGTTTCGCAGTGAAAAAACGCGCTGATGACATTGCACTCAAATGCAAATACTGTGAAAAAGAGTTTTCCCATTATGTGGTGCTGGCCAACTAATTGCGGTTGGTATTAATACCGGCCCTCCCTATAATGGCTACGACCTAATTACTGCAGTTCATCTGGAGATATTATGAGCAAAACTATTGCGACGGAAAAGGCACCAGCAGCTATTGGCCCTTATGTACAAGGCGTTGATCTGGGTAGCATGATCATCACTTCCGGCCAGATCCCAGTAGACCCGAAAACCGGCAGCGTGCCGGAAGATGTCGCCGCGCAGGCGCGTCAGTCCCTGGACAACGTAAAAGCTATCGTTGAAGCCGCTGGCCTGAAAGTGGGCAATATCGTGAAAACCACCGTTTTCGTGAAAGATCTGAACGATTTCGCCACCGTGAATGCCGCGTATGAAGCGTTCTTCACCGAGCATAACGCCACTTTCCCGGCGCGTTCCTGCGTAGAAGTCGCGCGTCTGCCGAAAGACGTGAAGATTGAGATTGAAGCTATCGCGATCCGTCGCTAAGCGCTTCTCTGCCCTCACCCCAGGCGCTTGCGTCATCCACGGGGTGAGGGAAATGCCCTATTTTATCTTCGTTGCCCGCAGCAGTTTCTCCAGCGGATAGACCGCCGCAATCACCAGCTCATCCTGGGTTTTCGCCGCCGTATCCAGCTGCGCCTGGATTGAGGCGTACTCTTTATCGTCCAGCGTTCCCTGCCGCGCCACCAGATCGGTCAAGCGCAGCCCGAGGCTCGCCAGCTTATCAACCTGCTGCACCACCGGTTTAATCGCCGCCAGTTGATAGTTATTGTCAGTCAGCGCCAGCGCATCGCCGCTGTTGTTCTGCCAGCGGGTAAAAACGTGGCGCAGCGCATCGGCGCTCTCAGTATCCTCGGCATCGCTGATCAGCCGCTCCGCCCACTGGTTCAGGCTGCGTACGGTGTCGCTCTCCGCGGGTAGCGCATCGGCCAGTCGGTTAAGCGGTTCAAATTGATGGTAATTGTTCGCCTGGAACTTGAGATGTTGACGGGTGTAGTAATGCGCTGGCTCCAGCGCCTCGGCGAGGATCTGCAACGCCAGCGTATGGCTGCTGTTCGCCAGGCGGGTGAACTGCTCCAGCTGCTGAGCGTGCTGCTGCAGGCCGACGGAGACCGTTGACCAACTGTCCATCGCCTGCAGGCGCTGATACATATTGTCGCTGTCTTTGACGTCTTCGGCCGACCACAGCCGCTCCGCCACCGCAAAAGCCCGCGGCCACAGCTTGATATCGATGACCGGCGCGGCGACATTTTCCGCCCACAGCGCCGCCTCGCCGCCGAGCAGATTCTTCTGTTGCTGCGCGTCGGGCAGCGTCGGCTGAATGCCCTGCGGCACGGCATCCAGCCGCTTGCCGTCAATGGGATAACGGGTGTTGCCAAGCAGGAAGTAGCCTGCGAGCTTGTCGTCGTTAATGGTTAGCACCGGGCGGGTCTCGCCCATCCAGGTATCCACGCGGAACGTGACCTGATTGTCGCCGAGCCATTCAATCTCCTGCACGGCACGCCGTGATTTCCCTTTAAAATCAATAAATCCACGCCAGCCGCTATCGCCTTTTACCAGCGTAAAGCTGCCCTCAACCGCGCTGCCCTTCAGGCGCGGCATCGAAAACTGCCAGCTCTGGGCGCTGTCGTTATCGGTAATCGTATCCACGCCGTTGAGCCCCTGCGGGATAATTTCATTACGATAGTGATAGGCGGTGTACTGCGGCTGGTCGAGATAAAAACCGGTGGAGAGAATGCCGCGATAGCCGTGTTTAGCGACGTCGCCTAATGCGTCCTGCCCCTGCCACGACTGGATCAAAATGCTCTTCGGTAAATCAGGGTGGTAGATTTCATCCCAGCCGACCATCTGCCGGTGATGTTTTTCGAGTAACGTCTCCAGGCGCCGGTTAAAGTACGCCTGTAGCGCGTGGCTGTCCGCCAGCCCCTTCTCTTTGAGGAATTTCTGAATGGCCGGATTGGCGCGCCACTGGCTGTCATCGACTTCATCACCGCCGATATGCAGATACGGATCGGGGAAGATAGCCGCCAGTTCGCTGACCATCGCCTCGGCAAACGCGTAGGTGGCCTCTTTTGTTGGGTCGAGTACCGGTTTCAGCACGCCCCAGTGGCGCTCCATCGCGTAAGGCCCCGGCGCGCTCATCAGCTCCGGATAAGCCACGGCGATCGCCGAGGCGTGGCCCGGCATATCGATTTCCGGCACCACGCGAATACCGCGTTCGGCGGCATAGCGCACAATGTCTTTCATCTGCGCCTGGGTATAAAACAGGCCGTCGCTTGCCTGCTGCTGCAGCTTCGGATAGCGGCTGGAGGCGAAGCGCCAGCCCTGATCGTCGGTCAGATGCCAGTGCAGTACATTAAGCTTCGCCGCCGCCATACCGTCAATCTGCCGTTTGATCGCCGACAGCGGCATAAAATGGCGGGCGGAATCCAGCAGCAGTCCACGCCACGGGAAGCGCGGCGCATCGTTAATGGCGACATAAGGAATGGTGGTGCCGTCAGGGCCGTTTTGTACCAGCTGTAGCAGCGTTTCCATGCCGCGCAGCGCGCCAAAACGCGTATTGGCTTTCAGGGTCGCGCCTTCGGCGTTAACGGTTAGCTGATAGCTTTCGTCGCTATCAGGCTGCGGCAGGAAAGGCACTTTCTTATTGACGATCACGTTAATGGTTGGGCTTTTTGCCAGCGCCGTCTGCGGCTGGAGCGTCCAGCCGGTTTGCCGCGCAAGACGTTCGCGCCAGCGGTTCGCCGCCTCGCCAAGATCGTCGCCGCTGACGTTGATCGTCAGCTGATTATTTAGCGCCAACGCCCCCTGCGCCTGCGGGCGCTCCACATGGGCGGGCCACGGCATCAGCGGCAGATCGCCCGCCGGGGCGGCAAGCGCCATGCTGCTCAGTAATATTCCGCTGGTCAGCAGACTGTAACGCACGGTGTTAATCATCAATGTTCCTTTTTATGACGGGCCAAAAAAAGCAAAACATTGGGTTAACATGCGCACAAAATTGCGTCAATACATGGCGTTGACGGGCTTCACAACTTGATGAGATTTAAGAGAAATACCGGTAAGCCCCTCTGCCTTACGGCAAAGGGGCGAAACCTCTACTGCCAGCCGTAGCGGCGGCTGTAGAAGCCTTTAACGGTCTGGGTCAACACCATGTAACCCGCCAGAATCGCCACCAGCCATGGGAAATAGCTGAGCGGCAGCGCCTGCAGCTGCAGGTAGCCCGCCAGCGGCGAGAACGGCAGCGCGATACCCACCGCCATCACCAGCAGCGTCATCGCGAACAGCGGCCACGCGGCGCGGCTTTGGACGAACGGAATGCGGCGGGTACGGATCATATGCACAATCAGCGTCTGCGACAGCAGCCCTTCAATAAACCAGCCGGACTGGAACAGGGTCTGCATCTCGACGCTGTTGGCGTGGAACACCCACCACATCAGGCTGAAGGTGAGGATATCGAAAATCGAGCTGATCGGCCCGAAGAAGACCATAAAACGCCCGAGATCGGCCGGGTTCCAGCGCTGCGGTTTACGAATCTGCTCATCATCGACGTTATCAAACGGAATCGCCACCTGAGAGACATCGTACAGCAGGTTCTGAATCAACAGGTGCAGCGGCAGCATCGGCAGGAACGGCAGGAAGGCGCTGGCCACCAGCACGCTGAAGACATTGCCGAAGTTGGAGCTGGCGGTCATTTTGATGTACTTGAGCATGTTGGCGAAAGTGCGGCGGCCTTCGATAACCCCCTCTTCCAGTACCATCAGGCTTTTTTCCAGCAGAATGATATCCGCCGCCTCGCGGGCGATATCCACCGCGCCGTCAACGGAAATGCCAATATCCGCCGCGCGTAGCGCCGGGGCGTCGTTAATACCGTCGCCCATAAAGCCCACCACGTGGCCTTCTCGTTTCAACAGCGTCACGATGCGCTCTTTATGCAGCGGCGCCAGGCGCGCGAACAGCGTGGTGCGTTTCGCCAGCGCCGCCAGTTCGTCGTCGCTCATGGCTTCAATCTGGCTGCCAATCACCACTTCGCCCGCATCCAGCCCCACTTCATGACACACTTTCGCCGCCACCAGTTCGCTGTCGCCGGTGAGGATTTTTACCGTAATGCCGCTGGCCTTTAACGCTTTCAGCGCCGGGGCGGTGGTCTCTTTCGGCGGATCGAGGAAGGCGATGTAGCCTTCGAGGATCAAGTCGGATTCATCCGCACGCTGATAGTCGCCTTCCCGCGCCGGCAGGTATTTAGTCGCCACCGCCACCACCCGCAGTCCCTGACGGTTCAGGGTATCGGTCACCCGGCGGATACGGCGCAGCATGGTATCGTCCAACGGTACGATTTCACCATTGTAGCGCACCTGGGTCGAGACGTTGAGGATCTCCTGCAACGCCCCTTTACAGATCAGCTGATGCGCCTCGTCCTGCTCTTTCACCACCACCGACATGCGGCGGCGTTCGAAATCAAACGGAATCTCATCCACCTTCTGCCAGCGCTCCGCGAGACCGCGAGCGGCATCCAGCTCCACGCCTTCCAGCACCGCGGTATCGAGCAGGTTTTTAAGCCCGGTCTGGTAATGGCTATTGAGCCAGGCGGTGTGCAGGACTCTCTCGCTGGATTTACCGGAAACATCGGTATGGTTCTCCAGCACGATTTTATCCTGGGTCAGGGTGCCGGTTTTATCGGTGCAGAGGATATCCATCGCGCCAAAGTTTTGAATGGCGTCGAGGTGTTTGACGATAACCTTTTGTTTTGACAGCTTCACCGCCCCGCGCGCCAGCGTCGAGGTGACGATCATCGGCAACATCTCCGGCGTCAGGCCGACCGCCACCGACAGCGCGAACAGCGCCGCTTCCCACCAGTCGCCTTTGGTGTAGCCGTTGATCAGCAGCACCACCGGCGCCATCACCAGCATAAAGCGGATCAGCAGCATGCTGACCCGGCTGATGCCTTTCTGGAAGGCGTTCGGCTCGCTTTCCTGCTCGCTGACGCGCCCGGCAAGCTGGCCGAACCAGGTGTTGCCGCCGGTGGCGTAGACGATAGCCTGCGCCGAGCCGCTCACCACGTTGGTCCCCATAAAGCACAGGGTGTCGCATTCCAGTGGATTGGTTTGTAGCGGATCGCGGGTGCGCGCGACTTTCTCAACCGGCAGCGATTCGCCGGTCAGCGAGGCCTGAGCGACAAACAGGTCGCGCGCCACAATGATGCGCAGGTCCGCCGGGATCATATCTCCCGCCGATAGCCTGACGATATCGCCCGGCACCAGTTGGTCGATGGGCAGTTCGAGCCAGCGGCTCTCGCCCTGCTCGTTGATAACCCGCAGCACCGTGGCGGTATTGCTGACCATCGCCTTCAGCGCATCCGCCGCTTTGGTCGAGCGCGCTTCCTGGATGAAGTTAAGCAGCGTCGAGATGCCGACCATCAGCGCGATAACGCCCGCGGCGAATAGATCTTCAGTTGAATAGGAGACGATGCCGAGCACCGTCAACAGCAGGTTGAACGGGTTGCGATAGCAGGTCCACAGATGAACCCACCACGGCGACGGCTTCTGCGCCGGGATTTGGTTATCGCCGTGCAGGGCGATTTTCGCCGCCACTTCGGCGTCGTTCAGCCCTTCAGGGTGGCTATCGAACGCGCGCCAGATCTCCTGCTCATCCATAGCCGCGACGTCCAGACAGCGCTTGCCGAGTGAATCCGGGATCGGCGCGCTGGCCAGGTTACGGGCATCGGGCAGCGGATCGCGCTGGATCAAACGATGTGGTAAATGACGGCTAAGCTGCGCGAACAGCTGCCGGGTAAAATTTTTCAGCATAAACAGTCCCTCCGCGCTCGCGCGAGCGAACGCAGCGTTGCCAACAGGCGTGGCAAAGCCTTACCTGTCAGGCATTATTTTTATAGGGCAGGGACATCGAGGACGTCACTGCTTTACGCTTTCCGGTAAAGCAGTGCTAAACAGGCTTACCGGAAAGAAAGGTTGCTCCATCGAGGATGAGGAGTGGGATCGGGGTCCATAAAATTCTCCGGTAAGTAACTCAAGACGGCGCGGAGTATACCGCGACCAGGAAACTATTTGTGGCTATTATGGCTATCATACCGTCCGGCAACTAAACCGGACATCAACCAGTCTTTGCTCATTGAGGATTCGTTGAGTAGCATTAGACTCACTCAAATCGGACGACGGCGAGAACCTCGTATGCAAAACCGGCTAACAATCAAAGATATCGCGCGTTTAAGCGGCGTCGGAAAATCGACGGTGTCGCGCGTGCTGAATAACGAAAGCGGCGTCAGCGAGCGTACCCGCGAACGGGTGGAAGCGGTGATGCAGCAGCACGGTTTCTCCCCTTCCCGCTCCGCCCGCGCCATGCGCGGTCAGAGCGATAAGGTGGTGGCGATTATCGTCACCCGTCTGGATTCGCTGTCGGAAAATTTAGCGGTGCAGACCATGCTGCCCGCCTTTTATCAGCAGGGCTACGATCCTATCATGATGGAGAGCCAGTTTTCTCCGGCGCTGGTGGAAGAACATCTGGGCATGCTCGCCCGGCGCAATATCGACGGCGTGGTGCTGTTCGGCTTTACCGGTATTAGCGAGGAGATGCTCGCGCCGTGGCGCGAAACGTTGGTGCTGCTGGCGCGCGATGCCCCCGGCTTCGCTTCGGTGTGCTATGACGATCATGGCGCGATCGAGTTACTGATGCAGCGTCTCTATGAACGCGGACACCGGCATATAAGCTTCCTCGGCGTGCCGCACAGCGACGTCACCACCGGGGAACGCCGTCATCAGGCGTATCTCGATTTCTGCGCGCAAAAGAAGCTCACGCCAACCGCTGCTTTGCCGGGGCTGGCGATGAAGCAGGGTTATGAAAGCGTCGCCAGCGTGCTAACTCCCGAGACCCGCGCGCTAGTCTGCGCCACCGATACTCTCGCTCTCGGCGCCAGTAAATATCTGCAGGAACAACGTATTGAAACTTTACAGCTCGCCAGCGTCGGCAGCACGCCGCTGATGAAGTTTCTGCATCCGGAGATCCTCACCGTCGATCCCGGCTACGCCGAAGCCGGTCGCCAGGCGGCGCAGCAGCTGATCGACCAGATCGCCGGCCACGCCGAAACCCGCCAAATCGTCATTCCCGCGGCCCTGAATTAATCTCGTTCGGGCGATTTATGTGATCTTCGCCGAGTTTCGGGAACGTTCCCATTTTGCATTCCCAACGGAACGGTTAGGATGCATGCAAGGTAAAAACGGCATCTCTCCCCTCTGTTTTTGAGGCTTCATCATGAGCAAAGTAAACCAGCAGGACATCGATAAACTGATCGAACTGGTGGGCGGGCGCGGCAACATTGCCACCGTCAGCCACTGTATTACCCGTTTGCGCTTTGTGCTAAACGATCCGGCCATCGCCAAACCGAAAGACATTGAGCAGTTGCGCATGGTGAAGGGATGCTTCACTAACGCCGGGCAGTTCCAGGTGGTCATCGGCACCGAAGTCGGCGATTACTATAAGGCGCTGCTGGCCACCACCGGCCAGGCGTCCGCCGACAAAGAGCAGGCCAAACAGGCCGCGCGGCAAAACATGAAGTGGCACGAACGGTTGATCTCGCACTTTGCCGAGATCTTTTTCCCGCTCCTGCCGGCGCTTATCAGCGGCGGTCTGATCCTCGGTTTCCGTAACGTCATCGGCGATCTACCCATGAGCAACGGCCAGACCCTGGCGCAAATGCACCCGTCGTTGAAAACGATTTATGACTTCTTGTGGCTGATTGGCGAGGCTATCTTCTTCTATCTGCCGGTGGGGATCTGCTGGTCAGCGGTGAAGAAAATGGGCGGCACGCCGATCCTCGGGATCGTGCTTGGCGTCACGCTGGTCTCTCCGCAGTTGATGAACGCCTACCTGCTCGGCCAGCAGGTGCCGGAAGTGTGGAACTTCGGCCTGTTTACCATTGCGAAAGTCGGCTATCAGGCGCAGGTGATCCCGGCTCTGCTGGCGGGGCTGGCGCTGGGCTTTATCGAAACGCGCCTCAAGCGCATCGTGCCTGACTACCTCTATCTGGTGGTGGTGCCGGTGTGCTCGCTGATTCTGGCGGTGTTCCTTGCCCATGCGGTTATCGGCCCGTTTGGCCGTCTAATCGGCGACGGCGTGGCCTTCGCGGTGCGCCATTTGTTAACCGGCAGCTTCGCGCCGATCGGCGCCGCGCTGTTCGGCTTCCTGTATGCGCCGCTGGTAATAACCGGCGTACATCAGACCACTCTTGCTATCGATATGCAGATGGTACAGAGCATCGGCGGTACGCCGGTATGGCCACTAATTGCGCTATCTAATATTGCTCAGGCATCGGCGGTGGTCGGCATTATTATTGCCAGCCGTAAACAAAATGAACGCGAAATTTCGGTACCCGCGGCGATCTCCGCCTATCTCGGGGTCACCGAACCGGCGATGTACGGTATCAATCTGAAGTACCGCTTCCCGATGCTGTGCGCGATGGTCGGATCCGGCCTTGCTGGCCTGCTGTGCGGCCTGAACGGCGTGCTGGCTAATGGCATCGGTGTCGGCGGCCTGCCTGGCATCCTGTCGATTCAGCCAAGCTACTGGCAGGTCTATGCCATGGCGATGGCCATCGCGGTGATAGTGCCGATTATCCTCACCACCGTAGTTTATCAACGCAAGTACCGTCAGGGCACCTTGCAGATTATCTAACGTCTTCTTTCGGGGCGCCGCTTGCGCCCCCTTTATTCGCAGGAACGTAATATGAATATTCTTCCCCGCTGGTGGCAAAACGGCGTTATTTATCAAATCTATCCGAAGAGTTTTCAGGACACCACCGGCAGCGGTACCGGCGATTTACGCGGCGTCACCGCCCGTCTCGACTACCTACAAAAGCTCGGGGTCGACGCTATCTGGCTGACGCCATTCTATGTTTCGCCACAGGTGGACAACGGGTATGACGTGGCGAACTATACCGCTATCGATCCCTCTTACGGCACGCTGGAGGATTTCGACCAACTGGTCGCCGGAGCGAAGGCGCGCGGTATCCGTATCGTTCTGGATATGGTACTGAACCATACTTCGACAGAGCATGAATGGTTCCGCCAGTCGTTAAATAAGGCGAGCCCGTACCGCCAGTTCTATATCTGGCGCGACGGCGAGCCGGGAACGCCGCCGAATAACTGGCGCTCAAAATTCGGCGGTAACGCCTGGCAGTGGCATGCGGAAAGCGAACAGTACTATCTACACCTCTACGCCACCGAACAGGCGGATCTCAACTGGGAAAATCCGGCGGTACGCGCCGAGCTGAAAAAAGTCTGCGAATTCTGGGCCGATCGCGGCGTTGATGGCCTCCGTCTGGACGTCATTAACGTAATATCAAAAGACCAGAACTTCCCGTCTGATACCATTGGCGATGGACGGCGCTTTTACACCGATGGACCGCGGGCGCATGAGTTCTTGCAGGAAATGAGCCGCGATGTTTTCACTCCGCGTAACCTGATGACCGTCGGCGAAATGTCTTCCACTTCGCTTGAACACTGCCAGCAGTACGCCGCGCTGGACGGACGCGAACTGTCGATGACGTTTAATTTTCATCACTTAAAAGTCGATTATCCCGGCGGCGAAAAATGGACCCTCGCTCGTCCGGACTACGTGGCGCTGAAAGCGCTATTCCGCCACTGGCAGCAAGGGATGCATAACCGGGCATGGAATGCGCTGTTCTGGTGTAACCACGATCAGCCGCGCATCGTGTCGCGCTTCGGCGACGAGGGCGAGTACCGGGTGCCGGCGGCGAAGATGCTGGCGATGGTACTGCACGGCATGCAGGGCACGCCCTATATCTATCAGGGCGAAGAGATTGGTATGACCAACCCGCATTTCAGCAATATCAGCGATTATCGCGATGTGGAAAGCCATAACATGTTTATCGAGCGCGCGGCGCAGGGGCAAAGCCCCGATGAACTGCTGGCGATTCTGGCCAGCAAATCGCGCGACAATAGCCGCACGCCGATGCCGTGGCACGACGGCGATAACGGCGGTTTCAGCGATGGAAAACCCTGGATCGCGTTGGGTGATAACTATCGCGAGATTAACGTCGAGGCGGCGCTGGCGGATCCGGAATCGGTGTTTTACACCTATCAGCAGCTGATCGCGCTGCGAAAAACCACGCCGGTGCTGACCTGGGGGGATTATCAGGATCTGCTGCCGGACCATCCGTCGCTGTGGTGTTATCGCCGCCAGTGGCAGGGGCAGACCCTGGTGGTGGCCGCCAACCTGAGCCGTGAGTTCCAGCCGTGGCAGCCGCCGGAGATGTCCGGCGACTGGCGGGCGCTGATTGGTAACTATGCGGAAACGTCCAACTGCCCGGCGGCAATGACGCTGCGGCCGTTCGAAGCGGTATGGTGGTTGCAGGCGTAAAGCTTTTCCCCGGTGGCGCTACGCTCACCGGGGCTACCGGTTCGTGGGGCTGGAGTTTACGCGCGGTCAGCGTCAGGAAGGATAACGCTCTCCTGCGGCTGCGCTGAGGCGTGCTCCTCTTTGGCCTTCAGCCGATCCCAGGCGCGGAAGAACGGATAGTAGACCACCAGCGAAATAGTTAAATTCACTACCTGCAGTATGGTGCCGGAAATATGGCCGCCGGTCGCCAGATAGCCGCTGATGAAGATCGGCGTAGTGAACGGCAGCGCGATTCCGGCCGGCGGCGCAACCAGCCCGGTCGCCATTGCGGTATAGGACACGATCACCAGCAGCACCGGCGTTAAAATAAACGGCAGGAAGAAGTACGGGTTCATCACCAGCGGGATGCCGAACACCATCGGCTCGCTGATGTTAAACAACGCTCCCGGCGCGGCAATTTTCCCCAGCTGTTTCATCTGCTGACTACGGCTGCGCAGCAACATAAATATCACCAGCCCCAGCAGCGCGCCGGTGCCGCCGGGCGCAATCCACAGATCGTAAAATTGCTGGGTAATGATATGCGGGATCGGCTGGCCGTTCTGAAAGGCCGTCAGGTTCTCTGACATATTCGACAGCCACACCGGCTGGATAAATACCAGCACAATCGCGTCGCCGTGCAGGCCCAGCGTCCACAAAATACCGATCACTATCACCGAAATAATCATCCCCGGCAGCGTACCGCCGACGTGGTGCATCGGAATACCGATCAGGGTGGCAATCATGCTGTTGATGTCGCCGAACGGCGAGGCCTCAACCGCCAGGCGCAGCGCCAGCACCACCGCCAGAACACAGAAGCCGGGGATCAGAGCGAGGAAAGATTTCGCCACTGCCGGCGGCACGCCGTCAGGCATGCGGATAACGAGGTTACGGCTGGCGACCAAACGATAAATCTCCGTCGACAGCAGCGAAATGACAATAGCGACAAACAACCCCTGGCTGCCGACCATGCTCACCGGGATCACCCCTTTAATCACCTCCGCCGCGCCGTGTACCGGGGTAAAGAGGGTGTTCTGCGGGATAGTCATCACAAAGGCCACCAGCGACATCGCCCCGGCGCTCAGCGGGTCGATGGTGCGGTACTTCTCCGCCAGCCGATAGGCAATGCCGAAGCTGGAAATCAGCGCCATAATGTCGTAGGTCGCTTTCACCGGGTACAGCATTTTATCGCGCCAGACCTCGCCAAACAGGCCGCTCATCATGTCGGCATAGCCGGGGATCGGCAGGTAGGCGAAAATCAGGAAAAACGAGCCAATCAGCATAAACGGCATATTCAGAATGATGCCATCGCGTACCGACAGGACGTGCTTTTGCCCGGCGATTTTCAGCGCCGCCGGCATGACGTAACGTTCAATCCAGCTTGTATTCGACATGGTGTGCTCCCGAGGGAAATAGCGGTCAGTTAAACTGCGTCAGCCATTGACGGTTTATCGTTAACACTTCATCCAGCAGCGCCTGGGCATCGGTGACATTACCGACCAGCGGGTTAGCCACTAGCGCCAGCAGCGCGCTCTCGCGGCAGCCGTGTACCGCGGCTTCGATCGTCAGCCGTTCAAAGGCCTTTACCTGCTGCGTCAGGCCGTTCATCGCCGGCGGCAACGGGCCGAACGCCAGCGGCCGCGCCCCTTGCGCATCGATAATACTGTTGGTTTCCACCACCGCATCATCATCAAGGCCGTGAATCGCGCCGTTGTTGCGGGTGTTTACCACCATCTCCGCGCCCAGGTTGTTGTGAATCGCGTTAATAAGCTCAACGGCCACTTCCGAGTAGTAAGCGCCGCCGCGAAAGCTCAGCTGCTCTGGTTTTTCTTCCAGCTGCGGGTCGGCGTACAGCGCAAACAGCTCCTGCTCGACCTTCATCACCTGCTCGGCGCGGGTGCCTTTGGTTTTCGCTGCGGCGATCTCTTCCGCCAGCATCGCCGGCGTCAGCCAGAAATAGCGATGATAAGGGCACGGAATCGCCTTTAGCGCGCGGAGGAATTCCGCCGGCCACGGCAGTTCTTTAATGTTGTTCATCGACAGCGCCTTACCGTCGCAGAGCATATCGATCACTTTACCGGTGACATCCTCGCGCCCCTGTAGCACCTTATGCACCCAAACCATATGGTTGAGCCCGGCAAAGCGCAGTTTCACTTCGGACTCCTGCGCGCCCAACATGCCGACGATCATGTGCTGCATGTTGATCGGCACGTTGCACAGGCCGATGATCTTCGCCTTGCTGTAGCGGCTGACCGCCTCGGTGACGATCCCCGCCGGGTTGGTAAAGTTAAGAATGAACGCTTCCGGCGCCAGCTGTTCCACTTTGCGCGCAACTTCGAGGATCACCGGGATCGTCCGCAGCGCCTTGGCGAACCCGCCGACGCCGGTGGTCTCCTGGCCCAACAGATGATATTTGAGCCCCAGCCGTTCATCGGCGGCGCGCGCCGCCAGTTGACCGACGCGTAGCTGCGTCAGCACAAAGCTGGCGCCGCGGATCGCCTCATCGAGCGTAAAGTGGACGCTGACCGCCACCTGCTCCAGCCCTTTATGTTTCAACATCCGCCGGGCCAACGCGGCAATGATCTCAACTTTTTCCCTGCCGGATTCGACATCCACCAGCGCCAGCTCGGTGACCGGAAGCTGCTCATAACGAACGATAATCCCTTCAATAAGCTCCGGCGTGTAGCTGCTGCCGCCGCCGATAACGGCGATTTTCAGTGCTTGCATAGTGACCTCTATTCGCATTTTTCGGCATGCAGATCGCCGCGCGCGATCGCCAGGACCGCGCGTGAGGGTGATAAAAACGGGATTAGAAAATTAGCGTTCGAGCAGGGCTAGCGCTTTATCCAGCACCGCGGCGCCGCGCATCATGCCGTAGTCGGCCATATCGATCACCGCCACCGCTTTGCCCTGCGGGGCCGCCAGCGCGGTCAGGCGGCCGGCTTCGTATTTGACCTGCGGCCCGAGGAGGATGACATCGGCGTTCGGCAGTTCGCGTTCAAATTCCGCCACCGCCACCGCGTAGATTTCCAGCGCCAGCGCGCGCTGCTGGGCCTCCGCTTTCATTTTGTTCACCAGCATGCTGGTCGACATGCCTGCGGCACAACAGAGTACGATTCGTGGCATTGCGCTTCCCCTTTGCGTGTTTATCGCTTCAGCCCTCACGGCCTATGCGACTATATTGTTAATATTGTGTGATAGTGAAGGCTATATGAAAATAATTTTCACCGATGTGATCGAGGCTCAATTTTTGCGCACTATTTCTTCGTGCCATTGCGAAATATCGACGCCAGACATAGGAAATCGCCTGCGCAGATGCTATAAAAACGGCTATTCATTAAGTGAAAAATATTTTCAATTCCGGGTACTGCCAAAGGGAACATCAGGATGGATATCGTAGGTCAGCTACAGGAAGGATTGATCCGCTTTAGCGCTCAGGAGTCGCGCGTCGCCGCCTTTATTCTGGAAAATCTTAGCTTTACCGCCAGCGCCTCCATTGATGAGCTGGCCGCCAGCGCGGGGGTCAGCCCGGCCACCATCACCCGCTTCGCCCGTTCAGTGGGCTGTGATGATATTCGCGATTTACGTAAACAGCTGGCGCAGGCCAGCGAACGACGCACCAGCTGGCTCACGCCGGATAGCGCCGCCCTGCCCGTCGCCTGGCGCGACAAACTTAGCAGCCTCGGCGATACGCTAACCCGCCAGCTCGGCCACACCGCCGAAGCGGCGGTGGAGAAGTGCAAATCGCGCCTGCTTAGCGCCCGCGCGGTGCATTGCTTCGCCCTCGGTGCTCAGGATGTGGCGCTGGCGGCGCTGCTGCAGCACCAGCTGCTGCCATCCGGCATCGCGATTAATCTCTGCCAGGAGGCGGCGCTGATGCGAATGACCGCCAGTACCCTTAATGACGATCACCTGCTGCTGGTGCTGGCCACCGCCGAAGCCAATACCGTATTGCAGAGCGCGACGCTGCAGGCGCGTACGCAAGGGGTGACGATTATCGCTCTGACCCCGGAACAGCATGCGCTGGCCGATATGGCAAGCGCCGTGCTTCCGCTGCCAGCCAACCCGCTGCATGCCCGCTACGCCCTGCTGCTGCTGGTCGATCTGCTTAACGATACATTGATTGCCTGAATATTCTGCCCGTTCCTTTAGCGTTCGGGCCCAATTTTTGCTTATATTTTAAGCGCCTAAATTTACATTTACGCCAGCGCCCATCATCCGTACTCTCACCTTTTTACCTTGTTCTGGGTCAATAAAATCGCAAACATCTTTGATGCAAATCACTACATATAGAACTTAAAATGCGCCCCGGCCCTACATATTGTATTAATCGTCTATTATGTCACCATATCTTGTCGTTGTTGGGCGGTGATGAGATGTGGATAAAAAGGGCCGGATCCGAAGGCAAACGCCGCTACTCGTAGCGTGGCGCGCTTTTGGGAGACCTTCCGCCTCTGTGGATAACCTGTTCTATATATGGAGTGATCATGACACCGCATGTGATGAAACGTGATGGCTGTAAAGTGCCGTTCAAGTCAGAGCGCATTAAAGAAGCAATTCTGCGTGCAGCTAAAGCAGCGGGAGTCGATGACGCAGACTATTGCGCCACCGTCGCAGAAGTCGTTAGCCAGCAAATGCAGGGCCGCGCGCAGGTCGATATCAACGATATCCAGACCGCCGTGGAAAACCAGTTGATGTCCGGCCCGTGGAAACAGCTGGCGCGCGCCTATATCGAATATCGCCACGATCGCGATATCGAGCGTGAAAAGCGCGGCCGTCTGAACCAGGAAATTCGTGGTCTGGTCGAGCAAACCAACTCATCGCTGCTCAACGAGAACGCCAACAAAGACAGTAAAGTGATCCCGACCCAGCGCGATCTGCTGGCCGGTATCGTAGCCAAACACTATGCCCGTCAGCATCTGCTGCCGCGCGATGTCGTACAGGCGCACGAGCGCGGCGAGATCCACTACCACGATCTCGACTATTCGCCGTTCTTCCCGATGTTCAACTGCATGCTGATCGATCTGAAAGGCATGCTGACGCACGGCTTTAAAATGGGCAATGCCGAAATTGAGCCGCCGAAGTCTATCTCTACCGCCACCGCGGTCACGGCGCAGATTATCGCCCAGGTCGCCAGCCATATTTACGGCGGCACCACCATTAACCGTATCGATGAAGTGCTGGCGCCGTTCGTCACCGAGAGCTTCAAAAAGCATCGTAAAATTGCCGAAGAGTGGCAGATCCCGGATGCCGAAGGCTATGCGCGTACGCGTACAGAGAAAGAGTGCTACGACGCGTTCCAGTCGCTGGAGTATGAGGTCAACACGCTGCATACCGCCAATGGCCAGACGCCATTCGTCACCTTTGGTTTTGGCCTCGGCACCAGCTGGGAGTCGCGCCTGATCCAGCAGTCGATTCTGCGCAACCGCATCGCCGGCCTCGGCAAAAACCGCAAAACGGCGGTATTCCCGAAACTGGTCTTCGCTATTCGCGACGGCCTGAACCATAAATTCGGCGATGCGAACTATGACATCAAACAGCTGGCATTAGAGTGCGCCAGCAAGCGCATGTATCCGGATATTCTCAACTACGATCAGGTAGTGAAAGTCACCGGGTCGTTTAAAACGCCGATGGGCTGCCGTAGTTTCCTCGGGGTGTGGGAAAACGAGAACGGCGAACAGGTACACGATGGGCGCAACAACCTCGGCGTTATCAGCCTGAACCTGCCGCGTATCGCGCTGGAAGCGAAAGGCGACGAAGCCGCCTTCTGGGCGCTGCTGGACGAGCGCCTGCTGCTGGCGCGCAAAGCGCTGATGACCCGTATCGCCCGTCTGGAAGGGGTGAAAGCCCGCGTCGCGCCGATTCTGTATATGGAAGGCGCCTGCGGCGTGCGTCTGAAAGCCGACGACGACGTCGCGGAAATTTTCAAGAACGGCCGCGCGTCCATTTCCCTGGGCTACATCGGGATTCACGAGACCATCAACGCGCTGTACAACAATCAGCATATGTACGATAGCGAAGCGCTGCGTGAAAAAGGCATCGCCATCGTTCAGCGTTTGCGCGACGCCGTTGAACAGTGGAAGGAAGAGACCGGCTACGGCTTCAGCCTGTACAGCACGCCGAGCGAAAACCTGTGCGATCGCTTCTGCCGCCTCGATACCGCCGAATTCGGCGTGGTTCCGGGCGTGACCGAGAAAGGCTACTACACCAATAGCTTCCATCTCGACGTCGAGAAGAAGGTTAACCCGTACGACAAGATCGATTTTGAAGCGCCGTATCCTCCGCTGGCTAACGGCGGCTTCATTTGCTACGGCGAATATCCGAATATCCAGCATAACCTCAAGGCGCTGGAAGACGTGTGGGATTACAGCTATCAGCACGTACCGTATTACGGCACCAATACGCCGATCGATGAATGCTACGAGTGCGGTTTTACCGGCGAGTTCGAGTGCACCAGCAAGGGCTTTACCTGCCCGAAATGCGGCAACCACGACGCCGCCCGCGTATCGGTGACCCGCCGGGTATGCGGTTATCTCGGCAGCCCGGACGCGCGTCCGTTCAATGCCGGCAAGCAGGAAGAAGTGAAGCGCCGCGTGAAGCACCTGGGCAATGGACAGATCGGTTAAAGACCAATGCGCTTTTCCCGGATAGCGGCGCGCAGCGCCTTATCCGGGCTACCACTACTATTGTCGTAGCCCGGCCGAGCGCAGCGACGCCGGGAAATGGCCCCACTCCTCCGTTTTCGCAAAGCAATTAACGTCAGAGCAAGGCGGCAAACGAAGGAATCCCCAGGAGCGTACATTCAGTACGTGACTGGGGTGAGTGAGCGCAGCCAACGCCGCTATGGCGTTAATTGAGAAGCGAAAATGAATTATCACCAGTATTACCCCGTCGACATCGTCAACGGCCCCGGCACCCGCTGCACCCTGTTTGTCTCCGGCTGCGTCCACGAATGCCCCGGCTGCTACAACAAAAGCACCTGGCGGGTAAATTCCGGTATGCCTTTCACAACCGGGATGGCCGACCGCATCATCGCCGACCTCAACGATACCCGCATCAAACGTCAGGGGCTTTCACTCTCCGGCGGCGATCCGCTGCATCCGCAAAACGTCGCGGAGATCCTCAATCTGGTTCAGCGCGTGCGCGCCGAATGCCCGGGCAAAGATATCTGGGTCTGGACCGGCTATAAGCTCGACGAGCTCAATGACGCACAGATGCAGGTGGTGAACCTGATTAACGTGCTGGTCGACGGTAAGTTTGTGCAGGATTTAAAAGACCCGGCGCTTATCTGGCGCGGCAGCAGCAACCAGGTCGTGCATCATTTGCGATAGCGTTTAGAGCCGTTTATTCGCCTGATGATAGACGGCCGCTTTCTCTCTTTTGCCAATGGCAATAACGTAAACCACCACCACACTATCTCGTACTTGATACACCAACCGATAACCTGACGCCTTAAGCTTGATTTTGTAGCAATCCGGTAAATCGCTCAGCCTGGCCGACTCCATTCGCGGATTCTGCACAATCTGCAGGAGCTTATTTTTGAACTGTTTTTTGACCGTCTCGCCAAGCTTCTGCCATTCGCGCAAGGCTCGTGGATCAAACTCCAGTTCATAGGTCATCCAGACTCACCTTAACCCCCGGCCGTGGGTTTTCCAGCCGCTCGCGAACGGTGCGTAACAACGCCGCTTCGCCATCGCTGATGGTCATACTTTTCACCGGCATGCGGCCATTTTCCGCAATGTATTGAAACAGCAGGCGTACCGCCTCCGTTGGCGTCATATCGAGTTTCTCCAGCACGGCATAAGCCTCTTTTTTGAGTTTATCGTCCAGTCGAACATTGAGCGTGGCCATTATGCCTCCAGAAAGGGGAATTTTGTAATGCAGTATAGCATTACATTTGAATTACATTCGAATCTGGAAAACGCCTCTCAAAACCGGCTGACGCACTCCATCGCCACCGTTTTAAACTCATCGAAGCTGCGGGTCGCGGCGAGGCGGCTCATGGCTCGCTCGCGCAGGAACGTCACGAAAATATCGTAAATCGCCATCGCCTCTTCATACTCGCTCTTACTAATAGCGAGCAGGAAGATGATATGGGCGGTTTCGTCGCCCCAGGCGATTCCCTGCGGAGCAATAACGGTATAGACCACCGTCTTTTTCGCTAACAGGCCGAGGGCGTGCGGCAGCGCAATACCGTCACCCAGCATGGTGCTGACAATCGCTTCACGCTCGACCACCGAATCATGAAACTCCGCATCGACAAAACCTTCTTGTTCCAGCTGCTGGCACAGCTCGGCGAACAATGTTTGCTGATCCATCGGCTTATCGATCACCCGGAAGTGGGCGGCATCGAAGTACTTATTCAACATCCACGGACGGGTACGGTCCACCAGCACCAGCTTGCCAATCTGATCCAACTGGTAATCGGTGGGGAACGGCGCGATGGTCACCACCGGTTTATCTTTTTCGCTAATCCGCACCGTTGAGATAACAAAGTCCTCATCGATCGCTTCTCGCTGTTCGTACTCGCGCTGGGAAATGGTGGCGGCGATCTCCAACTGCGGATATTTACGCTGCAGGATCGCTTCGATCATCCGCACCATCGCATTGCTGGTATCACATACCAGCAGTACGTGCGGTTGGCGCTGGTAGCCAATGTTGTAGTGGCGTTCCAGCCCGACGCCGATATGCAGCACCAGAAAGCCGATTTCGTTTTCGCTGATGGTATAAGGAGTGTATTTACCCCAGCTCGATACCGCGGCAAGTGTCATATCCCATGCCATCGGATAGTGCTGTTTGATGTTATCGAGCAGCGGATTGGGGATCATTATCTGATAGCGCACGCGGGTGATCATGGTCTTAATGTGGGTCAGCAGATCGGCGTGCAGCTGGGCGTCGTCCAGCAGGTTGTAGTTATACTGGCTGTTGATGTAACGCAGAATGTAATTGACCAGCGCTTCGTCATCGTCGGCGCTGATCGTTTCCGGGTCGACATCCTGTACCTGGCGAGCGGCGATATGCACGCATAGCCACTCTTCTTCGGCGGGCGAGAAGGGTTTTCCGGCCAACCGCTGTAGCTCTCCCGCCAAATCACGCGCGGCGTCGCGGACGTTTTGCGCCACATCTTCGGCGCTAAAATCGGCCAGCGGGTAGCCTTCACTCACGCGGCGCACCACAACCGCGCCGTACAGGCAGATAAAGCGCTCGCCGACATCGGTGAGGCGAATATGATGCCGCGTGAGCGTCTCCTGCAGCACCGGTTCCAGTTGCGCAGGAACATCCGCTTCCAGCGCCTCGGCGCTAATCAACGGATTAATGTCGCCCTGCAGCGTCAGCTCCCACAGTAAATCGGTCAGGCAGGCGCGAATCGATACCTCGCTGCCGAACAGCTTCATGCCGTGGCGCGGGCGGGTTTCAAGAGTCAACTGATAACGCTGGAAGCGCTCGCGCACCTCGACCATATCATTCTGCAGCGTGGCGCGGCTGACGAACCACTCATCGGCCAGATCTTCCAGCTTGATGGAGAATGCCGAGGTCAGGAAACGCACCAGCAAAAAGTGGATGCGCTCCTGGGCGGTACGCGGCACGTGCTGCGTCTTCGGCGCCGTCTCCTCCAGCGCCTGAAAACGCGATCGGTCGTCAATCTTCAACTGATAACCGCTACCGCGGTTGAGGGTAAACTGCGCGCCATACTGCGCCAACAGCGCATTCAGCGCGGTAATATCGGCGCGCACGGTACGGGTAGAAACCGACAGCCGCTGCGCCAGTTCATCCTGCGGCAGCGTTTCATTTCGCAGCAGGGTGAAGAGTTGCGCTAAGCGTTGGTTGGGAAATCGCATGTCAGTTCCTTGTTGTTACGGCTCAGGGTTGGGCGGATATCACCATCTGCGATGGGCTACCGACCGGCGTGTAGTCTGAGGCAAAGGTTAATTTGCCATCCTTCGGCGCCACGCTAAAACGGGTAATATTATCGCTACGCTGGTTCATGACGTACAGCCACTGCCCCTGATTATCCAGCGTCAGCGTACGGGGGTAATCCCCACGCGTCCAGATATCCTCCTGGTGGCTCAGGCTGCCGTCAGCCAACACGCTAAAGTGAGCAATGCTGTTATGCAGGCGGTTGGCGACGTATAGCTGTTTGCCATCGTTGCTCAGCACCAGGCCCGCGGCAAAGCTGGTGCCCTTATACTCTTTCGGCAGCGCGGAGACGGTTTTGCCTTCGCGCAGCAGGCCGCTTTGCTTATCAAGATGATAGAAGGTCAGCGTCGACGCTTCTTCGTTAATCAGCCACAGACCGTCGCCCTTTGGCGTAAAGACGAAGTGGCGCGGACCGGCGCCCGGCGACGAGGCGGCGATAAACGGCGGATCGTTTGGCGTCAGTTTGCCGCTGGCGCTATCCAGCCGATACTGATAGATCCGATCCAGCCCGAGATCGGTGGAGTAAACAAACTTTCCGCTGGGATCGGCAGCGATCATATGGGCATGCGGGCCATTGTGATCGCTAATAGCAAAGCTGCCCTCGACGGCCGCCGCCGGACGTTCGGCGCCGGCCGGACCTTCATCCTGATGCACATCCACCGCTTCGCCCAGGCTACCATCTTCTTTCACCGGTAGCACGGCGGTGCTGCCGCTAACGTAGTTGGCCACCAACAGATATTTACCATCCGGCGTCAGGGAGAGATACACCGGCCCGGCGCCGCCGGAGGCAACCTGGTTGAGTTCCGTCAGCTCGCCGTTCTTGTCAATTCGCCACGCCTGCACCACGCCTTTTTCGACTTCACTGGCGGCATACAGCGTTTTGCCATCGCGCGACACGGTTAGCTGCGCGACGTTCGGCAACGAGCTTACCAGCGCCTTATCGCGCAGAGCGCCGGTTTTGGCATCGACGGTAAAGCGATACAGACCTTCGCCATTAGGATTATAGGTGCCAATCCAGGCGTAGTGGGTTTGCGCGGCGGCGCCGGCGGCAAGCAAAGACAGTGAAGCAACAAGCAGGTGACGAGCGGTTGGCATGGTAACTCCTTGATGGTTCGGTGGGATAAGTTTCCCCTCACCCCGGCCCTCTCCCAAAGGGAGAGGGAGAAAACCAGATGGTTCCCTCTCCTTCCGGGAGAAAGTTAGGGTGAGGGGCAAAGGCACTACTTCACTAACTGTTTGGTCATCTCCAGCAACTGGCGCACATCGGCCGGGCGGGTGTTGCCGCTGGCTTTATCGATAATCGAGCTGTAAATATGCGGGATGATTTTACTCACGCCGGCATCCAGCGCGATTTTCAGGATCTCGCTGTAGTTTTCCAGATCGATACCGCCGGTCGGCTCCAGCCAGAAATCGTGCGCGGCGCAGGCTTTGGCGACGGCTTCGAACTCAGCGCGGTGCTTCAGGCCGCCCATCGGGAAGTATTTGATAGAGCTGCCGCCCATATCTTTCAACAGCGCGATGGCGGTTTCCAGCGGAACAATCCCATCCGCCGCGCCGCTGCTCAGCGGGCCGGTTGAGATCTTCACCATTCCCGGCGTGCCGGTCGGCGAGACCAGGCCATTCACCACGGTCTCATTCTGCCCGAGCAGCGCGCGGCTGGTAGCCACGCCGGTGAAGACCTGGTTGACGTGCTGCGGCTGCACCTGGCGAGAAATCTCGCTCACCATCGCCGACTGGTTTGGGTCGCCTGCGCCCAGCCCGACGGAGAGCGCGTTATCAATCAGCTTCGCGTATTCACGCATATCGGCCACCGCGCTGGCGACGTCCGGATAGTTTTTGGAGAGCACGCCGACCAGTACGTGACCTTCCGCCGCGTCGTAAATTTCACGGGCGTTGTCTTTGCTGCCCGCCAGTACGTTCAGACACACGCGGTCACGGTAAAAGTTTGGGGTCAGTTTCATGCTTTTTTCTCCTTATTCAGAACTTCTGCGATGCGGCGAGCGACCACCTCCAGCTGCTGCGCGTTCACGCTGCGGACATCGGCTTCAATAATGCCTTCATTCGCTTTATAGCCGCGGAAGTAAATGGCGTATTCGCCCTGCTTGAGCGCGTTAACCAGATCGCCGGTATTCACGCCAGTGGTCGCTTCATCAAATTTAATTTCGGCACGAGCGATATCGCGGCCCGCGCTATCCCACACCACCCGCGCGGTCACGCCGTTGAGAGTGTTTAGCTGTTCGATAAACGGCGTCATCTTGGCTACCATCTGCTGGCCGCTCTCTTTGGTCGCCGTCAGGTAGTGTTCAATCGCGCAGGTCAGGCCGAGGATGCCCTCTTTGCCCACTTTCATCGCCCGGCCAATTCCCATCGACTGGCGTTTAACCCATTCAACGTACTGGGTTTTGCCAATCACCAGCCCGCTGGTCGGCCCTTCAATCGCTTTCGCGCCGCTGTAAATCACCAGGTCGGCGCCCATGCGGTAGTAGCACTGCAGATCTTCTTCCGCCGCCGCATCGACGATCAGCGGTAAGTTATGCTGGCGCGCCACTTCCGCGGCCTGCGCGACGTTAAGCATGCTTTTTTGCACGCAGTGGTGGGATTTGATATACAGAATCGCCGCGGTGCGCGGAGTGATCGCCGCCGCCAGCTGTTGGGCAGAACATTCGTTGGCGTAGCCCGCTTCCACCAGCTTACCGCCGCCCAGCGCCACCATGGTGCCAACCGGCGCGCCGAAGTTGACGTTATGGCCCTTCGGCAACACGATTTCGTTATTTTCAATCGGGGTAACGTGCAGGTTTTCCAGCAGCCAGTCGCTGTCTTTCACCAGCACCGCTGCGACCGACTGGGCAATCCCCGCCGACGCGCAGGAGACAACGGTCGCCCCTTCCACATCCAGCAGTTTGGCGATGTACTCGCCGGTTTTATTCACCAGGTCTTTCATTTCAAAGTACTGGTTCATACCGGCCATCGCGGCTTCAACCACTTCCGGGCGCGGCGTGGAGACGCCCAGCGCCGTCATCCGGCCTGAAGTATTAATAACTTGTTTTAAATGGTATTTCTCAAAAATCGAAGGCATGTTCCGCGCTCCCTTGTTCGGTCAGATAGCCCTTGCCCGCGCGAATCGCGGCCAGCGGCACCAGAATGTTGTCAGCCTGCAGGCTCTCTTTTTCGGCATCCACCAGCAACGTGGGCTGATGCTGCAGGCTAAATAGCGTTAAATCGGCATCAAAGCCCGCTTCCAGGCGCCCTTTACGCGCCAGGCGCAGCCCCTCGGCGGCGCTGACGGTCACGCAGTCAATCACCTGCGGCAGGGTCATGCCGATGGCGAGGAACTTCGACATCACCAGCGCCAGCGAGCGCACCGGGCCATCGATACGGTTACGGCAGTAAATATCGGAGCTAATGGTGTGCGGCAGAATGCCCATCGCAATTGCCCGCCGCGCCACTTCAAAGCTGAAACTTGCGGTACCGTGGCCGACATCGAGTCGCACGCCGCGCTGCAGAGCGCGAGTAATGGAGCTGCGCAGCTCGCCGGCAGGATTAAGAATACGGTTCGGCTTGCCGTTATAGCAGTGGGTAATGATGTCGCCGCTGCTCAGCAGATCGGCGATTTCATCGAGGTTCGGCGGGTTATTGCCGATGTGCACCATCAGCGGCAGATCGCCGTTTTCCTGCTGAATGGCCTTGGCGCGCGCCAGCGGCGTAATGCCGTTTTCGCCGACGACGCTGCTGCTCATCCGCGCCTTCAGGCCGACGATAAAGTCAGGATGACGCTGCACCGCCTGCTGCACCGCGGCGGCGTCGATATTGGCCATATTCGCCAGCTCATTCTGCGCAATCAGCCCGACGCGGGAGATGTTGAGCAACGCATAAACTTCCGTCGCCGCTTTGCGGGTCAGTTGATAGAAGTCATCAACGTCGTCGGCGCCGGTGCTGCCGGCATCGATCACGGTGGTGACGCCGGTGGCGATGCCGACGCTATCCGGCTCATCGTGATAAATCGGTGAATTCGGGTAGCAGTGAACGTGAGAGTCAATCCAGCCAGCGCTGACGTAAACGTTGCCGTTCAGCTCAATGGTTTTACGGGAGGGCGCGCTAATCTCGCCCAGCGCCGCGATTTTCCCGTCCTGGATGGCGATATCAGTCAGGGTATCGTCGACGAGGCGCGCACGGCGCAGGAGTAAATCAAACATAGCTATCTCCTGATGAAAGAGTGAATCTGTTGCCGGATGGCGGCGTACCGCCTTATCGGGCCTACAAATCGCGCTGACTTGTAGGCCAATAAGCGCAGCGCCATCGGGCAATTAGCTAATCGCAATCGGGAAGATGGAACCGAGGATCATCGCGCCGAGGATGGCGCCGCCGGTGATCGGTTTCTGCCAGATGTAGAACAGCAGTGCGCCAACCAAAGAACCAATCCCAATAGGAATAGACGCCGTCATCGCGCTGAGGATGATCAATGGACCGAGGAAGCGGCCGGAGGCGTTACCGGCCCCCATCATCACGTCAGCGCCGTAGGTAGAGTCGCTCTGGTTGATGGTGAACTTACGCGCCAGAATGATGATGTAGCCGACCGCCAGGCCGAGGATCAGGCCGGTTGCCAGCGACGCGGCGAAGTTCGCCACCGGGAAGACAAAGCCCGCGCCGAGCAGCAGCGCCGGTACGCCGAGGCCGATACCGGTCTGAATGGCGCCGCCGATATCCAGAATCCCCACCAGCGAACCTTCGATGATGCGGGCGAACAGGAAGCTCGCGCCGAATGCCGCCACCGCGCCGTACGCGCCGGTATCAATCCCTGCCTTCAACATCGCCACGAAGGCCACTTCGTTAAAGGCGCCGATGCCGTACAGATAGTACATGTGCGTCCCGGCGAAGACGCCGGAGGAGAGCAGGCCAACAAAGATCGGGAACGACCAGTCGGCATACCAAAAACCTTTATTCTGTTCCATTATCAGGCTCCCGTTACTTGCCGCTGAGTGAGTTGTGGATCATGTCCAGCCAGTTCGGCACGGTCAGATGGAAGGATTCGAGCATCTTCATGTCGAAGCCGCGGAAGAAGCCGCTGAGGACAAACAGCGCGACAATGGCGATCATCATCACTTTGGTTACCCGGTTCCAGCCGCTCTCTTCTACGCCTTTACCGATCAGGATCCCCAGTACCAGACCCGGTACGGCGTTACCCATAATCAGCTGCGCCGCGCCGCCGAAAATCGTCGCCCAGAAGCCTGATTTCTTACCGGCATCAATAGCCGCCAGCCAGAAAATCACCGGCATCACGGTGTTCACCAGCAGGTTTGCCGCCGGAACCAATACCTTAACGGCGGTGACCTGCAGCGCTTCCGGTACGGAAGAGGCGGTCAGGTTAAGGAAGGCGACGACGATCATGCCGATGATGCCGCAGGCAATCGCCATTTTTTTCGGATCGTGTAGCGTTTCGCCAACGTTACGATTTTTCACCATCAACGCCGCCGCGCCCCAGTTCGGGATAATGCGGTGGTCAACGTCCTGGGTGAAGGAGCCTGCTGCAACGGAAGAGGCCCAGGCGTTAAAGAAGAAGCCGAGACCAAAAGAGAAGTGAGAAGCCGGATCGCCTTCGCAGGAATTCAGCTCGCCCAAGGTACGAAACGCCCCCATCCCTTGCGTGGTGGGCGCGTGAAACATGCGTGCCGCTCCGGCGCCCACGCCGACGCCGACCAGGCCGCCGATGATGAGCGATTTTATTAAAATTATCAGGAACATAATCTGACCCTTTGGTAACAATCAGGTTTGCGTGACGAAATCCACTTTATCGAGATCGATGGCGGTCACGTTGACGGTGACGTCCAGCTCCACGCTGTAGGTCCGTCGTTCACGGCGCAAAAAGATGAACAGAAACGCCTCTTTTCGTACCGCTTCGCGCGCATGAACAACCGTCACGTCCTGTGGCTCAATACGCAGTAGGATGCGCGATGATGACTTCATCACCGCAGCCTGCACATGGTTCAGGGCATCGGCGAAGGCCCGTGATTTGCTTTCGCCTTTGCCTGCAACCCTCACCGTGGTGGTGAATTGCTCTTTCATACTTATGCGCCGTATTTCTTTTTCCAGGCTTCAACCAGACGCTCGCCCAGCTCTTCTTTATCCATGAAGCCGAAGCCCAGCACGTTGCAGCCTTCGTTGATGGCGGTGACGCCCTCTTCAATAGAACGCATGCCGTATTTTGCTTTGTAGCCGTACTTGGTCTGCGCGGTGATAGCGCCTGCGCCGCCGCTGCCGCAGAAGGAGATGCCGAAAGAGGCGTTTTCCGCTTTCATCATGTCGCCAAGTTTCATGTCTGCAGCAACGCCAGGGACGACCACTGCACGTGCGCCGGCTTTTTCTGCGCCTGCCGCGACTTTTTGTCCTTTACCCAGACGGTCGCCAATAACTACGGTGATTTGTTCCATGTTTTGCTCCTTACAGGTTTTCTTTTGCGACTTCGAAGTGGACGGACAACAACCATGCCTCTTCATCAGGCAGGTTGCCGAACTGTGCGACCACTTCGCGGGCCAGCATCATTGAATCTTCAGAAATTTCTTCGAACAGACTGGCATCCACTTCCGGTAGCGGTTCGCCGCTGATTGACCGGTGGGCCATGGCCCGCACGTGGGAAGTCAGCATTTGCTCCTGAACGTCGTTAGGGACGATGTCGTGACGGCTTAACAGGGCGAAGACCTGCTGTAACATCTTGTCAGCCAGGCGTTCGGTCTGCGCCGCCTGCTCCCCTACGTCGTTTATTACCGCTCCGTTATTCACTTGTGTTACCCCGCTGATGTCTCTGGAATCCAAAGTAGCGCCGGGGGTCAGGAGTTTGTAGCGAGTTGTTTTCCACTTCGAAGTGGAAAGGGAGAAGGCTTAGGTGATCGACTCCACATATTCACCGGATAAATGTAAAAACAGGCGATATGACGTGATACGCATCACAACAATGCGCGAGGTTGAGCGGAAAAAGACCGGAAAAAGAAAAGGGAAAAATGTGATACAGGTAGGTTTTTAGGCGGGAGACATCGGCTGACGCCTCCCGAAAACGGCGATTAGCGATACTTCTTATGGTAGGTATTGCGGGTAGTTTTGAAGTCCTCCGCGGCGGCCTGCGCCTCTTTCAGCTTACCGGCGTCAGCTAACTTCAGCGCGCCGTCGATCTGGCCGACCAACGTCTCCAGACCGTGGCGGAAATCTTTCATCTCCGGGCTATCGGCCGCTTTGCCTTCCAGTTTTGGCGGCGTCTCTTTCTGGGCGTCAACCGCAGCGGTACGCATCTTATTCAGCGCCGCTTTCAGCTCGCCAATGTCTGAGGTTTTCTGTACCACCTGCAGGTTTTCCGCAAGGGTGTCCATGTCTTCGCCAAGGTCGGCGAACGCCGATGCCGAACCGAGCGCAAAAGCAGAGACGGCCAGCATCGCTAACAGTTTTTTACGCATTGCTCACTTCCTTTTTATTATGAAGATATCAAGCGGGCGCGGCAGGACGCGCCCGGCACACAGGTCATTGACCGGCGATTTTCATTTCCGGCAGCAGTACGGAACCACACTGAATATTGCTGCGCGTTTCGATATCGTCGCCGACGGTGACAATATTACGCCACATTTCTTTCAGATTTCCGGCGATGGTGATCTCACTGACCGGATACTGAATTTCGCCGTTTTCTACCCAGAAACCGGATGCGCCGCGCGAGTAGTCGCCGGTCACGCCACTGACACCCTGCCCCATCAATTCGGTGACCACAAGCCCGGTGCCCATCTCTTTAAGCATCTTTGCAAAACTCAGGCCGCGGCCGTTGATGCGCCAGTTATGGATGCCGCCGGCGTGGCCGGTGCTTTTCATACCCAGCTTACGCGCGGAGTAGTTAGTGAGCAGCCACTGGGTCAGCACGCCGTCTTTGATGATGTCGCGACGTTCGGTGCGCACGCCTTCGCTGTCGAACGGCGTGGAGGCCAGCCCCTTCAGCAGATGCGGATGTTCTTCGATGGTCAGCCACTCCGGCAGGATCTGTTTGCCGAGGGAGTCGAGGAGGAAGGTCGATTTACGGTAGACCGCGCCGCCGGCGATCGCCCCAACCAGGTGGCCAAACAGCCCGGTAGCCACTTCGTTGGCGAAGATAACCGGCGCTTTCATCGTCGACAGCTTACGCGGCGCCAGGCGCGACAAAGTGCGGCGGGCGCATTCGTTGCCGACCCACTCCGGGGTCTGTAAATCGCCAAGGGCGCGGCCAATGGTGTAGGCATAGTCGCGTTCCATATCGCCGTTTTCTTCGGCAATCACGCAGCTGGAGAGCGAGTGGCGGGTAGAGCAATAGCTCTGGAGCATGCCATAGCTGTTACCGAACACTTTAATTCCATAGTGGCTGTTGAAGCTGCCGCCTTCGGTATTGGTGATACGTTTGTCGGCCTGCAGGGCGGCCTGCTCGGCGCGGGCCGCCAGCTCGATGGATTCATCGGGGGAGACCTCCGCCGGATGGAACAGGTCCAGATCCGGGGCGTCAAAGGCCAGCAGTTCTTTATCCGCCACGCCGGCAAACGGGTCCGGCGAGGTGTAACGCGCGATATCCAGCGCCGCCTGCACGGTACGGGCGATAGCGTCCGGGCTCAGGTCGGTCGAAGAGGCGCTGCCTTTACGGTTTTGATGATAAACGGTGATGCCGAGCGCGCCGTCGCTATTGAATTCAACATTCTCCACCTCACCGTAGCGGGTGCTGACGCCGATGCCGGTGGTCTTGCTGACGGAGACTTCCGCACCGTCGGATTTGCCTGCCGCCAGTTCCAGTGCCGTACTAACGGCTTCTTCCAGCGTCTTACGCTGCTGTGCAACTTGAGAGATGACTTTCATTGCTAATGCCATAATGTAAGAAGGAGTTAACTGAAGTCTAACAGAGAACCGTTTTTCAGTGCGCGCCTTAACTGGTAACATTAGCCTCTTTTTTAAGGAGCCTGAGATGACAAAGCAGCCCGAAGACTGGCTCGACGACGTGCCCGGTGATGACGTTGAAGATGAAGATGATGAAATTATCTGGGTCAGCAAGAGTGAAATTAAGCGCGATGCGGAAGAACTGAAGCGTCTTGGCGCGGAAATGGTAGACCTTGGTAAGAACGCGCTGGATAAGCTGCCGCTCGATACCGACCTGCGCGACGCCATTGAACTCGCCCAGCGTATCAAGAAAGAAGGCCGCCGCCGCCAGCTGCAGCTGATTGGTAAAATGCTGCGTAACCGCGACGTCGATCCGATTCGCCAGGCGCTGGATAAGCTGAAGAACCGTCACAACCAGCAGGTGGCGCTGTTCCATAAGCTGGAACAAATCCGCGATCGCCTGATTGATAATGGCGATGATGCTGTCGTAGAGGTATTGAACCTGTGGCCAGACGCTGACCGTCAGCAGCTGCGCTCACTGATCCGCAATGCCAAAAAAGAGAAAGAAGGCAACAAGCCGCCAAAATCCGCGCGCCTGATCTTCCAGTATCTGCGCGAACTGGCCGAGAACGAAGGCTAATTCCCACGCTAACCGCCATCTCCCGGATGGCGGCGCGTTGCGCCTTATCCGGGCTCCCCCATCACCTCACGCCCTAAATCCTCGGCAAACTGCTGATACTGCGCCGCATCGATCGGTTGCGGACAGCTCAACACCAGCAGTTCATGATCGTCGATCCCTTGATGATAGGTCGGATGGCGGTGCGCCCAGGCATTGGCATGGAATCCCATCGACTGATAAAAACGCAGCCGCTTATGGGCGATTTCGCTGGTGAGCGGATCGATTTCCAGAATAGTCAGCGGCGCACGCGTCAGGATCTGCGCCAGCAGCTGTTTGCCATAGCCGCGCGAACGCAGGGTGTCGTCAATCGCCAGATGTTCGATATAGCTATAACCGGCAAACTGCCAGCAGCCGCTCAGGCCAATAAATATCCCGTCATCAAACCAGGCTTCCAGCGCATAGTGCGGGTTGCTCAGCGCCTGAAGTTTGGCGTCGCTTTCGCGCTGTTCGTGCCATGGAAAGGCGCGGGCGTACAGCGCGTCAAGCGCGGCGAAATGGGGCGAATCGGTAGAAAGTACTCTTTCACAGGTCAGCATCACACAATCCCTGGTGGCGAAAACAAAACTGCCCTCACGCGGAGGGCAGTAACCGGAAGCGTTCGCGCTTACTCTGCCGCGGCCGCTTTTTGCGCCAGTTTATCCAGCAGCTTCTGATGAATGCCGCCAAAGCCGCCGTTGCTCATCACCAGAATATGGTCGCCCGGATGCGCGGTTTTCACGATCATATCCACCAGCGTATCGACGTCGGCGCTCCAGTGCGCCGGCTGTACGCAGGCTTCCGCCACTTCCGCCACCTGCCATGGGATATGCTGCGGCTGTAGCAGGAAGACTTCATCGGCGCGGCCCAGAGACGGCGCCAGATCGTCTTTGCAGACGCCCATTTTCATGGTGTTGGAACGCGGCTCCAGCACCGCCAGAATACGCGCGGTGCCGCCGACTTTGCCGCGCAGCGCCTGCAGCGTCGCGAGAATGGCCGTCGGATGGTGGGCAAAATCGTCGTAGACGGTCACGCCGTTGGCTTCGCCGCGCAGCTCAAGGCGGCGGCGGGCGTTGATAAAGCTGCCCAGCGCGTTAGCGGCATCCGCCGGCACCACGCCAACATGACGCGCCGCGGCAATCGCCATCAGGCCGTTGTGCATATTATGTTCGCCGACCAGCGCCCAGTTCACTTCGCCAACTTTTTCGCCGTCGAGCAGGACTTCCCACTGCGAGGCATCGGCGTTGAGTTTCTTCGCCTGCCAGTGGCCCTGTTCGCCCACCAGCTCCTGTTCGCTCCAGCAGCCCATCGCCATCACCTGCTTCAGGTTGATGTCGCTCTCCGGCAGAATAATCTTGCCTTTGCCCGGCACGATGCGCACCAGGTGGTGGAACTGTTTCTGAATCGCTTTCAGGTCGTCAAAGATATCCGCGTGGTCAAACTCAAGGTTATTGAGGATCAGCGTGCGCGGGCAGTAGTGAACGAACTTAGAACGCTTGTCGAAGAAGGCGCAGTCATATTCGTCGGCTTCAATCACGAAGAACGGGCTATCGCCCAGGCGTGCGGAAACTTCGAAGTTCCCCGGTACGCCGCCGATAACGAAGCCCGGCTTATAGCCGCAGGCTTCGAGGATCCACGTCGCCATACCGGCGGTGGTAGTTTTACCGTGGGTACCGGCGACGGCCAGCACCCAGCGGTCGCGCAGCACGAAATCGTGCAGCCACTGCGGACCGGACATGTACGGAATGTTGTTTTCCAGCACCGCTTCGACGCACGGATTACCGCGGGTCATGGCGTTACCGATAATCACCAGGTCCGGCTGCGGGTCCAGTTGGCTAGCGTCGTAGCCCTGAATCAGATCGATGCCCTGATTTTCCAGCAGGGTGCTCATTGGCGGATAAACGTTAGCATCCGAGCCGGTTACTTGATGCCCGAGGGAACGTGCCAGCATTGCCAGCCCCCCCATAAACGTGCCACAGATTCCTAAAATATGAATGCGCATTCGTTACTTCCCTCATTAATCTGACCCGCATTTTACCCATATGTATGCCCCCTGAGAAATGCATTTCAGGCAAATCTGCATTTGCTGGCGCGATTCACCTGTGCGCAGTTTTTTTATTATTTGTTAAGATTGTTGCGTTCGTTTTACTCAACATAAAAATGCAGGGAACGAGTTATGAAAACGTTAGGTGAATTTATTGTCGAAAAGCAGCACGAGTTCTCCCACGCTACCGGTGAGCTGACTGCTTTGTTGTCGGCAATAAAACTGGGCGCCAAGATCATCCACCGCGATATCAATAAGGCCGGTCTGGTCGATATCCTGGGTGCCAGCGGTGCGGAAAACGTTCAGGGTGAAGTTCAGCAGAAGCTGGACCTGTTCGCGAATGAAAAATTAAAAGCTGCACTGCGCGCACGTGATATCGTCGCCGGTATCGCCTCGGAAGAAGAAGATGAAATCGTGGTCTTCGAAGGGTGCGAACACGCCAAATACGTTGTGCTGATGGATCCGCTGGATGGCTCCTCCAACATTGACGTTAACGTCTCCGTGGGGACTATCTTTTCTATCTACCGCCGCGTCACGCCGGTCGGGACGCCGGTCACCGAAGAAGACTTCCTGCAGCCGGGTAACAAACAGGTTGCCGCGGGTTATGTGGTTTACGGCTCCTCCACCATGCTGGTCTACACCACCGGCTGCGGCGTGCACGCCTTTACTTACGACCCGTCACTCGGCGTCTTCTGCCTGAGCCAGGAGCGGATGCGCTTCCCGGAGAAAGGCAAAACCTACTCCATCAACGAAGGTAACTACATCAAGTTCCCGATGGGCGTGAAGAAATACATCAAGTACTGTCAGGAAGAAGATAAAGAGACCCAGCGCCCGTACACCTCGCGCTATATCGGTTCTCTGGTGGCTGACTTCCACCGTAACCTGCTGAAAGGCGGCATCTACCTGTATCCAAGCACCGCCAGCCACCCGCAAGGTAAACTGCGTTTACTGTACGAATGCAACCCGATGGCGATGCTGGCGGAACAGGCTGGCGGCAAAGCCAGCGATGGTAAAGAGCGTATTCTCGATATCATCCCGGAAAGCCTGCACCAGCGCCGTTCGTTCTTCGTCGGCAACGACCACATGGTAGAAGACGTCGAGAACTTCATTAAAGAGTTCCCGGACGCCTGATAACGCGGGCGCCCTCTAATGGGCGCCCGTTTTTTTAACTGACGAACGTCAATTGCACTCGTTTCGCTTTAAGAAAATAAGGGATAAAGATTGCGGAAATAACGCTGAACCCCCCCAGACAAAGCAAATCCCAAGCCGCAAATTGCCCCATTAAGATGTGATACGTAAGAATAGCCTTGATGAATAATGCAAGCCACCACGCAATCAGTAGCCCTATATAAAACTGCGGCAACTGACGTTTTTTCCGCCAGAATAGCGTGATAACGTAATTCGCCAGAAAGAATACGCTCGCAGCAAAAAACAAATTAAAAAGAATAAAAAATTTCACATAAAAACCAAGAGGATAGAAGTACATCTGAAACCAGTAACAATAGCAGAGCTGGCAAGCCAACATCAGACCACTAATAATAATAAGCGGTAATAAAAATGCCGGAATGTATAGCCAGCCACTAATATTATCACCTTGTTTTATTTTATTTTGCACATTGTTATCTATCCGCGCACAGTCGCTTTCACAATGCAAGTTCATCGTCATAATCCCTTATCTACTTTCCTTTTTTCGCAGCAAAAGCGACTATAGCAAATAATTTTCGCTTCTCAAATTGGCTGTTTTTTTCCCTCATTATTTATTCGGCGGACAACAGCATTTTGCCTGTTTTCCCACAGCACCGTCAGCCCACGCTGCAGCGCAATGAAGATAAACAGCAGGATGCCGATGGCTATCTTCGTCCACCATGAACTGAGCGTACCGTCAAAGTTGATGTAGGTCTGAATAAGCCCCTGAATCGCCACGCCGAACAGCGTCCCCAGTACCGTTCCGACGCCGCCGCTCAGCAGCGTGCCGCCTATCACCACCGAGGCGATGGCATCCAGTTCCACGCCGACGCCCGCCAGCGCGTAGCCCGCCTGGGTGTAGATAGAGAAGACGATGCCGGCAAGCGTCGCCAGGCCAGTCGACAGCATATAGATGCGAATAGTGGTGCTACGCGTGGAAATGCCCATCAAATTGGCCGACGTGGCGTTGCCGCCGATGGCGTAGACCTGATTGCCAAAGCGGGTACGGTGGGCGAGGAAAATGCCCAGCACCACCACCAGCAGCATCAGCAGCCCCATCGCGCTCAGGCGGCCGCCGCCGGGGATGGTCCACGCCAGCCCGGACAGAGTGTCATACAGCGGGTGGTTAATGGGAATCGACTCTTCCGAGACCAGATAGCTAACCCCACGCAGGAAAAACATGCCGGCGAGGGTGATGATAAATGCCGGGATTTTTAGCGCATCGATCAGTAACCCCATAAACGCGCCGAAGGCGCAGCCCATGGCCAGTACCAGCGGGAAAGCCAGCAGCGGCGAGATCCCCCAAAAGCCGATCGCTTTGGCGAGAAACACGCCGGTGAAGGCAATCACCGACCCGACCGACAGATCGATACCGCCGCTGAGGATCACGAAGGTCATGCCGACGGCGATGATCCCAAGGAAAGCGTTATCGGTCAGGATATTGCAAATCACCCGCGTCGACGCAAACCCCGGAAACTGGGTCAGGCAGTAGAGATAGCCCAGCACGAATACCGCGAGGGTAATCATCAAAGGTAAATTACGTTTTATCACGGCCGCGTACCCCTTTCAGTAGACCGATAAAGCGCGGCGACTGAACGATCAGTACGCACAGCACCACCACCGCTTTCACCACCTGGTTGAGCTCCGGCGGGAAACCGGAGAGTAAAATCCCGGTGTTCATCCCCTGGATAATCAGCGCCCCCACCACCGACAGCAGCAGATTAAAGCGCCCGCCCATCAGCGAACCGCCGCCGATCACCACCGCCAGGATGGCGTCCAGCTCCAGCCATAATCCGGCGTTGTTGGCGTCGGCGCCGCGAATATCCGCCGCCACAATAATCCCGGCAATCGCCGCACAGATGCCGCTCAGCACATAGGCCAGCATCACCACAATGCGGGTATTCACTCCGGCATTTTTCGCCGCGCGGATATTGATCCCCACCGCTTCAATAAACATGCCGAGCGCGGTCCGGCGGGTAAACAGCCAGAACAGCAGCAGCGTTGCGACGGCGATAATCACCGGCGTCGGTAGCAACAGCAGCGATCCGCTACCGAGCCAGGAAAGCGCCGGCGAATCAAAGGTGACTATCTGCCCGGAGGTAATCAGCTGCGCGACGCCGCGTCCGGCGACCATCAGGATAAGCGTGGCCACGAAGGGCTGGATCTTCAGCACGGCCACCAGAATGCCGTTCCACAGGCCAGCCAGCGCGCCTGCGCCCAACGCGGCGAGCAGCACCACCGGCAGGCTGTGCCCGGCGACGGTCATCGAGGCGGCGGTCGCCCCGGCGATAGCCATCACCGCGCCGACCGACAGATCGATGCCGCCGGTGGCGATGACCAGCGTCATGCCAATCGCCAGCAGCGCCACCGGCGCCGCCCGGTTGAGAATGTCAATCGGGCTGCCAAACAGCCGCCCATCCTGCAGCAGCACCTGGAAGAAATGCGGCGCCACCAGGCTATCCACCGCTAATACCAGCAGGAGAGCGATAATTTGCGGCATCCCTTTCGGCCAGCTAAAGCGCCGTTTTGGCTGTCCGCTTTGTGGTACGGTTCTGGGCATCATGCTGGGCTCCTTATGCCGCAATCGCGTTCATGATCGCCGGGACCGACAGCTCGGCAAGGGGGATTTCCGCCACCTGCTGGCGATCGCGCATGATGATCACCCGGTCAGCGTAGCCCACCAGTTCTTCAAGCTCCGAGGAGATAACCAGCAGCGCCAGACCATCGGCGCAGAGGGTTTCTATCAGGCGAATAATCTCGGCGTGGGCGCCGACGTCGATACCGCGCGTCGGCTCATCGAGGATCAGGAACTGGGGTTTGGTCAGCAGCCAGCGCGACAACAATACCTTCTGCTGGTTACCGCCGGAGAGAAATTCGATCGGCTGTTCGGCGCTGGGCGTCCTGATACCTAACTGGCGAATAAAGCGTTCGGCAATCTCATGTTGTTCGCGGCGCGGGATCGGCCGCAGCCAGCCGCGCTGCGCCTGTAGCGCCAGCACGATATTTTCCCGTACCGAGGCGGCGGCGATAATGCCGTCGGTTTTACGGTCTTCAGGACAAAAACCAATGCCGAGGCAGGAGGCCTGATGCGGCGAGCGCAGCGTTTGCGGCTTGCCCTTGATCCACGCTTTACCGCTGTCGGCGGGCTTGATGCCAAAAATGACCTCCGCCGTTTCGGTGCGCCCGGATCCCAACAGCCCGGCCAGGCCGACGATCTCGCCCGGCCGCACCTGCAGAGTAAACGGCGCAATCGTGCCCTTCTTGCCAAAATCTTCAAATGCCGCCACCGGCTTATCGCTGAGCAGCGTGCGCCCGGCGCGCTGCAGCGCCTGATGGTCCAGCTCGCGGCCCAGCATCATTTTGACCAGTTCGATTTGCGGCAGCTCGCGGGTCTCCCGACAGCCGACGAAACTGCCGTTGCGCAGCACGGTAATACGGTCGCTGACGGCGTAGACCTGGTCAAGAAAATGGGTCACAAAAATCAGGCTGACGCCGTTATCGCGCAGCTGACGCATCAGGGTGAATAGCATTTCCACTTCCTGAGTGTCGAGACTGGCGGTTGGTTCATCGAGGATCAACACTTTCGCCGACAGGTCGATGGCCCGGCAGATAGCGACGATTTGCTGCATCGCCACCGAAAAACGATTCAGCGGTTCGCGCACGTCGAGCGAGAAGCCGTAAGAGGCCATCAGCTCGGTAGCGCGTTTTTCCATCTCTTTGCGCCGCAGCAGACCAAAGCGCTTCGGCTCGCGGCCAATAAACAAATTATCCGCCACCGACATATTCGGCAGCAGGTTAACTTCCTGGTAAACGGTACCGATACCCAACTGCTGAGCGTGAGCGGTGTTTTTCGGCGATATTTGCTGCCCTTCCAGCCAAATCGCCCCGCGATCGGCATGATACACGCCGGTGAGCGCTTTAATCAGCGTCGATTTTCCGGCGCCGTTTTCGCCCAACAGAGCCATGATTTCGCCGCGCCGCAGGCTGAAATTAACGTTATCCAGCGCCTTCACGCCGGGGAAGAATTTGCTGAGTCCTTCGGTACGAAGGATCTCCTGGTATTGGTCGGTGGTCATGGTTCCCCCTGCATCACGCCGGATGGCGCTGCGCTTATCCGGCCTACAAAAGAGCGAAATGTAGGCCGGGCAAGCGTAGCGCCCCCGGCATTTTCATGAAGGCTCAGTAACCCATATTTTTCTTCTTCTCTAACTCTTCTTTTGCCGTATCCGGCAGATAAAGGGTCGATTTGGTAATGGTCAGCTTCTCAGGCAGGGTGCCGTCTTTTTTGTATTTTTCCAGCGCATCAAACGCCGGACCGGCCATATTCGGCGTCAGCTCAACGCTGGCATTCGCCTCGCCGGCGATCATGGCTTTATAGATATCCGGCACGCCGTCGATAGACCCGGTGAGGATATCTTTGCCCGGCTTCAGACCGGCCTCTTTGATGGCCTGGATCGCGCCAATGACCATGTCATCGTTATGGGCGTAGACCATGCAGATGTTCTTGCCGTTATTCTCCGCTTTGATAAAGCTCTCCATCACCTCTTTCCCCTTACTGCGGGTGAAGTCGCCGGACTGCGAGCGGATAATCTTGATGTTGGGGGCTTTGGCAATCGCCTCGGCGAAGCCTTTCTTACGATCGATAGCGACGCTGGCGCCCACGGTGCCCTGGAGCTCCACAACGTTACACGGTTTGCCATCGACGGTTTTCACCAACCAGTCGCCAATCAGTTGGCCTTCCAGCACGTTGTTGGCGGTGACGGTGGTCATATACAGCGACTTATCTTTAACGTCGATCGAACGGTCGAGGAGGAACACCGGGATATTGGCCTCTTTCGCTTCTTTTAGCACCGGCTCCCAGCCAGTCGCCACGACCGGCGCGATAAAGATCGCGTCCACGCCCTGGGCAATGAACGAGCGCACGGCTTTAATCTGGTTTTCCTGTTTTTGCTGACCGTCGGCAATCTTCAGGGTGATACCACGCTTCGCCGCTTCTTCCTTAGCAACATTCGTTTCGGCCGCGCGCCAGCCCGATTCAGAGCCGACCTGCGAAAATCCTACGGTCAGGTTGGCGGCCATCGCCATAGACGACATAGCTGCCGAAACCGCGGTGACGAGAAGTAAGCGCTTCCACATAAGATGTTCCTCGTAGGGTTATTGTTGGTTAAATGCTCACCTGCGAACAAACTATAGACAATCCGTTATGTAACTGAATGCGTTACATCACACTTCGAAAAAGTAAATAAAATGTTAAGTGGTGCGATTTGTCTGAGCTGAGCGGCGGTAAGGCTTCCCGCCCAACGGCATGCCCTGCGCCAATGACGAAAATTTGCCTTCTGGATAACCGCCGCTCGCAACATTGAAAACGGTTACACAAAATTATTCAGAATGTAGCTATCTTTATGGATTTTAGGGTTATCTGATGAGGAGAAATTCAGACGCTTCCCCCCATAGTCTGGCAAAAAGAAGCGAAGACATTCGATGTGAGTTGGCTATAATACCGGGCACTTGTTTGCCAAACATTTTTAAAGGAAACAGACATGAGCTTACTCAACGTACCTGCGGGCAAAGAGCTGCCGGAAGACATCTACGTCGTTATCGAAATCCCAGCTAACGCAGACCCAATCAAATACGAAGTTGACAAAGAGAGCGGCGCGCTGTTTGTTGACCGTTTCATGTCCACTGCGATGTTCTATCCGTGCAACTACGGCTACATCAACCACACCCTGTCTCTGGACGGCGACCCGGTTGACGTGCTGGTCCCAACTCCGTACCCGCTGGAACCAGGTTCAGTTATCCGCTGCCGTCCGGTTGGCGTACTGAAAATGACCGACGAATCCGGTGAAGATGCCAAGCTGGTTGCGGTTCCGCACACCAAGCTGAGCAAAGAATACGATCACATCAAAGATGTGAACGACCTGCCGGAACTGCTGAAAGCCCAGATCACTCACTTCTTCGAGCACTACAAAGATCTGGAAAAAGGCAAGTGGGTTAAAGTCGACGGTTGGGACAACGCTGAAGCGGCTAAAGCTGAAATCGTTGCTTCCTTCGAGCGCGCTAAACAGAAGTAATTCTGTCTCAGGCAGGGTCATCCCCTGCCTGACTGCGGCACGGATTGCCGCATTATCCTCGTGGAGGGATCCCCGTGAAAAGCACTCGCTATTTCACCCTGAACTATACCGGTTTCACCACCGCGGCCTCTGAAGGGCAAGCCTATTTGCGCCTCATTGCAGGCGAGCATATCTTTTATACCAATAAACGCCATTTTAGCGATCCCACGCTTTTTGACCGTCTGCAGCTTAACCGACCCCTGCACATCGGCGCCCGCCGCTTGCCCAACGGTTGCTACTGGATCCACTGGTTGAGCGACGGCAAAACGCTACTTGAACCTGACCACTTAGCAAAGACATGGGCCCGGCCGCTGCTGTTAGTTAGCCTGCTGGTCCTCCTCGCGACGCTCATCCCCGTCTTTTACATCGATTCAGAATGGGGAAAGATGGGCTTCGGCATTATCGCAGTACTGGCGTTAATCGCGCTGCTATCTGGCCTCTGCGAGCTTCTGTTCCGCCCGGCGTTAAAACTCCTCCCCGATATGCGCGATCTGTTGGCGAAGATGACGTTGGCGCGCCGCGGCGACTTCTCATTTTGTCAGTCGATACAGGCAACGCCGCCGGTCGATCGTCAGGCGGCGCTGGCTTTTACAGAAACGCTTCCGCAACGCTATGCCGTCCGGACGGGGAAAATTAGCAATATCATTTTTAAGAAGTGGTTCGCAGGGAATCCAACGCGGGAATACCACGGGGTTGGATTGCAATGCGACATAGCTCCGCTGGCTTTCTTCTGGCAGATCGGTTTCGCCAATTTCGGCCTGCATCCTATTTTTTACCGCCGTCAACCGCCCTTTCTCGCTCACGGCGATCGGATAGTCGCCATCTACCAACGGGAAGATAACGATATCCAGGCGTTATACAACGTCAGTGACGGGGGCGCTTTTCTGAAAAATCATTGGTGGTATCCCGGTAACCGGCAAATGTCGCTACTCTATAACCTGCTTTATGGCATGGCGCTGGCGCTGTACCTGCTTGTACTTGGCATGGAACTAAATAATCCCTACAAGTCTGGCAGGAGCTTGTGGTGGTTGTTTCGCGATTCACTGCACATGTTGTCTATATCACTACTTTGTTTCGGCGGAACACTGGCAATAATGGAGCTTATCGGCCCAATCGCCCGCTGTTTGTCACAAAGCGTACGCGACTGGCTGGCGCTGCGAGCGGCCGTAAGAGGTTACCTCAGGCGAGTCGCCGCCACCACGCTGCTACAGGAGATAACATAATGTTCAGTACCCCGACACGGCGGTTGTTGTTTCTCGCGCTCACCACGCTGGCGGCCCTTCTGTTGATTGGTAAGAGCCATTTTCATCTGTGGTAATGGCTTTGCCTGAGTCTTCGGCATGGGCTATAGGGAAAAACGCCGCTATTTCATTAAGGAAGGAACCTTGTGAAACAGACTCATTATTTCACCCTGAATTTTACCGGCTTCACCACCGCCGCCTCAGAAGATCAGGGCTATTTACGCCTTATCGAAGATGGGCGCGTCTTTTATACCGATAAACGCTACTTTAAGGACTCCTCGCTTTTTGACAGCCTGCAGGTCGGCCAGCCGCTACATATCGGCACCCGCCGCCTGCAGGATGGTAGCTATTGGATCCACTGGTTAAGCGATGGTAGTGCGTTACTCGAACCCAGCCTACAGCCGCTGAAAGGGGCATGGCTTTTCGGCGTACTGGCGCTCTGCGTTGCTGTCGGTATGATCGCTAACGGGTTATTTTTTGGGCTTTTCATGTTCGCGCTGCTGGTTATGTTATTTTTGCGGATTCACCCTACCGGTTTCGCCTGGATCGCTCATAACTTTTCCCTTACGCAAGCTGACCTGATTAGCAAAATGAATCAAGCCAGACAAGGTGACTTTTCATTTTTCCAGATATTAAATTCAGCACATTCAATAGACGAGAGAAATAAACTCCCGCTGGATAAAAATCTATCGCTACCAGAACATATCGCCCTTGAGGAAGGCGTAATAATGAATAGTTACTTTCGAATGTGGGAGTATAGATCTTCGAGAAGATATGCAACAGCAGAAGGCGTATGTTTCCAGCTAGCCACCTCTACATTGTATTTTCCTGCACAACTGACCTGGCTAACCAACCTCTTCGCGACACATCCGAATATATATCGTCATCACCCACCATTTCTTGCCGATGGCGACTGGGTAATTACCGCACGACAACATGGACATAATGGTCTCCAGGCGTTATACAATGTCAGCGATGGCAGCACTTATCTGAAAAGCAGTCAATTTAGCCTCAGCAATCCGCAGATGGCGTTTATTTATAAATGTGCTTACGGCTTCGTACTGTTGATTGTATTATTCACACTATCAATGCATCTGCACGATCTGCTAAGCGCTCCTGTAAATTGGAAGTTCATTACCAGCCTGATGATAATGGCGATGCCTATCAATCTTCTTTTAATTATCATCGAACTTATCGGCTTAGTTAGCCGTCGGCTATCGCGCCGGGTAAAAGGTAGAATAAAAGTGCATCAAATAATATTGGCTTACGCCAGGCGTAATGGTTCCAGGATAACGCCACGGGAACTGATGTAGCGCTAAGAAAGATAAAATGCAGGCTGTTATTTTGGCAATCGAAAACTGACACTTTTATCTAAATACGTCATATTCTTACTGTATTACTTACATGAATATGGCAACAGCATCATTACTTTTAATGTAAAAGTAAACAATCATGAATAAAATAATATATGCACTACCGATAATTTTCACTTTAACGATATTCTCATCCCTCGCAGAGAGTAAATATCCACCAACGCCTGATGAGCTCGAAAAGATCCGCATGTTCGATGCTAATTTAGGCAACTACGGAGTCAGAACAATCATTTCCGGGCCGGCAGCAATTAAATTAAACGACATTGCCAAATTAAATATATCGAAAAACTATATTTACATTGAAGATAAAGAAAAATACGGTACACCATTAAGTAATTCCCCAGAAGAAAGCTGTTCCAGGTACATATTGCTACGTAATCCCAACAGAAGGGTGTTATGCATAAAAATATTTAACGTCGGATACTTAAGGCTCTCTAACAATCTATCCAACTTGCAAAAAAAAGCGAAGGAACTACAGAATAACATTCTGCCAGAATATATCAGAAATACTCCTGAAGACGTTAGTTTCAGCTGGCTAGAGTTACCACAATACAATAAACACGATCATACGTTATCCTGGACGTATCGCTATAGATTTACAAACAAAAATCATATCACCCCTGTAAACCACACAGAACAAGAAAGCAGCGTAATAATATTTGGAAAGCAACATATAATCTGGTTAACAAACTATGATTTTCATAAAAAAGATGAATTTTTATCGCATCTGAACGATTGGGGGAAGAAAATTGTCTTTGCCGAAGGTTATCAGTACCAGCAAGGCAACGTTCCTGCTTGCCACGGACTAGCGCCGGGTGATAGTGCGCTGGAAGGGATTGCATACGACTATTCTGCTAATCCACAGCGCTGTTTTCCCTATCCAATTGAGACTTTAATCACTGGCCTACCAGAACAGACCCGTGGCAATCTTAATATTTATAATTTCATGAAGAAAATCTGGATGTCATAAGTAGAGATACTATAGATGAATAAAATAAGCATCTTTTTCGGTTTAACCTGCGCACTGCTTCTTACTGCCTGCGGCAGTACAAAAAAAGACGCTGGCTATCCGGTTAAAAAATTGAGCGGGCCGCAGTGGCGCTGGGAAATTCAAAAGCGTTTTGATGCCGCAAATCCTAATGCCAATCAAGCGGTCTGTATAATTACCGATAGAAGACTGCGCACCAAGTTTAGCGGCGAGATTCGGCCTAGTGCAGGAACGCCATGGTTTATTAAACACGATCTTGTAGAAGAAATAAAACAGGTAAACGAATTTGGAATTACTTTCTTTTATTATCGACTGACTGATAAAGGTGCAGCCAGCAGTCCAAACTGGCCTTATAGCTGGAGAACCGGTCTATGCTTCGGCAACATACAGGTGGAAAATGTAAATACTATCACTCCTACTATGGACCAACGCACCACCAAGGTCGAATTCATTTATCATATCAATAATGTACCTGAATGGGGTCAGGAATTAATGTTACAGCTTTTCCCCAACGCAATAGATGGAAAAATAACCGGATGCGCTAATTTTGATATGGTGGATAGAACACAGCTACGCAGTCAGACCGGAATCAGTAATTACTATATTGAGGAAAACGAACTCTTCAACTCTGATATAACAAATAAAACACTTTTACACTGTCAGTCCGGCATTGAAAATCACTATAGCGAGAAAGAAGAACTCTTTAATGGATTTTGAGGGAGTCCACTTATGCTGCTTAAGAATATATTTCGCGAATCATTTATCTTCACCTTATTTGGCTGCAAGGTTCGGCATAATCCGGGAAGGATTTTTAGGTTACCCGCAAACATCGTGGCCAGAAAATAAATAATAACGCCCCGAGCGCAAGATAAAACAACGCCACCCGAAGGTGGCGTTGCCGTTTTCAATTACTGGTCTCTGTCCAACCAGTTTCCGCTCTCAATCTGCGCAAACCCCTCGACGGAGCGCTGGTAGACATACATCCACGCGCTGCCGTAAGGCGTTTGGATCAGATGGCGCGCGTATTCACCGCCCTTGGTGCGCAGCGCATCCAGCTCGGCCAGCGTCGATGCGTCGATACGATACACTTCACCATGTACTGTGCCCTCGCCCGGCACCGCGCCTGGATAGTGGCCCAGGCTGTACAGCTGATAATCGTCGACACTATGAGCGCCCAGCAACTGGGCGTTGGTCATCCAGTGGCTGTTGCCTTGTTTGCGTCGTAAACTGCCGTAAACAAATATTCGCATTGCTAAAACTCAAACTGATAGAGCAAATCGAGAGCCTGGTCTACGCCAGACACCGCTTCCATATATAGCTTAGGCATCAGGCGATAACGCAGGGTAAGCGTCGCCAAAGAGTCGAAGATGCCGACGCCGTATTTTACCTGAAGACCTGGCAGCACATAGCCGCTGACTACCACCTGGGAGGAGTCGCCTACCCCCTGGGTATCCAGCGCCAAATTGCTTACGCCAAACGTCTCGCCGATTTTACCCACAACCTGACCACTTTGTGCAACCCCCATTCCAATAAGCATTGAGGTCATCGCCGCACTATCGCTCTGTTCGCTGCCTAAACCCTGACCGCGTAACAGATAAGAAAGCGCTTCCTGCTGCGACATTGCCGGGTCGGAGAAGATCTCGGCCTTCGGCTGATCGGCAGAACCGGTGACGCGAACGCCGGCGATCACGTCGTCTTCGGTGGCTTCCGGGTTACGAATCGCTTCGATATTGAGCAGCGGCTGATCCGGCGGCCCGGAGAACAGCAGCTCGCCTTTACGCACGATCAGATCCTGACCATAAGCGTGGAAACGACCTTCCGGAATATTGATCTGGCCATTGAGCCCCAGCCCCTGCTTATCCTGCGCCACTTTCAGATCGCCGGTCAGACGCGCTTTCAGGCCGAAAGCGTCCAGACGCACGTTGTTGCCGACGTGAATCGTCAGGTTGCTGTTGATCGGAATACCGGCGCTCTGCGGCTTAATCGGCTTCAGATCTTTGTCCAGCATCACCTCATCGGAAGAGACGCCCACCGCGCTCTCCGGCACCTCGTTCACCACGATACGCGCCCAAGGTACGTCAACGCGGCCATCGAGGTTAAACAGGCTTGGCGTGGCGGTAAACACCACGTCCGGAGAAACATCCAGGCGGACCATCGGCGGCACGGTAATGCGCACCCGGCTGCCCTTCGCCGCAATCTGCGCGCGCCAGTTGTCGATTTGCGTCCAGTCGGCGTTGCCGCTCAGCGCAATCTGCCCCTGTTTGGTATTCACCGTCCCCTGCAGGGTCGAACGCGTTCCGTTGAAGTTCATCGCCAGCTGGCTCGGCTGCATATCAAACGGCATAAAGTTGCCGTCGATATCAACGCCGCTCAACTGCATCTGACCAAACAGTTGCGGGCTCTGTAAGTTGCCGCCCAGACGCAGACGGGCATTAAGCTTGCCTTCCGCTTTCTCGCCGCGAGCGAAGATCGGGTTAATCATCGCCAACGAGAAGTTGCTGATGTTGACGTTGCCGCCAAGGTTACGCCGCCCCTGCGGGTCGGTCACCTCCACCTGGCCATCAAGCTGGCCGTTGTTGGTCAGGCGTATCAGCCAGCCCAACTGCGCCCGGTTGTTATGCAGGTCGGCGCTGAGGTTAAGCGTATCGAAAGCCACCGGCAACGGTGCGTCGTTGACCGTCTGGGTGACTTTGACGTTGCGCCCGCTGAGAGTGACTTTGCCCTGCGGCAGCCCCTCTTTGGTGGTGTCCCAGCTCACATCGGCGTTACCGCTAAACACGCCGCTTGCCTGGGTCGCCTCCGGCATAAACGGCTTCAGCATCGCCAGATCGAAACGGTTGAGATTGACCACCGCGCGCCCGCTGGCGCCGGCATCGATGGTCTGCGGTACGCACAACTCGGCATTCGGGTTGCTCCAGCAGTGCGGCCCGATGCTGATTTTCTGTTCCTGATTACGGTAATCCAGCGCAATGTTGCGCGTCAGCGCCACCGGCCCAACCGGCGTCTGGAAACGGGTATTGCTCAGGGTGCCCTTCCAGCGCTCCTCTTTACGATCGAAGCTGCCCGCCAGCGTCAACTGGCCCGACACCGGCTCGCCCTGTACGCGCAGCTGTAAATCGTGCTGCTTCTCGGTACCTTTGGCATTCAGCTGCACCAGGCTGATGTTAACGCCCGGCTGGCTGATACGATCGACGCGTACGTCAAGATTGCCGCCAATCTGGTCGCTGGATTTGACGTCGCCTTTGACGTTGACCTGGGCTACCGTCAGTTCCTGCCAGCGTAAAGCGCGAGCGGTGATATCCGCCAGCAGCTGCGGCGCATCGATGGTGCCGCGTACCTTCAGCAGACCTTTCGCCGTACCGCCGAGCCCCGGCAGCGCGTTATCGAGATGCGGCGCATCGATGGTGGCGTCGAGATTGAGGTCTTTCACCCCCAGCTCGCCTTTCACATCGGCGCTGTTTGGGCCAAGCGCCAGATGCAGTCCCGGCACTTTCCACTGCATATAGCTGTTACCCTGCAGCGAACCGTGGACATCCACTTTATTCTGTTTCACGTTGCCGGTAATTTTCAGCTCAGGAACCGCCATCTGCCAGCTGCTGCCATACAGGCTACCCTGGGTTTTGATAATCCCGTTCAGCTTCGACGGCCAGTCCGGCACCTCTTTGGCGGTATTAATGCCATCGAGGGTCAATTCGCCGCGCCAGCTGATCGCCTGCTGCCAGTCGAGCAACGCTTTCAGTTCGGTTCTCCCCTCCAGCGCCGCTACGGTCAGCTTATCCAGGTTCACCTGCTGTTCATTGCCTTTAGCATTAAGGGTAATTTTAGCCGGCGGCAGCGACTGTCCTTTCACCGCGGTACTAAACGCCATGGTGTAGTCGGTCATTTTGCCGCTGAATTTCAGATGCAGATCATCCGCCTGGAACTGTTTCTCGCCGGTAAACGGCCAGTACAGCTGCTTACTTTTCACTTCCATATTCAGCGGCAGACCGGCTTCCGCCAGCTGCGCTTCGGCGCGCAGGGTCATGGCCACCGAGCCGGCTAAATCAACGCCGACCTGCAGTTTTTTACGCAGTTCGCCGCCAACTTTCAGCTTTACCTTCTCGCCTTTCAGCGGGTCGATGTTCAGCGTACTGTCGAGGGTGATGTCGACCGGCCAGTTATCCTGCAGTTGCGCGGTGCCGGAAGCGGTAACCTTGCCCTGGTCGGAATCGACGTCCAGCGCATCAAGTTTCATCTGCCCGTCGATGCTGCTCACCTTCAGCAGCAGGTTGTAGACGGTCATATCGGTGTCGCCGGTCAGGCGCAGCTGTTCGCCGCGGAACTCCTGAATATTAAGGTTCAGCGGCAGATGCACATCGACCATCTCCGGTAGCACCGGCTGCGAGAACAGATCTTTCATCGTCTCGCCGAGCGGCTTCTCTTCCGGTTTCGGATGGTCAATTTTCGGCTCCACCACCTGCTCCTGCGCCACTTTTGCTACCTTCGGCAGGGCGATGAGCAAGCCCTGGAGCGAAGTCGGCGTCAGGGTCAGGTTTTTCTCCTGCCAGTTCAGGCCGGTGGAGAAATCGCGCAGCGAAACGGCGGTGTCGTCGATTTTGACATTGACGTTATGCAGCGCCACGCGGCTGAGGGTAATGGGGTATGGCGTCGAGAGGTTCAGCGGGCCGGAATCTTCTTCCTCTACCGGCGCCGAAGGCGGCATCTTTTTGGTATCGATAGCGACGTAGATATCACGCAGCGAGATATCGTTAACGCACAGGCTGCTATCCCACAGGCAGCGCAGCTTGACGCCGAGATGGAACTGGCCGGCCGTCACCGCTACGCCCGGCTGTTCGAAGCGCACGTTCTGTAAGGTCAGGTCGCGCCAGCCGCCGGTAACCTTGCCGATCTCCAGCCCCGGCACCCAGCGGTCCGCCGCTTTCAGTACCAGATGCAAACCGGTAGTAGTGCCGACTAAAAAGCCGACCGCGCCAATCAGCAACACTAAAAAGAGTAATACGCCGAGGCTTATCTTCTTCCATAAACTCATAATTCAGGCCCCAGACCGATATAAAACTGTAAACCGTGTTCTTCTTTGTCGCCGATAGGTCTGGCGATATCCAGCTTGATCGGCCCGACCGGCGACTGCCAGCGCACGCCGACGCCTGCGCCGGTTTTGAAATCGCTTTTACGGATGTCGCTCACCGCTTCGCCGCTGTCAATAAACATCGCCCCCCACCATTTTCCGGTGACGTTGTATTGATACTCCAGCGAACCTGTCGCCAGCTTTGACGCACCGATCAGCTTGCCGTCATCGTCTTTCGGCGAGATCGATTTGTATTTATAACCACGAATGCTGCGGTCGCCACCGGCGAAGAAACGCAGATCCGGCGGGACTTTGCTGAAGTCATCGGCTTCAATCCAGCCGAGGTTGCCGCGCACCACGAAGCGGTGGCGGTCATAGAGGGTGCGGATCCACACGTCCTGCGCCTGCATGACGATAAAGTTAATGTCCGAGCCCCACATGGTGTTGGAGTAGTCCACCGAATAGCGCTGGGAATCGCCCCAGGTCGGCATCAGGCCGCCACGGGAGCGGGTGCGGTTTACCGAGACGCCGGGATAAAGCAGCATAGTGGTATTGGTGACGTTAGCCTGGGTAAAGTGGTCCAGACTCCAGCGCAGGTTAATCGCGCGCTGCCAGCCGCTCGACATCTCCCAATAGCGCGACAGCGCCAGGGTGGTGGAATCGGCCTTGGTATCGTTAAGGTCGGTACGCTTAAAACCGCCCTGCATCAGGTAATACTGCTCAAGCGGGCTTTTTAATAGCGGGACTTTATAGCTGAAATCGAGCTGCTGTTCCGGCGCGGAGAGGCTAACGCTGGAGGTCAGGCTGTGGCCGTAGGAGTTCATCCACGGCTTTTTCCACGTTGCTTTCACGCGCGGCCCGACGTCTGTCGAATAGCCGACCCCGGTTTCCACGGTGTTCTCTTTGCGTGGCGAAACGACGCCCTGCAGAGGCAGCACCTTGGTTTTACGTGATTTATCAAACTGCGGCGCGACGACCACCGAGTTAAACCAGCCGGTCGCCGCCAGGCGGCGGTTCAGCTCCGCCAAATCCTGCGAGGTGTAATAATCACCCTGTTTAAAGGGCACCAGGTTTTGCAGGTACTCTTCGCGGATCTGCGAACCGGTAAAGCTTACCGGGCCAAAGCGGTAGCGCTCGCCGCTGTTGTAGTCAATGTCCCAGAAAGCCTGATGGCGATCGAGCGACACGCCGAGCTGGCTTTTATTGAACTCGCTATCGAAATAGCCTTTGCGCAGCGCCACCTTGGTGAGCGAGCTTTTGAAGCCGTCATAATCACTGTGATTGAGCACCGTGCCAATTGCCGGACGCGTTTTCAGCAGATCCAGGTAATCGCGGTCGGTGCGCGCGCCGCCGCGCAGGATCACCTCGGTGCCGCCAATGCGCACCGGCTCGCCGGGAGTCACTTTGGCAATCAGCACCTGACGCCCTTTTTTGGGCGGCGGACGCAGATCGAAATCGATGGTGGGTTCATAGTAACCCAGCGCTTTCAGGCCCTCGCGGATGGCGTCATCGACGCGCGCGCGAAAACGACGGTCCGGCGTGACCTCATCGCTCTGGATCGTGGATAGTTGGGCGCGGACGTTTTTTTCCAGTTCCCCGGATAACCCCTCAACCTGCAAACGCACATTCGCTGCGCTGGCGACCCCGCTGACCAGCAAAAGGCTGGTAACGCATATCTGGCGGATTTGTTGCACGTGTTCTCCTGAATATCCTTGTTTCCCCCCGAAGGAAACGCAAGTGCCGCTCCACGGCTTAACAAAACCCTAACAACTAAGGGTTGAAAAAGTGACGGTAACCCAAATAATTCTTATGTTTAAATTTAGACGTATTGAGCGTGTTTATTGTCTAAAAAGATACGCGACGTTACAACCTTAACCACAAATTGCGAGGCCAACCGTGAGTCTATTTGATAAAACGCATCTTGTCGCCCAGGCGGATGCGCTGCCGGGGCGCAACACGCCGATGCCGGTAGCAACACTCCACGCCGTTAACGGCCACTCAATGACCAACGTTCCTGAAGGAATGGAGGTAGCGCTGTTCGCGATGGGCTGCTTCTGGGGCGTCGAGCGTCTGTTCTGGCAATTGCCGGGGGTCTACAGCACCGCGGCGGGCTATACCGGCGGCTACACGCCAAATCCAACCTATCGTGAAGTGTGCAGCGGCGATACCGGGCATGCGGAAGCGGTGCGCGTGGTATATGACCCGCAGGTCATCAGCTATGAACAACTGCTGCAGGTTTTCTGGGAGAACCACGATCCAGCGCAAGGGATGCAGCAGGGTAACGACCACGGCACGCAGTACCGTTCGGCTATCTACCCGCTGACGCCGGAGCAGCTTGAAGCGGCGCAGGCCAGCATGCTGCGTTACCAGGCAGCGATGCGCGACGCCAACGATACCCGCGAGATCACCACTGAAATCGCCACGGCGAAACCGTTCTACTATGCCGAGGACGATCATCAGCAGTACCTACACAAAAATCCGTACGGCTACTGCGGTATCGGCGGGATTGGCGTTTGCCTCCCTCCGCAGGCGTAATCCTGTAGAAGAGGCCGCTGGCGAGAATAATTATCGCTCTGGTGGCTTTACAGACATTTACGCTATACTACGCTGTGTCATAGCCGGTCCAGCGCCTTCGGACCGGTTTTTTATGTATTCCACATTAAAAGAGTTATCCACTTCCCTTCCGAGGATCTGGCCTCAACGGTCAGAAAAGATATGTTAAACAGTATTTTAGTAATACTTTTCCTTATTGCCGTCAGTGCATTTTTTTCGATCTCTGAAATCTCACTGGCCGCATCACGTAAAATCAAACTCAAATTGCTGGCTGATGAAGGCAATGTGAATGCGCAGCGCGTTCTCAAAATGCAGGAAAACCCTGGCACCTTCTTCACCGTCGTGCAGATCGGCCTCAACGCCGTGGCCATTTTGGGTGGTATCGTCGGCGATGCCGCATTTTCACCCGCGTTTCACAGCGTATTGAGCCGCTACATGTCGCCGGAGCTTTCCGAGCAGCTGAGCTTTATTTTCTCTTTCACCCTGGTCACCAGCTTGTTCATCCTGTTTGCTGACCTGACGCCGAAACGCATCGGTATGATTGCGCCAGAAGCCGTGGCTTTGCGCATCATCAACCCGATGCGCTTCTGTTTACTGGTCTTCCGCCCGCTGGTGTGGCTGTTTAACGGCATGGCGAACAACATCTTCCGCCTGTTTAAAATCCCGATGGTGCGTAAAGACGACATCACCTCCGATGATATCTACGCGGTGGTGGAAGCCGGCGCGCTGGCCGGGGTGCTGCGTAAACAGGAACACGAATTAATTGAAAACGTCTTTGAGCTGGAATCCCGTACCGTCCCCTCTTCGATGACGCCGCGCGAAAACGTGATTTGGTTCGATTTACACGAAGACGAGCAGAGCCTGAAGAATAAAGTGGCGGAACATCCGCACTCCAAGTTCCTGGTATGTAACGAGGATATCGATCACATCATCGGCTACGTCGATTCAAAAGACCTGCTGAACCGCGTGCTGGCAAATCAGAGCCTGGTGTTAACCGGCGGCGTGCAGATCCGCAATACGCTGATCGTGCCGGATACCCTGACGCTCTCTGAAGCGCTGGAAAGCTTTAAAACCGCCGGCGAAGACTTCGCAGTGATCATGAACGAATACGCGCTGGTGGTGGGGATTATCACTCTCAACGACGTCATGACCACCCTGATGGGCGACCTGGTCGGCCAGGGGCTGGAAGAGCAAATCGTCGCCCGCGATGAGAACTCATGGTTAATTGACGGCGGGACGCCGATCGACGACGTAATGCGCGTGCTGGATATCGATGAATTCCCGCAGTCCGATAATTACGAGACCATCGGCGGCTTTATGATGTTCATGCTGCGTAAGATCCCGAAACGCACCGATGCGGTGAAGTTCTCTGGCTACAAGTTTGAAGTGGTGGATATCGATAACTACCGTATCGACCAACTACTGGTTACCCGTATCGACAACAAACCAACGGTGCTGGTACCGAAACTGCCTGATATCGAAGAAGCGGCGAAGAAAGAAAAAGGCGCGGCGTAAGCGGCCCTGAAAACATCAACGGCTCCCATCGGGAGCCGTTTTTTTTCGTGCCGTCATACCACGTTATGCGGTCTCAGTTTGCAGACGCATAACCTGACGATTGACTTCGGACATCACTGAGAAATGCAGCTTGTCCTTAACCTTCGGGATAAGGATTTTGCCCTTATCAAATTCAAAAGCGCCAACGTCCTTGATGTACAACCGTCCACGAAACAGGATCTTCACGTACTTCGCCACTTGCAGCGGATTGTAGCGTTGGAAAATTTTCATTGTTGTCTCCTGCCAGGGTTACGCTCCTGCGGTGCCACAGTTAGCCCGCGTATCGGGAGCGCAAATTTTAATGCCCTAAAACTATAGTCCAGATTTCCGAAGTCACCCAGTCTGTAGAAGTTTTTTTACCCTTTGATGACAATAATTCAGAATTTTCGTTTCAGGCATACGTAGTTGTTAGTATAAGTTTCCGTTTTTTATTGAATGTGTGCGTTGGCACGCAAACTGGCATCACGCTTGCGGGTAATGGCGACGAATCGCACTTATCATTAAACAAGACCAAGTGGTCGGATCACCTGCATATAAAAAAGGATATCTCATGACCCTACGTAAGTTGCTGGCGGTTTCCGCCCTCCTGTTACCGCTTATGGCTTCGGCGCATAATTTTGTCGATGGTCAGCGCGTCGCGCCGGTAGGCATCGCCGATCGCGGAGAACTGATACTGAATAACGATAAGTTTAGCTACAAAAACTGGAATAGCTCGCAGCTGGCGGGAAAAGTGCGCGTCATCCAGCATATTGCCGGGCGCACCTCGGCAAAAGAGAAAAATGCCAATCTGATTGAGGCGATTAAGGCGGCTGGCCTGCCGCACGACCGCTACCAGACCACCACCATCGTCAATACCGACGACGCGATCCCCGGCTCCGGGATGTTCGTGCGCAGCAGCATCGAGAGCAACAAGCAGCTCTATCCGTGGTCGCAGTTTATCGTCGACAGCAACGGTCTCGCGCGCAAAGCCTGGCAGCTCGATGAAGGAAGTTCGGCGATTGTGGTGTTAGATAAAAACGGCCGTGTTCAGTGGGCAAAAGACGGCGCGCTGACCCAGCAAGAGGTGCAGCAGGTCGTCGACCTGCTGCATAAGCTGCTTAATAAATAGAGACCCGGAAGCCGGGGTTGAGGAAGGATTCACGCGGCGTGTAGTCAAGAGTTTTGCCTTGCCAGTCGTGAACATGCGCCCCGGCGGCTACCGCGACCGCATGACCGGCAGCGGTGTCCCAGGTGCTGGTCGGCCCGAAGCGCGGATAGAGCTGCGCCTGGCCTTCCGCTACCAGGCAGAATTTCAGCGACGAACCGATTGAGGTGGTCTGGTGCTCGCCCAGTTGCTCCAGATACTCCTGCAGCTCCGGGTCATTACTATGGGAGCGGCTAATCACCACCAGCGGCGGGCGAGCATCGCGAACCTGAATCTGCTTGCGCACGCCGCACTCTTCTTTCCACGCCTTGCCATTTTGCGCGCTGTACATCACTTTCATCACCGGTGCGTACACCACGCCCAGCGTCGGTTTACCGTTTTCAATCAGCGCGATATTAACGGTGAATTCGCCATTGCGCTTGATAAATTCTTTGGTGCCGTCCAGCGGGTCGACCAGCCAGTAGCGCTGCCAGTGCTGACGCACTTCCCACGCCGGCGGATCTTCTTCCGACAGGATGGGGATTGTGGCATCCAGCGCCTGCAGGCCGCTGACAATGACTTTATGCGCGGCGATATCCGCCGCGGTAACGGGAGAATCATCCTTTTTGCTGCTCACATCCATCGGCTGGTTCCCATCGTAGACATCCATGATGGCATCGCCCGCGGTCCGTGCAAGCTGACATACTTGTTCTAACATTCTCCACCTCTTCTGGTTACAGTGGCGTTAACTCGTTGTTTTATTTATATCGCATCATCACCAGTTCCGCTATCTGTGATAACACTAGCGGTTTCCATTCACGCTTTTCTGGCAGAATTCACAATTCTGTAAGCAACAGAATGTAAATACATTTTCTTTTGTGCCATTGCTCATAAAAAAGGACGCCTCTGATGATTAAGTTTAGCGCAACGCTGCTGGCCACGCTGGTGGCGGCCAGCGTCAACGCGGCGACGGTCGACCTGCGGATCATGGAAACCACCGATCTGCACAGCAATATGATGGATTTCGATTACTACAAAGATGCCGCGACGGAAAAATTCGGCCTGGTCAGAACCGCCAGCCTGATTGAAAAAGCCCGCGCGGAAGCGAAAAACAGCGTGCTAGTGGATAACGGCGATGTTATTCAGGGTAGCCCACTGGGCGACTATATGGCGGCAAAAGGACTCAAAGAGGGGGATGTGCACCCGGTTTATAAGGCGATGAACACCCTGAATTACGCCGTCGGCAACCTGGGCAACCATGAATTCAACTACGGTCTCGACTTCCTGCACAAGGCGCTGGCCGGGGCGAAATTCCCCTACGTTAACGCCAACATTATCGATCTCAAAACCGGCAAACCGATGTTTACCCCCTACCTGATTCAGGATACCCAGGTTCAGGATAGCGATGGTCAATCCCATACCCTGCGCATCGGCTATATCGGTTTTGTGCCGCCGCAGATCATGACCTGGGATAAAGCCAACCTCAACGGCAAGGTGAAGGTCAACGACATCACTGAAACCGCGCGTAAGTACGTGCCGGAGATGCGCGCGAAAGGCGCTGATGTGGTCGTGGTGGTCGCGCATTCGGGGCTCTCCGCCGATCCGTATCAGGCGATGGCGGAAAACTCGGTCTACTACTTAAGCCAGGTGCCGGGCGTTGACGCCATTATGTTCGGCCACGCCCACGCGGTGTTCCCAGGTAAAGACTTCGCCACCATTAAAGGCGCGGATATCGCCAAAGGCACGCTAAACGGTATTCCGGCGGTGATGCCGGGAATGTGGGGCGATCATCTCGGGGTGGTCGATTTGGTGCTGAATAACGACAGCGGTAAATGGCAAGTGGCTCAGGCCAAAGCCGAAGCGCGACCTATTTACGACGCGGTAGCGAAAAAGTCGCTGGCGGCGGAAGATAGTAAAATGGTGGCGGTGCTGAAAGCCGATCACGACGCCACACGCGAATTCGTTAGCAAGCCTATCGGCAAGTCCGCCGACAACATGTACAGCTACCTGGCGCTGGTGCAGGACGACCCGACGGTGCAGGTGGTCAACATGGCGCAAAAGGCCTATGTCGAGCACTACATCCAGGGCGATCCGGATCTGGCGAAACTGCCGGTACTCTCCGCCGCCGCGCCGTTTAAAGTCGGTGGGCGTAAAAACGATCCGGCAAGCTTTGTCGAAGTGGAAAAAGGCCAGCTCACCTTCCGTAACGCCGCCGACCTCTATCTCTACCCGAACACGCTGGTGGTGATGAAGGTAAGCGGTAAAGAGGTCAAGGAGTGGCTCGAATGCTCCGCCGGGCAGTTTAACCAGATTGACCCCGCCAGCAGCAAACCGCAGTCGCTGATTAACTGGGACGGGTTCCGCACCTATAACTTCGACGTGATTGACGGCGTAAATTACCAGATCGACGTGAGTCAACCGGCGCGCTACGACGGCGAGTGCCAGATGATTCACCCGCAGTCAGAACGCATTAAAGACCTGACCTTTAACGGTAAGCCTATCGATCCGCAGGCCACCTTCCTCGTCGCCACCAATAACTATCGCGCCTACGGCGGCAAATTCGCCGGTACCGGCGACGACCATATCGCTTTTGCCTCCCCGGACGAAAACCGTTCGGTGCTGGCGGCGTGGATTGGCGCGCTGTCGAAGAAAGATGGCGCGATCCATCCGGCGGCGGATAACAACTGGCGACTGGCGCCGATTCACAGCAAAACGCCGCTGGATATTCGCTTTGAGACCTCGCCTGGCGACAAAGCCGCGGCGTTTATCAAAGAGAAAGCACAGTATCCGATGCGGCAGGTGGCGACCGATGATATCGGTTTCGCTATTTATCAGTTGGATTTGAGTCAGTAATGCCTGTTCCCCGGTGGCGCTGCGCTTACCGGGGCTACAAAGCGGAGCGGGCTGGTAGCCCGGATAAGGCGCCAGCCGCTATCCGGGGTTACAGGGAGTGATACTTTTTCACTCCCTGTGGTTAGCCAGCACCGCGGGGAGATTCAGCTCGATCCAGTCCGCCAGCGCCGCCACCTTCTCGCTCACCTGCAGGCCGAGCGGCGTCAGGCTATATTCAACATGCGGCGGCACCACCGGATACGAGACGCGGTCGATAAAGCCATCCTGTTCCAGCGCCTGTAAGGATTGCGCCAGCATTTTTTCGCTGACGCCACCCATTTTGCGCCGCAGATCGCTAAAGCGGTGAGTCCCCTCGCGAAGCGCCACCAGAATCAACACGCCCCAGCGGCTGGTCACGTGTTTTAGCACATCACGCGACGGGCACTGTTCAGCAAACAGATCCCCGTTGCGCAGTTTGTCGCTCAGCGTCGGTTCGGCCATTTTATACTTACCTTTTTGTACGTACTTACTAAAAGTTAGTTAAGGTGTTAGCTTACCACAACTGCCAATGAACACGAAGGAGAAGAACTATGATCGCGATTACCGGCGCCACCGGCCAGCTTGGCCAGCACGTACTGCATGATCTGTTAAAAACCGTCCCCGCCAGCCAGATTGTGGCGATTGTCCGCAACCCGGCGAAAGCGCAAGCGCTCAGCCAGCAGGGCGTGATTGTGCGCCAGGCCGAATACGGCGATGAAGCCGCGCTTACCGCCGCGCTGCAGGGGGTTAATAAACTGCTATTAATCTCCTCCAGCGAAGTCGGTCAGCGCGCCGTTCAGCACCGTAACGTCATTAACGCCGCCAAAGCCGCTGGGGTGAAATTTATCGCCTATACCAGCCTGCTGCACGCCGATACCTCACCGCTGGGCCTGGCCGGTGAACATATCGAAACCGAACAAATGCTGGCTGATTCCGGTATTCCTTACGCGCTTCTGCGCAACGGCTGGTATACCGAAAACTATCTGGCCAGCGCGCCGCCGGCGCTGGAACACGGCGTGTTTATTGGCGCCGCCGGCGAGGGTAAAATCGCCTCCGCCACCCGTGCCGATTATGCCGCCGCCGCCGCCCACGTTATCGCCGGTGAGGGCCATGCCGGGAAAGTTTACGAACTGGCGGGAGATAACGCCTGGACCCTGAGCGAACTGGCTGCCGAGCTGAGCAAGCAAAGCGGGAAAAATGTGGTTTATCAAAACCTCAGCGAAGCCGATTTCGCCGCCGCGCTGAAAAACGTCGGCCTGCCGGCCGGGCTTGCCGATATGCTGGCGGAGTCCGATACCGGCGCGTCGAAAGGCGGACTGTTTGATGACAGCCGCACCCTGAGCAAACTGATTGGCCGCCCGACCACGTCGCTTGCCGATAGCGTAAAAGGCATCATCTAATCGCTCCCTGTCAGTTTTTGCGGTTGCTTCCCGGCGCTTCATCTCTAATATTGAAGGGATGAATCGTCGGGAGACACGGCATGCAGGGCGTACCACCACAATTTAGCGATGAAAAAGACCACGCGCGCTTTCGCCATCTCGAACAACTCCCCGGCGTTGAGCTCTATCACGCCCATATTTCCCGCTATGCCTTTGAACCGCATACCCACGAAGCCTTCGGCATCGGCGTGATTGAACAAGGCGCCGAACGCTTTCGCTATCGCGGTAGTCAGCACGTCGCCTCAGCCAATTCCATCGTCACCATGAATCCGGATGAGCTCCATACCGGCGAGGCGGAAACCGCCGAAGGCTGGCGCTACCGGATGATTTATCTGGAGCCGGATCGGCTGGAGGCCTTCACCGGCGTTCGCCACTGGTGGTTCAGCGAGGTCGTGCGCCAGGAGCCGCAGCGCGCCCGGCAAATCGGCCAACTGATTTACGGCCTGTGGCACGCAGACGATCCGCTGGCGCAGCAGGGGATACTGCTCGACCTGGTTGATACCTTCCGCCCGCTGGCTCACCATTCGCCAATGGCGCCGGAAGCGGCGCATCGCTTCGATCGGGTACGCGACTACCTGCACGATAACTATATGCGCGCCGTCAGCCTTGATGAACTGGCGCAGGTCGCGGCGCTCAGCCCCTATCACTTCCAGCGCCAGTTTAAAGCCCACTTTCACGTTACCCCGCACCAGATGCTGATGGCGATTCGCCTGTGGCGCGCCAAGGCGTTTTTGACCCACGGCATGCCCGCCGCCGAAGTGGCCATCGCCGCCGGGTTAACCGACCAATCACACTTAACCCGCGCCTTCACCCGCCGCTACGGCATTACGCCGGTGCGTTATCAAAAGCAGGTCGCCGGGCGCTAAAGCGCAATCTCATACAATATTCTTTCCCCCACGCCCTTCTACACTTGGCGCAAGCAAACTGAAGATGGATGTCATCATGATTAGCGGCGTGTTGTATGCCCTGCTGGCGGGGTTAATGTGGGGGCTGATTTTCGTCGGCCCGTTGCTGGTGCCGGAATACCCGGCGGTGCTGCAGTCGATGGGGCGCTATCTGGCGCTGGGACTTATCGCCCTGCCGCTGGCGTGGCTCGGCCGCGCGCGTCTACGCCAGCTGAACGGTAAGGACTGGTGGACCGCGCTGGCGCTGACCATGATGGGGAACCTGATCTATTACTTCTGTCTGGCCAGCGCCATTCAGCGCACCGGCGCGCCGGTATCGACGATGATTATCGGCACCCTGCCGGTGGTACTGCCGGTGTGCGCCAACCTGCTTTATAGCCAGCGCGATGGCAAGCTGCCGTGGCGGCGGCTATTTCCGGCGCTAATCTGTATTGCGCTGGGGCTGGTATGCGTCAACGTAGCGGAGCTGCAGCACGGGCTTCCTGATTTCAGCCCGTGGCGCTATGGTTCGGGCATTCTTCTCGCGCTGATCTCCGTCGTCTGCTGGGCGTGGTATGCCCTGCGCAACGCTCGTTGGCTGCGTGAAAACCCGGATAAGCCGCCAATGATGTGGGCTACCGCGCAGGCGTTGGTCACCCTTCCGGTCTCGCTGGTCGGTTATATCGCCGCCTGTGGGTGGCTGCAGAACCAGCATATCGACTTCCCGCTCCCCTTCGGCCCGCGCCCGGCGGTGTTCATCGTCCTGATGCTGGCGATCGCCGTACTCTGTTCGTGGGTCGGCGCACTGTGCTGGAACATTGCCAGCCAGCGCCTGCCGACGGTGATCCTCGGGCCGCTGATCGTCTTCGAGACGCTGGCCGGTCTGCTGTACACCTTCCTGCTACGCCAGAGTCTGCCTCCGCTGCTGACGCTGAGCGGGATCCTGCTGCTGGTGCTCGGTGTGGTGTCGGCGGTTCGCGCCCGTCCGGAAAAACCGGTTCTGCAGGAACTGCGCGTCGAGCCAAAAAAATAGCCTGGTATCCTAAAGGGGTATTCCCATGGATTAAAGATGCATTTAATATACATCTTATATTCTTGATGACGAGGTAACTGCTATGGCTTTCCGTGACCAACCTTTAGGCGAGCTGGCGCTGAGCATCCCGCGCGCCTCCGCGCTGTTCCGTAAATACGATATGGACTACTGCTGCGGCGGCAAGCAGACCCTGGATCGCGCGGCAACGCGTAAAGAGCTGGACGTTGCGGTGATTGAAGCCGAACTGGCAAAACTGGCCGAGCAGCCGATCGAGCGCGACTGGCGCGTCGCGCCGTTCGCCGACATCATCGACCACATCATCGTTCGCTATCATGATCGTCACCGCGAACAGCTGCCGGAACTGATCCTGCAGGCAACCAAGGTTGAACGCGTCCACGCCGATAAGCCGAACGTGCCAAAAGGGCTAACCAAATACCTGACCATGTTGCACCAGGAACTCTCCAGCCACATGATGAAAGAGGAGCAGATCCTGTTCCCGATGATCAAGCAGGGGATGGGAACCCAGGCCGGTGGTCCTATCAGCGTGATGGAAAGCGAGCACGACGAGGCGGGCGAACTGCTGGAAGTGATCAAACACATCACCCATAACGTGACGCCGCCGCCGGAAGCCTGCACCACCTGGAAAGCGATGTACAACGGCATTAACGAGATGATTGACGACCTGATGGAGCACATCAGTCTGGAAAATAACGTGCTGTTCCCGCGTGCCCTCGCCGGAAAACCATAAAAAAAGGCGCCCGCAGGCGCCCTCTCGACATTGTCAGTTTATTGGCCACTCCGGGTGGCCTTTTTTATTTCGCCAGACGTTTTTTACCGGCAAACAGCCAGCCTGCGCCCAGCAGAACAAACCACAGCGGGGTGACCATCAGCGCCTCGCGGGTATCATCTTCCAGCGTCAACAGCACCAGTACGAAGACGAAGAAGGCCATGCACACCCAGCACATCACTTTACCCAGCGGCATCTTATAGATGGACTTCTCGTGCAGCTGCGGACGCTTTTTACGATAGACCAGGTAAGAGCAGAGGATAATGGTCCAGACGAACATGAACAGAATTGCCGACACCGTGGTGATCATGGTGAACGCGGCAATCACGCTCGGGTTGACCATCAACATCACCACGCCGCCCAGCAGGCACATGCAGGAGAAGGTTAAGCCCTTCGCCGGCACCGCGCGTTTAGACAGCTTGGCGAACATTTTCGGCGCCTGACCTTCCTGCGCCAGACCGAACAGCATACGGCTGGTGGAGAACACTCCGCTGTTAGCGGAAGAGGCGGCGGAAGTCAGTACCACGAAGTTGATCAGGCTGGCGGCAGCCGGCAGGCCGACCAGAACAAACAGTTCAACGAACGGGCTCTTGCTCGGCACGACGGAGCTCCACGGCGTCACCGACATAATCACAATCAGCGCGAAGACGTAGAACATAATGATACGCAGCGGAATGGAGTTGATCGCCCGCGGCAGCGATTTTTCCGGGTCTTTGGTTTCAGCCGCGGTAGTACCCACCAGCTCAATCCCCACGAAGGCGAATACCGCTATCTGGAAGCCGGCAAAGAAACCGCTGAGGCCTTTCGGGAACCAGCCGCCGTCATTCCACAGATGCGCGAATGAGGCTTCAACGCCGGTCGGCGATTTAAAGTGCATCATCACCATCACCAGGCCGACCACGATCAGCGCCACGATGGCGACGATTTTGATCATCGCGAACCAGAACTCCATTTCGCCAAACATCTTCACGGTCGCGAGGTTCAGGCCCAGCAGCAGCAGGATAACCGCTAACGAAGCGACCCAGTCAGAAAGCCCGGGGAACCAGAACTGCGCGTAGGCGGTGATGGCGACAACGTCCGCCATCCCGGTGACCACCCAGCAGAACCAGTAGGTCCAGCCGGTAAAATACCCCGCCCACGGCCCTAACAGGTCGGAGGCGAAGTCACTGAATGATTTATATTCGAGGTTTGACAGCAGCAATTCGCCCATGGCGCGCATGACGAAAAACAGCATAAAACCGATGATCATATAAACAAAAATAATGGATGGCCCGGCGAGACTGATGGTCTTGCCTGACCCCATAAACAGCCCGGTGCCGATCGCCCCGCCGATAGCAATAAGCTGAATATGCCGGTTAGTGAGATTTCGCCGTAGCGATTGTTCAGTCGTCTCCTGCTCGTCGGCAACGACTTTGACCTGATCTACCATGTGATTTCTTCCTGTTGTACCTGTCTGTGTTGTTCAGGCTCTGTTGGCCTGTCATTTGTCGCAACCCTGGCAAGAGGGTTTATCGATATTAGGTAAGAATCGGAGGGATGAATACTATGATTTAGATATAATGTTAATTTTATGTTTAAAGTGAGTGTTATATCACCAATGTAACGCGAAACAGCTCACAAAAATACACTCAACAAACTTATATGCAATATAAAATTCCAATAAATTTATAACTTAAGGATTTTGCACTATTTTTATTGGCTCCCTCCCCTCTACGGGAGAGGAAGCCCCTGGTGCTTAAATAATGTCCAGCAGCTCAACTTCAAAGATAAGAGTACTGAATGGCGGGATAGAAGCGCCCGCGCCGCGCTCGCCGTAAGCCAGGTTGTGCGGAATGGTCAGTTCCCATTTGGAACCTACCGGCATCAGGGTCAGCGCTTCGATCCAGCCGCCGATCACGCCGGTCACCGGGAATTCAGCCGGTTCGCCGCGGGCTACGGAGCTATCGAACACGGTACCGTCGATAAGCTTACCGGTGTAGTGAACGCGTACGCGGTCGGTGCGCGCCGGGATCGGGCCTTCGCCCTGCGTCAGTACGCGGAACTGCAGACCGGATTCAGTGCTGTTCACGCCTTCTTTTTCACGGTTTTCATCGAGGTATTTCTGGCCATCGGCGGCCATCGCCTGGAAGCGCTCACGACGCACGGCGTCAGCGCGTTCGTGGATTTCACGCAGCGCGCGGTGTACGGCTTCAACCGGCACCTGCGGCTGGTTGCCTTCCAGCGCATCGGCAATGCCGGCAACCAGCGCTTCCGGCAGCAGCCCCTGCAGGCCGGATTCGCTCAGTTGTTGTCCAACCTGCAAGCCGATACCGTAACTTGCCTGCGCTTCGATAGTGTCAAAAGTCGGGGTTGCCATCTTTGTTCCTTTTTTGGGTGATAAACATCTTGAGAAAAGCGTTCGAAAGCATAACAGCCATAGAGGAATGGGTAAAACTTTGTCGGCGGATGATGACAAATCTCAGCGAAACAGAAACAATAGGCGATATCAGGTTAACCTCTACCTTCAGGACGTTAGCCGTCTATACTCATAAGCAGGATAAAAATATGCGGAGCAGGAGGAAAGCCATGCCCGGGCGCTTTGAATTGACATCTACCCTGGCGAAGATCTGGCACGCCCCGGATCAACTTCGTCTCATGGATCCGCTACCGCCCATGCATCGCCGCGGCATCATCGCCGGCTTCCTGCTGGTCATTATTGGTTTCCTGCTCCCCTCCGGCGATAACAGCACGCCGACCCAGGCCAGCCGCGAAGCTAATCTCGATCTGCAGTCCCAGTCTCAGCCGCAAGGTTCGGGCAATCAGGCCGTGCCGCTTCCGCCAATCACCAATACGCCGACGGTCAGCGATGCCGACCAGGTTGCGCCTGTGGCGCCTGAAGCCATTCAGGATGAACAGCCGGACCAGACGCAGACGCAAACTTCTTCTTCTTCTCAGCCGTACCAGCAGCCGGCGCAGCAGCAATCTGCGCCGGGCATTGAACAGCAGTGGCGCACCTACCGGATTGAATCGGGCAAAACGCTGGCGCAATTGTTCCGCGACCACGGACTGCCAGCCACTGACGTCTACGCCATGGCGCAGGTCGAAGGCGCCGGCAAACCATTAAGCACCTTGCAGAGTGGACAGACGGTGCAAATTCGCCAGAACGCCAACGGCGTCGTCACCGGCCTCACTATTGATACCGGCAACGGCCAGCAGGTGCTGTTCACCCGCCAGTCGAACGGCAGCTTCGTGCGCGCGCGATAAACGCTTCGCTTAGGCCGGGTTGTACGCCCGGCCTAATGCGCCTGGCTTTTGTTCACCCAGCGGATCCCTACACACACCAGGACCAGCGCGATCGCGTACTTCCACTCAAAGATATTCTCGCCAAGAAAGATCGCTGACAGCACCGTCCCGGCCACCGGGATAACAAAGTTAAACGGCGCAATCATACTGACGCGATTGTGCTTGAGCAGCACGCTCCATAGCGCAAAAGCTATCGACGACAGCAGAGTTAAATAGCCAAGGATCATCGCTGCGGTCAGGCTGTGCATCCGTAGCTCCCCGCCGGTCAGATACCCGCCCGCCACCAGCACCAGACCGCCGAAGGCCAGCTGCCAGCCGGTCATCACCGTCGGGTCGACGGTTTGCGAGATGCGTTTGCCGTAGAGCGTCGCCGCCGAGAGGATGAACGCCGCCAGCACGACAAAGCCATCGCCCTGCCAGACAAAATTAAAATCGCCCAATGAGGTGTTGAAGTTCACCAACATCACGCCGACGAAGCCCAGCACACAGCCGATAGTTTTGTTATAGCTGAGCCGGTCATTCTGGTAGATAAAATGCGCCAGCAGAACGCTGAAGAACGTTCCGGTGGCATTCATGATCGATCCCTTTACCCCGGTGGTAAATGCCAGGCCGACGTAGAAGAAGGCGTACTGGATAGCGGTCTGCGTTAGCCCCAGCATCGCCAGCTGCCCGCACTGGCGGCCATTGAGTCGGGCGATGGGTTTGCGCTGCGCCAGCGCAAACAGCAGCAACAATAAGCCCGCAAAGAGGAAGCGATAGCCGGCAAAAACAATTTTTGAGGGAACATCATCGGTGGCGATGTGCAGAAGTTCATAACCGCTTTTTATCGCGGGATAAGAACTGCCCCACAGCAGACAGCATAGCGTCGCGCAGACATAAGCTACTTTTTTATTAGCAAAAATCGAGGGGGTCGGAGAGGAAGCGTCCATTAACTTTACCGGAAATAAAATCGTGTTTTATTTTATCATCCAGAAAGTGGCGAGAATAGCTACCATACCAGATAAAAATCAGGCAGGCGCTAAAAAGCAAAACGCCGGCACAAGGCCGGCGCATCGACGTGAGTTGAGTAAAAATTACTCAGCTACAACGTTAACAACCAGTTTAGCGAAGACTTCGCTGTGAACCTGGAAGTCTACTTCGTGCTCACCGGTGGTGCGCAGAACGCCGTTCGGCAGGCGAACTTCGCTCTTCGCAACGGCAACGCCAGCTGCAGAAACAGCGTCAGCGATGTCGCGAGTACCGATGGAACCGAACAGTTTACCTTCGTCGCCAGATTTGGACGCGATGGTAACGGTGCCCAGTGCGTTGATTGCTTCAGCACGTGCGTTAGCAGCGGCCAGAACGTCAGCCAGTTTGGCTTCCAGTTCAGCGCGGCGCGCTTCGAAGAACTCAACGTTTTTCTTGGTAGCTGGAACAGCTTTACCCTGTGGTACCAGGAAGTTACGAGCATAGCCCGCTTTAACGTTTACCTGATCACCCAGGCTACCCAGGTTTGCTACTTTATCAAGCAGAATAACTTGCATTACCTTATCCTCTCAAAGTCGTATTAATGGACCGTGACCGATTACTGATGACGATCAGTGTACGGCAGCAGGGACAGGTAGCGTGCGCGTTTGATAGCGCGAGCCAGCTGACGCTGATATTTTGCACGGGTACCGGTGATACGGCTTGGGACAATCTTACCGCTTTCGGTGATGTAGTTTTTCAGCGTAGCGATATCTTTATAGTCGATCTCTTGAACGCCTTCCGCGGTGAAACGGCAGAACTTGCGACGACGGAAATAACGTGCCATATGGCTAGTCTCCAGAATCTATCAATTCAATCTGCTCGGCATGCAGAACCATTTTACTCAAGCCGTTCTTTGCCTTATGGCAACTAATGAACCCTTGAACGGTGACTGCGCTACCGACCGTTATACTGTGAGTAATGGCCTGGTTCTCGTGTCCGCTAATAATAACGGGCATTTGGCACCACGCCTGCCGGTGAAAACCGGCTTCCTCCTGCACAGAACGATGCTCAAGCACGAACTGGCAATGAGGAATTCCTGACGGGCTGACCTTTCGAAGGGGCATCCTGCACACGGTGCCGGACAACACCAGACGGTTGGTCATCAGGATTACTCTTCAGAATCCCCAGCTTCAGAATCATCTGCGGTTTCGTTAGCGAAATCTTCACGACGCTCACGGCGCTCGTCTTTCGCTTTAACCATCGGAGATGCTTCGGTAACAGCGTGCTTAGTACGCATTACCATGCTGCGGATAACGGCGTCGTTGAAGCGGAAGTTAGTTTCCAGCTCATCGATCGCTTCCTGCGGCGCTTCAACGTTCAGCAGAACGTAGTGAGCTTTGTGCAGTTTGTTGATCGGATAAGCCAGCTGACGGCGGCCCCAGTCTTCCAGACGGTGGATCGTACCTTCTGCTGCAGTGATTGCACCAGTGTAACGTTCGATCATGCCCGGAACCTGTTCGCTCTGGTCAGGATGGACCATAAAAACGATTTCGTAATGACGCATCGAATTGCTCCTTACGGATTATTCAGCCTCCTGTCTGGGTCAGCCGCGGCCCATGGAGGCAAGGAACGTGTTAAAGGGCGGCTGAAAAATTGACGCGTCATTCTAATTGCGCCCCCCCAGGAACACAAGCGCATTTGCACAAATAATTCGCACTAAGCGCCAAGCTGGGCTAAGTGAGTGATTTAAAATTAACCAATAACGAACGCGGCATTTTTTTGAACAACTGCATCAGAAAAGGTCGCTATCAGGCGACGCGCCAGCGATTACAATTTAATCAATAGCCAGACACCAGCAAGAGGAGTCCAGCGTTTTACCCGTACTGTCAGTAAGGAGCGTTCTATGAAAAGCATTATCATCGCCGTAATGGCTGCGCTACTCCTTAGCGCCAACGCGCTGGCAGCCATCAAAATCGATGGGCGTCAGGCTCGCAACATGGATGATGTGCAGAGTCTGGGCGTAATCTATATCAACCATAATATGGCTAGCGAACAAGAGGCCGACCAGGCCCTGAACCAGGAAAGCGATGCCCTGGGAGCGAAGTACTTCCAGCCAATCCTGATTCACGAACCGCAGAGCAATGGCCTTATTCATGCCAGCGCCGCTATTTACCGCTAACCCAGGTCGATGCTTCGCCTCTCCTCATGAGGGGCGAAGCGAAAGCCTACGTAAACGCAATTGAGAATTATTTTCCAAACTGACTTACCAGCGTCATCGCAACCTGATTTAATCATCAATTCACCGTTTGTTAATCAGGAGTGATTGATGGTCCCGCGTTTCGCGACGTTAGGTCGCATCCCTAAAGGAGTTTGGGTACTCGGCGGCGTCAGCCTGTTAATGGATGTCTCGTCAGAGATGATCCACAGCCTGCTACCGTTGTTTATGGCCACCACGCTCGGCGCCAGCGTCATTATCATCGGTCTTATCGAAGGGCTGGCCGAAGCCACCGCCTTAATTCTCAAAGTCTTCTCCGGCGTTATTAGCGACTACGTTGGCAAACGCAAAGGGCTGGCGCTGCTTGGCTACGGGCTGGGGGCGATCAGCAAGCCGCTGTTTGCCCTCGCGCCGAGCGCCGGGGTGGTATTTAGCGCCCGCATGATCGACCGCGTCGGAAAAGGTATCCGCGGAGCGCCGCGCGATGCACTAGTCGCCGACGTAACGCCGCCGGAGATCCGTGGCGCGGCCTACGGGCTACGTCAGGCGCTGGATACCGTCGGCGCCTTTCTCGGCCCGCTGCTGGCGGTGCTGCTGATGTTCATCTGGGCCAACGATTTTCACGCTATCTTCTGGGTGGCGGTCATTCCCGCCGTACTATCCATTGCTCTACTGGGCTTTGGCCTGCAGGAGCCGAAATCCGCCATCGCGCACAAACGTAGCAATCCGCTGAAGCGCGAAAACCTGAAAAAGCTCTCCGCCGCCTACTGGTGGGTGGTGGCGATCGGCAGTATCTTCACCCTCGCCCGCTTCAGCGAAGCTTTTTTGGTGCTGCGCGCCCAGCAGATGGAGATCCCGTTGTTTACTATTCCGCTGGTCATGGTCGCGATGAACCTGGTCTACAGCCTCACGGCTTACCCGTTCGGTAAGCTCTCTGACAGCATGAGTCACAGTAAACTGCTGCAATGGGGGCTGCTGGTGCTGATCCTCGCCGATATCGTGCTGGCGCTCAGCGGCCACTGGAGCACGCTGCTGATCGGCGTCGCGCTGTGGGGGATTCATATGGGGATGACTCAAGGCCTACTGGCGGCCATGGTTGCGCATACCGCGCCGCCGGAACTACGCGGTACGGCATTCGGCATGTTTAACCTGATGAGCGGCCTGGCGCTGCTGCTGGCCAGTACCGGCGCAGGGGTACTGTGGGAAACCTTCGGCGCAGCCTCGACGTTTTACGCCGGCGCGATGATTTGCGTGGTCACGCTCATCGGCATGCGCTGTATGCCATCGGCCTATCGTCAGGGTTAAAAACGGCTCCGGGGCCAGACCAGTTGCTTCACCCTGAGGTGAAAGCCCCGGAGCGCGTAGCTTACTTCTGCCCGTAGTAGGCGTCAGGCCCGTGTTTACGCAGAAAATGTTTCTCCATTAGCCAGCCGTCGATGGGCTGTAGCTGCGGATTAATCCCGCGGGCGATCCACGCCATTCGCGCCACTTCTTCCATCACCACCGCATTGTGCACCGCCTCGTGGGCATCTTTCCCCCAGGAAAAGGGTCCGTGCTGATAGACCACAATCCCTGGCGTATGTAACGGGTTAGCCTCGCCCAGCGTTTCGATAATCACCTTCCCGGTGTTCAGCTCATAGGCCTCTTCCACCTCCTGTGCGCTGAGCGCCCGGGTGCAGGGGATATCACCGAAGAAGTAGTCCGCGTGGGTGGTACCGAGCGCCGGGATTGCCAGCCCCGCCTGCGCCCAGGCGGTAGCGTGCGTCGAGTGGGTATGCACCACCCCGCCGAGGCCGGAATAACGGCGGTACAACGCAAGGTGGGTAGCGGTATCAGAAGAGGGACGCCAGCGCCCCTCCACCACGTTGCCCTGCAAATCGACCACCACCATATCATCGACGGTCATTGACTCGTAGGCTACGCCGCTGGGCTTAATCACCACCAGCCCACGCTGCCGGTCGATTGCGCTGACGTTGCCCCAGGTAAAGGTCACCAGCCCGTAGCGCGGCAGATCCATATTAGCTGCAAATACCTGCTGTTTAAGCTGCTGCATTATGCCGCCTCCGTCAGGCCTGCGCGGGCCATCCGCGCCTTCACCCAGTCACGAGCCTTTGCGACTTCCGCCGCCGGGTCATCGGTGGTTTCGCTCCACATTTCAATCAGATACGGACCGCAGTAGCCTGTCTGCTTGAGCGTTTCGAAGCAACGTTCAAAATCGACGATCCCTTCACCAAACGGCACGTTTTTGAAGACGCCGGGCTTCGTATCTTTGACGTGTACCGCCACGATATGCCCCATGCCGGCCTGCAATTCCATCTGTACGTCGTTATCCCACGCCGACAGATTGCCAATATCCGGATAAAGCTGGAACCACGGATTATTCAGGTAGTGAGCATAGCCCAACGCCTTACTGATCGAGTTCATCAGCGGATAGTCCATGATTTCCATCGCCAGCGTCACCTGGGCCCGGCTGGCCATCCCGACGCTCTCTTTCAGGCCTTCGCGAAAACGGCGTCGAGTCTCATCATTCGCCTGCTGATAATAAACATCGTAGCCCGCCAGCTGGATCACCCGAATCCCCACATCCTGCGCCAGCTGAATGGCTTTACGCATGATGTCCAGTCCCTGATTACGCACCGCGTCATCTTCGCTGCCGAGCGGAAAACGACGATGGGCGCTAAGGCACATCGATGGTACCCGGACGCCGGTTTCGGCTACCGCCTTGACCAGCGCCAGGCGCTGCTCCTGGCTCCAGTCCAGCCGGGCGAGACGAGCATCGGTTTCATCAAGCGACATTTCGACAAAGTCAAAACCGAGGGTTTTCGCGAGCTGTAACCGCTCCAGCCAGCACTCCCCGCCGGGGAGCGCTTTTTCATAGATACCGAGCGGAATGTGTTTCGACAACATAGCCGCTCCTTAACCCCACAGCTGGGCGATAGAGCGTTTAAACTGGCGAGCCGCTTCCACCGGCGAGGCGGCATCGCGGATACTGCGCCCGGCAATAAAGACGTGAATAGGGATACCGGCGAACAGCGGCAGGTCTTCCAGCGCCAGCCCGCCGGTCACGGTGACTTTGAAGCCCATATCGGAAAGGCGCTTAATCGCGCTGATATCCGCCTCGCTCCACGCCACGCCCGCGGCCTGCGCGTCGCGGCTGCGGTGATAGACCACCTGCTGAATGCCCGCGTCGCGCCACGCCTGCGCCTGCTCCCAGGTCCAGAAACCGGTCAGTTCAATTTGCACGTCGCCGTTGAACTCTTTGGCGACATCCAGCGCCCCTTTGGCGGTGTTGATATCGGCGCAGCAGATCACGGTCACCCAGTCGGCGTTGGCCTCAAAGCACATCCGCGACAGGATTTTTCCGGCATCGGCGATTTTGGCATCCGCCAGCACGATTTTATGCGGGTACAGCGCTTTCAGATCGCGCACCGCGCGCACCCCTTCGCCAACGCAGAGAATAGTACCGACTTCAATGATATCCACCTCTTCGGCGATCAGTCGGGTGGTCTCATAGGCGTGAGACAGGGTTTGGTTATCCAGCGCAACCTGCAACATTGGTAACTGAGACATCGTATAAACTCCCTCTTAAACAGCCGCCGCAGTGGCGTTTTCAATTAAATCCAACACTTCCTGCTCGGTGCGGCAGGCGCGTAAACGGTCGAAATTGGCTTCGTCATCAAACAGGTTAACGATCTGCATGATGCCCACCTCCTGGTGGGTGGTGGCGTCAACTGCCGCCATGGTGATCAGAATGTCGACCGGGTCGTTATCTTCGTGATTGAAAATCAGCGGTTTTTTGAGCGTCACCAGCGCAAAGCCGGTTTTCTTAACGCCCTCTTCCGGACGGCCGTGCGGCATCGCCAGCCCCGGCGCGATAACAAAATAGGGACCATGCTGCGCGACGCCATCGAGGATCGCCTGGTAGTAACGCGGTTCCACTACGTCGGCGGCCACCAGCAGATCGACACCGATTTTCACCGCCTCCTGCCAGCTTTCCGCCTCCGCCTGCAGGCGTATGGAGTGGTTCTGCGCCAGAGAATCATGAAGTTTCATGGCGGCTCCTTATTTCACGTCCTGCGGGAAGTGGGCTTTGATCACTTCAAGCAGTTTTGGGCCGAAATCCGCAGGCGACAGCATGTTGCGCACGCCAACCACGTATTTATTGCCAGTAACGGTGATTTCGCCTGCGATGTGGGTCGAGGCAATAATGATATCCGCGCCGTTTAGCTCGCTTTTATACTCACCTACCGCGCAGCTGTTCACCGTGTGGTCGATGTTTGATTGCGTCAGGAACTGGTCCACCTTCATTTTCATGATCATGGAACTACCTTGCCCGTTGCCACACACAGCCAGAATACGTACGGTCATAATCAGAACTCCTTATTGAGCAGAGGCTTCTGCCAGTTGTTTTTCCGCATCTTCCTCGGCGCGCAGCGCGCGGCCGGCGAAGAACATATAAGCCAGTGAAATCAGAATAATGACGGCCATAAACGCCAGCCCTATCGAGGCGAAGCCCTGCATCATCGGCGGCGCCAGGATTGACCAATCCGCCATGCCCATCCAGGCGCTCATCCCGGTCAGCTTCACCGCCCATACGCAGCCGAAGATTTCAATCATGCCCATCACCAGACAGATCTTGAGCGCCGCGCGCCAGCCGCCGAAGTGATTAGCAAAAACGCCAATCGTCGCGTTAGAGAAGAACATTGGGATAAAGCCCGGGATGATCAGAATGGAGGAGCCAATGCCGACGAGAATACCAACGGCAATCAGTTGACCGATGGTGCCCCACATAAAGCCCCAGACCACGGCATTCGGCGCGAAGCTATAGATAGCGGCGCAGTCAATCGCCAGCACGGCGCCGGGAATCAGGCGCTGAGAGATGCCGTTGAAGGCTTCGGACAGCTCGGCGACGAACATGCGCACGCCCTGGGTAATGATGAAAATGGCCACGGCGAAGGAGAAACCAGTCTGCAGGATATAGACCGTCCAGTGGGTTTTGCCCGCCATCGTCTGTACAACATCGATACCAAACGAGAGCAGAATGGCGCCAAAGAAAATGGTCATCACAATCGCGGTAGAGACGATGTTGTCGTGGAAGATATTGAGCCAGCCCGGCAGCTTGAGGTCTTCGACGCTCTCCTCTTTTTTCCCCAGATACGGCGCCACTTTATAGGCAATCCACGAGGCAAACTGCTGTTGGTGGCCGATAGAGAAGCCGCAGCCGTCGGTAACCAGTTGAGTCGGCTTGAACATCATGTTGGAGGTGATACCCCAGTACAGGGAGACCAGCACCGCGGTGCAGATAATGGTCGTCCACATGGAGTAGCCGAAGATGAAGAAAGAGACCGCAATCAGCCCCGCCTGCTGAAACATGATATGGCCAGTCAGCATGATAGTGCGGATGCCGGTAATGCGGCGCAGCAGGACGTAACAGATATTTAGCGCCAGCGCCAACAGCACCGCATACCCCACCCAACTGTAGGCCTCGCCCATCCGGTCGATGGTCGCCATCATTGAGGCGTAGGTATCGGAAATCGCGCCATTGATGCCATAAACCTCTGACATTTTCGCCACCACCGGCTTAAAGGTGCTGGTAAGAATGCCGGAGCCGGCTTGTAACAGCATGAAACCAATGATGGTTTTGATCGTGCCTTTGATAATCACGCTAACGCTTTTACGCAACAAGATATAGCCAAGGCAGGTCACGATACCCAGCAGCAGCGGGGCATTAGTCATTACCTGATTAAAGAAGACGGTAAAGATGTTGTAGAGGATCTCCATAACACACTCCAGAAGAGGAAGGCTTAGAACGCGCATGACGCTCAGCAGTTGTCGTCGCCCTCACTCTAATAATCAAAAACAATCACAACAAGATTGAATTTGATTAAATGTGACGCATCACGCAAATAATCATATTTTTTATAGGTGTATTCTCTCCCACGTCACGCGATAACCAAACAAACCACTAATATCAACAATATACATACATGCCCGATATTAAATTCAGGGGTTTTCAGCGCGTTAGCGCTACGATATCGCCGCATTCCATCGAAAATAGCCGATTGCATTCCTGAAAAAACAGTGCCAGTATCAATCAAAACAAATCACCAATTGATTACTTTTGAAATAAAAGAGGAAGAGATCGATGAGTAAAGTGCAAACCATCACCCGTGAATCCTGGATTTTGAGCACTTTCCCGGAATGGGGCAGCTGGCTGAATGAAGAGATCGAACAAGAGCAGGTTGCGCCGGGCACCTTTGCCATGTGGTGGCTGGGATGCACCGGTATTTGGCTAAAATCGGAAGGCGGCGCTAATATTTGCGTCGATTTCTGGTGCGGCACCGGTAAGCAGAGCCACGCTAATCCGCTGATGAAAACCGGCCACCAGATGCAGCGCATGGCCGGGGTGAAAAAACTGCAGCCGAACCTGCGCACTACGCCATTCGTGCTCGATCCTTTCGCCATCCGTCAAATTGACGCCGTGCTGGCGACGCACGATCACAACGATCATATCGACGTTAACGTCGCCGCCGCGGTGATGCAAAACTGCGCCGCCGATGTGCCGTTTATTGGACCAAAAACCTGCGTTGATCTGTGGATTGGCTGGGGCGTGCCGGCAGAACGCTGCATCGTCATGAAGCCGGGCGATGTGGTGAAGATCAAAGACATTGAGATCCACGCGCTCGACGCATTCGATCGTACGGCCCTCATTACCTTGCCTGCCGATCAAAAAGCCGCCGGCGTGCTGCCGGACGGCATGGACCAGCGCGCGGTCAACTATCTGTTCAAAACGCCGGGCGGCAACCTGTACCACAGCGGCGACTCCCACTACTCCAACTACTATGCGAAGCACGGTAACGACCATCAGATTGACGTCGCCCTCGGTTCCTACGGGGAAAACCCGCGCGGCATCACCGACAAAATGACCAGCGCCGATATCCTGCGCATGGCGGAATCGCTAAATGCCAAAGTGGTTATCCCGTTCCATCACGATATCTGGTCCAACTTCCAGGCGGACCCGCAAGAGATCCGCGTGCTGTGGGAAATGAAAAAAGATCGTCTGAAATACGGCTTCAAGCCGTTTATCTGGCAGGTCGGCGGTAAATTTACCTGGCCGCTGGATAAAGACAATTTCGAGTACCACTACCCACGCGGGTTCGACGACTGCTTTACCATTGAGCCGGACCTGCCGTTCAAATCCTTCTTGTAAGCGTATCCCGGCGGGCACGCCCGCCGGAATTCCCTTTCCGCATTAGTATTTAGCGTTAATTTCAAATATCATCTTTGCTTGTCACTTTTAATCGGATTCGCTCATGACTGAAGCGCAAAGACATCAAATTTTACTGGATTTGCTGGCGCAAACGGGATTCGTCACCGTTGAACAGGTAATCTCCCGCCTCGGCATCTCTCCGGCGACGGCAAGACGCGATATCAATAAGCTTGATGAAAACGGCAAGCTGAAAAAAGTCCGTAATGGCGCGGAAGCCATCAGCGAACAGCGTCCGCGTTGGTCGCCAATGAACATTCATCAGGCGCAAAACCACGATGAGAAAGTGCGGATTGCCCGCGCCGCCTCGCAGCTGGTTTCTCCGGGCGAAAGCATCGTTATCAACTGCGGCTCCACCGCCTTCCTGCTTGGCCGTGAATTATGCGGCAAACCGGTGCAGATCATCACCAACTACCTGCCGCTGGCCAACTATCTGATTGACCAGGAGCATGACAGCGTGATCATTATGGGGGGGCAATATAACCACAGCCACTTCATCACCCTCAGCCCGCAAGGTAGCGAAAACAGCCTGTATGCCGGGCACTGGATGTTCACCAGCGGCAAAGGGTTAACCGCCGAAGGATTGTACAAAACCGATATGTTGACCGCGATGGCCGAACAGAAAATGCTGAATGTCGTCGGCAAGCTGGCGGTACTGGTCGATAGCAGTAAAGTCGGCGAACGCGCCGGGATGCTATTCAGCCAGGCCAGCCAAATCGACCTGGTCATTACCGGCAAGCAGGCCGATGAAGCGATCCTCAAGCAGCTTGAGGATCAGGGCGTGCAGGTTATCCGCGTTTAAAGGTGCTGTAAAAAAAAGGCGGTGGTCGCGTCCAGCGCTTCCGGGGTAATGCGGTGACGCACGCCCTTTTGCCAGTGGCAGGTCAGGTTAGTTGCCAGGCCGCTCTGCGTTAACGCCTGCTGCAGACGGAAAGTTTCGCCTGGCGGAACCACGTCATCGGCATCGCCGTGCCACAGCAGCAGCGGCTTATTCGCCAGCGCCGACAGTTGATGAGTGACGTCCCACTCCGCCAGGCTTGCCGTATCGAATCCGGGTGACGGAAACAACGTCTGTACGAGGGTACTGAAATAGCCCGAGCCCATCAGACAGGCCACGCATTTAAGCTCAGGATGATGAGTCATGATGCCAAGCGCGGTCATGCCGCCCATTGACGCGCCGGCCACCGCCAGCCGCTCGCCTTCCAGCCACCCCTCAGCGATAATCGCTTCTCGCAGTGCGGAAAACTCAACAAAGTTCTGTCGCAGGATCGGCCAAAAGCGCTGCATTCGCCCGGCATCATCGCCGTGAAAACGCGCGCCGTGTTCGGCGGCATCAGGCATAACCACCCGGAAACCGGCTTCGGCCAGCGCGACGGCAAAGTAGCTGTAGACCAGCTTGGAAGAGGTAAAACCGTGATAAAAGACGATAACCGGCAGAGGTTTATCCGCCATCCCAGCCGGACAGGCGTGGATCGCTTCACCGCCTGCCAGATTGCGCATTTCGAGTGTAATCAACTATCGTCTCCTTCTTTATAGTGGCACGACGTTGCGCACCAAAACATTCGCCAAAGCTTTACGTTGAGCACGATTTATAATGTTGAGAGCTCGGTTACGCTTTCATAACATTTTCATTCGAAAATCGCGCGATAGATAACAATTCGGGAACATTCCCCAGAAATGATGTTCAGGCTACCACTACACTATCACTATCAGGAAACGAGATATGGTCATGCGTAGGTTTACACCGTGGTTACTGGCTCTCGCCTTAAGCGGATGTAGCATCCTGCAGGGTACGCCGGAGGCGCCGCCGCCGGCAAGCGATCATCCGCAGGAGATTCGTCGCAATCAGACTGAGGGCCTGCAAAAGATAGGTACCGTCAGCGTTCTGATGTACGGTTCGCCGATGGATGTCGAGACCGCGTTGAAAGCCAAAGCAGAAGCCGCAAAAGCGGATTACTACGTCATCGTCATGATCGATGACACCATGGTTCCCGGCCAGTGGTATTCGCAAGCGATTCTGTATCATAAATAGCGGCGTGATGCGTTTTTAACCAGCTTTACACTGCTTTGCGTCCATTCACGTTCTCCTGCGCATAATAACGTTCAGCCAGCCTTTTGGCAGAACGTTAGCAAACGGACTGCCCTCGGGATTACGTGAAATGGAGCTGACGATGAAACGATCACTGACCTTACCCAGCCTGTTGCTGACCACCGCGACGGCCAATACTTCCGCTCAGTCAGCCGAATTCGCCAGTGCGGATTGCGTCACCGGCCTGAACGAAATTGGTCTGATTTCCGTCAATAATATTTCCGGCAGTCAGCAGGATGTCGAGCACGCCATTGCCGTAAAAGCCGATGAGCAGGGCGCTTCCTGGTATCGTATCGTTCAGATGTATGAAGAGCCGCAGCCGGATAGCTGGCGAGTGCAGGCTATTCTCTACGCCTGAGAAGGCTGTCGTCCGCGCCCCATCGCCCGCAGCAACGCATCGTCCAGCAGCTGCGCGTCCAGGCGGATACCTCCTCGCGGATCCAGCATCATCCGGCACCATGACTGGGCCAGCGGTGGAGACGCAAAGCGCAGCATCTGCGCGCCCGCCCCCAGGCAATACACCAGACGCGCTATTTCTCGTCCCTGCGCCTCAACCGGCCGCCGTAAGAGTTGCTGAAGCTGTCGCCACGCGCGGTCATAATGCCGGTTCTGCCCCTTAACCTCAGCACACTCCGCTGCCAGCATTTCTAACGCCGCCGGGTGCTTGCCAAGCACCCGCATCACGTCGAGACACATAATATTGCCGGAGCCTTCCCAGATACTATTCACCGGCATCTCACGGTATAAGCGCGGGAGTTCGCTCTCTTCGCAATAACCGATACCGCCCAGCACTTCCATCGCCTCAGCGACAAACGGTATACCGGCGCGACAGATAGCAAACTTGGCGACCGGGGTAAATAAACGAGCCCATAGCACTTCATGCGCATCGTCGCGCCGATCCCAGGCGCGAGCCAGACGGAACAGAAAAGCGGTTTGTCCTTCAAGACGCAGCGCCATCTGGCCCAGCACCTGACGCATCATCGGCTGATCGGCCAGATTCTTGCCGAACGCCTGACGCTGCAGCGCATGATACAGCGCCACCGAGTAAGCGCGGCGCATCAGGGCATGGCTGCCGGCGGCGCAGTCGAAGCGGGTCAGCGCGCCCATCTTGAGAATTTGCCGCACGCCGTCGCCTTCTTCGCCTATCAGCCACCCGCAGGCGTCAAAGAATTCGGCTTCGCTACTGGCGTTAGAGCGGTTGCCTAATTTATCTTTCAGCCTCTCAAGACGCACGCCATTGCGTTGACCATCGGGTAAAAAACGCGGCACAAAGAAACAGGAGAGCCCGCCTGGCGTCTGGCCTAATACCAAATGCGCATCGCTCTGCGGCACCGAGAAGAACCATTTATGGCCCACCAGCCGATAGAATCCTTCCGCCGTTTTTTCCGCCCGGGTGGTATTACTGAGCACATCGGAACCGCCCTGTTTTTCGGTCATTCCCATACCAATCAGCAACCCACGCTTCTGATCGCCGGGCGCCAGATGCGGGTCATAGCGGTCGCTGAGCAACGGCGGCAGCCAGTCGCTAAAGACGGTGGGCAGCGCGCGCTGCAGCAGCGGCGTTGCGGCGAAGGTCATGGTTATCGGGCATAACGTTCCCGCCTCCACCTGGGCATGCAGCATAAAGCGGGCGGTACGAGCAACAAACGAACCCGCGCGGGCATCCTCCTGCCAGGCAAGATTATGCACCCGGTTGGCGCACAGTCCCTGCATTAGCAAATGCCAGGCGGGATGAAACCGCACGTCATCCAATCGGGCGCCGGTGGCGTCGTAGCGTAGCAGTTCCGGCGGATTACTATTGGCCAGGCGCCCCAACTCCAGCGATTCCGCCGTGCCCAACTGCTGGCCGATGCTGGCGAGCAGATCGCCATCCCAGCCGGCGCCTTCACGCACCACCGCCTCACAAAGCGCGGTATCAGACAAAAACAGATTGCTGTTACACAGTGGCGTCGGTTGATTGAATACGGTATGCGTTTGCCAGTGCATGATGTCTCCCTCCGTCAATGGCTCTGACAGTAAGTATGGTCGCCCGCATAGACGCTCACAAAAAAACCGCTCCGCCTTCGTGAAGCCCATCACAGGCATAAGAATTTAAAATTTTCTCATTAAAAATGTATGGAATAATTTATTCATTCGTTACTGTTTTGTATTAGTCGGGGCTTCCTATGCACACCGCCAGCACAACATCGGCAGCGCAAAAACGCGCGCTGATCGCCGGTTCTATCGGTAACTTTATTGAATGGTACGAGTTCGCGGTCTATGGCTTTCTGGCGACCGTAATTGCGAAAAATTTTTTCCAAATGACCGGAAAAGCGCCGCTGACCGGGCTGATTCTGACTTACGCCTCTTTCGCGATTGCGTTTTTCTTTCGCCCGCTGGGCGCCATCGTTTTTGGCCGCCTCGGCGACCGTATCGGCCGCAAGCCGACGCTGATTATCGTATTGGTACTGATGACGCTCGCCACCACGGCTATCGGACTGGTGCCGGTTTACACCAGCATCGGTATTGCCGCGCCGCTTATTCTGACCGGATTACGTATTCTTCAGGGGCTTTTTGCCGGCGGCGAGTACGGCGGGGCGGTATCGCTGATGACCGAGTTCGCCCCTAAAGGTAAGCGCGGACTGTATGGCGCATGGCAATCTTTTACCGTCGCGCTGGGGCTGCTGGCAGGCGCTGGCGTGGTCGCCCTGATTTCCACCGCGCTCAGCCCCGAAGCATTGCATGACTGGGGCTGGCGAATCCCCTTTTTCCTCGCCATACCGATGGGCATCATCGCGCTGTGGCTACGCGTAAAAATGGAAGAGACACCGGGTTTTTTGCGCCAGCAGCAGGCTACGCCGTCCCTGGAAACCCGCGCCAGTTTGCGCCAGACGCTCAAAGCGATTCTCACCGGCATTGGCCGGCTGATGGTTTGGTCGGCGGCGGGTTATACCTACCTGGTAATCATGCCCTCGTACCTCCAGTCCGCGCTACACACCGGTTTTAATCAGGCGCTGCTAATTGCGGTGATCTCCAACATTGGTTTCGCCATCACCATCTTGCCTGCCGGGATGCTCAGCGATAAGTGGGGACGTCGGCGGGTAATGGTCGCGGCTGCGGTATTGCTGCTGGTACTGGCGCTGCCGCTGCTGAAAATATTGCAGGCGGAAAGCAGCACGCTGCTGGTGAAAGGTATCGTGGTGCTGATTGCGGGTGGACTGGTGGGGATTCTGGCCGGGCCTGGACCGGCTATGCTGGCGGAGATGTTTCCTACCAAGGTGCGTTATACCGGGCTGGGGTTAGCCTATTCGCTATCGAATGCCGTGTTTTCCGGCTGCGCCGGATTGATTATTACCGGCCTGATTAAACAGACCGGTAATCTGGACATTCCGGCGTACTACGTGATGGCGACAGCCGTCGTCAGCATCGCTGCGCTAATGACGCTCAATAAGAACGATCATCTGCGGGCGCTGGATGACTAACCCACCTCGCCAGCGGCGGCTTAGCTGCGCTGGCGCACCGCTTCAAACAGGCAGATACCGGTGGCGACAGAGACGTTCAGCGAAGAGACGCTACCCGCCATCGGGATGCTGATCAGCTCATCACAATGCTCACGGGTCAAACGGCGCATGCCTTCGCCTTCCGCGCCCATCACCAGCGCCATCGGGCCGGTCATTTTGCTCTGGTAGAGCGTATGGTCGGCTTCGCCCGCGGTACCAACGATCCACACGTTTTCTTCCTGCAACAGACGCATGGTCCGCGCCAGGTTAGTGACGCGGATCAGCGGCACGCTTTCCGCCGCGCCGCAGGCGACTTTCTTCGCCGTAGCGTTGAGCTGAGCGGAACGATCGCGCGGCACGATCACCGCATGCACGCCAGCGGCGTCGGCGCTACGCAGGCAAGCGCCGAGGTTGTGCGGATCGGTGACGCCGTCGAGGATCAGCAGGAACGGTTGATCGAACTGCGCCAGCAGATCCGGCAGATCGTTTTCCTGATACTGACGTCCCGGCTTCACGCGGGCAATAATGCCCTGATGCACCGCGCCTTCGCTTTTCTCATCGAGGTACTGGCGGCTGGCAACCTGAATCACCACGCCCTGCGCTTCAAGGGCATGGATCAGCGGCAGCAGACGCTTATCCTCACGGCCTTTCAGAATAAAAACTTCCTGAAAACGCTCAGGTGCGCGTTCCAGCAGTGCCTGCACCGCATGGATGCCGTAAATCATTTCACTCATTGATGTACTCGTTTTAGGTTCTGTTATCCGCCCCCTTCACCCTGTCCTGCGCCAGCAGACTTCAGGGTGAAGGGGCGTCAATCACTCGGCGATCTTCTTTTTCGCCGCGCGCTTGGCTTTGGTCGCCGCGGCGATTTTCTGCGTTTTCGCCGACGGCTTTTTCGCTTTCTTCTCGCCTTTCGGTTTGGCTTTAGCTTTCTCTTTTTCCTTACGGAAGGCGCTATCCGGCTCGAAGTTTACCTGCTTGCCAACCTGACGACGACGGCCGCCGCCGTTTTTACCCGGCGCGCCTTTCTTCGCTTTTTCGCGTGCGGTTTTGCCGACATTACGCGGGCCGCGTTCGCTGGAAATCAGGCTGAAATCAATCTTACGCTCATCCATATTGACCGCTTCGACGCGCACTTCCACGCGGTCGCCCAGGCGGTAAGTCTGGCCGCCGGACTCGCCGATCAGCCGCTGCCCTACCTGATCGAAGCGATAGTAGTCATTATCCAGCGAGGAGACATGTACCAGGCCATCGATAAACAGATCGTTCAGGCGGACGAAGAAGCCGAAGCCGGTGACGCTTGCGATCACGCCGGAGAAGGTGTTGCCCACCTGATCCTGCATGAAGTCGCACTTCAGCCAGTCGGACACTTCGCGCGTCGCTTCATCGGCGCGGCGCTCGGTCATCGAGCAGTGCTCGCCCAGTTGCAGCATCTCTTCCATGCTGTAGTGCCAGCCGCCGGTCTCGGTGCTATTGCCTTTATGTCCCTGCTCTTTCGCCAGTAAATACTTAATAGCGCGATGCAGCGACAGGTCAGGATAACGACGGATCGGCGAGGTGAAGTGGGCGTATGACTGCAGCGCCAGGCCGAAGTGGCCGCGGTTTTCCGGATCGTAGACCGCTTGTTTCATGGAACGCAGCAGCATCGTCTGCAGCATTTCCGCATCCGGGCGATCGGCGATGGAAGTCAGTAGCTCAGCGTAATCGCGCGGCTCCGGCTTGTTGCCGCCCGGTAGTTCCAGCCCCAGCTCCGCCAGCACGGTACGGAAAGCGGTAATCGCTTCGGTGCTTGGCTTATCGTGAATACGGAACAGCGCCGGCTCCTGCGCTTTCTCAACGAAACGCGCCGCGGAGATATTCGCCAGGATCATGCACTCTTCAATCAGCTTGTGCGCATCGTTACGCTGAGTCTGTTCAATACGCTCTATACGGCGCTCGGCGTTGAAGATGAATTTAGCTTCTTCACTTTCAAATGAGATACCGCCTCGCTCTTCACGGGCGCCGTCCAGCACCTTGTAGAGGTTATGTAGCTCTTCAATATGCTTCACCAGCGGCGCATAGTGCTCGCGCAGCTCTTGATCGCCCTGCAGCATATGCCAAACCTTGGTGTAGGTCAGACGGGCGTGAGAGCTCATCACCGCTTCATAGAATTTAAAGCCGGTCAGTCGACCTTTTGACGAGATCGTCATTTCGCAGACCATACACAGGCGATCGACCTGCGGATTCAGCGAGCACAGGCCGTTGGACAGCACTTCCGGCAGCATCGGTACGACCTGCGAAGGGAAGTAGACTGACGTCCCGCGGCTGCGCGCTTCGCCGTCCAGCGGCGTACCAGGGCGCACGTAGTAGCTCACGTCGGCGATAGCCACCCATAGACGCCAGCCGCCGCCGCGTTTTTTCTCGCAGTACACCGCGTCATCGAAGTCGCGGGCATCTTCGCCATCAATGGTAACCAGCGGCAGGGAGCGCAAATCAACGCGCCCGGCTTTTGCTTCTTCCGGCACCTGTTCTTTGAGGCCGGAAACCTGTTTTTCCACCGCCGGCGGCCAAACGTAAGGGATCTCATGGGTACGCAGCGCCATATCAACGGCCATGCCGGTGCCCATATTGTCGCCCAGCACTTCAACTATTTTGCCTACCGCCTTGGTACGACGGGTTGGACGCTGGGTCAGCTCGACCACCACCACGTAGCCCATACGCGCGCCCATAATCTCTTCAGGCGGGATAAGGATATCGAAGCTAAGACGGCTGTCGTCCGGCACCACGAAGCCTACACCGGCATCGGTGAAGTAACGGCCGACGATCTGGCTGGTTTTCGGCACCAGAACGCGAACGATGCGCGCTTCTCGACGGCCCTTGCGGTCCGCGCCCAGCGGCTGGGCCAGTACCTGGTCGCCATGAATACACATTTTCATCTGCTCAGATGAAAGATACAGGTCGTCTTTGCGCCCTTCGACGCGTAAAAAGCCGTAGCCGTCGCGGTGGCCAATAACGACGCCTTTGACTAAATCGAGACGCTCCGGCAGCGCATAGCACTGACGACGAGTGAAGACCAACTGGCCGTCACGTTCCATCGCACGCAGGCGGCGACGCAGCGCTTCAGTTTGTTCTTCGCCCTCAATATTTAACTCAATCGCCAGCTCATCACGGCTGGCCGGTTTTTCACGTTTGGTTAAATGTTCGAGGATAAATTCCCGGCTCGGGATTGGATTCGCGTACTTCTCAGCTTCGCGTTCCTGGAATGGGTCTTGTGACATATCGGTTCCTCCGTTGTCATCTCCGATGAAAGTCTGACTGCGTTTTACGCCGCCGCTTTGTGGGTTCTCTTTACGCTGCGGCGCAAATCATTCAGCGCTTTTCTTCCACCAGTAATAATTTATATAGCGGTTGATTCTTTTCAACCAAATCGGCCAGCGTGTAGTTATCCAGTTCCTTCAGGAAACTTTGCGCGGCTTCGGCAAGTGCCTGTTTCAGGCGGCAAGCGGGAGTAATGTGGCAAAATTCGCTGCTGCAATTCACCAGCGATAGCGGCTCCAGATCGCGTACAACATCACCCACGCGAATCATTTTAGCCGGCTTGCCAAGGCGAATCCCCCCATTCTTTCCCCGCACGGCCGTCACGTAGCCAACACGGCTTAACTGATTGATTATTTTGACCATATGATTACGGGAAACGCCATAGACATCCGTCACCTCGGAAATACTGGTCATTCGGTCATCCGGCAACGACGCCATATAAATCAGCGCGCGTAATCCATAATCGGTGAAACTCGTTAACTGCACATCAACCTCAGGGTAAGGGGAAAGCGGTGAATCCGCGGGTATTAACTCTATTGATGATAAACCAGCCAGCGCTCAGGCCGCTAATTTATTTGAAATGGGGCGGGCGAACTGCAAAAACAAGGGCGCCCGAACGGCGCCCCTGGATGATGATTACGCGTCGAACGGGTCGCGCAGAATCATAGTCTCAGTACGGTCAGGACCGGTAGAGATGATATCAACCGGCACGCCGGTCAGCTCTTCAATACGAGCGATGTAGTTCAGCGCTGCCTGCGGCAGGCCGCTGCGCTCTTTCACGCCGAAGGTGGTTTCGGACCAGCCCGGCATGGTTTCGTAGATAGGCTCGATACCTTCCCAGTTGTCGGCAGCCAGCGGAGTGGTGGTCACTTCACGGCCGTCCGGCATACGGTAGCCGACGCAGATTTTCACTTCTTTCAGGCCGTCCAGGACGTCCAGTTTGGTCAGGCAGAAGCCGGACAGGGAGTTAATCTGCACCGCGCGGCGTACCGCAACAGCGTCCAGCCAGCCGGTACGACGACGACGGCCGGTAGTGGCGCCGAATTCGTTACCCTGCTTGCACAGGAACTCGCCGGTTTCATCAAACAGCTCGGTCGGGAACGGACCCGCGCCTACACGAGTAGAGTAAGCTTTGATGATACCCAGAACGTAATCCACATAACGCGGGCCCAGGCCGGAACCGGTCGCCACGCCACCAGCAGTGGTGTTGGAGGAAGTTACATACGGATAGGTACCGTGGTCGATATCCAGCAGCGTGCCCTGCGCGCCTTCGAACATCACGAAGTCGCCGCGCTGACGCGCCTGATCCAGCAGATCGGAAACATCAACGACCATGCCGGTGAGGATGTCGGCAATCGCCATCACATCGTCCAGCACTTTCTGGTAGTCAACCGCTTCTGCTTTATAGAAGTTCACCAACTGGAAGTTGTGATATTCCATCACTTCTTTCAGTTTGTCAGCGAAGGTGGCTTTATCAAACAGGTCGCCAACGCGCAGGCCGCGACGAGCGACTTTATCTTCGTAAGCCGGGCCGATACCGCGACCGGTCGTACCGATAGCTTTCGCACCGCGTGCTTTTTCACGCGCCACGTCCAGCGCAACGTGATAATCGAGAATAAGCGGACAGGCTTCGGACAGCAGCAGACGCTCACGAACAGGGATACCACGGTCTTCCAGACCTTTCATCTCTTTCATCAGCGCAGCCGGAGACAGCACAACACCGTTACCGATGATGCTGGTTACATTCTCGCGGAGAATACCTGATGGAATAAGATGGAGGACGGTTTTTTCACCGTTGATTACGAGAGTATGGCCTGCGTTATGGCCACCCTGGTAGCGCACAACATATTTAGCCCGTTCTGTCAGGAGATCGACGATCTTCCCTTTACCTTCGTCACCCCATTGGGTGCCCAGTACGACGACGTTGTTACCCATTTTTTCAAAATCACCGTTTGCTTAAAAATGGATTCTACCATCGCTTTTTCAGAGTTACAGCACTTTTTGCACTCAAAATGAGGGTAATCCGATTATTTTTTGATCAGCCAATCGATTTCCTCAACATGTAGTAGATGACGATGCCAGCTACCACAAGACCGCCGCCAAAGCGACGCAATAAATTATCCGGCAGTTGGCTCATGGTCGCTACCATCTTGCGCCAGGCGCGGGGATAAAGCAGTGGGCCAAGACCTTCGAGAACTAAAACCAGCGCCAGTGCCAGCCAAATTGTTGCATTCATTATTGATGACCCTTATAGAAAAACAAAACCGCCGCCAGTTTGGCGCCGGTGAGTATTACCGCAAACCCTTTTTCTTTCTTCACATTCTCCGGCATTTCATAGGCAATATGAAACCACTAGCTGAGAGAAAAATCACAATCAATGGCATGAAAAAAGGCGCCTCTTGCAAGGCGCCTTCTGATTTCACACCGACCCGGCTTATTTACGCACGGAATCCGGTGACTTCATGTAACGGAAGAAATCGCTATCCGGGCTGAGAACCATCACGTCCTGGTTGCTCTGGAAGCTCTTCTCGTAAGCACGCAGGCTACGGATAAAGGCATAGAAGCCCGGATCCTGACTGAATGCATCGGCAAACAGTTTTGCCGACTCGGCATCGCCTTCACCGCGCAGGATACGCCCTTGACGCTCTGCTTCCGCCAAAGTCTTGGTCACTTCATAGTCCGCGGTCGCGCGCAGTTTTTCCGCCTCTTCCTGACCTTGTGAACGATGGCGACGAGCAACCGCTTCACGCTCGGCGCGCATACGGTTGTAGATCGCTTCAGACACTTCAGCAGGCAGGTTGATCTGCTTGATACGTACGTCAACGACTTCAATACCCAGCGCCGCCATACTGTTCGGGTTGATCACCTGAACCTTACCGTTAGTTTCAGCTTCTACACGCTCTGCCGCTTTAGCGATAGCGTCATCGGCTGCCGGCGTCGAAACTTCATCTTCTGTACCTGCAGAACCTGAGTTCAGCGCATCACGCACTTCCAGAGTCAAACGACCGCGGGAATCAGTCACGATGTCTTTCACGTCCAGACGACCAATCTCAGAGCGCAAACGGTCAGAGAACTTACGTTTCAGCAGAACTTCGGCCTGGGAGACGTCGCCGCCGCCGGTCGCCAGATAGTAACGACTGAAGTCACTGATGCGCCACTTGATATAGGAGTCGACGATCAGATCTTTCTTCTCTTTGGTAACAAAGCGGTCAGCCTGGTTGTCCATGGTCTGGATACGCGCATCCAGCATTTTCACGGATTCAATAAACGGGATCTTGAAGTGCAGACCCGGCGCATACACCAGCGGCTTATTCTCATCGTCGCGCAGAACTTTGCCGAAGCGCAGCGTAATGCCACGCTCGCCTTCTTTCACCACGAAGACAGACATGTAGAGCACTACCAGCACGACGACAATGATCGCGATAACAGATTTACGCATCGTTATTCCCCCTGACGCTGGTAGTCGTTACGCTGCGCGTTGGCGCGGCGTTGGTCCATAATGGTACCCCCGGTTGAACTCGAGGTTGATGAAGTGCTGGCGCTGCTTGAGCTGGACGCAGGCGGCAGGCGCAGCAGATCGCTTGCGCCACTGCTATCGCTCTTTGCTGGCGCACCAGTGGCGCCTTTCAGCATCTGATCCAACGGCAGAACCATCAGGTTGCCGCCCTTGCTGTCATTAACCAGCACTTTGCGGGTATGGCTCAGCACTTTTTCCATGGTTTCGATATACAGACGCTCGCGGGTAATTTCCGGCGCGGCTTTATATTCCGGCAGGATCTTCGCAAAGCGAGCGACTTCACCCTGCGCTTCCAGTACGGTCTGGGTTTTATACGCACGCGCCTCTTCGAGGATACGCTGCGCCTGACCGTTAGCACGCGGCTGAACTTCGTTGGTATAAGCTTCCGCTTCGCGGATGTACTGCTGCTCGTTCTCACGCGCGGCAATGGCATCATCAAACGCGGCCTTCACCTCTTCCGGCGGACGCGCCGTCTGGAAGTTGACGTCCAGCAGGGTGATACCCATGTTGTACGGACGAATGGTCTCTTCCAGCTCGCGCTGGGTATCGCTACGGATAACGGTACGACCTTCGGTCAGGATACGGTCCATGGTGTACTTACCAATGACGCCACGCAGGGCGCTGTCGGTGGCCTGACGCAGACTATCGTCGGCGCTGGTCACGCTAAACAGGTAGCGCTCCGGATCGGTCACCCGGTACTGTACGTTCATCTCAACGCGCACGACGTTCTCATCGGAAGTCAGCATGACGCCGGACGCTGCCAGTTCGCGAACCGACTCGACGTTCACCGCTTGCACATTATCGACAAAAGTTGGCTTCCAGTTCAGACCTGGCTCAACCAGATGGCTGAACTTGCCAAAGCGTGTCACCACACCACGTTCCGCTTCCTTGATGGTATAGAAACCGCTGGCTGCCCAGATAATCACCGCCGCTGCAGCAACGATGCCGACAATGCGCCCGCCCATCGGGCCACGCGGCCCCTGCGTCACATTACCGCCACCCTGGCCGCCTTTACCGCCGCCGAGACCGCCAAGTTTTTTACTTAACTTGCGGAAGATATCATCCAGATCGGGCGGCCCCTGATCGCGACCGCCTTTGTTGCCATTTCCCTCAGAGTTGCCGCCATTCTTGCTGCTTCCCCACGGGTCGCGGTCCTGTCCGTTATTACCGGGCTGATTCCACGCCATGTATATGCTCCATATTTGTTTTTGATATCCCCACAGGGGTTAATATCTTCAGGCCAGGTCAAACCACGTAGTCGACCAACGCAGGCTCTTGTTTGCAGAGGCGACGCCAGTCCACGATGGGCATGCGCACTTGCAGGCTTACGCTGCCGTCATCCTCCATCCACTCTTTTTCTATCGCCTGAAGCTGATAGAACCGGCTTCTCAGACGACCTTCCTGCGGCGGTAAACGCAGCGTATGCTGCGCCACTTCGCCGGAAAGACGTTCTGTTAACGCCTGAAAAAGCAGTGGTACGCCAATCCCGGTCTGGGCGGAGAGCCAGACCCGAATCGGTTTATTCTCTTCATCCCGATCGATGCGCGGTTCAAAATCGTCAAGCACATCGATTTTGTTCATCACCAGCAATGACGGAATTTCATCGGCCTCGATTTCAGCAAGGACCGTATTTACTGCATCAATATTTTCCTGCACGCGGACATCCGCCGCGTCGATAACGTGCAGCAGCAGCGTCGCCTGACGCGTCTCCTGCAGAGTCGCTTTAAACGCCGCCACCAAATCGTGCGGCAGATGACGAATAAAACCTACGGTGTCTGCCAGTACCGTTTCGCCGACGTCTGTGACGTTAATACGGCGCAGCGTCGGGTCCAGAGTGGCGAACAGTTGGTCCGCGGCATAGACTTCCGCTTCGGTTATCTGGTTGAACAGCGTTGATTTTCCGGCGTTGGTATATCCCACCAGCGAGACGGTAGGGATATCGGCCTTGGCGCGTGACCGCCGACCTTGCTCGCGCTGTTTTTCTACTTTTTCCAGTCGCGACAGGATCTGCATAATACGGTTACGCAGCAATCGACGGTCGGTTTCGAGCTGGGTTTCACCCGGTCCGCGCAAACCAATCCCGCCTTTCTGCCTTTCAAGGTGGGTCCAGCCGCGTACCAGACGCGTGGCCAGATGGCGCAACTGCGCCAGCTCAACCTGCAGTTTCCCTTCGTGGGTACGCGCTCGCTGGGCAAAAATATCTAAAATCAGACCGGTGCGATCGATAACCCGGCATTCGCATAGCTGCTCCAGGTTACGTTCCTGGGCCGGACTCAAGGCATGATCGAACAGCACGACCGAGGCGCCGGTCGCTTTTACGGCTTCCGCAATTTCAACAGCCTTACCTTCACCAACAAAATACTTCGGGTGCGGTGCTTTACGGCTACCGGTAATCACCTGCATTGCTTCGACACCGGCGGAAGAGACCAGGGATTCAAACTCCTGGAGATCCTCCATATCTTTGTCTTGCGAAAAATAGATGTGTACCAGTACCGCCTGCTCACCGGCATCATAACGGTCAAACAAGCGTAAACCCCTTATAAAATACCAGCGGGGAACGCAGAAAACCTGGCTCCCCGACGTGGAAAAACAGCATTAGCCTTATTCGGCGTCGTCGCTGTCTTGCTGCGGCGCAGAAGAACCTTGCGCGCTACCACCGTGGTGATAGTTGCTTGCACCGCCGCCAGCATTATTGCTGTGGTGAGACACCGGACGGGACGGGACAACAGTAGAAATTGCGTGCTTATAGACCATCTGGCTGACCGTGTTCTTCAACAGGATCACGAACTGATCGAAAGACTCAATTTGCCCTTGCAGCTTAATACCATTCACCAAATAAATAGAAACCGGAACACGTTCCCGACGCAAAGCGTTCAGGAACGGATCTTGTAAAGATTGCCCCTTAGCCATTCTCTCTTTTCCTTATATGTATGCTTGTTTTGTACTCAGAACCTTACGATTCTTAAAAAAAATTACGCACGATACCGTTCAATTGTACACGTTCAGTTCTGGCTAGCACCAACAACCTGTAATACTTTGTTGAGCGCTTGTTCAGGTTGCTCACTGTCTAACCAGTGAACATCTTCCCAACCGCGCAGCCAGGTGACCTGACGTTTCGCTAACTGTCTCGTCGCGCAAACACCTCGATAAACCATTTCATCATACGAGACCTCGCCTTCAAGGTATGACCACATCTGGCGGTATCCAACACAACGAATGGAAGGCATATCCGTATGCAAATCTCCACGGGCAAATAGCGCCCGCACTTCTGCTTCAAAACCTGAAGCCAACATCTGATGAAAACGCTGCTCAATGCGTTGATGTAGCAGTTCACGGCTCGCCGGGGCGATGGCGAACTGATGCACCTGATACGGCAGAGCCTCTCCTGACGTTTGCGTCAGTTCCGTTAAAGTTTTACCCGAAATGAAAAAAACTTCCAGTGCTCGGGAAAGTCTTTGCGGATCATTTGGATGAATACGCGCGGCGGCCACGGGATCGATCTCCTGTAACTGCCGGTGCAATGCGTGCCACCCCTGCTCTGCTGCTTGTTGCTCAATTCTGGCCCTGACTGCGGGATCCGCCGAAGGCAGCGGCGATAACCCTTCCAACAACGCTTTGAAATACAACATCGTTCCGCCGACCAGCAGCGGGATGCGCCCGGCGGCGACGATATCCGCCATTTCCGCCAACGCATCGCGACGAAAATCCGCCGCCGAGTAAGACTCTGCCGGATCAAGGATATCCAGCAACCGATGCGGCGCAGCGCTAAGCTCCGCGGCATCGGGTTTGGCCGTACCGATATCCATTCCTCGATAGATGAGGGCGGAATCGACGCTAATCAACTCTACGGGCAAAACTTTACGCAAGGCGATAGCTAATGCGGTTTTACCGGAGGCCGTCGGCCCCATTAAAAAAATTGCCTTAGGCAGGCTCGCCTCAGTTACATCACTCATCTTTCAGGGCTGTCATCGCCGAATGTAAATCAACAGGTTGTAACAGACCACCCGGCGGCGCTTTAATCAGCTGCGGACATAAACGCTCAACGTCCGCCAGCACCGAAATCGCCTGCGCCATACTCCACTGCGCGTGCTCGCTCGTCAGATTACGCGCCGTCCACTGGGCAATGTCGCCGACGTTGAATGCCGTTAGCTGCGCCAGGTAGCCTATCAGTTCAGGAATCAAGATTTGTAAATTTTGTTGTCTTAAGGGTAAAGGCACCGCGCGGACCGTCACGTGCTGGGCATCTGCTTGTAAATCGATGCCCAATTGCGCCAGCGCCGGCTGCGCTTTTTCCAGCGCTTTGCGTTCTGCTTCACTCACTTTAAGACGCAGCGGGATAAGCAGCGGCTGCGCGCAAACCGCTTCCGCGCCCGGCGTTAGCTGCGCCTGACGCAGCCAGCGTTCCGCCACCGGCAGCGCCAGCAACGCCAATGTGCCGCCCCGCTCGAGCAGCGCGCAATCGCCGCCGATAATAGTCAGCACCCGGCCAAAGCTTTGGCCATGGGCCGCCAGACTTTCCGCAGGCGCCGACGCGGCTTGTTTTTTTTCCACCGCCGGGGTTTGCAGCAGTTGACGATAAAGCGCCCCTTGCTGTTTTTGATAACCCGGCTGGGCGTGCGGCCAGCTGGCGCCGCCTGCGCTATAGCCGCCGGCGGCGGCAGGTTCGCGCGGCGCGCGAGTATCATAACCCGCCGCCGGTTCCCGGGCCGGCGATGGGCGAGCGAAATGGTTCGCGCCCGCCGCCACGCGGTTTTCCGGCACCTGCCGCGGCGCTGGCGCTTCGTCCTCTGCCACCAGCGGCGCATCAAGCTGCTGCTGCAGCACGCTCAGTACGCCCTGGTAGATAAAATCATGCACCAGCCGTGATTGATGGAAACGCACTTCGTGCTTCGCCGGATGCACGTTGACATCAACCTGATGCGGGTCAATCTCCAGATACAGTACAAACGCCGGCTGCTGGTCAGCGCCCAGCTTGTCTTCGCAGGCCTGGCGAATGGCATGGTTGATAAGCCGGTCGCGCATCATACGCCCGTTGACGTAACAATACTGGATTTCCGCTAGTGCCGGATTGGTATGCAATGGATCGGCGACCCAGCCGCGCAGTGTCAAATCGCCATGCTGCCACTCAATGGCCAACGCATGTTCCAGAAACGCCGCGCCGCAAATCGAGCCGAGGCGACGTTCACGCGGGCCGCCTTCCGCCACTGCGCGATACTGGCGCATCATTTTGCCGTTATGGCTGAGATTAATCGTTACATCGAAACGCGCCAGCGCGATGCGGCGGACGATTTCATCAATATGATTAAACTCGGTTTTTTCGGTACGCATGAACTTGCGCCGCGCGGGGGTGTTGTAAAACAGATCCAGGACTTCCAGCGTGGTGCCTATCGGATGCGCCGCCGGTTTCACCGTCACCGCCTGGTCGCGCCCTTCAGCATAAGCCTGCCATGCCTCGTGCTGCTCCGCGGTACGCGAAGTCAGCGTCAGGCGGGCGACGGAACTGATACTGGCCAGCGCTTCGCCGCGAAAACCAAGACTGATGATCGCCTCAAGGTCATCCAGCGAAGCGATTTTACTGGTGGCGTGACGAGCCAGCGCCAGCGCCAGCTCATCTTTTTTGATCCCACAGCCGTTATCGCGAATACGGATAAGCTTCGCGCCGCCGCGTTCGATATCAATGTCGATACGGGTCGCGCCGGCATCAAGGCTGTTTTCGACCAGCTCTTTAACGACCGACGCCGGACGTTCCACCACCTCGCCAGCGGCAATCTGGTTGGCGAGCTGCGGCGGTAGAACCTGAATCGGCATGACCTTCTCCTTAGTTAATCAACGACCCGCCAGGCGAACTGGCGCTGGCGGTTTGCGCAGCCGTGCCGCGCGGCGCTGATTGCAGCGGGTGCTGCATATAATAGTTACGCAGCCCTTTATAAATCGCCTCTGCAATCTGCTGTTGGTAATCATCGCTACCCAGCAGGCGCTCTTCGCCGTTATTACTGATAAAGCCAGTTTCTACGAGGATCGACGGAATATCCGGCGAGCGCAGAACGCCAAGGCTGGCATGCTCCGGGCGGCGTTTATGCAGATTACCAACCCGCTGGAGCTGGCTGAGTACATCGGTCGCCACATCATAACCGACGCGCTGGGAATGGCCGAACTGTAAATCCAGCACCGCCTGGCTCAGATAAGGATCCGACTGGCTATTCGCCAGCACATCGCCCGCGCCGCCCAGAAGTTCGGATTGTTTCTCATGCTGTTCAAGCCAGCCGGCCATTTCGCTGTTAGCGCGGCGGTTAGAGAGCACCCACACCGATGCGCCAGTCGCATCGCGATTCGGGGCCGCATCGGCATGGATAGAGACCAGGAAATTGGCGTTTTGTTTGCGCGCCACGTCCGAACGCCCCATGACCGAGATGAAGTAGTCGCCGTTGCGGGTCAGCACCGGTTTAAACTGCGGATCGTTGTTGAGCAACGCCCGTAGCTTATGGGCGATAGCAATCGTGACGTTTTTCTCTTTGGTGCCGCCCGGTCCGATAGCGCCAGGATCCTGGCCGCCGTGACCGGCATCAATAGCGATAATTATTTTTTCGTCAGATGAGACGGTACGCGCCGCCGGTCGGCTGATGGTCTGGTTGTTAGTCATCGCCGGCTGACTGCTGGTGACCACCGTGGTTCTATCGCTACCAGAGTTTTTAAACGGATTGCGCGGCGGCTCGCTCGGACGCGGCGCCACTACCGGCGCTTCGACCCGTTTCGCTACCACTGGCGGCGGCGGAGGGGGCGGCGGCACATCGGCGTTAATGGTAAAGACGACGGTATAGTTGGCGCCGTTTTGCTGCTTCGCCGCCCGCGTTTTACCATCTTCCGTCAGATCGACCAACAGACGCAGAGATTGCGTATCCTGAGGCGAGCCAGAGCGAATGCTTTTGACCAGATTATTACCGCTAAACTGCAGCGGCAGCCCCTGAAGCACGCCGGTTTGTTTGATATCCAACGCCACCACGCGCTTACCTTGCGGGGTGAAGGAATATTCGGGGTCGCCGACAAAACTTAGCGTGATGCGGGCCTGCCGATCGCCGTTTGAGACCTGGATATCGGATAAACTTGCCGCGGACGCCTGAGTGCCGAACAGCATCAGAGCGGCGGCCAGCCAACTGGTTATACGATACTTCATCCCGTCATCCTTTAGGCTAAATGGCTAAACTCGCCAATAAAGACTCACCCAATGAAGAGACCGCCGTTACGCGCGCCTCACGCCCTTGCGCCTGGTAATCCAGGTGAATTTCGACATCCGGGTCAGGCAGTACACCCGCGCCTTGTTGCGGCCATTCCACCAGGCAGATGGCATCGTTAGCGAAGTAATCGCGGATCCCCATAAATTCGAGCTCCTCAGGATCCGCCAGGCGGTACAGGTCGAAGTGATACACCATCAGATTTTCGAGGGTGTAAGGCTCCACCAGCGTATACGTTGGGCTTTTGACATTGCCGCGGTGGCCAAGGGCCTGTAGAAAACCGCGGCTGAAGGTGGTTTTACCCGCGCCTAAATCGCCATACAGATAGATAACCGTCGCGCCGGTACAGGCCTGCGCTACGCGGTTGCCAAGGTCTAATGTCGCCTGCTCGTCGGGTAAAGGAATCACACGGTTAATCATGGTCTAGGTCAATCACATCCGGGTTAACAACACGCCTGAGCGTGCAAAAAAGATCGGTCGCCAGCATCCCACGGGCGCCATCTCTGGCGGCCAGTCGGTCTGCGGCTTCGCCGTGCGCCACGCAGCCTGCGCAAGCGGCATCATACGGGGTCAGCCCCTGTCCCAACAGCGCGGCGATAATGCCGGTGAGCACATCGCCCATCCCGCCGCTGGCCATTCCGGGATTACCGGCATCAATGATACCGATTTCACCCGCGTTATTCGCCACTACGGTTCCTGCGCCTTTTAGCACCACCACGCCGCCATACCGTTTTACCAGACGTTGTACAGAATGTAAGCGATCGCTTTCAACTTCTGCCACGCTGATATTCAATAAACGGGCGGCTTCGCCAGGATGCGGGGTTAACACGCGATTGTGACGTTTATCGGGATTGATTGCCAGCAGGTTCAACGCGTCGGCATCCCAGACCATTGGTTTGCGAAAATTCTCTACCTGCCGCAGCGCCGCTTTCCCCCATTCGCTTTGCCCAAGACCGGGGCCAATCGCCACGACATCCGCCCACTCCAGGCTCTCGGTAAGGGTGTCGCCGTTCAGCTCATGAACCATCAATTCCGGCCTGGCAGTCACGATCCCCGCGATATTTTCCGCCCTGGTCAGCACGCGTACTAAACCCGCGCCGGCACGCAGCGCGGCCTCACCCGCCATACGAATGGCGCCAGCGGTGCCGCGATCGCCGCCGATAATCACCAGCCGACCATGCGAGCCTTTATGCGACGTCGGGCGACGCGGCGGCAGCCATCCTGCCAGCTGCGCTGCGGAAAAACGACGAATAGCGGTGTTTTGCCCGGAAAGCCAGCGCTCCAGGCCGAGTGCATGATGATGTAAGCGCCCGACGACGTCGCGGGCATTGCCGGTCAGCAGTCCAGGTTTTAGCGCGATAAACGTCAGGGTATGGGCGGCGTGAATCGCCGCGCCAGGCGTCGCGCCGGTTTGCGCGTTCAGCCCGGAGGGGATATCAAGCGCAATAACCGGCGCGGGATAGGCGTTCGCCAGTTCAATCAGCCCGGCGACGTTAGCGCGCGGCGCGCTATGCAGGCCGGTGCCGAGCAGCCCGTCAATAATCAATGAGATATCATCCGGCCAGGCGCTATCGGCGGCGTGGATGACGCCGCCGGCATTGAGCCACTCTTCCCGCGCGGCCTGCGCCTCTTCCGGCAGCGGCTTATCGCTTTCCAACGCCAGTAGCGTTACCGCGATGCCCTGCGCCTGCGCCAGCCGCGCGACGACATAGCCGTCGCCGCCGTTATTGCCGTGGCCGCAAAGAATCAACCAGTGCTGGCTGGCGGGATAAAGGCTTCGGGCCAGTTGAAACGCCGCCTCGCCGGCACGCCGCATCAATTCAAAAAGCGTCAGCCCGAGACTATCCGCCGCCTCTCTTTCCGCCTGGCGCAGCGTCTCCGCTGGCCACACGATGTGTGGTATACTGTCAGGGTTTTTCGTCATTGTATGGTCCATCATGTCACAGCCCCTCGATCTCAATCAGTTAGCGCAGCAAATCAAACAATGGGGCACCGAGCTTGGCTTCCAGCAGGTCGGTATTACCGATACCGATCTCAGCGCCAGCGAACCTAAACTACAGGCATGGCTGGATAAACAATACCATGGCGAAATGGAATGGATGGCTCGCCACGGCATGATGCGCGCCCGGCCGCATGAACTGCTGCCCGGTACGCTACGCGTGATTAGCGTGCGCATGAACTATCTGCCCGCCAATGCTGCTTTCGCCAGCACTCTGAAAGATCCCACGCTGGGTTACGTCAGCCGTTATGCCCTGGGGCGTGATTATCATAAGCTGCTACGTAACCGCCTGAAAAAACTCGGCGAGATGATTCAGGAACAGTGTGCTTCGCTCAATTTTAGACCGTTTGTCGATTCCGCGCCTATCCTGGAGCGGCCAATCGCTGAAAAAGCGGGCCTTGGCTGGACAGGTAAGCACTCACTTATCTTAAGCCGCGACGCCGGATCGTTTTTCTTCCTGGGCGAGTTGCTTATCGATCTGCCACTGCCGATAGACCAGCCGGTTGCCGAAGAGTGCGGGCGTTGTATCGCCTGTATGACTATCTGCCCCACCGGCGCCATCGTCGAACCCTATACCGTTGACGCACGGCGCTGCATCTCCTATCTGACCATCGAGCTGGAAGGCGCTATCCCGGAAGAATTTCGTCCGCTTATCGGCAACCGTATTTACGGCTGCGATGATTGCCAGTTGATTTGTCCGTGGAACCGTTTTTCGCAGCTTACCGATGAAGAGGACTTCAGCCCGCGTAAAGCGCTACATGCGCCGCAGCTGATTGAGCTGTTCGCCTGGAGCGAAGCCTGGTTTCTGAAAGTCACCGAGGGGTCGGCGATACGCCGTATCGGCCACTTACGCTGGCTACGCAATATCGCCATCGCGCTCGGTAATGCTCCCTGGAATGAAGCCAATCTGGCAGCGCTGGAAAGTCGCCGAGGTGAGCACCCACTTCTCGATGAACACATCGAATGGGCGGTTGCGCAGCAGATAGAAAAGCGAAATGCCAACGTTGTCGAAGTGCAGTTGCCGCAGAAACTACGCCTGGTCCGGGTGGTCGAGAAAGGATTGCCGCGCGACGCCTGATTCATTCACAGGCTGTGAATAAAAACAAAAAAACATTGCGTTTCAACGGGCAGACGTACGTCAAGTGATCGAATTAACAGTTTGAAATGAAATTTAAATGTTAAATTTCAATCAGATACAATAATACTATTTACAAAGTGAAGCATTTGTCGCGCAGTCAGCCAAACGACAGCCTGTGGATAACTCTGTTTACAGTATTTTTGGATAGGTAATGAAAATCATCCCCGGCGCGATTTCGCACTGTGGATAAATTGGATAAAGGAAGAAATTTGGAGCGGGAAACGAGACTCGAACTCGCGACCCCGACCTTGGCAAGGTCGTGCTCTACCAACTGAGCTATTCCCGCTTACATCGGTTTTCAATTTACCTGCTGGCAACCTGAAAACTATGCTTTGGTATGGTGTGTCTTTCAAATTTTGGAGCGGGAAACGAGACTCGAACTCGCGACCCCGACCTTGGCAAGGTCGTGCTCTACCAACTGAGCTATTCCCGCTTACATTGGTTTTCAATCTACCTGTCGGTAACCTGAAAACTATGTTTTGGTATGGTGCTGCTTTCAAATTTTGGAGCGGGAAACGAGACTCGAACTCGCGACCCCGACCTTGGCAAGGTCGTGCTCTACCAACTGAGCTATTCCCGCGTTACTGCTTTTTTGCCATATTTCGATGGCGTCGTAATTTGCATTTCTGCGTCGTTACGGGAGGCGCATTATACGAGAATTCGATTCACCTGCAACCCCCTGGCGAGCACTTTTTTTCGTTTTTTGTTTGAATGGACATTTTCTCGCCACACAGCCCACTGAATTGTATAAATAACCGCCATAATTAGCAAAATATCTTTTTCCCCCCGCGCGAATGGCGCAAAATCGCCCGCATGACACCGCGGTGGCTATCCGCGAAAAGGTCCACCATGACGACTATCAGGGATTCAGAATGAAAAAAGCGCTTTCCGTCCTGCTGCTGACCACATCAATCATCGGAACAGCTTCTGCCGAGACGCTCCATTTTGGCACCACAACCGCCAATCCGCCGTTTGAGACCGTCAAAGGCAAAGGCCAACCTACGGGTTTTGACATTGATTTGGCCAATGCGCTGTGTAAACAGATGCAGGCGGAATGTAAATTCACGCCGCAGCGCTTTGATACGCTCATCCCGGCGCTACGCTTTAAAAAGTTCGACGCTATTATCGCCGGCGTTGAAGTATTGCCGATGCGTGAAAAGCAGGTCGCCTTCACTCAGCCTTATCGCCAGGAGCTCTCCGGGGTGGTAGTCACGGCAAAAGACGCCGCCCACGGGTTTGCCGACCTGCAGGGTAAAAAGCTCGCCGTGGTCAAGGGCAGCGTTCATCAGCGTTATCTACGCGATAAACAAAAAGGCATTCAAACCGTCGCCTTTGGCAGCGATAGCGAGGCGCTGACGGCGTTGAAAAGCGGCGAAGTCGACGGCGCGATCGGCGATTTAGCGACGATGGACCAGTGGCTGGCGGATAATCCTGATTACGCCGAGATGAAAGAGCGCGCCACCGACCCGGCCTACTACGGCAAACAATATGCCATCGCGGTACGCAAAGACGACCCGGAGTTGCTTAAGCAGATTAATGACGCGCTGGAGGTCGTGAAGGCGTCGCCGGAGTTCCAGCAGATGGAACAAAAGTGGTTTAATTAACGCAGTAAAACGACGAGGCCATGGTGGCCTCGTTTATGCTTCAGAGCTTAATAAAATGCTCGCGATAATAGGCCAGTTCGGCGACGGATTCGCGGATATCGTCCATCGCCTGGTGAGTGCCCTGCTTTTTAAAGCCATCAAGGATTTCCGGCTTCCAGCGGCGCGCCAGCTCTTTTAGGGTGCTGACGTCGAGATAGCGATAATGGAAGTAAGCTTCCAGTTCCGGCATATATTTGAACAGGAAGCGGCGGTCCTGACCGATGCTGTTGCCACAAATTGGCGATTTCCCCGCCGGCACCCACTGCTTGAGAAACTCAATAGTGGCCAGTTCCGCTTCGCGGTCGCCCACGGTACTGGCCTTCACGCGATCGACCAGCCCGCTGCCGGTATGAGTGCGCACGTTCCATTCGTCCATTAGCGCCAGCTGAGCATCAGACTGGTGCACGGCAATGGTCGGGCCTTCTGCCAGAATATTAAGATTCGCGTCGGTGACCAGGGTGGCGATTTCGATAATGCGATCGCGCTCGGGATCCAGCCCCGTCATCTCAAGATCGATCCAAATCAGGTTGTTTTCATCTGCACTCATGCTATTTTCCACCCTTCTTGCGTGACTATATTCATCTAAAATAGCGTGTATCATAGAGGTTTTGCCCCATCAGGGCGACCAGGAGCCAGTTCGATTGAGTAAAAATAAGCTCTCCAAAGGCCAGCAGCGCCGCGTTAAGGCCAACCACCAGCGCCGCCTGAAAACGACTTCGGAGAAGGCCGACTACGATGACAACCTGTTTGGCGAGCCTTCTGAAGGTATCGTCATCAGCCGTTTTGGTATGCATGCCGATGTCGAATCCGCGGATGGCACGACCCACCGCTGCAACATTCGCCGGACCATTCGTTCTCTGGTAACTGGCGACCGCGTGGTCTGGCGGCCAGGCAAAGACGCCGCCGACGGGGTCAACGTCAAAGGCATCGTCGAAGCGGTGCATGAACGCGTCTCGGTGCTGACGCGCCCGGACTTTTACGACGGCGTGAAGCCTATCGCGGCAAATATCGACCAAATCGTGGTGGTTTCGGCCATTTTACCCGAACTGTCGCTCAATATTATCGACCGCTATCTGGTGGCCTGCGAAGCGCAGAATATCGAACCGCTGCTGGTACTGAATAAGATAGACCTGCTGGACGAGGAGGGTATGGCTTTCGTCAATGAGCAGATGGATATCTATCGCCAGATCGGTTATCCGGTATTGATGGTGTCCAGCCATACTCAGGACGGCCTGAAGCCGCTTGAAGAGGCCCTGACCGGGCGCATCAGTATCTTTGCCGGCCAGTCCGGGGTGGGTAAATCCAGCTTGCTGAACACGCTGCTGGGACTGCGGGATGAGCAAATCCTGACGAACGACGTCTCTGATGTGTCAGGGCTCGGCCAGCACACCACCACCGCCGCACGTCTTTATCACTTCCCGCACGGCGGCGATGTGATTGACTCCCCAGGCGTGCGCGAGTTCGGCCTGTGGCATCTTGACGCGGAACAAATCACCAACGGCTTTGTCGAATTCCATGATTATTTAGGCCATTGCAAGTATCGCGACTGCAAGCACGACACCGACCCAGGCTGCGCCATTCGCGAAGCGGTAGAAAAAGGCGCTATCGCCGAAAGCCGTTTCGCCAACTATCACCGCATCCTGGAAAGTATGGAACAGGTGCAGGTAAAAACGCGTAAAAGCTTTTCATCAACCGACGACTGACATTTAAGCTGTCGTCGCTAAACGTAATCGCTTTGCCGGCAAGACGGCGCGGATACAATTCGCTGAAGTTTACGTATAGAATCGTCCCCCTTTTCAGTACCCCGCGCCAAAGCGGGGTCAGGAACGACAATTAACGGCCTGGAGGCTACCTTGTTAAACTCGTTTAAACTCTCACTGCAATACATTCTGCCTAAACTGTGGCTCACCCGCCTCGCAGGCTGGGGGGCAAGTAAACGAGCAGGCTGGCTGACTAAACTGGTTATCGATCTGTTCGTCAAATACTACAAAGTCGATATGAAAGAGGCGCAGAAGCCGGATACTGCCGCTTACCGCACCTTCAACGACTTCTTCGTCCGCCCGCTGCGTGACGATGTTCGCCCGCTGAACACCGATCCCAACGTGCTGGTAATGCCGGCTGACGGCGTTATCAGCCAGCTTGGCGCTATCGAAGATGACAAAATTCTGCAGGCCAAAGGCCACAATTACACCCTGGAGGCCCTGCTGGCGGGTAACTACCAGATGGCCGACCTGTTCCGTAACGGTAGCTTCGCCACCACTTATCTGTCGCCGCGCGACTATCACCGCGTGCATATGCCGTGCAACGGCATCCTGCGCGAGATGATCTATGTCCCAGGCGATCTGTTCTCGGTCAACCACCTGACGGCGCAAAACGTACCGAACCTGTTTGCCCGCAACGAGCGCGTTATCTGCCTGTTCGATACTGAATTCGGTCCAATGGCGCAGATTCTGGTCGGCGCAACGATTGTTGGCAGCATCGAGACCGTCTGGTCCGGCACCGTGACGCCGCCGCGGGAAGGTATTATTAAACGCTGGACCTGGCCTGCAGGCGAAAGCGAAGGCTCCGTTGCGCTGCTGAAGGGCCAGGAGATGGGCCGCTTTAAGCTGGGCTCAACGGTGATTAACCTGTTTGCGCCAGGCCAGGTGAAGCTGGTTGAACAACTGCAAAGCCTGTCAGTCACCAAAATCGGCGAACCGCTGGCGACGTCCGTAGAAGCTGATATCTCCGTGGAACCTGCGCCGTTGCCGGAAGAAGAGATCCGCGCCGAACACCGCGCCAGCCCGCTGGTTGACGATAAACAAGACGAAGGTTAATTCCGGACGACAAAGGGTTACGCCGTGCGCCTGATATACACTTTTCTGTTGGCCTTGAGCCTCAGCTTCGGGGCGTACGCAGCGACGGCCCCTGACGTCAAACAAATTACCCAGGAACTGGAACAGGCGAAGGCGGCGAAACCCGCCCAGCCTGAAACCGTCGAAGTCCTGCAAGCCGCGCTGAATGCGCTGGAGGAGCGCAACGCCTCCGTTGAGCGCGCTCGCCAGTACCAGGACGTTATCGATAATTTCCCCAAACTGTTTCAAACGCTCCGCGCTCAGTTAGCGAATGTCAGCGAAACGCCGCACCAGGTACCTACCGCCCTCACCGCCGACGCGCTGAATCAGGAGATCCTGCAGGTCAGCAGCCAACTGCTGGAAGCCAGCCGCCAGGCGCAGCAGGAGCAGGATCGGGCGCGGGAAATCGCCGACTCCCTTAATCAATTACCACAGCAGCAAACCGACGCCCGCCGCAAGCTTAATGAGATTGAACGTCGCGTCGGCGCGCAGCCCGGCAATACGCCGCTGGCGCAGGCGCAAAATCTCGGTCTGCAGGCGGAATCCGCGCGTCTGAAAGCGCTGGTCGACGAGCTGGATCTGGCCCAACTCTCCGCTAACAACCGCCAGGAACTGTCGCGCATCCGCTCTGAGCTGGCGCAGAAACAGAGCGAACAGCTCGATGCCTACCTGCAGGCGCTGCGTAATCAGCAGAACAGCCAGCGCCAATGCGAAGCGGAAAAGGCGCTGGAGAGCACCGAGCTGCTGGCGGAAAACAGCGAAAACCTGCCGCCGGGGATCACCGACCAGTTCAAAATTAACCGCGAACTATCGCAGGCGCTTAATCAGCAGGTTCAGCGCCTGGATCTGGTGGCCTCGCAGCAGCGGCAAGCAACCAATCAAACGCTCCAGGTGCGCCAGGCGCTGAACACCCTGCGCGAACAGTCGCAGTGGCTGGGATCATCGAATCTACTCGGCGAAGCGCTACGCGCCCAGGTCGCCCGTCTGCCGGAGCGCCCGCGCCCACAGCAGTTAGATACTGAAACGGCCCAGCTGCGCGTACAGCGCTTGCATTACGAAGACCTGCTCAGCAAGCAGGCGCAGCTACGGCTGATTCGCCAGGCCGACGGCGAGCCGCTCACCGCGGAACAAAACCGCATCCTGCAGGCGCAGCTGCGTACCCAGAGCGAGCTGCTTAACTCGCTTCTACGCGGCGGCGATACCTTGCTGCTCGAACTGACGAAACTGAAAGTCGCCAACGGCCAGTTAGAAGACGCGCTGAAAGAGATTAACGAAGCAACCCACCGCTATCTGTTCTGGACCTCGGACGTCAGCCCGATTGGCTTCTCCTGGCCGCTGGAAGTGGTGCAGGATCTGCGTCGTCTGATCTCGCTTGATACCATCAACCAGCTCGGCAAGGCCAGCGTCATGATGCTGACCAGCAAAGAGACGCTGTTCCCGCTGTTTGGCGCGCTGGTGCTGGTGGGCTTCAGTATCTATTCGCGACGCCACTTTACCCGCTTCCTTGAGCGCTCCAGCGCGCGGATTGGCAAGGTGACGCAGGATCACTTCTGGCTGACGCTGCGTACCGTGTTCTGGTCAATTCTGGTGGCATCTCCGCTGCCGGTATTGTGGATGACGCTCGGCTATGGATTGCAGGCGGCCTGGCCCTTCCCGCTGGCGGTCGCCATTGGCGACGGCGTGACCGCCACCGTGCCGCTGCTGTGGGTGGTGATGATTTGCGCCACCTTCGCCCGGCCGAATGGATTGTTCATCGCCCACTTCGGCTGGCCGCGTAACCGCGTCGCCAAAGCCATGCGCTACTATCTGATGAGCATCGGGTTGATCGTACCGCTGATTATGGCGCTGATCATGTTCGATAATCTCAACGACCGTGAATTCTCGGCCTCTCTGGGCCGCCTGTGCTTCATGCTGATATGCGGCGCGCTGGCGCTGGTTACCTTGAGCCTGAAGCACGCCGGGATCCCGCTGTATCTTGATAAAGCAGGCGACGGCGAGAACATGGTGAACCGTCTGCTGTGGAACCTGCTGCTCGGCGCGCCGCTGATCGCGATGCTGGCGGCGGCGGTGGGCTATCTTGCCACCTCGCAGGCGCTACTGGCGCGACTGGAAACCTCGGTCGCCATCTGGTTCCTGCTGTTGGTGGTTTACCATATTATTCGCCGTTGGATGTTGATTCAGCGTCGGCGTCTGGCCTTCGATCGCGCCAAACACCGCCGTGCGGAAATCCTCGCCCAGCGCGCCCGCGGCGAAGAAGATACCGCCCACTCCACCAGCACCGAAGGTTCGGTCGAAGCGGAAGTCAGCGAAGTCGACCTCGACGCCATCAGTACCCAGTCCCTGCGCCTGGTCCGCTCGCTGCTGATGCTAATCGCCCTGCTGTCGGTGATTATTCTGTGGTCGGAAATTCACTCGGCATTCGGCTTCCTCGAAAATATCTCGCTATGGGATGTGACCTCCACGGTACAGGGCGTCGAAAGTCTTGAACCCATTACTCTTGGCGCCGTCCTGATCGCCATTCTGGTGCTGATTATCACCACCCAGCTGGTGCGCAATCTCCCGGCGCTGCTGGAGCTGGCGATTCTGCAACATCTGGATTTGACGCCGGGTACCGGCTACGCCATCACCACCATCACCAAATATCTGTTGATGCTAATTGGCGGGCTGGTCGGCTTCTCGATGATTGGTATTGAGTGGTCGAAACTGCAGTGGCTGGTGGCGGCGCTCAGCGTCGGTCTTGGTTTTGGTCTACAGGAAATTTTCGCCAACTTTATCTCCGGCCTGATCATCCTGTTTGAAAAACCGATCCGTATCGGCGATACGGTCACTATCCGCAGCCTGACCGGTAGCGTGACGAAAATTAATACCCGCGCCACCACCATCAGCGACTGGGACCGTAAAGAAATCATCGTGCCGAACAAAGCGTTCATCACCGAACAGTTCATCAACTGGTCGCTGTCGGATTCGGTCACTCGCGTGGTGTTGACTATCCCGGCGCCCGCGGAGGCCAATACGGAAGAGGTCACGCAGATTCTGTTGACCGCCGCTCATCGCTGCTCGCTGGTGATTGATACCCCGGCGCCGGAAGCGTTTCTCGTTGACCTGCAGCAGGGGATTCAGATTTTCGAGCTGCGTATTTACGCCGCCGAGATGGGTCACCGTATGCCGCTGCGTCATGAGCTGCATCAGCTGATTCTGGCGGGTTACCGCGCACACGGCATCGACATGCCGTTCCCACCGTTCCAGATGCGCCTGGAAAGCCTGGATGGTCTGCGCAGCAGCCAGCCGCTGAACTCAGCGGGTAAAAGCAGCCGTACGCCAGGAAGTTTGTAAGCACTAACTAGCCCGGTGAGCGCTTCACCGGGCATTCTCTTTCTTAACCCTCCGCCAGCGCTACCTGTACCGCCGTTCTCTGACGATAGTTCTCGTAGATCCCTAGTGCCAACAGCGAGAAGAAAATCGGCCCGCCGACCATCCACAGCGTACTGTTCCAGTCACCGGAATCCATCACCGGCTGAATAACGGTAAAGATATTGGCGAACGCTACCACCAGTACCACTATCGTCGTCGCCAGCAGCGTGCTCACCCGGCTTTTAAACATCACAAATGGACGATCGAGATCGGCTTTGGCCTTAAAGAACGGGAACGCGATCGCCAGGAACAGATACGGCAAGGTCATCGAGACGTTAGCCATCAGCGTTAGCTTGTTATAAAACGCTGAAGCGGTATCGCCGCCGAAAGAGACCAGCAAAATAAACAGACTCACCAGCAGACACTGCAGCCACATGGCGTTAGCCGGCATGCCGTTAGCGTTAACTTTGGTCATCATCGTCGGCCACAGCGCTTTCGGCGTCCCCTGAATGATCGCCTTCAGCGGCGAATAGCTCAGGGTGAAGAATGCGCCGGTATAGGCAAGGAACATCGACAGCCCGGTAATGCGCGCAAACCATACGCCGGTCAGCGCCGCCGCCTGCGGCGACAGATGAAGCGCTTGTCCAAGCGTCGCGCCGAGGCTGGTCATCAACACGTAGGTGATATTGCCAAGGTTGGTACTGTGGTTGCTCAAGACCTGCTGCCAGTTGGCGCTGACGCCCCACAGCACAATAGCCAGCGAGTAACCGATCGAAATCACCAGCGCGGCGATAATAATGCCTTTGGCAAAGTTCTTTTCCGGCTTCTCGGTTTTATCCACCAGCCCGCCAACCGCTTCAATCCCGCCATAGGCGAAAATGGCGAACACCACGAAAGACAGCATCGCCAGCCCGGATTGATATCCCGGGTTCGGCGACGCGGTGAAATCCAGCGATTGTGCGAAATGGCCGCCGTTCAGCAGCAGAATCGCCCCGCTCACCAGCAGCAGTACCAGATTAAGGCACATCACCGCGATGCCGCCCACGGCGGTAATTTTGGCAATCTTATTTATCCCTTTCGCCGCCACCAGCGTCACCAGCACCATCCAACAGGCGGCCAGTACGCCGACGGTTTGCGTCGAGGTTAAGCCGGCAAAAGCCCAGCTCTGGGTTTTATCCGCGCCGAAGAGAAAGGTCGAAAACGGGACCCAAATTTTCGCCGCGGTACTGACCATCCACACCACATAGGATGAAAACCACATAAAGGTGCCAATAAATGCAAAGCGCGGCCCGACGCTACGGTTCATCCACGAATAGATCCCGCCCTCTTCCTTACGATAGGCCGAGCCCATCTCCGCCATCATTAAGGCAAAAGGAATAAAGAAAAACAGCGCCGAGAAAAGATAAAACGGCATTGCGCTATAACCCATCAGATAAAACGCCGAAGGGCTGTTGGCAAAGCCAAACACCGAAGTGAAGATCATTAATATCAGCCCAATCAGGCTCATCTTCTTGATTTGTTGAGGCATAAATCGATCCAAACGTGAGCGTCGCCGAACAACGTCGCCAGGTAAGCAGAAATTGAACGCAGATCCTAGCAATAATCCAGTTTGAAATTGTGGTTATTAGGGCTAATGCAGCGGAGAGAACTGTAAAAATCTTTGAATGAAGGGGATAACGCTAACGGCGGGAAACGGCTTCCCTCTCCTCATGAAAGGGAAGCGTAATTAATCAGGCGCGATCGACGGTGAATGAGATCACTTCGCCGATGGTCTCTACACCTAACGCCAGCATCACCAGGCGGTCTACACCCAGCGCGACGCCGGAACAATCCGGCAGTCCGGCTTCCAGCGCGGCCAGCAGGTTATAGTCGATGGGCTGCTCCGGCAGGCCGCGGGCCGCACGTTTGCGGTTGTCCTGCTCAAAACGCTGCTGTTGTTCGCGTGCGTCGGTCAGCTCGTGGAAGCCGTTCGCCAGCTCCATCCCCTTGTAGTAGACCTCAAAGCGCTCGGCGACGCGGTGATCTTCGGTGCTGATCTGCGCAAGCGACGCCTGGCTTGCCGGGAAGTGATAGACGAAAGTCGGACGTTCTTTACCGATGTGCGGCTCTACACCCATGGCGAACAGCAGCTGCAACAGCGTATCGCGATCTTCTTCCGTATCAGCGATATTGCTGAGATCGAGCTTTGCCGCCACTTCACGCAGCTGGGTTTTGTCTGCCGACAGCGGATCGATCTCCAGATAGCGCTGGAAGGCCTGTTGATAAGAGAGGCTTTCTGCAGGCTGGCACTCGAGCACCTGCTGCAGTAAATCGTCAACTTCGTTAATCAGACGGTACATGTCGTAGCAGGGACGGTACCACTCCAGCATGGTGAACTCTGGGTTGTGGTGGCGGCCCATCTCTTCATTGCGAAAGCTACGGCACAGTTGGAAAACCGGCCCGCATCCGGCGGCCAGCAGCCGCTTCATGTGGTATTCCGGGCTGGTCATCAGATACAGATTCAGACCCTGAGAGTGGCCGGGGCCGACGAAACGGGTTTCAAACGGGAACATGTGGATATCGGTCACCGTTGCCTGACTCATACAAGGCGTTTCCACCTCCAGCACGCCGCGGTCGGTAAAGAAACGGCGAATTTCCGCCATTACAGCCGCACGTTTTAACAGATTTGGAATGGATGCGCTCGGCTGCCAGGTTGCCGTCTCGCTCATGGTACTTTTCTCCGATTTCATACAAGGGCACGAAGTCTACTCGCAACCGTCGAGTGAAACAAATTTTGTGCAATCCGGCGGCGATATTACATCCTGATAATTTATTGCTAACTTACTTGCATAAATAAAATTGATAAATCAGCGCACGGATTGATAAAAAAATCGAACGCGTCAATTTTCCCCAACATCCCTATGGCTATACTCATTTACCTATAAAGGAGCAGTGATACTTTTTCGCCAGCCCGGCGGCGAAATACACAAAAACTGGAGGAATGTCGTGCAAACTTTTCAAGCCGATCTTGTCGTCATTGGCGCAGGCGGAGCAGGTCTTCGCGCAGCCATCGCCGCTGCGCAGGCTAATCCAAAAGCCAAAATCGCACTGATTTCAAAAGTCTATCCAATGCGTAGCCATACCGTCGCCGCCGAAGGCGGTTCTGCGGCGGTCGCGCAGGATCACGATAGCTTTGAATACCATTTTCACGACACCGTCGCCGGCGGCGACTGGCTCTGTGAACAGGATGTCGTAGACTATTTCGTACACCACTGCCCCACGGAAATGACCCAGCTTGAGCTGTGGGGCTGCCCGTGGAGCCGCCGCCCGGACGGCAGCGTCAACGTTCGCCGCTTCGGCGGGATGAAAATCGAACGTACATGGTTCGCCGCCGATAAAACCGGCTTCCATATGCTGCATACCCTCTTCCAGACCTCCCTCCAGTTCCCGCAAATTCAACGTTTCGACGAGCACTTCGTGCTGGATATTCTCGTCGATGACGGCCAGGCCCGCGGCCTGGTGGCAATGAATATGATGGAAGGCACGCTGGTGCAAATTCGCGCCAATGCGGTCGTCATGGCTACCGGCGGCGCTGGCCGCGTCTATCGCTATAACACCAACGGCGGCATCGTCACCGGCGATGGCATGGGCATGGCGCTGGGCCACGGCGTCCCGCTGCGCGACATGGAGTTCGTCCAGTATCACCCAACCGGCCTGCCGGGTTCGGGGATCCTGATGACCGAAGGCTGCCGCGGCGAAGGCGGTATTCTGGTGAATAAAAACGGCTACCGCTACCTGCAGGATTACGGTATGGGGCCGGAAACGCCGCTCGGCGAGCCGAAAAACAAATACATGGAACTCGGCCCGCGCGATAAAGTCTCTCAGGCCTTCTGGCACGAGTGGCGCAAAGGCAACACCATTTCGACGCCGCGCGGCGACGTGGTTTATCTCGACCTGCGCCATCTTGGCGAGAAGAAACTGCTTGAACGCCTACCGTTCATCTGCGAACTGGCGAAAGCCTATGTCGGCGTCGATCCGGTAAAAGAGCCCATTCCGGTGCGTCCGACCGCCCACTACACGATGGGAGGCATCGAAACTGACCAGCAGTGCGAAACCCGCATCAAGGGCCTGTTCGCCGTCGGCGAATGTTCCTCCGTCGGTCTCCATGGCGCCAACCGTCTGGGATCCAACTCGCTTGCCGAGCTGGTGGTCTTTGGCCGCCTTGCCGGTGAGCAAGCCATGCAGCGCGCGATGGCCGCGGGCGAAGCTAACAACGCGGCGCTGGATGCGCAGGTCAACGACGTTGAAAACCGTCTTAAAGACCTCGTTAACCAGCAAGGCAATGAAAACTGGGCCAAAATCCGCGATGAAATGGGTATGTCGATGGAAGAAGGCTGCGGTATCTATCGCACGCCGGAGCTGATGCAAAAAACCATCGATAAGCTGTCCGAGCTGCAGGAGCGCTTTAAGCGCGTGCGTATCACCGACACCTCCAGCGTATTCAATACCGACCTGCTCTACACCATTGAGCTGGGCCATGGTCTCAACGTCGCCGAATGTATGGCGCACTCCGCTATCGCGCGTAAAGAGTCCCGCGGCGCTCACCAACGTCTCGATGAAGGCTGTACTGAACGCGACGACGTCAATTTCCTCAAGCATACGCTGGCCTTCCGTGAGGCCGACGGCAGCACGCGTCTGGAGTATGGCGATGTGAAGATCACCACTCTGCCGCCGGCTAAACGCGTGTATGGCGCCGAAGCGGAAGCCGCTGAGAAGAAGGAGACGACCCATGGCTGACATGAACAAACTGAAAATTGAAGTGGTGCGCTACAACCCGGAAGTCGATACCGCGCCGCACAGCGCTTTCTATGAAGTCCCCTACGACGAACAAACCTCGCTGCTCGACGCGCTGGGCTATATCAAAGACAACCTCGCGCCGGATTTAAGCTACCGCTGGTCGTGCCGCATGGCGATCTGCGGTTCTTGCGGCATGATGGTCAACAAGGTGCCAAAACTGGCCTGTAAAACCTTCCTGCGCGACTATACCAAAGGGTTGAAGGTAGAAGCGCTGGCCAACTTCCCGATCGAGCGCGATCTGGTGGTCGATATGACCCACTTTATCGAAAGTCTGGAAGCGATTAAGCCGTATATCATCGGAAATAACCGCACGCCGGAGCAGGGGCCGAATAAGCAGACTCCCGCGCAGATGGCGAAATACCATCAGTTCTCCGGCTGCATCAACTGCGGTTTGTGCTATGCCGCCTGTCCGCAATTTGGTCTGAACCCGGAGTTCATCGGCCCGGCGGCGATCACCCTCGCCCATCGCTACAACGAAGACAGCCGCGACCACGGCAAAAAGGAACGTATGGCGCAGCTTAACGGCCAGAACGGCGTGTGGAGCTGTACGTTTGTCGGCTTCTGCTCCGAAGTTTGCCCGAAGCATGTCGATCCGGCGGCCGCCATTCAGCAGGGCAAGGTAGAAAGTTCGAAAGACTTCCTGATCGCCACCCTGAAACCACGCTAAGGAGTGCACTATGACGACTAAACGCAAACCCTACGTGCGGCCCATGACCTCCACCTGGTGGAAGAAGCTGCCATTTTATCGCTTCTATATGCTGCGTGAAGGGACGGCGGTGCCGACGGTCTGGTTCAGCATCGTGCTGATTTACGGCCTGTTCGCCCTTAAGCACGGCGCCGAAAGCTGGGATGGCTATGTGGCATTCCTGCAAAACCCGATTGTGGTGATCCTCAACCTGATCACCCTGGCAGCGGCGCTGCTGCACACCAAAACCTGGTTTGAGCTGGCGCCGAAAGCCGCCAACATCATTATTAAAGGCGAGAAAATGGGGCCTGAGCCGCTGATTAAAGGGCTGTGGGCGGTAACGGCGCTGGTTAGCATCGTGATCCTGTTTGTCGCGTTGTTCTGGTAAGGAGGCTGATATGATTAATCCCAATCCAAAACGTTCCGATGAACCGGTGTTCTGGGGGCTGTTTGGCGCAGGCGGCATGTGGGGGGCGATTATCGCGCCGGTGATGGTGCTACTGGTCGGCATTCTGCTGCCGCTGGGACTCGCCCCTGGCGATGCTTTCAGCTACGAACGCGTTTACGCCTTCGCCCATAGCTTCATCGGCCGCCTTTTCATCTTTCTGATGATTGTTCTGCCGCTGTGGTGCGGCCTGCACCGTATCCACCATGCGATGCATGATCTGAAAATCCACGTACCGAACGGCAAATGGGTCTTCTATGGCCTGGCGGCGATTTTAACCGTCGTTACCCTGGTCGGCGTGTTATTTATCTGATGCGACATCTCGCCCGGTAGCAATCTGTTACCGGGCTCGCTTATCGACAAAATCTCCCTACTTTTTTCCTGCCGCTATCTACACTTAGAGAAAAAGCGGTAAGGAAGGTACCTATGCGTCTGCTGCCAGTGTTAACCGTGGTTATCGCGTCGTTGCTGAGCGTTGCGTGCAGCAATCCCGTTCCTCCCGCTGGCGTGACCGTGGTCAGCCCATTCGAAAGCCAACGCTTCCTCGGCACCTGGTATGAAATAGCCCGCTTCGATCATCATTTCGAAAGCGGACTGGAAAAGGTTACGGCGACTTACAGCCTGCGCGGCGATGGCGGCATTGATGTGGTCAATAAAGGTTATAACCCTGACCGCGGCATCTGGCAGAAAACAGACGGCGTGGCCTGGTTCACCGGCGATCCGAACCGCGCGGCGCTAAAAGTCTCGTTCTTCGGCCCTTTCTATGGCGGCTACAACGTGATTGCGCTGGATAAAGAGTACCGCCATGCGCTGGTTTGCGGGCCGGATCGCGATTACCTGTGGCTACTGGCGCGTACGCCGAAGATTTCGCCGCAGGTAAAACAGCAGATGCTGGATATCGCCACCCGGCAGGGCTTCGACGTGAGCAAACTGATTTGGGTTAACCAGCGCTATTAATGTGCGCTGATTTTCAGCCCGATAATGCCGATGACAATACAAGCCAGGCTTGCGATACGCATCGGGCTTGCGGATTCACCCAGCAGCACGATGCCGGTTATCGCTGCGCCTACGGCGCCGATCCCGGTCCACACCGCATAGGCGGTACCCACCGGCAGTGATTTCATCGCCCACGATAGCAGCGCCATACTGACGACCATAGCGGCGATGGTAATCACGCTTGGCAGCAGACGGCTAAACCCATGGGTGTATTTGAGGCCGACGGCCCACACGACTTCCAGCAAACCGGCGATAAAGAGAATGATCCAGGACATATGGCTCCAGTAATGGGGCCGTCCCCGAATGAGATACGCTCACGGGTCGTCCCGCAAGGTGGTTGAAAACGCCGGGATTATAAACAACGGCGCCGTGAATGTGAAGACCGGTACGGCGCGAGGCCGTACCGGTAATGTTTAATTCTGAGCTTTGGTCGCCGCACCAGAGATAGCGCTGCCGCCGTCAGAAATGTCTTCACCGATACCACGCGTGGTGTTACATGCGGTGAGCACGGAGGAAAGGACCAAAACAGTAAAGAACGCCGCAATCGTTTTTTTCACCATAATATCATCCTTATAAACAGTTTTTGTTTTCTTGCCCTATAAGCATAGCCAAACTGATTCAAAATGAAGGGATAGTCGCGTTTTTTAAGAGAAAAAGAGGTTCAGGCTGAACTGCGCAAAATGAATTGCAGGGAAGGCAGATGAAATGAGACTAGCTGACGGCGTGAGAAATCGCGTGCCCTAACCCCTGGATATCTTCGCCAAAACCGCGGGCGGTATTACATCCAGTAAGCAGCGCGCCGCTGAGCAGCAGCAATATGAGAAATTTGAGCGTCCGGTTCATGTTAATCCTGACATGAAACTGGAGGCGCAGCAGCATGGCTGCGCCCACCGTCTCACAGCATGAATTACTTCACGCGAGATACGTATTCGCCGGAGCGGGTATCTACTTTGATGACTTCGCCAATCTGAACGAACAGCGGAACTTTAACCACAGCGCCAGTGGACAGAGTCGCCGGCTTGCCGCCAGTACCTGCGGTGTCGCCTTTCAGACCTGGATCGGTTTCAACGATTTCCAGTTCAACGAAGTTCGGCGGCGTGACAGCGATAGGCTGACCGTTCCACAGGGTCACGATGCACTCAGCCTGATCCAGCAGCCATTTCGCGTTGTCGCCGATAGCTTTAGCATCAGCGGACAGCTGTTCGAAGGTTTCGTTGTTCATGAAGTGCCAGAACTCACCATCGTTGTACAGGTAAGTCAGGTTCATATCGACAACGTCCGCGCCTTCTGCAGAGTCGGTGGACTTGAACGTTTTTTCTACACGGGTGCCGGTCAGCAGGCGACGCAGCTTAACGCGTGCGAATGCCTGACCTTTACCTGGTTTAACGAATTCACTGGCTTCAACCGCATACGGTTCACCATCCATCATGATTTTAAGACCAGCACGAAAATCGTTGCTATAGTAAGTCGCCATAAGGCCCTCTGAAATTGTTTAACTTGGTAGCTAAGCCACAAAATGGCGCATATTGTAACCCTAAATACCCCATCCAGAGAAGATTGGATCACGCAACTTGCCGATGTTGTGACCAGTCCCGATGAACTATTGCATCTTTTAGATCTGGAAACAGATGCAAACCTATTGGCGGGACGTGATGCGAAGCGTCTCTTCGCGCTGCGCGTACCGCGCGCGTTTATTGCACGTATGGAAAAGGGCAACCCAAACGATCCCCTTCTTCGTCAGGTACTTACCGCACAAGAAGAGTTTGTTGCCGCCCCTGGTTTTTCCACCGATCCGCTGGAAGAACAACACAGCGTTGTACCAGGCCTGCTGCATAAATATAGCAACCGGGCGCTATTGCTGGTGAAAGGAGGCTGTGCGGTCAACTGCCGCTACTGCTTCCGCCGCCACTTCCCCTATGCCGAGAACCAGGGCAATAAACGCAACTGGCAGGCAGCGCTCGAGTACATTGCCGCCAATCCACAGCTTGATGAAATTATTTTTTCCGGCGGCGATCCGTTGATGGCCAAAGACCACGAACTGGATTGGTTACTGACGCAACTGGAAGCTATCCCGCATATTAAACGGTTACGCATCCATAGCCGCTTGCCGATTGTCATTCCGGCGCGGATCACCGAAGGGCTGGCGGCTCGCTTTAACGCCTCCTCGCTGCAGATCCTGTTGGTTAACCATATCAATCATGCCAATGAGATCGGCCCGGAATTTCGGGCGGCAATGGCGCTGCTACGGCAAGCGCGCGTGACGCTGCTCAACCAAAGCGTCCTGCTGCGCGGCGTTAACGACAACGCACAAACCCTGGCGGACCTCAGCAACGCGCTGTTCGATGCCGGGGTGATGCCCTACTACCTGCACGTGCTTGATAAAGTCCAGGGCGCAGCCCACTTCATGGTCGAAGACGAGGAGGCCCGGGCAATCATGCGTAAGCTATTAACGCTGGTATCCGGATATATGGTGCCAAGGCTGGCACGTGAAATCGGCGGCGAACCGAGTAAAACGCCGCTGGATTTAGGTTTAAAGCAACAAAACTAAGTTTTTCTGCCGGCCCTGTCCGGCAGATACTTAAATGACAAGTATGTTCGCCTGGCAAATAAAAGATATAACATTTTTCACCAGCGTTATCCAGAAAGCGGTGTTTGCTTAACATTTATAATTATATATACGCGTATCTATTAAATGATGCGCTAATAGAGCATCTAAAAAAGCAGTGAAAGTATATTAGTTGCGACCATAACAATAAACATCACCACGATCCATTTAGGTAATTTAAACGTAGTTCCTCTGCGACTTTCGCTTCGATTAGCATTAACGGTATTTTTAACTTCGTACATTTCGCTCTCTATGCTCTCCCTATCACTTGCAGAATCATCTACATTCGTTGATGGGCTCGCTATTATCTCTTGCGTTGTGGTAACTGGAGTGATTACCGCATCCGTGGCAAGGATAAACCCGCGCTGCCTGACGGTAATAATGATATCCTGAGATAGTCCGGCCTTTACCAGTGATTTTCTGAGCAATGAGATATTTTGATAAAACGTGTTTTGCGCAACTATTACCCCCCTTGTTTTCCAGACAGTTTCCAGAAATTCCTCACGTGAAATGATCCTGCCATTACTTTCTATTAGCAACAATAAACAACGCGCCGTTGGTCCATTTAAGTTAACGGTAGTGCCATTTTCATTAACAGTTCGCAACTCACTCATATTCACGTCAAAAATAACTTCATCATTAATGATGAATTCACTAAATGCCATAATGTCTTCCCTTTTTCATTAGCTATGTGAAATAAACATGAAATTAATGAAATCCCATCTTTAATGTTGCGCGAATAGCCTTGAACAGGCCTGCTATTAGATGGCTTCACATATCAATCATTGAGTCTCGATTTTGCATCAAAGATAAGACTAACATGATATTTAAACTGAATGGAAGCCAGAGATACCGCACAACATTCATCGAATCAACGCTATCACTTATAGTTCGAATAAAAATGTGAATCGTTCCTTTAGTCATTAAAAAGATTATTCAATTAAAATTCACATGCATTTTCACCAACGGCGAATTAGATTCCTCAGTGCTCCCGTCTTAAGCTAAATGCAGGCTAACACCTGCTTATTAGCGTAAGGGACAACAAGGAGTACAGAGATGGGATAGTGTAGTTCTTGGGGCAATTATTGGATTATTAGACCAACCAATAATTAGCAATTAGAGCGATATCTATTTCAAGGATTACGTATTTATACATGGACAAATAAATGAAAAAAACAATCGTAGCTGTAATGGTTGCTGCATCTGCAGTTCTGAGTGCTCAGGCAATGGCCGCTAACACTGCTGAAGTGACCGTTCTGGGTGAAGTCAATGATTCCTCCGCTTCTTGCGTAGTCACCCCGACTGGTACTCTGAACAACGGCATCGTTCGTCTGACTTCTGTTACCACCAGCGAAGCGAACGCTCAGGCTGCAAACACCCTTTTCAAAAGCCAGAAGTTTGGTTTTGATGTTTCTGATTGCGCCCAAGGCAGCAAAGATCCGGCAACTGGCCTGACTGTTGCTGTTACTGGTACCACCAGCAGCAACGCGACCATTCTGGACAACACCGCTGACGACGGCGCTGCCGGTATCGGTATCGGTATCGCGAAAGTCAGCGATGGTTCTCGCGTAGCCTTCGATGGTTCCCAAACCATGTCCGAAACCTACACTGACGGTTCCGTCACTTCCCTGAACTACTACGCTGGTTATGTGAAAGTAAATGCCACAACTGCTGTAACCGAAGGTCCGGTTAAAGGCGTTGCAACCTTTACTATCGATTACACCATCTAATTCTATTTTAGAGGGCTCGCCGTCTGGCGAGCCCTTTTTCCGTTTAGAGAAATGCTATGTTAAGCACCTTATTTAAACTTTTCATTCCCTTTTTTTTATTGATTAGCGGTATTGCACATGCTGGTATCGTTATCGAGTCAACTCGCTATCTTTACAAAGAGGGCGCTCGCGAAATCACCGCGCAGATTGAGAACAAAGACGGTATTCCTTACTTAATTAAGTCGTGGATTGAGACCCCAAAAGGGCAAATACCCTCTTTCACGGCGACTCCGCCACTATTCCGACTCGAAGCAAAACAGCAAAATACCGTGCGTTTGTTTTCAACCAATAATGTTACTGCGCCAACAGATCGAGAATCTATATTTTATTTCAATATTATGGCTATCCCGCCAGCTGATGACACCAATGCCAAAAACAATACGATTCAGCTAGCGGTTCGCCACCGTATGCGTCTGGTATACCGGCCAAAATCGCTGTTTGATATGAAGCCAAATACAGAAGCGGCAAAACTCCAATGGCGTAAATCAGGCAATAAATTGTTCATTAACAATCCGACACCTTTTTTCTATTACTTCAACACAATAAAAATAGGTAACACCGAAATAAAAAATGAAGTAAACACCGTCCCTCCGATGGAAACAAAAGAAGTCACGTTAAAGGAAAGTGTCAATGCATCAAGCGTGACATGGAAAATAGTTAATGATTATGGTGGGGCCGGATCGCTCTATTCATCACCGTTGTAATTTGGAATTTTTATTAACGTTATAGGGATGTGTCTATGCAAAATAAAAATAAAGAGCTATTCAAACTATCAACGCTCTGCATCACGTTGTTGCCAGCGTTTTTTTGTGGTTTGGATAATAAAGCGCAAGCACGTGATTTCTTCGATCCCTCATTCATCAATTCATTGAATGGTAGCGATCCTTCAAACGCCCCAGACTTATCTGTTTTTGAAGCCAGGAACGCTCAGGCGCCCGGGGATTATCGGGTTGACATTGTTTTCAACGGTCAATATCTGGATACCCGTACTATCAAGTTTGTTATTGATAGCCATACTGCCGATAAGAGTGATGATATCAAATTAACCCCCTGTTTCACGCTTAAAGACCTGGCGGAATATGGTGTCAGAGTGAAATCCTTCCCAGCTCTGAAAGAAGATGCCAATAACTGCGTTAACCTAACGGTCATACCGGATACAAAAGCGGATTTCGATTTTACTGCACAACGGTTAAATATCTCCATACCACAAGCGGCATTATCCACCGTCGTGCAAGGATTTATTCCGGAAGATCAATTTGATGAAGGTATTAACGCGCTGTTAATGAATTACCAGTTCAGCGGCTCGAATGATTTCGAATCAGAAGATGAATACTATAGCCTTAACCTCCAGTCCGGTTTAAATCTTGGTCCATGGCGTATCCGAAATCTGAGCACCTGGAATAAAACGAAAGGAGAATCCAGCGACTGGGAATCAGCTTACCTGTACATGCAGCGCAGCATTCGCCCTCTTAATAGTAATCTGGTAATGGGTGAAAGCTCCTCGCTCTCCGGTATTTTTGATAGCGTGCCGTTTACCGGGATTCAAATGGCAACGGATACCTCCATGCTGCCGGAGAGCCTTCGCGGCTATGCGCCAATTATCCGAGGGATTGCAAAAACCAACGCCAGGGTGATTGTTAAGCAGAATGGCTACCAGGTATATCAGACCTACGTCGCCCCCGGCGCCTTTGAAATTACCGATATGTACCCAAGCGGCGGTAGCGGCGATCTGTACGTAACGGTAGAAGAATCGGATGGCTCAAAGCAAGAATTCATCGTGCCGTTCGCTACGCTGCCGGTCATGGTGCGCGAAGGCCAGCTACAGTATGAAATCACCTCTGGTAAATATCGTCCTTATGATGGCGGAGTTGACGAAACGCCATTCACCCAAGCGACAATAAGCTATGGTGTATCCAGTAGCCTGACGGCCTACGGCGGGATGCAAATGGCCTCGCACTATCAAGCATTATCTTCCGGTCTAGGCTATAACCTCGGTGATTTTGGCGCGGCTTCAGCAGACGTCACTCAAGCCTGGTCAAAGATCCAGGATCAAGAAAAGACGTCAGGTCAGTCCTGGCGTATCCGCTACGGCAAAAACATCCTTGATACCGGTACTAACATTACTATCGCGGGTTACCGATACTCTACCAAAGGCTTTAACACCCTGTCAGAGGTGTTCGATAGTTATTCAAACGACGGCAGCTATACCACCCGCTCACTGCGCAACCGTACCAACCTGACGCTTAATCAAAGCTTAGGTAAAGGGCTCGGTAGTCTCTCTATTAGCGGTCTGGTAGAAGATTATTGGGATGATAAACGCACCAATAAATCCATCAGCGTTGGCTATAACGGTGGCTTTAAAAACGTGAACTTCTACCTGGGTTATAGCTATAGCCGCTATACCTGGAGCAGCAATAGCGCGAATAAAGATGCCCAGGACGATCAACGTATCACCCTAACGGTTACTTTACCGATCGGCAACTGGCTTCCTGGCACCTATACCAGTTACCAGCTCACCAATAGCAACCCAGGCTCAACGGATCAATCGGTTGCTATCGGCGGCGTCGGGCTGGAAAACGATAGTCTGGACTGGAGTATTCAGCAAGGATACAGCAACCGCGAGTATTACAGCGGCGACATGCGCGCCACCTATAACAGTTCTCAGGGGAGTGTTAACGCCGGTTACAGCTACGATCGCGATAGCCAACGCATTGATTATGGCGCCAACGGCAGCATTATCGCGCACGCTGACGGCATCACTTTAGGTCAGGACATCACCGATGCTGCCGTACTGGTTAAAGCTCCGGGGCTGGATGACGTCAAACTGACGACCGATAACACCATTTCGACCGACTATCGCGGCTATGCCATCGTGCCTTACGTTACCCCTTATCGTCGCACCGATATCACTCTCGACACCGCCACGCTTGGCGATGATATGGAACTACCGGAAACAACGCAAACCGTGGTGCCGACTCGCGGCGCTATTGTGCGGGCAAACTACGACGGCAAGATTGGGCAACGTGCCTTTATTCATCTTAAAACCGCCAGCGGTCAGGACATTCCCTATGGAGCGATGGTCTTACTGGCTGGTGATGCGAAAAGCCAGGCAAGTATCGTTAGCGATGCCGGGATGGTCTATATGTCCGGTCTGCAGCAAACCGGGACGCTCAACGTTCAGTGGGGAAAAAGTAGTTCCCAGCAGTGTCATGCCCCCTTCACGTTACCGCCGCGGGAAGGCAAAACCGCTGGTTTAAGTCAGGTTGAAGCGGTATGTCGCTAGCCATCATTTAAGGACAAATATTGATGAAGAGAATATTTATTCTATTAATGCTTTTAGTTACCTGTGGTGAAGCGGCAGCAAAATGTGAATACACGGGAAATATCCGCCGGCAAGCTTTTACTATTAACGCAAAGATCCCAACGGATGATTCCATACCGATAGGTAGCGTTCTCTATTCGGTAAAATATGGTACCAGCACCTATAAAAACTTCACATGCAGCCAGAAAGATAACGATCAGTATATTACGACTATCAGTACCGCTGAGGTCGCCGGCGTAACCGGGATACAGGGGATGCCGGTATATGAAACCGGTATTGACGGTATTGGATTCCAGATATCCGATCTGCTGGAAAGTAAAAATGGCGCACTGGTTCCTGCCGTTGCGGGTTCGGTACTGGTACCGTTTGAAAAAACCTCAGATAACTACTATAAGTTTGTCACCGTGTGGTTTATCAAAACAAAACAGGTCATTGATACTTCAGGGTCGGATTCAAACCCGTCAATAAGTTTCTCTGTCGGCAACCCTACAACCAACCCAAGCGCCAGCGATAAGCTTTTATACACCACTAATATCAAGCTAAAAAACACCACATACCAGGTGACGTCTTGTGATATATCGCCCTCCAGTTCACAGATAACGCTCGGTCGGATTAAAAAAAGCACACTAATGTCGGTCTCCCGCGGCGGCGTGACACCAGAGCAAAAAAACATCTTATTAACCATTAACTGCCCAGCCGGTTCAATCGGTAATACGTTAATGTACTGGTTTAATCCGATAGGCACCACCAGCGCATCTGGCGATGGCATCATTGATAATATGATAACCGATGATAGCGGCGCCAAAAATGTCGGTATCATTTTCAAACAAACTGGGACGCCTTTAGTTTTCTATGATATGGATAGCTATAGCTTCAACAGTGCAGCAACTTCGCAGGTCATCAACCTTACCGCTGACTACTATCGCCAAAGCAACAGTGTTGACGATATTACTAACGGTAAAGTTAAGGCAATGTTAGAGGTGGTTATACAAGAACAATAATATTAAGAAAATAGACATGAATTCACAAACAATTCATGTCTATTACATTGCTTAAAAAGCAATCGTCGCTTACATTTCTGCCCGACCTATAATTAGGTCAATACGTAATAATATTAATTTAAAGGAATAAATATGAAGCAATTGACTGTATTTGAAATGGAAGAGATTTCAGGTGGGTATTCTTGGGATTTTTCTTCTCTGAGTAGCGCACTTACTTCTCTTGCCAGCAATACCGCAGAATTAGTCGCTTCTGTAGCATTGGGGGCATCTGTAGGCGCAATGGCTGGGTCAATAATCGGTGGCGCACACGGTGGCGACGGTGGCGGCATTTTTGGCGTAGGTTCAATCGCTCAAGGTGTAGGTATGATTTGGGGATTGATTGTCGGCGGTATTGGATGTGGTATTGCTGCTGCTACTGTTGGCTGGGATACAACTCTCACTACTTGCGTGGATGTTGCTAACGGTATTATTAACGGTACATTTACACCTTGGGCTGGATAAACAGTATTTCTTAATCTCGCTTAATTTAACCTGTTAATATTTAGAGGCTTGGTTTTCAAGCCTCTATTCCTTATCAATATAAAAGCGGTATACATGTCAAAAAATCTTTATCGCAAGGAAGCGATCGAATACAAAAGAAATCACTGGAAAGGAAAGGCCTTGCTGCTTGCTGGCTTACCCGCATGGTTAATTGCTTCTTTATCCGCCTTCTTTATGATTGCGCTTATTTGCGCACTCATTTTTTGTAAGTTCACCCAGCGCGTTGACGTTCAGGGCGAAGTCATCACCCTCCCTCACTCGATTAACGTCTTTGCGCCGCAGCAAGGATTTGTCGTTAAGCAATTCGTGAAAATTGGTGACGTCGTTAAAAAAAACCAACCGCTCTACGAAATTGATGTGTCCCGCAGCACCACCAGCGGCAATGTCAGTGCGGCACAGATAGAAGTCATCAATGAAAAAATTGCCAACTCTGACGACATCATCAAAAAGCTGGAAGATAATAAAAGTCAGACATTAAATGCGCTAAATGCGCAGTTGAAAACCACTACGGACTCTCTGAAAGAGACCAACCGAATGCTGGTCAATACCCAGGTCGGTCTGAAAAAAATGCATGATAACCTTTCCAGCTACGATAAATACCTTAGCAATGGCCTGATAACAAAAGATCAGTATAACTATCAGCACTCTTTATACTTTCAACAGCAAAGCGCGTATCAATCTCTGGTTAGCCAGAAGATGCAACTGGAATCACAAATCACCCAGCTTAATAGCGATAAAATCACTAAAGCTGCTGATTTTGATAACCAAATATCCAGCCAGTACAACCAATCCAACGATTTTAAAAATCAACTCGTTGAATCCAACGCTAACGGTAACATTATTATTAAATCCACCAGCGATGGCAGAATTGAGTCACTTTCAGCTACCCAAGGACAAACCGTTGATAACGGCAGCAGCCTGGCACAGATAAAACCTACAGGAAACGTTGAGTATTTTCTTATCCTTTGGCTACCAAACAATACTATCCCCTATTTAAAAACTGGGGATACCATTAATATTCGCTATGATGCTTTCCCATCAGACAAATTCGGGCAATTCCCTGGAAAAATCATATCAATATCCTCAATGCCGGCATCACGACAAGAGATGTCTGAATATACCAACGTCAACAATGGTGGTAATCAGCAACAAGAACTGGCGCTGTATAAAGCGATCGTCAAAATTAAAGATAAACAGTTCGAATATGATGGGAAAAAGCTAAGCCTGTCCAACGGCCTTAAAGCGCAGGCCGTTGTTTTTCTTGAAGAACGCCCTCTCTATATGTGGATGTTTACTCCGGTTTATAAGATTACTCAAAGCGTGAGCGGCCCGATTCATGACTAATGAACTGTTTGAGAAAATTACGGCGAAAGTTAATTTTTCAATACTGAAAAAGACGCCGGTCATATTACAATCCGAAGCCGCCGAATGCGGCATTGCCTGCCTGGCAATGATTTGCGGCCATTATGGCCTCGATATCGATCTCTTCAACTTCCGCCAGCGTTTTGGTAGCCCTTCTCAGGGGGTCACGCTGATGTCATTGAGCAAAACGGCGGAACATGCCGGCTTAAAAAGCCGGGCGCTGTCGCTCGATCTCGACGAAATCAGGCAATTAAAGCTACCCTGCGTTATCCACTGGGGAATGAACCACTACGTCGTGCTCACCAAAGTGCGAAAGTCCAGTTTTGTCGTCCACGATCCGGCGCTGGGTAAACGCATTATCGGCATTCAGGAAATGTCGAATAATTTTACCGGCATCGCCTTAGAGCTATGGCCCGATCAGAACTTTCAGCAGGAAAAAGCCAAATCTCGCCTGCGTTTGTTAGATCTGATGCGCAATATTGTTGGCTTAAAATCAGCGCTGCTGAAGATTTTCGCCTTCTCGGTGGTGGTTGAAGCTATCGGCTTACTGCTGCCGATAGGCACGCAGTTAGTCACTGACCACGTGATCATGGCCCACGATCAAAGCCTGCTCTCGGTTATCTGTATTGGCCTGGTTTTCTTTACCCTCTTCCGCACCTTTATCAGTATGCTGCGCGCATGGACTTCGCTGACGCTCAACACGCTGACCAATATTCAGTGGAAAACGACCCTTTTCGATCATTTGGCCAGCCTGCCGCTCTCTTTTTTTGAAAAGCGCCATCTGGGGGATATTCAGTCCCGTTTCTCATCGCTGGACACCATTCGCTCCACGTTCACTAATAGCATCGTCAGCGGCATTATCGATTCGATCATGACAATCGGGCTGCTGATTATGCTCACGCTGTACGGCGGTTGGCTAACATGGGTCGTCGTTGGCTTTACCTTATGCTACGCCATTATGCGTCTGGGAACTTATCGCTTCTATCGCCGCGTTGCTGAAGAACAGGTAATCAAAGGCGCGCGTTCCAGTTCGCATTTTATGGAGTCGCTGTACGGTATTTCGACCATCAAAGCGCTGAATCTGAAAGAACGCCGCTCTCAGCACTGGCTGAATATCAATATCGATGCCTGTAATGCGGGGATCAAGCAAACCCGTTTCGACATGATGTTTAGCGGTATTAATACCTTCATTACCGCTATCGATCAGGTGGCGGTACTGTGGTTGGGCGCCATTATGGTTATTGATAATGAAATGACCCTCGGTATGTTTATGGCCTTTAACGCCTACCGCGGCCAGTTCTCCCAGCGCGCATCCAGCCTGGTTGACCTGAGCATGCAGCTGCGTATGCTATCGCTGCATAACGAGCGTCTTTCAGAAATCGTCTTCAGCGAACCCGAGCAAGAATTACCATCACGGGACGTCTTTTCAAAAGATGCCGGCGCAAGACTTGAAGTCAAAAATCTCAGCTATCAGTACGATCCCTTTTCGCAGCCGATTTTCTCAAACCTGAACATCACCGTTGAGCCGGGGGAATCCGTCGCGCTGGTCGGGCCGTCCGGTGTCGGTAAGACCACGCTATTGAAAGTGATGTGCGGGCTGCTCTCCCCCACCAGCGGCGACGTCTTCGCCGATAATCTCGATATCCAGAAGATAGGTCTCAATAACTATCGCCAGGGAACCGCCTGCGTATTGCAGGAGGATAGACTCTTTTCCGGTTCGCTTATCGATAATATCAGCGGCTTTGAAGACAACGCCGATGTGGATTTTGTTGTCGAATGCGCCAAACGCTGCAACATTCACGACGAAATTATGAAAATGCCGATGGGCTATGAAACCATCGTTGGTGAGTTGGGCCTGGGGATTTCCGGGGGCCAGAAGCAACGTATTTTGATTGCCCGCGCGCTTTATCGTAAACCAAGCATTCTGTTTATGGATGAGGCCACCAGCCATCTCGATTTACGAAATGAGTCGGTCATTAACCAATCGATTTCAGGGCTCAGTATTACCCGCGTCATCGTCGCGCATCGTCCATCGACGATTGCCTCTGCCGACCGGGTGATTGATTTATCGCAGTCAAGAATACCAATGCCAGCGTAAGGAGAAGAGTATGCAAGGAACGTTTATTGGTTTTAACACCGCCGGAATTACCTATGAAGACCATTTCATGGCGCTGCTGCTGAAAGTACAAAAGCAGAATGGCCTGTGTCAGACATACTATCTGCAAGCACCGGTGCTGGCTGACCTGCTCATGGTCCTGGCAAACCGGATGTCTATTTTCTTGCCGCGCTTGCAGCAAAGCGACGATACGCTGAAAGAGGAGCTTATTGCCTATAATAATGAGCTCATCGCCAATACCCCGGCAGTCGATATGGACGAGGTGCAAAACCCTAATCCAGAGCTAAGAATCATGTCGATTACGTTGAAGCCGGGGGTAAACGAGTCAACGCTAATTCTGATGCTGCAGAACGAGAAAATCGCGACATTACGGATTGACGACCGGCAGGTAGAGGCATTGATTCTGGGTATCAATCAATCTCTAAAAATGGTTGCTGATACGAAATTAAATGAGTACCTGGCGCTGGCTTTGGATTATGTACTGCTGTATACCGTCGATTTAACGACCCAACCTAACATTGAGTACCAGCAATATGCTCAGGAAGAGTGGAAGCTGAATTTGTTTAGCCACCATCTGGCCGTGTTATACAGCTACGAGCAGGAGGAGGGTAAAAAAGTACTCTCCGGTGCGGTGATTAAAACCAGCGCCGCGCATCAGTCCGATGTTGAAAAGAGTATCGCGCTGCGTCTGCTTGAAAAGAGTCAGAAGCTAAAACAGGTCCACAGCCAGCATACGCCGTATCAAATCTTCAGTAAGGTAATTCCATCCTCACCGGGACAAATGCTAACCAGAGATGAATGTATGCTGTCGCTGCGTGAATTCTACGTGGCTACCAAAGCAGCGCTTGAGGCATAAGTTGTTAAGCACTCTCTGCCTGTGCAGAGAGTGCTTAACGCATCAGTTCGGGCACTTATAAACCTGGCCGTTCATCTGGCTATCGGTCGGAACAAAGCTCGACAGCAGGTTTTGCGTCGGGCTGCTCACGCCATAAATGACGTTACCGCCCATGGCCGCAGCCTGGTTACGTAGGGCATTCGCCGCGCCGCGCATCGAGCCGCCTTCATCGCCATTCTGGCCTGACAGCCAGTTGCTTTGCGTACCGGTTGCCGTCCCTAACAGCTGGCATTCCGTTCCCGGTTTATCTTCAACAAAACGCACGCTCTGGCCGCCTGCGGTTAATTCGTTGCTGGAACTGCAACCCGCTAACAATAATGCTGCGCCGACAATCCCTGCTAAATATTTTACCTGCATGTTATTCCCCAATGAGCTGGACGCACTGGCCCGGATGTAAACCTTATACTAAAAAGCCAGCAAAAAGAAAAACCCCCAGCCATTTCTGACCGGGGGTTTCTGCATTTTTATGCCGTATAGCGCACGATTACATCATGCCGCCCATACCGCCCATGCCGCCCATGCCACCAGCAGCACCTAAATCAGGCGCGTCGCCTTTCGGCAGGTCGGTCACCATGCACTCGGTGGTGATCATCAGGCCAGCAACGGATGCCGCGTACTGCAGCGCAGAACGGGTGACTTTAGTCGGGTCCAGGATACCGAAGTCGATCATGTTGCCGTACTCTTCGGTAGCCGCGTTGTAACCGTAGTTACCGTCGCCTGCTTTCACGTTGTTGGCAACAACAGACGGCTCTTCACCGGCGTTGGAAACGATCTGACGCAGCGGCGCTTCCATTGCGCGCAGCGCAACTTTGATACCGACGTTCTGATCTTCGTTCTGACCGGTCAAGCCAGCGATTTTCGCCGCCACGCGGACCAGCGCTACGCCGCCGCCAGCTACCACGCCTTCTTCAACCGCAGCACGGGTCGCGTGCAGGGCATCGTCAACGCGCGCTTTTTTCTCTTTCATTTCAACTTCGGTAGCAGCACCGACTTTGATTACCGCAACACCGCCGGCCAGTTTAGCCACGCGCTCCTGCAGTTTTTCACGGTCGTAATCAGAGGTCGCTTCTTCGATCTGCTTACGGATCTGAGCAACGCGGCCCTGAATTGCGGCTTCTTCGCCAACGCCATCGATGATGGTGGTGGTGTCTTTATTGATAACAACGCGTTTAGCCTGACCCAGGTCTTCCAGAGTCGCTTTTTCCAGCTCCATACCGATCTCTTCAGAGATAACGGTACCGCCAGTCAGGGTCGCGATGTCCTGCAGCATGGCTTTACGACGGTCGCCGAAGCCCGGCGCTTTAACCGCAGCAACTTTAACGATGCCGCGCATGGTGTTAACCACCAGGGTCGCCAGCGCTTCGCCTTCAACGTCTTCAGCGATGATAACCAGCGGTTTGCCAGCTTTCGCTACAGCTTCCAGAACCGGCAGCATTTCGCGGATGTTGGAGATTTTTTTGTCAGCCAGCAGGATGAACGGGCTTTCCAGTTCAACAGCGCCGGTATCCGGCTTGTTGATGAAGTAAGGGGACAGGTAGCCACGGTCGAACTGCATACCTTCAACGACGTCCAGTTCGTCTTCCAGACCGGTGCCGTCTTCAACGGTGATAACGCCTTCTTTACCGACTTTATCCATCGCTTCAGCGATCAGTTTACCTACGGTTTCGTCGGAGTTAGCGGAGATAGTACCAACCTGAGCAATGGCTTTAGAGTCAGAGCACGGTACGGACAGCGCTTTCAGTTCTTCCACAGCGGCAACGACAGCTTTGTCGATACCACGTTTCAGATCCATCGGGTTCATGCCCGCGGCAACGGCTTTCAGACCTTCGTTAACGATAGCCTGAGCCAGTACGGTTGCGGTGGTGGTACCGTCGCCTGCAGCGTCGTTCGCTTTAGAGGCAACTTCTTTCACCATCTGCGCGCCCATGTTTTCGAATTTGTCTTCCAGTTCGATTTCACGAGCTACGGAAACGCCATCTTTAGTGATGGTCGGCGCGCCGAAGGATTTGTCCAGAACAACGTTACGGCCTTTCGGGCCCAGGGTGACTTTAACTGCATCTGCCAGTACGTTTACGCCGCGCAGCATTTTTACACGAGCGTCGTTACCGAATTTTACGTCTTTTGCTGCCATTTCTTTTATTCCTCAAATTCGTTCAGGGTCGTGCGAATTACGCTTCAACAATTGCCAGGATGTCGCTTTCGGACATGATCAGCACTTCTTCGTTGTCGATCTTCTCAGACTTCACGCCGTAACCATCGTTGAAAATCACGATGTCACCAACTTTAACGTCCAGCGGCTGCACAGTTCCGTTTTCCAGGATGCGGCCTTTACCGACAGCGATGATTTCGCCACGAGTTGATTTAGCTGCCGCAGAACCGGTCAGAACGATGCCGCCTGCAGATTTGGTTTCAACTTCTTTACGTTTGACGATCACACGATCATGTAACGGACGAATACTCATTGATAGCTCTCCTTCGAGAAAGTCATTATCAGTTATGGATGGCGCCGGGCCGTAAACGGTTTCCGACTAGTGCAGAGAGAGATGGGGATGGCCATTTACCGCTTCAAGGGGAAAATTAAAAAAAAATTTCCGCCTGTGCGCTGACGCGCAAAAATATTCGCGTGGGGGCTGCGCTTTCTGGCGCAAAGGGTTGTGATAACATCGTTTTTTTGCCGCGCGCAGGGTTGAGTCATGAGTGGTTTAAAACAGGAACTGGGGTTAGGTCAGGGAGTCGGGTTACTTTCGACATCACTACTGGGAACCGGCGTATTCGCCGTACCGGCGCTGGCGGCGCTGGTCTCAGGCGATAATAGCCTGTGGGCGTGGCCGGCGCTGATTCTCCTGGTCTTTCCCATCGCTATCGTGTTTGCCGTGCTTGGGCGCCACTTTCCCAGCGCTGGCGGCGTGGCTCATTTTGTGGATATGGCGTTCGGCCCACGTCTGGCACGGGTAACCGGTTGGCTGTTTTTATCGGTGATCCCGGTGGGCTTACCCGCCGCACTGCATATCGCCACCGGTTTTGGCCAGGCGCTGTTCGGCTGGCACGATACTCAGCTGCTGCTTGCCGAGCTCGGCACGCTAGCGATCGTCTGGTGGGTGGGCTCGCGCGGCGCCAGTTCCAGCGCCAATCTACAGACGCTGGTTGCGATATTGATTGTCGCGCTGATCGTCGCCATCTGGTGGCGCGGTGGCATAAACCCGGCGCAGATCCCTTTCCCGGAGCCTAAAGATGTCGACACGTCACAGCTGTTTGCGGCCCTATCGGTGATGTTCTGGTGCTTCGTCGGCCTGGAAGCCTTTGCTCATCTGGCATCTGAGTTTAAACGTCCGGAGCGCGACTTCCCTAGAGCGCTGATGATTGGCCTGGTGCTGGCAGGAACCGTTTATTGGGGCTGTACGGTAGTCGTTCTGCATTTTCACGCCTTCGGTGAGGAAATGGCGGCGGCGGCTTCGCTGCCAAACATCGTAGTGCGACTGTTCGGAGTGCAGGCGCTGTGGGTTGCCTGCGTAATCGGCTACCTCGCCTGCTTCGCCAGCCTTAATATCTATATCCAAAGTTTTGCCCGCCTGGTCTGGTCGCAGGCGCAGTTCAAGCCGGAGAGCTACCTGGCCCGCCTGTCGCCGCGCCAGGTACCGCGCAACGCCCTGAATGCGGTCTTAGGCTGCTGCGTACTTAGTACGCTGTGCATTTACTGGCTGAACATTAATCTCGATGCGCTGATCGTCTATGCCAACGGCATTTTCATCATGATTTATCTGCTGTGCATGCTAGCGGGATGCCGACTCCTACACGGTAAATACCGCGTGCTGGCCATCGTGGGAAGCGTGCTCTGCATTTTGCTGTTAGCAATGGTCGGCTGGAAGAGCTTGTACGCCATTATTATGCTGGCGGTGCTGTGGTTCGCCTTACCTGCACGCTCACCTTCAGCAAGCCGATAACAAAAAACCGGCGCAGGCCGGTTTTGTCGTTTTAGCGGTCGTCTTTGTGATCCAGACGGTCGCGTTCGTCGTCTTTACGCTGGAACTCCCCTTCGAAGGTGTCTCCGTTGCCAGCGCCGGCGCTAAAACCGCCGCCAGGCATCCGGCTAAAGCGCAGATACGGCATTAGTTTTAAGGTCATCAGCTTTTGCACCGGCGGCAACAGCAGCAGCAGACCGAGGAAGTCGGTAAAGAAGCCCGGGATCAACAGCAGCAGCCCGGCGATAATCAGCGACACGCTTTTAATCATTTCTGCGGCAGGGCTTTCGCCAGCCGCCATTTTCTGCTGCATCAGCATCAGGTTTTTGAAGCCCTGGTTGCGGACCAGCGACATCCCCACAACCGAGCTAAAGATAACCAGGATCAGCGTCAACAGCACGCCAAGCACGTGCGCGACCTGGATAAAGATCGAGATCTCGACGTAAACGTATAAGAAAAAGGCAATAAATGGGATCCAACGCACCGGCGTCTCCTTCAATCGGCCGTCGTAGCAGACGCCCGTAGTGATAATTTGCTATTCGCGTCATAGGAATGTGGGGTTGGCGCGCCATTTTTCAATCAACGACAACGGCATTTTTTTCAAAAATAGTAAAGCGGTGACTCATTTCACAGATTAATAATTCTTATCCGCCGCGCTATATAATAAGTGATCAAGGTTACTGAACTTCGCTATCATCAGCATATGATCGTGGGCACCGGGCCGGTTAAGGAAATAATCTTCGGTCTGAAAATACGCTAAATCCTATAAATTCTGTGTATTTGGTGAATTCATTGGCAGCTTGAAAAAGAAGGTTCACATGTTAAACAACATTCGTATCGAAGAAGATCTGTTGGGCACCAGGGAAGTTCCAGCTGACGCATACTATGGCGTTCATACTCTGAGAGCGATTGAAAACTTCTACATCAGCAACAACAAGATTAGCGACATCCCTGAGTTTGTTCGGGGCATGGTGATGGTGAAGAAGGCCGCCGCGCTGGCTAACAAGGAACTGCAAACCATTCCTAAAAGCGTAGCGAACACCATTGTCGCGGCATGCGATGAAGTGCTGAACAACGGTAAATGCATGGACCAGTTCCCGGTTGATGTGTTCCAGGGCGGCGCGGGCACCTCCGTCAATATGAACACCAACGAAGTGCTGGCGAATATCGGTCTGGAACTGATGGGCCACCAGAAAGGTGAATACCAGTTCCTCAACCCTAATGACCACGTCAACAAATGCCAGTCCACTAACGACGCCTACCCCACCGGTTTCCGCATCGCGGTCTATGCATCGATTCTCAAATTAATCGATGCTATCAAACAGCTGGGCGAAGGCTTCCAGGCGAAAGCCGTTGAGTTCCAGGACGTCCTGAAAATGGGCCGCACGCAGCTACAGGATGCGGTTCCGATGACCCTCGGCCAGGAATTCCACGCTTTTAACGTACTGCTGAACGAAGAAACCAAAAGCATTCTGCGTACCGCAGAGCTGCTGCTGGAAGTGAACCTCGGCGCGACCGCTATCGGGACTCGCCTGAACACCCCTGACGGCTACCAGCAGCTGGCGGTACAGAAACTGGCGGAAGTCAGCAACCTGCCGGTCGTTCCGGCGGAAGACCTGATTGAAGCGACTTCTGACTGCGGCGCGTATGTGATGGTTCACAGTTCGTTGAAACGCCTGGCGGTCAAACTGTCCAAGATTTGTAACGACCTGCGCCTGCTCTCTTCCGGCCCGCGCGCTGGCCTGAATGAAATCAACCTGCCAGAGCTGCAGGCTGGTTCCTCAATCATGCCGGCAAAAGTTAACCCGGTGGTGCCGGAAGTGGTTAACCAGGTGTGCTTCAAAGTTATCGGCAACGATACCACCGTGACCATGGCCTCCGAAGCCGGTCAGCTGCAGCTGAACGTTATGGAACCGGTGATTGGCCAGGCGATGTTTGAATCTATCCACATCCTGACCAACGCCTGCTACAACCTGCTGGAAAAATGCGTGAACGGCATTACCGCTAACAAAGCGGTATGCGAAAGCTACGTCTACAACTCCATCGGTATCGTGACCTACCTCAACCCGTTCATCGGCCACCACAATGGCGATATCGTCGGTAAGATTTGCGCCGAAACCGGTAAGAGCGTACGTGAAGTGGTGCTGGAGCGCGGGCTGCTGACCGAAGCCGAACTGGATGACATTTTCTCCCCGCAAAACCTGATGCATCCGGCTTATAAAGCAAAACGGTATACCGATGAAAGCGAACAGTAAGCTTTCAGGGTAAACTAACCAAAGGCATGTCAGTGATGACATGCCTTTTTGCTTTTTTGGGTTTACGAAACGACAACAATTCAATATCAACTTGTTAAAAAACAAGGAAGGCATATATGTTTGGTGCAGAGCTCGTGGTTGTCCTGCTGGCAATCTATTTGGGGGCCCGACTCGGGGGCATTGGTATCGGCTTTGCCGGTGGCCTCGGCGTCCTCGTCTTAACCTTAATTTTTCAAATTCCACCCGGGGCGATCCCCTTTGACGTCATTGAAATCATCATGGCGGTTATCGCCGCTATCGCCGCGATGCAGGTCGCCGGAGGGATGGACTATCTGGTCAGCCTCGCCGAACGTATGCTACGCCGCCATCCCAAGTACATTACCTTCCTTGCGCCGCTGGTCACCTGGTTCATGACCGTGCTGGCAGGCACTGGTCATACCGCGTTTTCTACCCTGCCGGTCATCACCGAAGTGGCGAAAGAACAGGGTATTCGCCCTTCCCGCCCGCTCTCCATCGCCGTTGTCGCTTCGCAGATTGCGATTACCGCCTCGCCTATCTCCGCGGCAGTGGTCTTCTTTGCCGGTATTCTCGAACCACTTGGCGTCAGCTACCTGACGCTGCTGGCGATCTGCCTGCCGGTTACCCTGATTGCCGTCATGCTGACCGCCGTCGTCTGTAACTTCCTCGGCTGCGAGCTGAAAGACGACCCGGTCTATCAGGAACGGCTGGCAAAAGGGGAAGTGAGCCTGCGCGGCAGTCAGGTCTTCGAGCTGAAGCCGCATGCTAAACGCGCCGTTCTGCTGTTCCTCGTCGGCATCGTCGCGGTCATGTTCTACGCTACCGCCATCAGCGACACCGTCGGCCTGATCCAGAACCCGGTGCTGCCGCGTAACGAAGCGATCGTGGTCTTCATGCTGACCATCGCCACGCTGATTAGCATCACCTGTAAAATCGATACCGGCGAAGTGCTGAACGCCAGCACCTTTAAGTCAGGAATGAGCGCCTGCGTCTGCGTGCTCGGCGTCGCCTGGCTCGGGGATACCTTCGTTAAAGCGCACATTGCCGATATCCAGACGGTAGCGGGCGATCTGCTGCAAAACTATCCGTGGTTGCTGGCGGTGGTGCTGTTCTTCGCCGCTACGCTGCTCTATTCACAGGCCGCCACGACCAAGGCATTGATGCCCGCCGCGCTGCTGCTTGGCGTCACCCCGCTGACGGCAATTGCCTCATTCGCGGCGGTCTCAGCGCTGTTCGTGCTGCCAACCTATCCGACCCTGCTGGCAGCGGTCGAAATGGACGACACCGGCTCCACGCGTATCGGCAAATATGTCTTTAACCATGCCTTCCTGATCCCGGGCGTCATCGCCATTACGCTTTGCGTGATCCTCGGATTCATCTTCGGCGGCCTCATGCTTTAAGATCGTTAAAAAGGGGCCAGTAAAGTAACTGGCCCCTTTGGTTAATCTCCCCGCATCATGCATGCTATAGTGCCTCTTTTCGCTGATACGAGGTTCACGATGACTACGCCTGATGCTGTTGTTGTACTCTGTACCGCGCCGGATGAAGCGACCGCCCAGGATCTGGCGGCCAAAGCGCTCGGAGAAAAACTCGCCGCCTGCGCCACCATCCTGCCGGGAGCGACGTCGCTCTACTACTGGGAAGGAAAGCTTGAGCAGGAGTATGAAGTCCAGATGCTGCTCAAAACCAACCTGGCCCATCAGCAGGCGTTACTGGACTGCCTGAAGTCCCATCACCCGTATCAAACCCCCGAACTACTGGTCCTGCCGGTTACTCACGGAGACAACGATTACCTCTCATGGCTCAACGCATCATTACGCTGATCCTGCTACTGTGCAGCGCATCCGCCAGCGCCGGGTTGTTTGACGCCCCCGGGCGTTCAAACTTCGTGCCTGCCGATCGGGCTTTCGCCTTTGACTTTCAGCAGAATCAACACGACCTCAACCTGAGCTGGCGCATCAAGGATGGCTACTACCTCTACCGTAAGCAGATTACGCTGACGGCAAAGGACGCTGCGATCGTCGCCCCTTCGCTACCGCCTGGCGAATGGCATGAAGACGAGTTTTATGGCAAAAGCGAAATTTATCGTCAGCGTCTGACATTACCGATTAGCCTCACGCAAGCCAGCAAAACAGCCACGCTGACCGTTACCTATCAGGGCTGCGCCGACGCCGGGTTCTGCTACCCGCCGGAGACCAAAATCGTGCCGCTCAGCGCGGTGCTCGCTGACTCCGGCAAGGCGCTGGCAGACCAACCTTCAGCACCCGCCAGCGGCAGCCAGACCGGCGCGGAACCCGCGTCGCTGCCGTTTTCAGCGCTATGGGCGCTGCTGATTGGTATCGGTATCGCCTTTACGCCTTGTGTTTTACCGATGTATCCGCTGATTTCCGGGATTGTCCTCGGCGGTAAACAGCGCTTATCAACGGCGCGCGCCCTGCTGCTGGCATTTATTTATGTCCAGGGGATGGCGGTTACCTATACCGCGCTGGGGCTGGTCGTAGCCGCCGCCGGTCTGCAATTCCAGGCCGCGCTGCAGCACCCTTACGTATTAATTGGGCTGTCAGCGGTATTTATCGCGCTGGCGCTGTCGATGTTCGGCCTGTTTACGCTGCAACTGCCTTCATCGCTGCAAACCCGACTGACGCTGATGAGCAACAAGCGCCAGGGGGGTTCGCCGGGCGGCGTGTTTGCAATGGGCGCCATCGCCGGGCTTATCTGTTCCCCTTGCACTACGGCCCCGCTTAGCGCCATTCTGTTGTATATCGCTCAAAGCGGTAACCTGTGGCTCGGCGGCGGCACGCTGTATCTGTACGCGCTGGGAATGGGGCTGCCGCTGATCCTGGTGACCGTGTTCGGTAACCGTCTGCTGCCGAAGAGCGGGCCGTGGATGGCCCATGTCAAGACCGCGTTTGGCTTCGTGATCCTCGCGCTGCCGGTCTTTTTACTGGAACGCGTTATCGGCGAAGCCTGGGGTTTACGTCTGTGGTCGTTGCTTGGCGTTGCCTTCTTTAGCTGGGCGTTTATCACCTCGCTTGGCGCCACCAAACCCTGGCTGCGTCTGGTGCAAATCGTCATGTTGGCCGCCGCGCTGGTTAGCGCGCGTCCGCTGCAGGATTGGGCCTTTGGCGCACCGGCCGTCCAGCAGCAGGCGCATCTGGAATTTACCCGCGTCAGCACCGTTGATGAACTCAACCAGGCGCTGGCTCAGGCCAAAGGGAAACCGGTCATGCTCGATCTGTATGCCGACTGGTGCGTGGCCTGCAAAGAGTTCGAAAAATATACCTTTAGCGCTCCTGAAGTGCGACAGGCCCTAAAAGAGACCGTTCTGTTGCAAGTGGATGTCACTAAGAACAGCGCGCAAGACGCAGCTCTGCTGAAACATTTACAGGTGCTCGGCTTGCCGACGATTCTGTTCTTCAACGCGCAGGGAGAAGAACAGCCCGCGCAGCGCGTCACCGGGTTTATGGATGCTACGGCATTCAGCGCCCATTTGCGCGATTGGCAACCGTGAACGACACTTGAGGAGGATAAATGGAGGAGACTATCGTGCAACGTGAAGATGTCCTGGGTGAGGCCATACAAATTCTTGAAATCGAGGGTATCGCCAACACCACGCTGGAAATGGTCGCCGAACGCGTCGCATACCCGCTTGATGACCTCAAGCGCTTTTGGCCCGACCGCGAAGCGCTGCTTTATGACGCCCTGCGTTATTTAAGTCAGCAGGTTGATGCCTGGCGTCGCCAGCTGTTGCTGGATGAGACGCTGAGCGCAGAACAAAAGCTGCTGGCGCGCTATAGCGCGCTGACCAAATGCGTTAGCAACCACCGCTATCCGGGCTGCCTGTTTATCGCCGCCTGTACATTCTATCCGGATGCCCAGCACCCAATTCACCAGTTAGCGGAACAGCAGAAGCAGGCTTCGCTGGCCTACACGCACGAGCTGCTGACCCTGCTTGAGGTGGATGACCCGGAAATGGTCGCTAAGCAGATGGAATTAATTGTCGAAGGCTGCCTGAGCCGCATGCTGATCAAACGCAGCCAGGCCGACGTCGATACCGCCCAGCGTCTGGCGGAAGATATTCTGCGCTTTGCCCGCTGCCGGATGGGCGGCGCGCTCACGTAATTCGGATTTCCCAAGCCCTGCAAGGCGCATATAATTCCCTGACACTTTCTGTGGCAGGGATCTATATGCGTCCACTTCTCTGGGCCGCCGTAATGGGGCTCTGTTCGACCTCGCTGATGGCCGCCCCTCCTCGCGGTTTCTCTTTCGCCTACAAAGACTGGGAAGTCGCCTGCGATAATACCGGCACCTGCCGGGCTGCGGGCTATGGCGCGACAATGGGCGAAGTCAGCGTCCTGCTGACTCGCAGTGCAGGCGCAGGGCGGCAGGCAACCGCGCAGGTCACCTTTGCGCAGACCGAGCACGATATTCCGCCAGATGCCAGCGTAAATCTTTTTATCAACGATAGCGATCGCGGGACGCTTGAGGCTATCGACGACAGCCATTTTCATTTCGACAGTACGCAAACCAGCGCGCTTATTACCGCCCTGGAGCAAAACGCGAAAATCGAGCTATCGCTCAATGGCCAGCGCAAGCGGCTGTCGAACGCAGGCAGCAGCGCGGTGTTCCTCAAGATCGATGAATTCCAGCGGCGGATCGGCACCGCCGATGCGCTGTTACGTAAAGGCGACGGTGACGACAGCACCGTTCTGCGCGCCATTCCCGCGCCGGAGATCCTGAGCGCGCCGTTTATTCACAGCGCCCAGCCCGTTGCGCTCAACGCGAAACAACAGCAGAAATGGCTACCGCAATTGGAAATCGCGCTCAACAGCCAGTGTGATGACAGGCAAAACGCCGATATTCCGACCAGCGAACGACAAATCACCCTCACTTCGCTGGATAAAAATCACTCGCTACTGCAGACTCTGTGCTGGCGCGCCGCCTATAACGACGGCTACGCGATGTGGGTTGTCGATAACACACAGGCCGCCAGGCCACAGCTCATTACTACGGATGCTTCCAGCTATAACGATGGCGTAATCGCCTTCTTCAACAAGGGACGCGGCGTCGCCGACTGCGTCAGCGGAGAAGAGCGAGTGTGGGATGGCAAAGCTTTTGTGCAAAGTCTGAAATACAGTACCGGCATGTGTCGGGAAATCACCCCAGGCGGAACCTGGCAGCTTCCTACCTTCGTCAGCAAGGTTATTCCCCGCAAGCAACGAGAGGCCGATATACTCGCGCTGAAGACGTTGCACGACGCGGTCCTAAAAGAGCAAAAACGCAACCCGGAACTTGCATTAGAGAACATTGCGGAACAGTTTCCGCTCAGCGGACACATCAGCCACTTTACCCTCACCTATGCCGACGACGCGCCGGTCTCAACCACCAAGCCAGCGGCGGATATCAGCGACGATGAGTGGCAGGCGTTTTTACATTCCGATATCAGCGCCGATTCGGAAAACGGCAAAGTCAGCTTCACGCTTATCGACCTCGACGGCGACGGCAAACGCGATCTCATCATCGATAGCTATGTTGGCGGTACCGGCCTGTTCAGCTATACCGGCGTGCTGAAACGCGGTGATAACGCCTTTGAATCGGTGAACGATGCCGACAGCAATGACGACGATAACTTCGATGCCGGCGTGCCCGGCGCCCTTTACTCTATTAACGATCGCGGAGCGAACCAGTGGAGCCGCTGGGTCAGAATCAACGGCCAGGTTTACGCCCTGTGGTTTAACGGCGTGTTTGGGGAAGATAACCTCTATCTGCTGCGTCCGTTTAACCAGAGCGACCTGACGCCGGCCATCACCATCCGCTACCGTTATAACCTCAATATCATTAGCGCTGCGGAAAACGGGCAGTCACCCACCCCAGCCTTAAACGATAAAGATAAAGCGGGCTTATTGAAGTCATTGGACGTCATGCAAGGTAGCCTGCTAAAGGATAAACCTGCTGACGATAACGATGAGCCGATTTGCCCTGTTCCCCCCGGTACCGCTAAAGATGATGTGGACAGCTACTATGGCGGCGCTGCGGGGCACTACACCGTTGAAACGGTGGCGTGGATCCCGGTGTGGCTCAACGATAAATGCTTTATCGGCACCATTTTCAGCCATCATGGCGCTTACCGCCATGGAGTGGATGCGATCTTAACCATCAGTTCGCCACGGGATGACGAAGAGCTCGTTGGCGATTACGATATCTCCGGAAAACGCCATGCCATCGCCATCACCCGCGGCTGGAGAGTCCGCGAAGGCGATAACGGCGTGATGTGATTTTAAGCAAAACGCCCCTTTTGGTGCGGAATTGCCGCAAAGATAAGCAATCAAACAATAAATAGAGAAATTTCATTGACGCAGTGGGCGGATTACGGTTTAATGCGCCCCGTTGCCCGGATAGCTCAGTCGGTAGAGCAGGGGATTGAAAATCCCCGTGTCCTTGGTTCGATTCCGAGTCCGGGCACCACTTATTCAGAGAACCCAGCCTATGGCTGGGTTTTTGCTTTTCTGCGGCCGGACTCTTCATCGAACTGCGTTCGATTATTCGCCGCAACGCGGCTCACCCCTTCGGGGCCAGCGCGACAAGCGCGCTGTTCAACGCCTGCGGCGTTAGTCCGAGTCCGGGCACCACTATTTAAAGAACCCGCCCAAAAGGCGGTTTTTTGCTTTTCTGCGACCGGACTCTCCATCGAACTGCGTTCGATTATTCGCCGCAACGCGGCTCACCCCTTCGGGGCCAGCGCGACAAGCGCGCTGTTCAACGCCTGCGGCGTTAGTCCGA